>JAWVEB010000057.1:0-84083 GCA_033856915.1 Blastocatellia bacterium | reverse complement strand
CAGGTTTGCAAAACCTCTCGTTGCTCTTCGGTAATTGCCAGTGCTTCACAGGTATCCCACATAGTGACTCGCAGCATATAGCCATTGAGTCCTATTGTAAAGATATTTCTGAGACACTACACTAGCTCAAAAAAATGTGAACGCTGAGATCCGACACCTTTGGTGAGCCGCTGAAGAAAAAGTCTTTGTGCAAACATCGCAATCCCACCGAAGAAAAGGACGGACTGCGAATCACCGACGGTACTGCGATGCCCTGAATCTCGATCGACTCTCCCTCGCGTAAGACGATCCGCATGCTGACCTCGAGCGGGACCCGCGTTCCATCCTTCGCAATCATGTCGATCTCATAGACTTTTCCTACCTGCTCCGTCGCATTACGCAGAATCTGCTCGGGGACCAGCCCGGCGATTTCCGGCTCTAGTAAATCCATGATGTTCATTCCGCGGGCTTCTGTGCAGCTATAACCCGACATGCGCTCGCCTTGCTCATTCAAAAACGTAAAGTTGCCGCAAAGATCATGTGCGTAGGTCACGTCGTCGGCACGTTGAAAAACTTTTTGGGCCGGCATTGGTGTTGTTAAGTGGTTTGGCATTTGTTCCTGCTTCAATTTGTGGTTCATCGATCTTCGCAACGGTCGCTGCAAGCGCGCTATAGAAAGATCAAGCCTCGGATTCTTTTCACGTCTCGTGGGATTGGGCGAGCGAAGGGCGAAACGGACCACGCAGGTAGATCGGCCGGGGAGAGATGCCTCGATCATGCTGTATCTATCAGCCCATGACTCCGGCCAAACTGATCCTCAGCACGGTGTATGCCACACAGTTCCACCGAAAAATCAGCGACAACGATCTTCTCTTGAATGCGTCAATTGACGGCACAAAGGTTGCACTGTGAATGCCCGAGGTAGAGTCGCGAAGTTTCTTTCGTACGCAGCAAACCTTTAACTAAACCATGATGCGCGTTCCGGGAGCGGCCCCAAGCCAGAACCAACTCCAACTCCCGCATCCTGCAGAGGCAGCCGGACTGCTGCCGCCACCTCGCCCTTTTTCAAGCGTAAACCGGATCAGCGAACAAGTTAGTTCCTGAAGCTCTTACGAAAGTTTCCAGTCCGGTTATCAAAACCGTCTTTGACGCAACCCGCTTTCGATCGGAAAGCACGCCAAATTTACACGGAGAACTTACATGCCTTCCTATCGCTCAATACTTCCCCGGGCGTTCCGCCTTGCCGCTTTATTTCTCTGCGTCGTCAACGCGGTCACGGGCGCCACCCTCTCTGCGCGGGCGAAGGTAGACACGCGACGCAATCGAGCCAGGTTTGTCGAAGTTAAGACACCAACCACTATCCCGATCAACGCCGCCGGCGCCGTTTATAAATGGAACCTCAACGAAAAAGGATTGTCGCTTCTGGGCTTGCCAAACAGTCGTTTGACCGCAGGCCTGGATCGCTCGCTGAGTTATCCGTTGGACCAGTTCAGCTTTCCAATTTTCCAGGCCCTCAGTTACGACGACGAACATACCCGGTATCTTTTGCCCTCGCTTTTAAAGGAGAGCAAGAGCGTGCATTTCATCGAGTTCGTACCGGCCGAGAGCAAGAACACCTATATCTCGACCGACGACGCGAACATCAAGCTCATCGACAATGACACCATGAAGACCGTGCGGACCAGCGACGGTACCAGATATATTTTTGTGCGCTATCCCGACGGCGAGTTCAGGTGCGCGACCATAAAAGATTCCAGCGGCGCGTCTCTGAGTCTGCTTTACACCGCGAACGGATTGATGCTGCACGGCGTGGTAGATTCGGCCGGCCGCACAATCACGTTCAACTATGGAAGCGAGGGCATTAAGTCGCTGACCCAGACCTGGATGGCAAACTCGGAAGGTTTGACTAAAACCTGGATGGTCGGTGAGCAGCCGGAAAACGCTCTCAATCCGGAAGTGAAATTCTCGCACGTCGTGTCTTCTGCATTTGCTAAGGCACTCCCGAATAACGCAATCGTTCGAGAATACACGCCCGCGATGGCGGCTTCCGACAAAAGCCTGGCTCACATTTTCGGCGGGCCCAACGCCGTCGCCGGCGCCAATGGATTCGAACCCGCGGGACTTGCCGCCGCCTATCCGTTTTATCGCGGCGACATAATTGGCGACGATGGGATCGAACGGCGCGGACATCTCTCGTTTGCGATGCACCTCTATGGAAGTCCGGACGGGACCGGCGATTCACGTCTGTACGTGCCGGCCGGCTTTACTCAACATAGCGACCAGCCTTCGCCGGTAGACGCGGCCGTAATTTTTTACTATCCGCGGCTGGGAAACCTGACTGACGTTACCCTGGCTGTATTTCATGTAGCTGATTTTCAGATAAGCAGCGAAGGCGACCGGGTTTGGATCGGAAGCCTCGGCGGCCCGGGAGGTTCGTCCGCATCTTACAAACATTCACACATCGAATTTTATCGTGGCAACACGGGACTGCCGCCGCTCGCCGCACGCCCGAGACTGCGCATCGATCCAACTACTGTGTTCGCCACCTCGAACCGTCCCGGTAAATGACACTCGCTATGCCCAACTCTTTCATTTACTCACCGGAACAATCTCACCAGACGAATACCGTACTCGATGAAATTATCGAAAGATCGCCTGGCTTTCCGGTGCTGCCGGGCGGATCGGCTCCCACTTCCTTAAGTAATTCCGAATACTCCGAGGGACATGACCGCCGCATTCTGATTGTCGACGATGAAGAATCTGTGCGAACTTTCTTCGCCACCTATCTCGGCGAGACCTATTCCTGCGAAGTGGCGGCCAACGCTCAAGAGGCCCTGGATATTCTCGCTCGCGAACCCTTTGCCCTCGTCGTTACAGACATGCAGATGCCCGGGCTGAGCGGAGTCGAACTGCTTCGTAAAATCACCGAACATTATCGAGACACCGCGGTAATCATCGTTTCCGGCATTGCCCGCACTCAACGAGTCATGGATGCGATCCGAGTTGGCGCCTCAGATTATTTGATCAAGCCGTGTGATCTGGATGTGCTGACAATCTCGGTAGAGCGCGCCCTCGAAAGGCGAATGTTGTTGCGTAATGCGCGCCGGTACAAGCACGATCTCGAGCACCGCAACGCAGAGCTGGCGCGCCAAAAGACAGAGATGGAACGCCTTCAGGCCCAGGTTCTGCAAGCCGACAAAATGGCCTCGCTGGGCCAACTGGCAGCCGGCGTCGCGCACGAACTGAACAACCCGGCCGGCTTTATCTACAGCAACATCGATCTGCTGAAAGGTTACATTGAACGATTGGAGAGTTGCTTGTCGGACTATGACAAGTTGGAGCTTCCGGCCCCGGCTGCGGCCAGGATTAGCGCGATCAAGAGTGCGAACGACTATGACAACATCGTGGCCGATCTGGCTTCGATTCTTTCTGATTGTCAGATCGGCGCCGAGCGCATTCGTGACATTGTGCAGAACTTGCGGCTGTTCTCCCGTCTGGACGAAGCCGAAGTAACGAAAGTGGATCTCAACCAGGGAATCGAATCGACCGTGCGTTTGCTTTCCAAGTATTACCTATCGGGACGCATCGGTCTCGTTCGTGACTATGGCGAGATTCCCCTGGTTAACTGCTATGCCGCCCAACTAAATCAAGTCTGGATGAATTTGCTGGCCAATGCCGGCCAGTCAATTGACCAGGA
The DNA here is from genome assembly GCA_033856915.1 of Blastocatellia bacterium. Classification (GTDB taxonomy): domain Bacteria; phylum Acidobacteriota; class Blastocatellia; order Pyrinomonadales; family Pyrinomonadaceae; genus UBA11740. The sequence goes on along the minus strand of JAWVEB010000057.1, from coordinate 80,407 downwards.
TGTCGGCGAAGTGCGAATCACGACCCGTTGTGAAGGCCGCACCGTGGTGGTTTCAATTAGCGACACCGGGCTCGGGATTTCGCCTGAGCAACTCAAACGGATATTCGATCCTTTCTTTACTACGAAGCCGGTCGGAGAAGGCACCGGTCTGGGCCTTTCCATCTCTCACGGAATCATCGAACGGCATGGCGGCAAGATAGAAGTCGAAAGCGCGTCCGGCAACGGAACCACCTTCACAATTTCTTTACCGATCGATGCGGACCTGGATTTGTCCGTATCAAATTGAAGATCAAAACGAGGAGACAAGAATGACTTATAAGATCATGATCGTCGATGACGAGCCGGCGAATCTCAGGACGCTCGAGCGATTGTTCCGTCCGGATTACCAGGTCGTAACCGCGCCGTCGGGCGCTGAGGCGCTGGCGCTGCTCGAACAGCACGATGTTGCGCTCATGATTTCAGATCAACGTATGCCGGCAATGACCGGCATTGAACTGATGATGAAGACCGTCGCGATCCGCCCACAGATGGTCAAGATTCTCTTGACCGGCTACACCGACGTGGGCGCGCTGATCGAAGCTCTCAACTCCGGATTGGTTTATCGATACCTGACCAAGCCCTGGAACAACGACGATCTGCGCACGACCGTCAGCCGCGCGCTGGAACACTACGAGATCACTAAGTCAAGGCACATCCTCGGCATGGAGAACCAAAGACTACGCGACCGGCTGAGGGAAATCGGCGAGCTGGCCGCTGGCGGGTTGAATCTGATGAACCAGCAAACAGAGTCGGTTGCCGTATCAAAGGAACCGGAGGTCTACGAGTTGCTGGGATAAGGTTCAGTGTCAGAAGGCCGACCGTCAGGGAGGGCCTACTGAACAATCGGACCCTCCACCGACAGTCGCGCTCCTAACACTACACGAGATACAGATCGCGGCCGGCGTCATCAACCACCAGACTGTACAAGAAAGCCGAGATCCACTCGATGACTACCCGAATTAGTAGTGCGTAAGAACCCGAGGCCGCTAGCAAACGACAACAAGGCTTTTTTTGCTCGGACAGGGTCAAGAAAAGGGCCAAGCAAGCTTGACGGAACATAAGGAAGTAGTCGATTGTAAGGTCTGATGGTATAAATCCATCGATCGCTTAGCTGATTGCGAAAGAATCCCTTCAAATGGCAAGACTCGCTCCTATGCCGTCCATCGCGGTTACCTTAGCTGACCTCGCTCCGTTCGGTCTCGCGTGGGCAGTCAACGAAGCCCTTCCTCGCAAAAGGCCATATTCATCAAGTCAATTAGGTAACATTTTCGATACAGCAGTCGGTGTTGCTCTATCAACCATGCTCGGTGGTATTCCTATCGTAAAGCCGAACGCCCGAAAACTCATTCCGGCGGATGCGGACTGTGTCGAAGTTGGTCCGGTCAGAATCATTGGCGGTGTGCGCCCGCAAAATTTCGATGTAGGTTATCGGCCTGATGGAGTGCGTTTTGCGTTTGACAGCAAAACTCTAAACGACACGAAAAGCGTTGGGAAGAATTGGCAAAACATGATTAATGACTTGGCGACCGAAGCTACAACTGTTCACAGCCGGTTTCCTCATGCGGTCGTCGCCTTTATGGTAATAATCCCAATGCCCTGTCTATCGGCGGCCCGCCGTTCAGCAATGATTGAGACTTTGGAAAGACTCTCACGTCGAGTTGGAGTGGGCGACCCCGACTACATGGCAGAAGCAATTTCGTTCATCCTATGGGAGCCAAACGATGGTAGTATTAGCGACGTCTTCCCAAGCGCTGAATCTCCTTTGCGATTTGAAAAGTTTTCTTCGTTTGTTGAAGCGTCATATGTGAACCGGTACAAGGGCTTGCCACCGCATGCCGGTGCAGAAGAGGTAGATGAAGCGTCCGAAGAAGAAGTGGCTGCTGCCGAAGTTGTAGGGGGAGCAGAGGCCATAGACGAAAAATAGTTCTGGAGTTTGTTAATTGGCTAAGGCAGCGCTGACCTATCAAAAGCTACGCGGCGGATACTACACTCCTAAACCCATCGCCAATTTTCTCGCGAGATGGGCTATCCAGTCGTCAAGAGATGAAATCCTAGAACCGAGTTGTGGAAACGGGGTCGTACTCGGTGCCGGACTCGAGACTCTGATTGACCGCGGCGCGTCCCGGCTTGAAGCATCGCGTTTGATTCACGGTGTGGAGATCGACCGTCAAGAAGCAGCAGCAGCTCTTGCCCGCATTGAGGTTATGTGTGGATATGCGAATCCAACTATTATTAAGACCGACGACTTCTTTTCTTACTGCAAAGCTCATCTGAATGACAAGCGGTTGTTTGATGTGGTAATCGGCAACCCGCCATTCATTCGGTATCAGAATTTTCTTGAAGAACAGAGAGTCCCGGCCTTTGAATTGATGACAAAAGCCGGGATGCGCCCGAGCCGCCTGACGAACACATGGGTTCCCTTCCTTGTCGCATCCTCGTTCTTGCTCAACTCGCATGGCCGACTGGCGATGGTAATTCCAGCTGAACTTCTTCAGGTGAATTATGCTGCAGAGTTGCGGCTTTTTCTGAGCAATTATTACAACAAACTGACTCTCGTTACCTTCAGAAAACTGGTATTCGAAGGAATACAGCAAGAAGTCGTATTGCTCTTAGCGGAACGTAACGGCGGCGGTCAAACGGGAATTAGAACAATCGAATTAGACACGATCGATGACTTGGCTTCATACCAGCATACCGACTTCGTAAAGAGTGAACTGAAGCCGATGGACCACTCGAAAGAAAAGTGGACACAGTACTTTCTAAATAAGTCACAGATCGGGTTACTCAGAGAATTAGAAGACCATCCGAAACTAATAAGAATCGGCGACATACTCGACGTTGATGTTGGTGTCGTGACGGGACAAAACGATTTCTTTGTACTCGATGCGAAAGAAACAAAATGTCTAGCTCTTCAGCGGTATACAAAGAGGATTGTTAGTCGGTCAGCTCATCTAAAGGGCCTTATCTTTTCAGAACGTGATTGGCAAAAGAACGCAGACGATAACTTACCTGCGTTGCTCTTGGATTTGCCTGACGTGCCCTTTGACAAGCTAACGATTAAAGCACAGCACTATGTAACAAGCGGGGAGCGTAGACAGCTGCATACGGGATTTAAGTGTCGTATCAGAAAGAATTGGTACAAAGTTCCTTCGGTGTGGATTCCTGATGCGTTTCTTCTACGGCAGATTCACGGGTATCCGAAGCTGATCTTAAATCAAGCCCAAGCAACGAGTACGGATACTATCCATCGGGTCAAACTCAGAAACGGTACTAATGCCAGAGAAGTTGCCGCAGCGTTTCTTAACTCACTTACCTTTGCCTTCTCTGAGGTGTTGGGGAGGAGTTACGGCGGGGGCGTCTTAGAACTTGAACCAAACGAAGCCGAACAATTACCCATACCCCTTCGCAGGGCTGACAGTTTAGATATTAAGGAGCTTCATGCCCTTATCATAAAAGATGATGTTAATTCTGTCCTTGATATTACTGATCACATTCTCTTAATTAAGGGCTTGGGCTTGTCAAAGAAAGATGCTCGCTCCCTTCGAGTGATTTGGCAAAAGCTGAGAGACCGCCGCATCAACCGCAAGCATAGCCGCAAAAAACTTGCCCCATTGCTTGCGCTAAAGAGCGGTTCGCCATCTCAGCTTCTCCTGCCCGATTAACACGTGCGACACCTAACGTCGACATCTGATCAGCAAATTCGTAGTGGGATGTGCGGCTGGATTCTTACTCAACCAGATAAAGATCGCGGCCCGCATCCTCAACCACCAGCGTATCCGGATCGGCTTGATAATCTTCGAGACGAAAATTGTGGTGATCGAGAAAGCCGAGGTTCACTCGGCGGCAGGCTGCTTCAGTAACTGCTGACGCAAGGGTAATTCGATAGCGTGGGGTGAGCTGGCCAGCGGCATTCCGGGCGCTGCCGTAACTGACGTGCGCCAGGTGCGCCGCCACACAAAGGTTCGCGCGCAACTCGTCCGACCCCTCGACCATTTCCCGCACCTGCTCGAGCGGCGCGTAACCATACTTTTCGATCAAGCGGCCATGCGTCGCGGAAAGTTGGGTAAGGTGCGGCGCATAGATGATCAGTTCCCCGCCCTCTTCGATTATGCTGCCGAGTTTGTAGCTGGCCTTGCCGCCCACCCAAAGTTCGTCGTAGTGCCGATCGAGCAGCGCCACCACTCGTTTGTATTTCCGTCCGATGTATTTGATATGAACTTCGGCGCTGACTGCGGCAGCTCGCCGAAATGACTCGTAGATATCCCCGGCAAAAAGCGCATGCGTGCGCAACCCATCGGCGGCCCGAGTCGACACGGAAGTGAAAGAAATAACCTGCGCGGGCACGAACGCCGCCGCGGCTTCGATGACGCGGCGTGTCGGCGTTTCGACGCGGCCGATCACCTTTTCGATCGTCGCCAGCGCGCCGAGCCAATGCGTGAGATGAGTGAGCTCGGGACCCGCGACACCCGGAAAAAAATACTTTGCGCCACCGGCAAAGCCCGCAACCTCGTGCGGCATCGTCGCGCCAAAGACCAAAACCGTGTCGTACTTTCCCGGCGCCAGCAGAGCATTTAACCGCACCGGTACTGATTCGCGCATCAGGCCGTCAGTCAGCTCGGCGATGCGTTCAGCGTTCAACTCACCCAGCGTCACCAGTTCATCTTCACGATTCCATTGATGATCGAAGATGTGGCCCACTTGGCCGTTCGCGATGTTGGCCCAGCCAATCTTCTCGCGCTTCTCAGTCTCAGTCATCGGCGCGTGTGTGCCTTGCGCGATCAACGCGTCGAACTGCGCGACTCTCTTGCGCGTAAGTATTTCCGCCGCGAAAGGAAACAGAAGATCGGTGTTGTCGTCGCGAGTCTTGTCGGGAACGATCGCGAGCACGCGCTCACCTGATGCTATGCCGTCGAGAGCTTCGGCGACGATGACGCGCAATTCTTCCGGCGAAAGCGCCAGCTCCGGCGCGCCGCGCCCGACTACTTCTGAAATGGTTGCTACGGTCATTTTATTAGGGCATAGGCTTCAGTCTGTGATTCGGTAACCGAAAACTCAATCGCAGACCGAAAGTCTATGCTACTGATTCACGCCGCTCGCTAGAAATCCGCCGTCCACAACCAGGACCTCGCCCGTGATAAAGCTGGCTGCGTCAGAACTAAGGAACACCGCCGCGCCGGCCAACTCTTCGACGTTGCCAAAGCGTTTCATCGGAGTGCGCAAGAGAAATTCACTGCCCCGCTCAGTCTCGTCCAAGAGCTTTTGATTCAGGGCGGTGCGAAACACGCCCGGAGCAATTGCATTTACATTCACGCCGTGCGGCGCCCACTCGATCGCCAGCGACTTTGTCAGCATGGCTACCGCGGCTTTGCTCGCCGCGTACGCCGCGACTTCGTAAAGCGCAACGAACGTCGAGAGCGACGCGATGTTAACTATGCGGCCATACTTGCGCTCGAGCATGTGGCGGCCAAAGACTTGACACGCGCGCAGAGTCCCGGTGACGTTGGTGTCGAGGATGTCGTTCCACTCATCTTCACTGACATCGATCGTCGGGGTGCGCTTTGTCTTGCCGGCTGAGTTGACCAGGATATCGACCTTCCCAAACTCCTCAACGCATTTGCTCAGCAACGTCGAGAGGGATGTACGATCGCTCACGTCAGAGACAACTTCAAGCGAACGGCGACCTCGTTCGCGAATCTCGCTTGCCGTCTCTGCCACCTGTTCCATCCGGCGCGAAGTCGGAACTACATCGGCGCCCGCTTCCGCCAGGCCGCGAGCAATCGCGCGTCCGATGCCGGACGTACCGCCGATGACAACTGCTGTCTTGCCGGTTAGATCAAAAGCTTTATAGGGCATTTTGTTTTTACGCTCTGACTGTTTGATATTAGGCGATTACGATCTCGTCGGCCAACAACCAACTCTAATGTTTAGAGGCGGGCTACCGCCCGCCAACGAGAATAAATTTTCATTCCGGGTTTAGAAAAGGTAGAGAGAGAAAACCTTAAGTTTTCTCGGACGTCCCATAAATCTCTTCTTCGATCAAAGCTACCGCTCGGCCGGTGTCGCCGTCGACCCTTGGCTCGCGATCAGTCAAAGCGGCTTGGACGAAATCTTCAATCAACGGCACGTGGAAATTAGCGTGCGCAGGATGCGCTTCATAGCGCTCTCCTAACTTGCCGATCACGCGAATTTTCCCCTCGTTAAGAACTGACACGCGAATCGAACCCAACGAACCGAATATGTTCAGCGAATCTTTCGGCTGCGCCACGGCATGAGAAACTGAAAGGGCGGCGCATGCTCCCGATTCAAAGCGAAACAGGGCCGTCGCCGTGTCTTCCACTTCACGATCATAGACTACGTTGGCCGTCATCGCTTTGACTTCCTTGATCGGCCCGAAGATGTTTGTCAAAACTTCTATCCGATGACAACCGAAGTCGAACATAGGCCCGCCGCCAGAGAGACTTTTCTGCAACAACCAGGAACGAGGATGGTCAGCCGCCGGGTTGAATTGCTCGAAGGCGTTGATCTGCGCCAGCACCGGCGCGCCGATTTCCCCGGATTCAATAATCGCCTTGATCCGTTCGACTACCGGATAAAAGCGCCGGTAGTAAGCCACCCCGAGTTTCACCCGATTGCGGCGACAAGCGTCGATCATCCGATCGCACTCGCGCACATTCATCGCCAACGGTTTTTCGCAGAGCACGTGCTTACCAGCTTCAGCAGCGGCGATGGCTTGCTCAGCATGCAGGTGTACCGGCGTGGCAAGATAAACTGCCTCGATCTCTTCGTCGAGCAGGAGTTTCTTCCAGTCCAAATACCATCGCTTCGCGCCAAATTCCTTTGCAAACGCCGCGGCGAGATCTGATTGGGCCCGGTTAACGGCGATCAATTCGCACGACGGCAAATCACGCAGGGCGGGCGCGACGCGCTTCTGCGCAATATCACCACAACCGATCAGACCCCATGCGACCTGCTTCATAAAATAGCTGCTTCCTTAACTTCAGAACTCAGGAGGCTCGCGCGCCGGCAAGTTGCGCAATTTAACACATCGGCGGTTCAAAGCGTCAGACCTTTTCCGATCGCCGCGGCACTCGCCGCTGAATTCAGCAGAATCGACTTGTGAGCGAAAGATTTTCCCGTTGGCGGAAAATCGTTAGTGACTGTAAGATTCATGCGCTTAATCAGGACACCAATTATTACGGCGTTAGCGAAGGACGACTAAGTCCCGCCGATCAGACCGGGACGATGGCGATCAGTGCGAATCAGAATCCAAAAGCAAGACGAACTGTTCGGGCGCCGCAGAGAGCGCGGAGGTTCAATGTCAGACGGGATCACGCAACGCGAAATCTGTACAGCAGTGCTTTACAAGGCAGCCGACGCGAGTGGGCGGCGCGGCGCTTTGAATAGGATTTATTCGTTGAGCCGGGCGGCGATTCCAATCTTGATACTTCTTTCTGCACCGGTCTGTGCTCAACAAAAGCGGTCTCCTCGTGTCTTTCTCATCAACGCTCGGAAATTGGCCGAGACAAAACAGCGCATTCAGCAAGGCGACAAAACTTACGACGCGGCGCTCGCGAAACTTGAAAGGGACGCGCGCAAAGCTCTGGAGCAGTCGCCCGTATCGGTCACTACCAAAGCCGTCGCGCCCCCGAGCGGCGACAAGCATGACTATATGAGCCAGGCGCCATACTTCTGGCCTGACCCGACCAAGCCAAACGGTCTTCCCTACATTCGTCGCGACGGCGAACGCAATCCGGAACTCAACCAGATCACCGATCATGAGACGCTGGATCAGATGGAAGCCGCCGTGCGTACCTTGTCACTCGCCTATTATTTTAAGAACAACGAAGAGTATGCCGGCAAGGCCACGCTCCTATTGCGGGCTTGGTTTCTTGATCGCGCCACCCGAATGAATCCAAATCTGGAATACGCGCAATTCATTCCGGGCGTCAACACCGGGCGCGGGATCGGTCTGATCGAAACCCGGGGGCTTGCGGATGTAGTTGACGCGATCGGATTGTTGGCCGGCTCGAAATCGTGGACCGCCGCCGATCAAGGTGGTCTGGAAGACTGGTATCGACAGTTTCTGCAATGGATGCTGGAAAGCAAGAACGGCCGCGAAGAGAACTCTTCAAAGAATAATCACGGAACCTACTATGACGTGCAGGCGACATCGTTTGCGCTCTTCCTGAGCAAGAACGATCTGGCAAAACAGATCGTCGAAACCGCAAAGCAAAAGCGGATTGCTCTCCAAATAGAACCCGACGGCCGTCAACCTTTGGAATTGGCGCGCACCAAAGCCTGGAGTTACAGCGGCATGAACCTGGAAGGCCTGATGTCGCTGGCGCGCCTGGCGGAAAACGTCGGTGTGGATCTATGGAACTATCAAACCAAAGACGGCCGCGGCATTCGGCGAGCGCTGGATTATCTTTATCCGTTTGGGATCGGAGATCAAAAGTGGACCTACCAGCAGATCGGAGGCTTTGACGGGAAATCTCTGTTTCCTTTGATGCGTCGCGCCGCGGGCCAGTACAAAGATGATAAGTTCAAAGCCGAGCAAACGAAGGTTCCAAAGTTAGACCTGGCAGCTAGGGAACGTCTATTGGTGGGAGAGTGATGATTCGCATGATTGGTTTTCACCACAAAGACACCAAGACACAAAGTCACAAAACCAAGGATTCCTTCTTTCTTTGTGTTGGCTTTGGCGTGCAACGCGATGTCTTCGACTATCGGATCCACTTCCCCCACGGTAGCAAGCGGTTACCCGGTCGCGACCGCGACCGATTCCGTATTAGTTTCGGAGAATAAGAACTTAATTTAAGGATTGAATCGCAAATGAAACTGACGCAGTTCACCACAAGAGATTCCGATAAGCAGCGACTTGGGACCGCGTCGGGCGACGTTGTGTGCGACGTCGCCGAACTAGCCCGAGCATTCAAAGCGGCGGGCGGTGAACCTGCGAGTTGGTTGCTTAACGTTACCGACACCCTCACGTTGATCCGTCGCGGCGAGTCAGCGTTAGGCGAAATCAATGCATTGGTTGGCGCCGCCCGCGGTCTCATGAACCAGGAGACCGCGTTCGCGCTTGATTCGATCGAGTTCTTGCCTGCGGTGCATCCGAGCAAGATCCTGGCTATCGGCCGTAACTATGCTGATCACGCGATCGAAGGCGGGGCAGCGCCGCCGTCGGCGCCGCTTATCTTTAATAAACTTCCGAATTCGCTGACCGCCCATAACGCGCCAATCGTGCTGCCCGAAATCAGTCAGAAAGTTGATTACGAAGCAGAGCTGGCGGTGGTGATTGGCCGCGCGGCCAAACGTGTGGGCGAGGCCGAAGCGCTCGACTACGTTTTCGGTTACAGCTTACTCAACGACGTGAGCGCGCGCGATCTGCAATTCGGCGACGGGCAGTGGACAAGGGGCAAGGGCCTGGATACGTTCGCGCCGCTCGGCCCATTGATCACCACGCGCGACGAGATCGCGGATGTGCAGGCGCTCAAGATAGAAGGACGTTTGAACGGCGAGGTAATGCAGTCATCAAACACAGGTAAGATGATTTTCAAGGTCGCCTATCTGATTTCATATATCTCGCAGGGCATCACTCTGGAGCCCGGCGACGTGATCGCGACCGGGACCCCCGAGGGAGTCGGCGTCTTCCGTAATCCGCCAGTGCTGCTGAAAGCCGGAGATGTGTATGAAGTCGAGATCGAAGGATTGGGCACGCTGCGAAATCCGGTGGAAGCGGCGGGATGAGTGGGCCACTGATTTAGACGGATAACACTGATCTGAAATCCGAATAATTAATCTGTGTTCTATCCGTGAAAATCCGCGGCCGGCCAGTTCGACTCTTAAGGGTAATGACTAATGACCTGGGGACCTCGATGAAAACTCTTTCGTTCATATTGATCGCCCTGCTAACGGCGCCCGGCCTTCTCGGTCAGGCTCCGAGCACCACAAAGAAGACCATCTATCACGATGCCTGGATCGATCTGAACAAGAACGGCCGCATGGATGTCTATGAAAACTCGAAAGCGCCGATCGATCGACGCGTCGAAGATCTACTTTCGCAGATGACCCTGGAAGAGAAAACCTGTCAGACGGCGACGCTGTATGGCTACAAGCGAGTACTGCAGGACGAACTTCCCACGCCCGCTTGGAAGAGACAGATTTGGAAAGACGGCATCGCCAACATCGACGAGCATTTGAATGGCTGGGCCGAGGGTTCGAAAAGTATCTATGCCAACGAAATCAAGAAGCACGTCTGGGCGATGAACGAAACCCAACGCTTCTTTATTGAAGAGACCCGTCTGGGTATTCCGGTGGACTTTACGAACGAAGGACTGCGCGGTCTGGCATATACAACCGCGACAAGTTTTCCGTCTGAGTTAGGCATGGGCCACACCTGGGATCCGGCGCTGGTGCGCGAGATGGGCCGCATTACCGGGCAGGAAGCCCGCGCGCTGGGCTACACGAATGTCTATGCACCCACGCTCGATGTATCGCGCGATCAACGTTGGGGACGATTAGAAGATACTTACGGCGAAGATCCTTATCTGGCCTCTCGCCTGGGTGTTGAAATGGTGAAGGGCCTACAACAGAACTACACCGTCGCCTCCACGGGTAAACACTTCGCGGTCTATAGCGTCGCCAAAGGCGCGCGCGAAGGTGAAGCGCGCACCGACCCCCAGGTCTCTCCGCGCGAAGTCGAGAACATCCTGCTACCGCCTTTCAAAGCTGCGATTAGAGAAGGTGGGATGCTCGGCATCATGAGTTCCTACAACGACTATGACAGTATTCCCGTCACCGGCAGCAAGTACTGGTTAACCGATCGACTCAGGACTGATTTCGGCTTTAAGGGTTACGTCGTTTCCGATAGCGCCGCCGTGGAATACCTCTACAGCAAGCATGCGGTCGCTGCCGATATGAAAGACGCCGTGCGGCAATCGATTGAAGCGGGCTTGAATGTGAAGACTAACTTTACCAGGCCTGATGATTTCATCTTGCCGCTGCGCGAGCTGGTCAAAGAAGGCAAGGTCCCAATGAAAACCCTCGACGATCGCGTGCGCGATGTCCTGCGCGTAAAGTTCGTCGTGGGCATTTTCGATCATCCTTACGTAGCCGATGCGGATGCGTCGGAACGCCTCGTCAACTCCGCGGAATCTCAACAGGTCGCTTTGCGTGCGGCGCGCGAGAGCATGGTCCTTTTAAAGAACGAGAAAAACATTCTGCCGTTGAGCAAAGAGCTCAAGTCAATTGCCGTGATCGGCCCCAATGCTGACGACGACAGCACGGCGCATTATCGCTACGGCCCGTCTGGCGTGAAGGGTGTGACGGTGCTCGAAGGAATCAGGACGAAGCTCGGCGTTGGCATAAAGGTTAACTATGCGAAGGGCTGCGAGATCACCGACGCGCATTGGCCCGAGACTGAAGTCCTGCCAGAACCTTTGACCAGGGAAGAACTAAATGAGATTAGCAAAGCGGTCGATGCCGCGAAGAAATCCGATGTCGCAATAGTCGTGATAGGCGATTCGATGAAGACGGTCGGCGAAAGCGCCTCGCGCACCAGTCTTGATTTGCCCGGCCACCAATTGGATTTAGTCCAGGCAGTGTATGCCACCGGCAAGCCCATGGTTGTCGTGCTGATTAATGGCCGTCCGCTGAGCATCAACTGGGTCAACAAGTACGTGCCCGGAATTATCGAAGCCTGGTTTCCCGGAGTTCAGGGCGGGACCGCGATCGCCGATGTTTTGTTCGGCGATTACAATCCGGGCGGCAAACTGACCGTCACGTTTCCCCGAACTGTCGGACAGATTCCTTTCAACTTTCCCACCAAGCCAAAGGCCCAATGGGAAGGCGAGAAGACGCGCGTGAATGGCGCGCTCTACTATTTCGGACACGGATTGAGCTACACGACGTTCGCTTACAGCAATTTGAAGATTGAGGCTACCGACCGCAGGTCGAGCGTTAACCAACGGGGCAGTAGCCCGACCGTCAGAGAGGGCTCGAATGTCAGGGTAAGCTTTGAGGTAAAGAACACCGGCACCCGCGAAGGCGATGAAGTCGTCCAACTCTACACACGCGATCTGGTAAGCAGCGTGACGACCTATGAAAAGAATCTGCGTGGCTTTGAGCGCGTGCACCTAAAACCTGGCGAGACAAAAACGGTGAGCTTTGTGTTGACCCCCGACGATCTCGCTTTGTGGAATCGCAGCATGCATTTCGTGGTCGAGCCGGGAAAGTTTCGCGTGATGATTGGATCTGGATCCGAAGAGATCAGATTGACTGGCGAGTTTGAGATCGTGGCGAAGTAACTCTGATCGGCTTCCTTCTCCCTCTGGGAGAAGGGCTGGGGATGAGGGTGCGAAGCATAGCGGCGAAGACTTTTATTGATGGTCGTGCCTAGCTAACACAACCCTTATATCAATGAAGATGCGCGCTCAATCCCTCACCCTGCCCTCTCCCAAAGGAAGAGGGGTTCAGAGCGCAAACCCACCTCAATTATCATTCTTTGTTCGGAGTTCAAAACTCTATCCGGAGGTTTCTAATGCATCGTTTCCTAATTGTCCCGTTCTTTCTCTTCGCATTCGCCGCACTCGCTGCCGCACAACCCGCGACGCCCGCAGCCAGTCCGGTTGATCCATGCACCGAGGTAACGAACCGGGCGACGCGCGCGGAAACCACTTTGAGAGACTGGCCCGCGTTGGCTCGTTACCGCGATGCCAATTCGAAAACGACCCTGCCCGCTAAGGATGAAAATCGCGTTGTCTTTATGGGCGACTCGATCACCGATTCGTGGGACGATCCTAAGTACGGCGGCTTCTTTCCCGGCAAGCCTTACATCGATCGCGGCATCAGCGGCCAGACGACGCCGCAGATGCTGGTTCGCTTCCGGCCCGATGTGATCGCGCTGCAACCGAAGATCGTGGTGATTCTCGCCGGCACGAATGATATTGCCGGCAATACTGGACCGATGACCTTGCAGGCCATCGAAGACAATCTCGCTTCCATGTTTGACCTGGCGCATGCGAACGGCGTTCGCGTGGTCTTCGCTTCCGTGCTTCCAATCAGCGATTACGAAAAGAATAAAGACGCCCAACCCATCATTCAAAGCAAGCGACGACCACCTGAACAGATCATCGCGCTCAACGCGTGGCTGAAGAAATATGCGGCCATGCACGGCGGAATCTATCTCGACTATTACTCAGCGATGGCCGACGAGAAGGGCTTCCTGAAAGAAGATTTGAGCGAAGACGGGTTGCATCCGAATCAGAAAGGCTATGAAGTGATGGCGCCGCTGGCGGAACAAGCCATCACCGCGGCCCTGAAATCCAGAAGATAGCGGCCCCAACCGTGCAAAAGCATTTTCCTTGCGAGCCGGGTGATTTCAACTTACCATGTAGTCATTCTTAACAGATTGGATTGAGGTAGCGCAGGCTGCCAGCCTGCGCACGCAAACGGCCAGTTTGCGTTACGGTAAGCAGGCTGAGGAGGAGACCGATGTCAGACGAGCCCAAAAAGAAAAGCCCGAATTACGATCCGAGCCGGCGAAAGTTTCTTAAAGGTGTAGGCGTGGCCGGGGCCGGCGCCGCGCTGGCTGACTCGCTGCTATCCCACGAGGGCATCGCGGCCAGTTCAAGGCTCGATACCGCGGGCGAACCCGTCAGCGGGACTGTCCAAATCGCGCTCGACGTCAACGGTCAAAAGCGAAACGCGACGGTCGAGCCGCGTACCACCCTGCTCAACACCATGCGCGATCGCCTGGATCCGGGAGTCACCGGACCAAAGCTGGTCTGCGACATGGGAACCTGCGGCGCGTGCACAGTTCTGATGGATGGCAAGCCGGTGTATTCGTGTCTGGTGCTGGCGGTCGACGCGGTCGGAAAGAAACTGACAACGGTCGAAGGACTCGGCACGCCCGAGAACTTAAATGAAGTGCAGAAGGCTTTCGTCGAACACGATGGGCTGATGTGTGGCTTTTGCACCCCCGGATTTGTGACTACCATCTCTGCTTACTTGAAGAAGAATTCTAATCCGACTCTCGACCAGGTGCGCGAAGCATGCAAAGGAAACTTTTGCAGGTGCGGAACCTACCCGCGAGTCTTAGAGGCTGCCCTCGCCGCCGCCAAAGCAACAAGCATCTGATGAATTCCCAGGATGAATATTGTGAATGTCTTGAGCAAACGAGGCAAAGGCTTTCGCAAAGGCCGCGAAGTAAGAATTCTTCTTTGCGAAACTTTGCGAGTCCGTCTTAGCGTCCTTTGCGTTTAGGGCCATCTTACTTCATAGACTGTTTGAATTTTAACGGAGATACTTAATGCCACAGCAGCAAACTCAAGCACAGCCCACGCCGACCCCGCCGAAGAAGAAAAAGGTTCGCGTCCCGCGCGTAGTCAATGGCATCGATACGATGGTTGAGATTGAAGTCGACGACGTAGCCGGTCCGGGATGGGGACCAAATGACAAGCACACTCTGCTCAATCATCGTCTTACGCGAGTCGATGGACCGCTGAAGGTTTCCGGCGCAGCTCACTACACGTATGACGTGCGCCTGCCCGGGATGCTGTATGGACGAATCCTGCGTTGCCCGCACGCCCACGCCCGCATCAAAAGGTTCGATGCTGGTAATGCGTCAGTTCTTCCGGGTGTGAAAGCGATCATTCAGGCGCCGCTCACCGAGTTTCGTTTCGCCGGATCACCAGTCGCAGCCATAGCGGCCACTACTCCGGAACTCGCGCAGGACGCCGCGCGCGCTATTGTCGTTGAGTACGAAATCTTACCGCATGTCGTGCGCGCTCAGGACGCAATCAAATCAGAGTCACCGGAAGTTCTGGCCAGGGATCCGAAAAAGCCCGATGAAAAGAATCTGCGCCTCGGGCAAAAAACTGGAGATATGCAAAAGGTCGAAGCCGCCCTCGCCGCTTCCGACGCGGTAGTCGAGGCTGAATATTTTACGCCGCGGATCCATCATGCGTGTCTTGAAACCCACGGAATGGTCGTCGATTATTCCGGCGGCAACTCGGCAACTATTTACGCGACGACCCAGGGAACAATCACGATTCCGGGGGACGCGGCCGAGGCTCTGGGCCTTCCGGAAAGTGCGGTGACCGCGACCGTGCAACACATGGGCGGCGGCTTCGGCTCAAAATTCGGGATTGGCATCGAAGGAATGCTTGCTTGCAAACTCTCGAAACAGACGAAGACGCCCGTCAAACTTATGCTGAACCGTTATGATGAGTTCGTAATGGCGGGGAATCGTTCGGGCTCCTGGCAAAAGATCAAAGCGGGAGTTAAGAGCGACGGCACCCTCGCGGCAGTGCAAGCCACGCAGTACCGGCTGGGCGGAGTCGGCCCGGGCTCACAAGCGGGCCAGCCTTATGCTGTCTATCGCGCCGGAGAATTTTATCGTGAGGTGTATGCCCTCCACACCAACGAAGACTCATCGGTCGCGATGCGGGCGCCCGGCCACCCGCAGGCTTCGTTCGCCATGGAATCGTTGCTGGATGAACTCGCAAACAAGATCGGAATGGACCCGGTAGCTTTTCGCAAGAAGAACATGCGCGATGAGATCTATCATCGGCAATTGGATCGCGGTGCTCGCGAAATTAATTGGGCCGGACGAAATCCAAGAGCGGGTGGCGGAGCCGGGCCGCTCAAGCGCGGGATGGGTTGCGGCGCGGGCACGTGGGGTGGCGGCGGCAACGACCAATGCAAAGTGGATGTTACGGTCGGACGCGACGGATCAGTTCTGGTTGCAGTGGGCACTCAGGATCTGGGCACCGGCACGCGCACTTACACGCGCGCGATCGTCGCCGAAGAATTTGGACTACAAATAAAAGATGTAGTCGAGCAGATTGGCAATTCGAAGCTCGGCGCGGCCAATCCGTCGGGTGGCTCGACCACCGCAGCTTCCTTGTCGCCATCAGTCAAAGATGCCGCCATCAAGACGCGCTTGGCGCTCGCCGAAAGAATGGCGCCGCTATTTGGAAATGCGAAACCCGAAGAGATCGCTTTTGGCGGAGGCAACGTCACGGCCGGCGGGAAATCGCTCTCGTGGAAACAGGCGTGCGCGGCTTTGCCGGCAGCAGGTGTCACCGCTCACGGCGTTTGGCGGCAAGACTTGCAAGGCCGCGGCGTTCATGGCGTCAGCTTTGCTGAAGTTGAAGTGGACGTCGAGACTGGTAAAGTCCGGCCCATCAAAATGGTCCAGGTGCAGGATGGCGGACTGCCTCTCAACCGGCTCACCATGGAAAGTCAGCTTAACGGCGGCATGATTCAATCGCTGGGCATGGCCCTTTGGGAAGGCCGGGTGATGGACTCAAAACTTGGGCTGCAACTCAATCCGGGGTTTGGTGATTACAAATTGCCGGGCTCTCTGGAGATGCCCGAATTTGTTCCCATCATTGATGACGACGACAAACGCGAAGTCGTTATCGGCATCGCCGAAGCGTGCATCATTCCTTCGCTCGGCGCGCTGGCTAATGCGGTCTTCAACGCGTGCGGCGTGCGCGTGCGCGAACTGCCCATCACGCCCGATAAGATTCTAATGGGTCTGACCAGCGAAAGGAGGAGCGGATGAAAGCTTTCGAGTGGATCAGTCCATCGACCCTTGATGACGCCGTTAACGCTCTTAAGACGGCTCCCGGTTTCGTCGACCCCGATGATGCCGCGCGACCGATCGCCGGCGGCCAGGATCTTTTGACTACGATGAAGGATTACATCACGCGCCCGGCGCGCGTAGTGAATCTGAAAAACATTCGGGGTCTGGACAGGATCGCCGACGACGGCAAGGGCGGATTACGCTTTGGCGCGCTGGTTACTTTGACCCAGCTTGAAGAGCATCCGGTCGTGCGTCGCAACTTTCCGGGGCTGTCCGAAGCGGCCCATTCAATTGCTACGCCTCAGATTCGCAATCTTGGTACGGTCGGTGGCAACCTCTGTCAGCGACCGCGCTGCTGGTACTTTCGTTTGGAAGAAGCAGTTTGTTTGAAGAAAGGCGGCTCGGAGTGTTTCGCCGCCACGGGCGAGAATAAGTACAACGCGATCCTGGGCGGTGGGCCATCATACATTGTCCACCCTTCCGACCTCGCGCCGATGCTCCTGGCTCTGGGCGCCAGCGTCTCAGTGGTGGGCGCCGCCGGCAAACGGATCATTCCGCTCGATAAATTTTTCACTTTGCCGGCTGAAGGAAACCTGCGGCGCGAGAACGTCCTGAAGAACGACGATCTGATCACTGAAATACATGTACCGGCTTCAAAGTTTGCGGCCCACTCGACTTATCTGAAATTCAAAGAGCGTGACTCGCTCGATTTTGCGATGGCTTCAGTAGCCGCGGCGTTGACGATGAGCGCAAACAAGACTGTGACTGAAGCGCGTCTGGTGCTGGGTGGGGTGGCGCCGATCCCCTGGCGCGTGCCCCGGGCTGAGGCGGCTTTGATCGGCAAGGCGCTGAGTGACGAGGTGCTATTGAGCGTTGCCCGGATCGCTTTGGACGGCGCCAAACCACTTGAAAAGAACGCTTACAAAATCCCCCTGACTCAGACACTGGTTCGGCGCGCGCTCGCCAGGGCGGCGGGAGTGAATGCTTAAAGCAGAGGTGACAACTACGATGGCAAATGAAACAACTCAGCAGGAAAACTCCGGCGAGATCACCACGACCGTTGTTCCCCAGAGTGCTTTTTGCAGCTCACTGCGCTCGAAGAAGTTTTTTATGGTTGATGCTTTACCGACAGAGGCGTCGCAGTACCTGGATGGCAGCAATCACTGTTGGTGCCGGGTGACGCAACAAGTCATCGGGCCCGACGGCGGCTCGGTTCATCCTGAGTCTTGCACGGCAGGTCGTGACTGCTATCGTTCGGCGTTTGAGGCCGGAGCGTTGTAGACTAAAGTCATAGTATTGGAGGTGCGAAGATGAAAAGATTCTGGACGATAATGCTGCTTGGGATTGTTTGCGTGGGCGTCGCGACGTTTAGCTCACAGGCTGAAAACACAACTGTCAAGGGTGATTATGTCGAGGTGCGGACCGCCAGCGTGTTTGCCGGCGCGTGCCATTTCAACGGCGAGGTAACGACGACCGGCCGCGACGCACTGTTGGCCTGGAACGTTACTTCGGGAAAGTGGAACGGCGTGGATCTGACCGGCATGCGCGCGATCGCCGTGGTTAGCTCTGACGACAATCTCTCGAACACTCAAGCCGGTCGCCGTGCTGAATTGATCATCGACAAGTCCGCAACTCACGACCAGTTGGTCGCGATGCTCGACGCGATCAAGAGCAGCTATCGAGATGCCTTTGGTGAGATTGTTTCTGTGCGCACTGCTCCGATCACTTTTAAGCACGAAGGAAACACTTACGAAGTAAGTTCGGCTGAAGCAGCTATTAACGTCGAGGCGATGCCCAACGATCTGTGCTGCCGCATGCCGAACCTCGTCTGGTACTCACCGCTGGTGCCTTTAGCTCAACGCAAAGTGGGATACACCGTCAGCGCACTTTATAAAGGCCACACCGTCGGCGATAACTGGGAACGGGCCGGAGAAAACAGCGCGTTCTACGGAAGTTTCACCTTCTGATTTTCAGCTGAGCCGAACTCTTTCAGTGATTGGCCGCCGTCAGACACGCACACTCCGACATGAACCGTTCCCGACTGCCCGAGATCGATCTACCTAACTAAGATCAAATCCTTCGTTTAGACGAGAGACTTGTCCCTCGGCGGCCCAAGTGCCGCCGTTAAACAAGTGAGACGCCCAATTGACGCCAATGCAAGGTGACGTGAAAGAAGAGATCGACGAAAAGGTCGAGCGATTGAGGCGCCTGATGGCCGACGAGGGCTTGGCCGGTGTGCTCATCAACACTCAACCAAACTTTGCCTGGTTGTCTGCCGGGGGGAGCAATGGCGTTGACGCAAGTCGTGAGACGGGCGTGGGCTCGCTGCTCATCCGGAGCGATGGGCGCAAGTTTGTGCTGGCCAATCGAATCGAGTTAACCCGTTTGCTGACCGAACAATTGAACGGGCAGGAATACGAACCGATTGATTTTGGCTGGGAGGAAGAAAAAGCAAATCCATCTCTTGCTGTCGATGTCGCGCGCTCTCTGTTCGATAAGCAATTGCCCCTCGGTTCCGACTTGCCTTTGGGATCAGCGGTGCGCGTAGTTGATCAGGCAATCGCGAGAGCCAGATATAAACTCACACCTGCCGAAACAGATCGGTTCAGATTGTTGGGCCGCGAGGCGGGTGAAGCGATCGGCCAAATGGCCCGGTCGCTTACGCCGGGATTATCAGAACGCGAAGTGGCCCATCGCGCCATCGATTCGCTGGGCCGGATCGGCGCGGATTCCGTCGTCACACTTGTCGCTGCGGACGAGCGCCTGCGGCGCTTTCGTCATCCGACCCCGACCGACCTCCGTTGGAACCAAACTTTGATGGTGGCTGTCTGCGCGCGGCGGCATGGATTGATCGCCTCGCTCACGCGCTTCGTTTGTGCAGGGAAAGTTCCGGATGACCTCAGCCAACGCATGCGAGCGAGTGCGGGAGTCATGGGCCGGCTCCTGGCAGCTACCAAACCCGGCGCCTCTGGCGCTGAACTGTATGAGATTGCCGCGCGTGCTTACGACGATGCGGGTTTCCCCGGTGAAGAACATCTCCATCATCAGGGAGGGGCTGCCGGCTATCGCACGCGTGATTGGGTAGCCCATCCGGCATGCACCGAGCGCGTAATGGAAGGACAAGCCTTCGCGTGGAACCCCTCGATTACCGGATCAAAAGTTGAAGAAACCGGCCTCGCTTCCCATGAGGCGATCGAAATCATTACGGCAACTCCGGATTGGCCTTCGATTCCGGTTACCGCGGACGGTGGTTGTGAATGCCTCTTGCCTGATGTGTTATCTCTCTGACGTAGAACTGACACCTTCCACGACGTCCTTATCGAACAACCATCGCACGTTTCAAAATAAAGCCCGTCTCAGAAAAATTGTCTTGACAGATCCCTTCTCGGAGGATATTGTTCGCAACTCAAACAATACCGAACAAGCGGACTGATGCGTAAAATCAATACCCGGGATTTCCACGTTGCCAAGCGCACTACCTCGCGCGATATCAACCGGCACATCGCTCTCAATCTGGTCCGTGAGCATCAGCCGATTTCACGGGCCGACCTGGCACGCCGCATGAACCTTACCCGCGGAGTGGTGAGCGTGCTGGTGCATGAACTGATCGCCCAGGGCTTGATTCATGAAGGCGCCTCGGGTGAGGCGGCGCGCGGACGCAAGCCTACCTTGCTGCACATCAGAACCCATGACCGCCTCGTGGTGGCCGTCGATGTGCGCTTCACCAGAACCTATCTGATGCTTTGCGATTTCTCCGGCCGGCAACTGGCAATCGAAACCTACGACACGGTTTTTTCGATCCCGGAATTTGTGAAAGACCTCGCCGCCCGTGTCCGCAAACTGATGAAAAGACAGGGTCTGGGTTTTACTTGCGAGGGTATTGGGTTGGTAGTTCCGGGAATGGTCGATCAGCGCACGGGAAAGATTCTGAATGCTCCGGCGTTGGGATGGCGCGACGTCGACATTCGCACAAAGCTGGCCGCGGCGACTGGACTTGCCGTGCTCGTCGAGAATTCGGGCCGGGCTTCGGCTCTGGCGCAGTTGTGGCTGTCCAACGGCGAAGCGATCGGCGAACATAACTTCGTCTACATCAGCGTCTCAGATGGCGTCGGTACCGGTGTTGTCGTAAACGGTGAGTTGCTCCGGGGCCGTGATCACATCGCGGGTGAGTTCGGGCACATGCCACTAAACCTCGACGGTCCGCGATGTATGTGCGGCAACAACGGATGCTGGGAAGCTTACACCTCCAATCTCGCTACCCTGTCACGTTATTTTGGGTGGAATTTGTCCAAAGATGGTCCAAAACGTTTGCAGGACGCAGAGAGAAGCGCTTTCACCGTCCTCGAAATGATCTCCCGTGCCCGCGGCGGCGACGCGAAAGCTATGGCGGCGGTACTGACCACCGGACGGTTCCTGGGTTTAGGTATCGCGACCATCATCAACCTCGTCAATCCCGATTGTATTTATCTGGCTGGTGAAATTACCATCGCCTGGAACTTGATCGAAGACACTGTCAGGGAAGCGATCGCGGAGCGGGTTTTGACCGAAGCTGCGAACCGTACTCCGATTCGCGTAACTTCAACGCAGGAATATCCGCGATTGCGAGGGGCCGCGGCGCTGATAGCAGCGCCAACCTTCGCCGCGCCACGGGTGGCCTAGGTTTTGGCCAGGCGCCGAATTCCGAGTGAGAACCCGCGTAGGTGGCACTAACCCAATTTGAGGTAGATCGGAAAAACTAATAGCCTGTCGAGTATTCTCGTGTTATCGCGGCGCATTTTAATCCATGACTAATAGACCCTTAATAAAACTGTTCTGTGTGCTCTCGCTACTGACCGCGATTCCTGCGTTGTCGGCGGCGCCGCGAATCAAGGTAGTGAAAGTTTCGATCACGAATCCTACCGACCAGATTCGTCTGCATGAAAACATTGTCCTCAGCGTCGCGGACCTAAAACGCGTCGCTCCCGATTTCAAAGCCGGCGATGTAATAGTCACCACCAGCGACGCCGCCACGCTCGAGGAAGACGCGCGGACTCTGCAAACGATCGAGTTGCCTTCGCAGGCTGACGATCTGGATGGTGACAACAAATACGACGAACTCGCATTCCAGATCGAACTGAAACCGAACCAGACGCGCATTGTGACCATCGCCTATGGTGAAACTGCGACCATGCAGCGCTTGCGTAGTCATTACCCTAACCGTACCGCGGCGAAGTTCACGATGAAGTTTGACGGCCTCGCCTGGGAATCCGAAGCCAACGCCTGGCGGATATATTTCGACAAACGCAATGCGATCGATTTCTTCGGGAAACGCCGGCCCGGCCTTTACCTCGAAATGTTTGGCGCGCCGGAGTACGTCTATCATTGGGAGTCGCCGCTGGGACGGGACATTTACCGCATCGGCGATGCGATCGGAATCGGCGCCGTGGCGGCCCTGGTTGACGGCAAGGTGGTCAAGGTGGCCGACGTCGCCGATCGTAAGTGGCGAATCATCACCGCCGGCCCGGTGCGCACAATGGTGGAACTCACTTACAAAGGCTGGAAAGTCGGCGGCCGCGAAGTAAACCTCACCAGCCGGATGACGCAATGGGCCGGCAAGCACGGCTTCGAACACAGCATCACCGCGGAAGGCGCAGACGGTTTGACGCTGGTCACCGGAGTGGTCCGTCATCCGGCCCTGGAAGAAAAAGTCTTTGAGCCAACCACAGCTGAGCCGGCTCTGGTGCGCGCATGGTGGGGGCATCAGGTCGAAGAAGAAGGGCCGCCCGCTACCGCCATCCACAATCTCCCTGATCAAAATCTCGGGCTGGCGATCATTGCATCAGGCCGCGCCAGCAAAGTTGCCCCAGACGATCCGCTCAATCTCCTGGTGCAACCGCAGTTCATCAACGGAAAGGCGAGCTGGTATGTACTAGGCGTTTGGGATCAGGAGAACAGCGACAACCTGACCAACAATGCGGCGGGAGCCGACAGCAGATTCCGCTATGGCACCCTCGCCTTGCCCGAGACGACGCCGAAGACGCTTGATGCCTTCGTCGCCCTGGCGCGCGAGACGAGCCGCCGGCTCACGCAACCGGCGCAGGCGACAGTTCTCTCTAAGAGCGGCGCGCCGCAGTCCGCTCCACCTGATACGCTGCAACCGGCAAAAAGAAAAACTTATCAGGAAGCGATCGGCTTGTTGCGCCAGTCGGCCGAACGCACGGCCACAAAGTGGGAACCGATCCTTTCACAGACTCCGGCGGAAGAATTTACTTCCGGCAAAGGACTGGGCTTTTTCACCGAAGGCGACGGCCAGAGTGGCGAGTGGAAAGAACAGAAGGGTTTCTTTTGGACGGGCAACTTCTGGGTCGGCGAGTTGTGGCAACTGTATGGCAAGACTAAGGACGAGCGCTTCCGCCACTGGGCCGAGCTTTGGAATTCGCGGCTGCTCGGGAAAGAAATGACGGAGAATCACGACACGGGATTTCTTAACTACTACTCCTCTGTCAAAGGTTATCGGCTGACGAAAGATGCGAAGTATCGCGCCGGTGGTTTGCGCGCGGCCGAGCGTCTAAAGCAGCTTTACAATCCGACGACTGAACTGGTGGCGGCCTGGGGCGTTAACGGCGACGACACGATCATCGACACCATGATGAATTTGCAAATCTGGTGGTGGGCGGCGCGGGAAACAAACGATCCCGAGTGGCGCGCGCTGGGTCTGAAACACGCGCTGAAGTCGGCTGAATGGCTGGTTCGTAAGGATGGCTCGGTCGCGCAATCAGTGCATTATAATCCTGGCGACAATCGACAGGAATTCTATTCGTCGCAAGGAGCAAACGCTTCGCTCAGCTTTCCGAATACCGCCCGGCCCGGAGAACAAGTCTTCACGCACACGCACCAGGGCTTTGCCGCGGACACCACCTGGTCGCGCGGCGCGGCCTGGGCCCTGTACGGTTTTTCAGTTGCCGCAGCCGAGACGAAAGACCCGCGCCTGTTGGCTACAGCGGAAAGGATCGCCGGATATATTCTTGATCGTCTGCCGGAGGACGGCGTGGCCTGGTATGACTTTGTCGATGAAGGCGTGCATTTTCGCAATCGAGACACGTCGGCCGCGGCGATCATGGCCGGCGGGCTGCTACGCTTGTCTGAGGTGACGGCGGATCGCGCCCAATCCGCAACCTATCGCCGCGAAGGCGAGCGGATCGTGCAGTCGCTGATCGATCGATACCTCTCTCCGGTAAGCGCTGATGATAAGACGCCTCCAGGATCTCTGCGCCACGGCTCGAGCACGAGGCCGAGCGACGTGATGCTGGTGTATGGAAATTATTATTTACTCGAAGACCTGCTTTGGCTCGACGAGCACAAGCAGAACTGAGTCGTATGTGACGTTTAGAAGCCGGCTACGGCCCGCTTGGTCGGGCAGTAGCCCGAATCTAAACAATGAATTGTAAGTAATCAGAAAGGGTAATCATGAGTACGCAGATGAAGGAAACAAAAGATCAACTGATCTTTCGCGGGACTAACCAGCGGAAGGGCAGACACACTTCGATCACGCCAGAGAACAGCTCAATGAAGCACCTGGTTTATGGCCGCGTCATGCTGGATCAGGAAGTACCGCGCGTGGCTTTTTCAACCGGCGGGCTCGAATCCGGTCTCATCTGCCTGTCGGGTGAATGCACCATCAAGGCGGAGGGGCAGACGAACAAGATCGAACAATACGATTCGATCTATCTGCCTCGCGACACCGAGGTCGAGATCACTACCGAGAGTGCGGTTGATCTGGTCGAGTGCGCCGCTGAAGTCGAACAGAAATATCCGCTGCAGTTGGTGCGCTATGCAGACGTGGAAAAAGACAGCTCACTTAAGTTCAAGACTGGTGGAGCATCGAATTCGCGAACGGTAAACATCACGCTGGGAAAGAACGTCGAAGCAGGAAGGATACTCGCCGGCTTTACTACTTCCGAGCCGGGTCACTGGACCAGTTGGCCGCCGCATGAACATGCGGCAATTCTTGAAGAGCTCTACGTTTATTACGACATGCCGGCGCCTTCGTTCGGGGTCCAATTCGTTTATACGAATCCGGACGAGCCGGAATTCATCGGGGTGGTGCGAGATGGCGACGCGGTGATCATGCCGAAAGGTTTTCATCCGAACGTCTCAGTGCCGGGCCATCCGATCAATTTTGTGTGGATGATGGCCGCGCATCGCGAAGTTGAGGACCGCCAATTCGGCGTGGTCACCGTCCAGCCGGGATTCGATCAAGCGGGCAGCGGCCTTGAGGCCAGCCGCAAGTAGCACAGACTTCAGGAAGCTCTGAACAAGTGCTTCGACGCGTAGCGTCGCGATGAATTTAGCCCGGCCTTTCAAGGCCGGGAAAGGTTAACGAGGGGTTCGCGTCGCGTAGCGACGCCTGAAAGTGGCACTCAATTCAATCGTCGCTACGCGACGAAGGAATCCTAATGCCCTTTGTCCCGGCCTTGAAAGGCCGGGCTAAATTCAAACCGACGCTACGCGTCGAAGACTCTTGATGAGAGGCTCCTTCAGTCTGGGTTTCTCAAGACGAAAGGTAGAAGGTCGTGTCAAAACTCAACTTGAATGCTTGTGCATCTCGAATTTTAAACGCAAACGGCGCAGAGGAACGCAAAGGTTTTTCTCTGCGAGGAACTCTGCGACCTCTGCGTTTAGTTAACCTCCCGCTGTTACTCAACCTGACCGCCGTTGCGTTTCTGCTTTTCACTTCAGCTATAACTGTTTCCGCCCAACGCAAACCTTCCGAAGCAACTCGCCCGGTCGTTGTCATGTCGTCGCAGTCGCTCGACGATCTCAAACAGAAACTGCAGCCCGGCAACAAGACCGAAGAGTTAATCGACAGCGCGGGCATGCAGATACGCGTGGCGGTGCAGCACGAAAAGAACAAGACGGGCGCGGCCGCCGAATTGCACGATGCCTCGGATGATGTCTATTACGTTCTGGATGGCGGGGCGACGCTGGTGCTCGGCGGCAAGCTTGACGCGCCGAAAGAGGCCGAACCCGGCGAGTGGCGCAGTCCGCGCATCATCGACGGCAAGACATTTGAAATCACCAAAGGCGATCTCGTCTTCGTGCCGCGCGGCACGCCGCATCAACGCAGCACTCCAAACAAAGACTTCACCATGATCCTGATCAAGATTTACGCGGAGCCGCTGAAGCCGGGAGCCCCGAAGCCAACTTCTTTGAGCCAAAAACCATGAGAGAAGAAATCGTGGAGGCGGAACAAGCAGCGTCTTTGCCAAAGTCTCTGAGCGAAATCTCGCCGCCTTCGTCCGCCGGGTCGAGCATTACCGGCGCCGTCATCGCTGCTGAAGCCGGCGGGATCGGATCGCGCCTGGGCCGGCTGCGTTGGTCGATATGTGCGCTGCTTTTTTTCGCCACGACCATTAACTACATCGATCGACAGGTGCTGGGAATTCTCTCAAAAGATCTGCAGGTGGCGCTCCATTGGAATGAATTCGACTATGGCAACATCGTGGCCGCGTTCAATGCGGCGTATGCGCTGGGCCTGCTCGTGGTCGGCCGTCTGATTGATCGCTTCGGGACGAAGATTGGTTATTCAGCAGCCCTGATCATCTGGAGCATTGCCGCGATGGGCCATGCGCTGGCCCGCTCGGCTTTTGGTTTTGGGATCGCCCGCGCAGCGCTGGGGGTTGGCGAGTCGGGAAATTTTCCGGCCGCGATCAAGACGACCGCGGAATGGTTTCCGAAGAAGGAGAGAGCATTCGCCACCGGCATCTTTAACGCCGGATCGAATGTCGGGGCGATCGTGGCCCCGCTCACGGTTCCCTGGATTGCGATCAACTGGGGTTGGCAATGGGCCTTCATCCTGACCGGTGCGATCGGGTTGTTGTGGCTCGCCTTCTGGATTCCGCTGTATGCGAAACCCGAAGCTCATCCGCGCCTCTCGAAAGCAGAACTTGATCACATTCAGTGCGACCCACCGGACCCGGCCGGCGGACGAGTTCCCTGGCTCAAACTAATTCCGCACCGCCAGACCTCGGCCTTCGCGATCGGAAAATATATGACTGACCCGATCTGGTGGTTCTATCTCTACTGGATTCCAAATTTTCTGCGGCAAAATCACGGGCTGGATCTTTCCACGATCGGCTTGCCACTGATTGTGATCTACGTGATCGCCGACGTGGGCAGCATTGGCGGCGGGTGGCTGTCTTCGACGCTGATCAAACGCGGCTGGTCAATCAACGCGGCGCGCAAGACCGCGATGCTGTTGTGCGCGCTCGCGGTCACACCGATTGTCTTTGCTTCAAAGGTGAAGAGTCTTTGGGTGGCGGTCGGGCTGGTTGGACTGGCTGCGGCAGCACATCAGGGTTGGTCGGCGAATATTTTTACCATGGCCTCTGACATGTTCCCGCGGCGCGCGGTAGGTTCGGTCGTCGGCATCGGCGGCATGGCCGGCGCCTTCAACGGCGCGACCATGGCGGTAATAGTCGGCTACATCCTCGAAGTAACGCATAGCGATTACCGGATTCCGTTCTTGATCGCCGGATCGGCATACCTAATCGCGTTGCTGATCATTCACCTGCTGGTGCCAAAGATGGAACCTGTGAATTACGTCGACGCAGTCGCGGCCAAACCATTTTCAGTGGGCACGATCGTAGGTTTTGGATTCATGGGGAGCATCTTCGGTTCATTTGCCGGCTGGTGCACAGGGCTGCTTTCGAGAGTGTCAGGTTCCGGTTTGCTGAAGTACATGGCCGTCGGCGCTGCGATGGGTGTAATTACCGGCATCATCAGCGGCATGGTGATTACGAGTTCTGGCGCGAAAGCAAGGGCGTGAAAATGTCTCTAGACCTTCGGGAGTCCCGGATCGGGTTACCGACACTACCGCGAAGCGGTTATGAAACCACAGCCCAGGGTTGCCGCGCTTCGCGGCTACCCTGGGTAACGAGATCTAACGCTAACAACCCAAACTGGGTTGTGTCGGTTTCTCGGTCCAAAGAGATAATCCAATGATTTAGACGTTCCTGAGAGTTGTTCGGATATCGTCATGAATATTCTCGACGCATTCAGATTAGACGGCAGAGTCGCGCTGGTAACCGGCGCTTCGACCGGGTTGGGCCAGGCGATCGCGATCGCGCTGGCCGAGGCGGGCGCCGACGTAGCCTGTCACGGCAACACTCATGCGCCGGACGCGACCTGTGAAGGTGTTACCAAGGTTGGTCGCAAAGCTCTGGCGCTGACCGGCGACCTGGGCGATCGAGACACGCCGCGTCACTTGATCGACGAAACGATCGAGCATTTCGGGCGGCTCGAAATCCTGGTTAACAACGCGGGGACTATTCGCCGCTCGCCCGCGACCGAATACTCGGAAGAAGACTGGGCGAGCGTCATCGAAGTAAATCTTTCCAGCGTCTTCCGTCTGGCCCAGCTCGCCGGCCGCCACATGATCGAGCGCGGCGGCGGAAAGATTCTTAACATCGCCTCACTGCTCGCGTTCCAGGGCGGTGTCACCGTGCCCGCGTATGCCGCTGCGAAGGGCGGCGTGGCCCAACTGACTAAAGCGCTGGCAAATGAATGGGCCGCCAAAGGGATCAACGTCAATGCGATCGCCCCGGGTTATATGCGGACCAACAACACGCGCGCGCTGCAACAAGACGAGACGCGCAACCGCCAGATACTCGAACGCATTCCCGCCGGCCGTTGGGGCGAGCCATCTGACCTGAGCGGCGCCGCGGTGTTCCTGTGTTCAGCGGCGAGCGCCTATGTGAACGGCCACGTGCTGTTGGTTGACGGCGGTTGGCTGGGGAGATGATTTGGAGTCCGCCGGCAGAGCGAAGCGGCGACGGCGCTTTCGATCGTTTGGAGTTCCGCCTTTAGGCGGTCCGTTCGCAAGGAAATCTGAAGCCCGCCTGAAGGCGGAACTCCAAACCAAAGTGCCGTGTTAACTAAAATGTCACATTTATTCCTACCGCTCTTCATCATAATCTCGCTCGCGGGTTCATTACCTGTCGGTGCGCAGCCCGCTCGGCCATCTCCGCCGTTAACTGTCGAGACCTCATCTCTAAACACCGAGATAAGTACTTTCCTCGAAAAGGAAATGACCGCTCACCTTAACGACATCAAGTCCTACGATCCTGCTCCCGACAAAGTCTTTGCCGCGGGCACGACTGGCGAATACACCTGGGGCAGTTTCATGAATGCAGTCGGCGCCTACGCGGCGTTGAGTGAGAAGCGCACGCTGGGCGACCGCGATCTCGCGCGAGAAGTGGGCCAGATTGGCTTGCTCGAGCATCGTCTGAAAGGAACCCGCTTCTCGCAATTGTATGGCGTGCTGGCGCTGCGTTCCTTTGGCCGCAACTTGAACAGCAATCCGGTATGGCAAAGCCTCAACGAAGAGCAACGCGCGAATTGGCGGCAGTGGCTCGATGTCTCTGCTTTTTACAATCCGCAGACGCAGCAGGTCATCAACCTCCCCGAAAATTATTTGGGTGTGGCGGCGCGCATCGCCAGCGTCAGTTACCAGCTTGGCCTCCTCAAAGATCGCGCTCTCGTCGACGGTGTAGTCACCCGTGCGGCGCGGCCCTTCGCGAACGGCGGGATTTATTCCGACGATGCGCCACCCACCGGCCGCTTCGATCGCTACTCAAACGAATACGCGCGCTTCGTTTGGGAAGCGGCGGAAGCTGTCGATCGCAAAGACATTCTTAACGCGGTCCGGCCTTCGCTGAAAGAGCAGATGCGTCTGTGGTGGGACCTGGTACTGCCCGATGGTTACGGGTATGCCTGGGGTCGCAGCATGGGTGTCGTCAGTTACATGGACACGATGGAGATTGTCGGCTTTCTCGCGGCGCATCCTGAATTTCGGCCCGCGCCACTGGAGCAACTGGCCAGCGCTTACTATCAGGCGTGGCGCTGGCTGCGGCATGATTATAATGACAAGACACACGTGCTCTCGGTCTTCGCCTTTGGTCGCGGCAACTATTCCTACATCACGCGCGAACGCGAATGGCAACAGACCATAAACTTCTTTGGCAAAGGCGCGCTGGCCCATGCGCGATTCATGGATGCGCTCAGACGCGAGCAGGTATCGACTTTTCCCGCTGAGATTGTGCGGCCCGACGTGGCGCGCTTTGTGTTCTTTCGGAGAGGTGATCGGCCCGCCGGAGTCTGGCTCGTGAGACAAGGGCCGGTGTATTTCACTCTGCCGATCACGACCGGCACTAAACCGGGCGTCGCCGACTATCTACCCGCGCCGCACGGCCTGGACGGATTTGCAAATCCGGTCGAGCAAGTCTATCCGTCGCTCGTTCCGTTCCTGCAACTCGCCGACGGCCGGACTCTGGTCACAACTGATGGCGCAGATGAAATCGAGCCCGGGGTTGATGGTAAGTCTCTGCGGGTGGTCTGGCGACGCTGGGCCCAAACTGGTGGCAAGTCCGGACAGCTTGTCGATCCGCGGATCACCAGTGAAGTGATTTGGCGCATCGATGGCTCAACGCTGACTCGTGACGAAACATTAAGATCAGAGGAAGACGTGACGCTGTCTCGCTGGTGGGTTGCCGTCCCCAGCACATTCACCCGCGACACGCAGCCGGCCGGACCGCAACGCCATGACCTCCTTATGAACGAGCACTCCGGCCTCCTGGTTACGGTTAATGCCGACTGGCCTTTGAGCAGTTCGGTTTGGACGCCTGGCGATGGCGCACTCGGCCGAGGGGCACGCCGGCCGGTACTGCTTCATTTGATTTACGAGTCGCCGCGCTTGCACCTGCCCGCCCGAAAGACTATGCATTGGAGCATGACGATCAAGTTTGAGAAAGTCCCAGGGCCATAGTTCGATCACGTTTGGTATCATCACACTGGAAAAAACGACAATGTCAGCTATCGTACAAACAAAAGCACAACACACGGACTGGGCCAGCATCCCGGTCGAACAACTGGAGGAAGGCATCCAGCGGCAAATGATCGTCGGCGAGAATTTAATGATCTGCCGCCTCCGCATTGCTCCGAACGTGACCACGCCGGCGCACGATCACCCTCACGAACAGATGACCTTGGTAGAGCGTGGCCGCGCGCTCTTTACTATCGGCGACGAAGAACGCATAGCCCAGGCGGGCGACGTGCTTCACTTTCCCGCAGGCACCTGGCACGGCGCGACGATGCTGGACGAAGAGGTAATTCTGGTGGACATCTTCTCGCCAATAAGAGAAGACTTTCTGAGTTGAGAACCCCGGGTCGTTTAGAAGCGGGCTACCGCCCGCTACGGTAGGGCAGTAGCCCGACTCAAATCACTATACCGATCGCGGAATCACGGACTGAAGTCTGTGCCACAAACTGATGAGTCTAACCATCAAGGCCAAGGATAACTGCCGCTGGGATCTGGTGAGTCTCGGGGAAGTCATGCTGCGTCTCGATCCCGGCGACGCACGAGTCCATACGGCGCGCAGTTTCGAGGTTTGGGAAGGTGGCGGCGAGTACAACGTCGCGCGCGGCCTCCGTCGCTGCTTTGGGATGGACACGAGTTTGGTTACTGCTCTGGCTGACAACCCCGTCGGCCGTCTGGTTCAGGACTTGATCTACCAGGGCGGAGTCGATCAGTCTCATGTGAAGTGGGTCAAGTACGACGGCGTCGGCCGCAACGCGCGCAATGGCTTGAATTTTACTGAGCGCGGTTTTGGCGTGCGCGCGGCGATGGGTTGCTCAGATCGCGGCCACACGGCAGTGTCGCAACTGAAGCCCGGCGATATCGATTGGGAAAAGATCTTTGGCGAAGAAGGCGTGCGCTGGTTTCACACCGGCGGCATTTTTTGCGCTCTGTCCGAAACGACGCCGGAGGTTGCGCGCGAAGCCATGGAGTCGGCAAAGCGCCATGGCACGATCATTTCGTATGACTTAAATTATCGCGACTCGCTTTGGAGGGACATCGGAGGACCGGCGCGCGCGCGCAAAGTCAATCGTGAACTGGCGCCCTTTATCGATTGCATGCTGGGCAATGAAGAGGATTTCACGGCGGCCCTTGGGTTCGAAGTCGAGGGACTCGACGAGCATCATGCGAAACTTGACGTGCGCAACTTTCAGAAAATGATCGAGCGCGCGATTCAGGAATTTCCGAACTTCAAAATAGTCGCCACGACCTTACGCAATGCGAAGACGGCCACTATCAACGACTGGGGCGCGGTCTGCTTTTGCGATGGCGAACTCCATCAGGCGCCTACGCGCGAAAACCTGGAAATCTTTGATCGGATTGGCGGCGGCGATTCGTTTGCTTCGGGACTGATCTATGGTTTCCTGACGAGCAAAGGACCGCAGTGGGCCGTCGAATGCGGCGCGGCTCATGGAGCCCTGGCGATGACGACGCCGGGTGATACGACGATGGCGACGTTGTCAGAAGTTGAAAAGGTGATGAAGGGCGGCACGGCGCGCGTGGATCGCTAGTTTTGGAGTGCGGCGACCAGTCGCCGCTTTCCAAACCGCTGACTAGTCAGCGCACTCCAAATCTATGAACAAGATCGACGTTCTCCAACGCATCCGCGATATCGGCTTAATCCCGGTAGTCCGGGCTGAATCAGCCGACCAGGCCATGCGCGCAGTTGCAGCCATTAAGGCGGGCGGCGTGAGCGTGCTGGAAATTACCATGACCGTTCCAGGAGCGATTGATGTGATCGAAAAGCTGGCCGCAGCCTTTGGCAGCGAAGCGTTGATCGGGGCAGGCACCGTGCTCGATCCGGAAACCGCGGACAAATGCATTCAGGCCGGCGCGCAGTTCATCGTCAGCCCCGCCCTCAACGAAGAAACCATCGCCTGCTGTCGAACCAATGACGTTGCCGTCTTCCCCGGCGCGCTGACACCGACTGAAGTTGTGCGCGCATGGAATGCAGGGGCCGACGCGGTAAAGATTTTCCCGGCAGGCGCGGTCGGCGGCGCCAGTTATCTGAAAGCATTGAAAGCGCCGTTGCCACAAATCGAGATCATTCCAACTGGCGGCGTTTCGCTAAAGACGGCCGCGGATTTCATCAAGGCGGGCGCGATGGCCCTCGGCGTCGGCGCCGACCTGGTCGATCCGAAAGCCCTGCGCGAAGGCAACGAAGAATTGATCACCGAACGCGCACGTCAATTCCTCGAGCTAGTGCGCGAAGCGAGACGAAGCTAGCAAATGGCAAACGATGCTAATCTCCGGGCCTTAGCCCCGCAATCGCGGCCAAATTGGTAGCAACACACAATTAAAGCTCAGCTCCGTCGAGGGTCGCGCTCCGCCAATCACCATGACACACAAATTATTCCCGATCGTTCTGTTGTTCTTTCTATGGCTGCCTGCCTTTGCACAAACCACCGACAACTATCAAGCCGGCCCGGACTCCAAGTCACAGGCCGGCGTGCCAAAAGGCGAAGTACTCAAATTCACTTTCGATCAGTCAAAGATCTATCCCGGCACAACCCGCGATTACTGGGTTTATGTTCCCGTCCAGTACCAGCCTGATAAGCCGGCGTGCGTTTATGTGCAACAGGACGGGATTCGCTTTTCAGCACCGACGGTTTTCGATAATTTGATCAATCGCAAAGAGATGCCGGTGACCATCGCCGTCTTTGTAGCACCCGGCGTCATGAAGGCCGCGGATGCCAACACCGCTCTCGATCGGTTCAATCGCAGCTATGAATACGACGGCCTGGGCGACGCCTACGTGCGTTTCCTACTCGACGAATTGTTGCCTGACGTCGAGACCAAAAGGGCCACGGATGGCCGCGCGATAAAGCTTTCGCACGATGGCAGAGACCGCGCGATTGGCGGGGAAAGCAGTGGCGCCATCGCGGCTTTCACCGCCGCCTGGGAGCGGCCCGATGCTTTCTCGCGTGTGTTCAGCGCGATTGGGACTTACGTCGATCTCCGCGGCGGCATGCGCTATCCAACGCTGATTCGAAAGTACGAGCCGAAACGCATCCGCATCTTCATGCAGGATGGCGCTAACGATCTGAATCTATATGCCGGCGATTGGTGGATGGCCAACCAGACTATGGAACGCGCGCTCACCTTCGCCGGCTATGAAGTGCAGCACGCGTGGGGCGATGGCGGTCACAACGGCAAACACTCGACGATGATCTTTCCCGACGCGATGCGCTGGTTGTGGAAGGACTGGCCCAAGGCGGTGAAAGGCGGCCCGACCCGAAACGACATGCTCGCGAGCATCCTGATTCCCGGCGAAGAGTGGCAGCTTGTCAGCGAGGGCCACAAGCTCGTCGAGGGTCCCGCGACGAACGCCAGAGGCGAAGTCTTCTTTAATGATCTGACGAACAGCAAGACTTATAAGATCGGCCTCGATAACAAAATCACTGAGTTCATCGCTGATTCAAAGAAAGCTAATGGCCACGCGTTCGGTCCTGACGGCAGACTCTATGCCGTTGCGATGGGTGATGGGGGCCAGCAGAAAGTGCTCGTCTACGACTTGAATGGAAAAGCGACCCCGCTCGCTAAGGGCTGGGCTGCTAATGACATCACGGTGGCCCATAATGGAAACATCTATGTCACGAATCCTCCGGCCGATAATGAGATCGCACCGAGCAAAGTCTGGCTGATCAAGCCCAACGGCCAGAAGATCGTTGTCGATATCGGGTTGAACTATGCGAGCGGCGTCACGCTCTCGCCCGATCAGACGCTGCTGTACGTCGCGGACTATCGCTCGCATTGGGTTTACAGCTATCACATCAAAGCTGACGGCACACTAGAAGATAAACAACGCTTCTACTGGCTGCACGTGCCGGACAGTTCCGACCAAAGCAACGCCGAGGGCCTCCGCGTCGATCGCGAAGGCAGGCTCTATGTCGCCACCGCGATGGGCATTCAGGTTTGCGATCAGGCCGGGAGAGTGCAGTGCATTATCCCGACGCCAAACAACAGAGTGTCGAACTTCACTTTCGGCGGCGAGCACTTTGACACGCTCTACGCGACGTGCGGCGATCGAGTTTACAAGCGCAAGCTGAAAGTCGCGGGCGCCAACGCCTGGGACGTGCCGAACAAACCGGCGGCGCCGAGAATGTGATTCTTGCCTGGGTGATTAACACCGGGATCCGATGCAGATATGACGAAACCGCGCTCGAGATCGACAGTCAGTACGTTGTTACCTACACCCAAAACGGAAACTGGCGGAGTCCGCCGAAGACGAGTATCGCAGATACCAACGGCCGCCGGAGTTATTGGGTTGCACTGTGCAAGCCGGCGCGGGTATGTGTGTGGAGTGGCAATAAAAGATCGATCGTCGGAGATGTGATAACATTTTCGACGAAGGTCAAAATGTCTTCAGCCAAAATAAGGCCGGATCGTTGAGCCAAAGATCTATGGGTCTCAGAGTCTACATCGAGACGACGATAGCCAGTTATCTGACGGCCCGACCGAGCAGAGACTTAATAATCGCGGCCCATCAACAGTTGACGCAAGAATGGTGGGACCAGCGACGGGCGAGTTTTGATTTGTACACTTCGCAGCTTGTCATTCAAGAAGCTAGCGCGGGAGAAGCAGCCATGGCAAAAAAGCGGCTAGAAGCTCTTGACGGAATTCCGCTGCTCAGCCTTAACCAGGAGGCCGTCGCTTTAGCGCACGCGTTCGTGGAGAAAGGTCCGATACCGGAAAAGGCAGGCGTGGATGCATTGCACATTGCCCTGGCAACTGCCCACGGCATGGACTATTTGCTAACCTGGAATTGCAAACACATCGCAAATGCCGAGTGCAAACGGGAATTGCGAAGGTATCACGCGAGGCCGGGTTCGAGCCGCCGGTGATTTGCACGCTGGAAGAACTTTTTGGGAGTTGAACATGTGGAACGACGAAATAGTTGAGGAAGTCCGCAAGGCGCGCGATGAGTATGCAGCGCAATTCGATTATGACCTTGGGGCGATCTGCAAGGACATCAAGCAACAGGAAGACAAGTCACACCGTGAACTCGTCTCCTTGCCGCCAAAGAAACCTGCGTTAATAGAGCTAACCACAAGATAAGCCCGACGGCAGGCTCCCTGTCGCGAGCCAGTCTGCGATCAGGATGGGGCACATGGAGAAGGCATCGACGAAGAAACCCATCACGGCCTGAGACCCGAATTCGATCTCTCGCAACTGAAGAGTGGAGTTCGCGGAAAGCGCTGCCTGCATCTTCTTGAATATTCGATTATCATAATCACCGCCAATCATGATCAGACCATTTCGCGGAGTTCATCCCCAAATTCACCCAACGGCTTTCATCGCCGACAGCGCGCAAGTCATCGGTGACGTGCACGTAGGCGAGCAGGCTTCGATCTGGTTTGGCACGGTGGCGCGCGGCGATATGCATTTCATCCGCATCGGCGATCGCACCAACGTGCAGGACAATTGCGTTTTGCACACTCGCACTGGCGAGCTGCCGACTATCCTGGAAGATGAAGTGACGGTGGGACACTGCGTTACGTTGCACGGCTGTTATGTCGAGCACGGCTCGCTGATCGGAATTGGATCGATCCTGCTTGACGATGTGCGGATCGGGGCACAGTCTCTGGTAGCGGCCGGGTCGCTGGTGTCTCCGGGAACAATAATCCCGCCGCGTTCACTGGTGATGGGAATGCCGGCCAGGGTCAAACGGCCGTTGACTGATGAAGAGGTTTTGAGTCTTGATCGCTACTGGCAGAACTACGTCGAGTATTCATTGGCGTATCTCAACGAGACCGATTAAGACCATTTTCCATTTGTCATTTTCCATTTCTCATTGACCATTGGCGACAGGTGTTGAGAGTACCAACTTTAGTCGGGTTCTTTTTAATCAGAAACACCCGACTGAAGCCGGTACTCTTAACACTCGATTGAAATGACAAATGGAAAATGAATCGATTAGGCGTGCTTTTCCTGCGCAGCCGGCTCAGGTGTCGGGAGCGGCTGCACGTCGCTCTTGTAACCGCAGTCTTCGTTTGCACAACGACGGGTCGTGCCTTTCTTGGTCGTCTTCTCCAGCAGGAAAGGCGCGCTACACTGCGGACACTTTTCAATCACCGGCTTGTCCCAGTAGACAATTTCACACTTGGGATACTCAGCGCAGCCGTAGAAAATCTTGCCGCGCTTGGATCGCTTGACGATGATCTCGCCTTTACAGCCCGGACGTGGACACGCCACGCCGGTGGTCTCGCGTTTGATGTATTTGCATTTCGGATAGTTCGAGCAGGAGATGAATTCTCCGAATCGCCCCTGACGCTTCACCAGTTGAGCGTCGTCAACCGGGCACTTCTCATCGAGGACTTCCGGCGGCGCTGAGACCTGGCCGCTCTTGGAAATCTTGCGAATGTTGCGACATTCCGGATAGCCCGAACACCCGTAGAACGGTCCGAAACGGCCACGCTTTAACTGCATCTGCTTGCCGCAGAGCTCACAGACCTCGGGCTCTTCTTCTCCGTCTGCCAGCGTCGTCTGGGCGTTGCCGTCCGCGGCAGCTACCGGTTCCGCGTCACGCGTCGCGCCGCATTCAAGGCACTTAAGATACTTGCCGAAACGGCCGAGCTTTTGCACCATCCCCGGCGTGTTGCACTTCAAACAAACTTCGTCGGTAGGCGTCTCTTTCGTCTTAACGTCGGCGGAATACTTTGTAAATTGAGCGAGGTCCAGCTTGAACTTGTCGTAGAATTCGGTAAGGGCATCGGTCCATTTAAGCTTGCCCTCTTCGATTTCATCGAGTTCCTGTTCCATCCTCGCGGTATAAGTCTCATTAAAGAGATCGGCAAAGCCGCCGTCGATCAAAACGTCGTTTACCGTCTTGCCGAGGGCCGTCGGATGAAAGCGTCCTTCCTTCTTTTCGACGTACTCGCGATCCTGGATAGTCGTCATGATCGCGGCATACGTCGAAGGCCGGCCGATGCCCTTCTCTTCCAGAATCTTGACCAGCGTGGCTTCGGTGAAGCGCGGCGGCGGTTCGGTGAAGTGCTGTTCCGGATCGATCTTATTTAGCGCCAGCGTCTCGCCCTGGGTAACTCGCGGCAGGTTGCGCTCGTCTTCGTCTTCGGCCGGCTTCTCGTCGCGGCCCTCCTGATAAATTTTGAGGAAGCCGTCGAACTTCAGCACCGAGCCGGTGGCGCGGAACATGAGCCGGCCGGCCTGGATATCGATGGTCGTTTGATCGAACAGCGCCGGCATCATCTGTGAAGCGACGAAGCGTTGCCAGATCAGCCGGTACAACTTCAACTCTTCCGGCCTAAGGTATTGCGCCAGCGAATCCGGCGTACGCGTGACGTCGGTCGGGCGAATCGCCTCGTGCGCGTCCTGCGCATCTTTCTTCGAACGATAATGAACTGCTTTCTCAGGCAGATAGTTCGCGCCGTATTGCCCTCTGACAAACTCGCGCACTTCCTCGAGCGCCGCTTCGCCCACCCGCGTCGAGTCGGTTCGCATGTAGGTAATCAGACCCACTGAACCTTCAGCGCCGATCTCGACACCTTCGTAGAGGTGCTGCGCAATCATCATGGTCCGCTTCACCGGGAAGCTCAGCTTGCGCGACGCTTCCTGCTGCAATTTCGAGGTGATGAACGGCGGCACCGGATTCCGTTTGCGCTCTTTGGTCGCTACTTCGTTGACGACGAAGGTTTGCTGCTCGGCTTCGGCGACCAGGTTTTTCGCCAGGGCTTCGTCGCCGATCAGGATTTCAGTCTTCTTGAGTTCGTTGTCAAAGCCGCCGGTCTTGACGGTCTGTTCGCCGACCTTAACCAGGCGCGCATCGAACGCGGGCGGCTGTTGGCCGGTGAGGTTCGCGCCAATCGTCCAATATTCGGTCTTCACAAAGGCTTCAATTTCGCGTTCGCGTTCGACCACCATGCGCAGCGCGACCGACTGGACGCGGCCCGCGCTGAGCCGCCCACCAATCGTGCGACAGAGCAGCGGCGAAACTTTATAGCCGACCAGACGATCCAGCACTCGGCGCGCCTGTTGCGCATCCACCAGGTTGCCGTCGATCTGCTTCGGATGGTCGAACGCCGCCTGCACGGCGCGCTTGGTAATCTCATTGAACATCACGCGGAAAGTCGGCACGACCGGCTTCTTCGGCACGATCTCTTCGGCCAGATGCTGGCAGATCGCTTCGCCTTCACGATCGGGGTCAGCGGCCAGGTAAATTGCCGTGGCGGTCTTGGCGGTCTTCTTCAGATCCGAGACAATCTTCTTGTTATTGCGCTTCTTGGAATCGGGAATGATCTCGTATTCCGGCTGGAAATTATTCTGCACGTCCACGCCCAGGCCCTTCGAAGGCAGATCCTTGATATGCCCGATCGAGGCCATCACGATGAAGTCCTTACCGAGATATTTATTGATCGTTTTCGCCTTGGCCGGCGATTCGACTATAACGAGATTCTTTGGCATTGCTTATTCAGTTCCGGTCACGCACAGATGTCTGTTCGATGATCGAGGGTTGCTTCTAAACCAATTTCCAGAGGTTTTTAGGCGCGGACTTGAAAATAACACTAAGTATGCCCTAAACGCCAAACACGCCTCGTTCCGCGGCTGGAGAGTCGCCCGCTCCGGGTGTACTATCAAACCCGCCAAAATAACTTTTCAGGGGTGAAAACATTATGTCAAAGTTTTTTTTGCTGCTCGGCATTCTCGTCATTTGCGCGACCGCCGCAGTGGCCATAGCGGTCTCTGAAGCGCCGGCCGTCGGATCCAACGCGCCGGAATTCGCGCTGACCACGAACGAGGGAAACCAGGCCGCATTGAAGGATTTCCGCGGCAAATGGGTCGTGCTTTATTTCTATCCGAAAGACTTCACCAGCGGCTGTACTCTGGAAGCTCACAACTTCCAGACCGATCTCGCTAAGTACCAGGCGCTGAATGCAGTCATTCTCGGTGTCAGCGTCGACACCGCCGAATCGCATAAGAGCTTTTGCGCCAAGGAAGGCCTGGCCTTCAAACTTTTGTCCGATACGGACACGAAGGTCTCGGATGCTTACGGCTCGTTAATGGACTATAACGGCATGAAGCTTTCGGCACGGAACACTTTCATCATCGACCCCAAGGGCAAAATCGCTAAGGTCTTCATGAAGGTCGGGCCCGGTGGGCATAGCGCCGAAGTCCTGGCTGCCCTGGCCGAACTGCAGAAGCAATAGCTCCGACTCAGAACTTCGGCAAATGTTTCTTCAAGAGAGGCGCAGGTTAATACCGCGCCTCTCTGATATGAAGAAACGCCAGTGTCAACCGGACGGTTCCTCATCGGACCAGAGATCGAATTCATTGTGTTTCTTGAATTCCGAAATATAGTCGGCTTCCAGTAGGCAGCGAGCATTCCTTTTTTGCAGCATCCTTGCTCTCAACAACATTTCAGTCGAGCCGCTGAGACACCCGGTTCTCGTGCATGTTTTTTCGTACATTCGGAATCTGCCCGAAATATGACAAGGAGTCTTGATGCAATCAGCTAAATCCCTTGACGCTCGGCGCAGAAAATAGGTATTCACGTCTCTTGAGGTTTGGTCTGTCTCGCTGACCAAAAAATAATGATGCGTGTCGGCAGAAGAACCTTCAGGCATATTAATCATTGAAAGGGTTATCCGTGCAGAAACATAAATTGTCGTTAGTAATTCTCGTTCTGGTTTTTTCTGGGTGCGATTGGTTCTCATCGGGTCCATCCTGGGTCGTCAAGCGATTAATGGCAGCGGCCCAGCAGGGCGACGTCGAGGCAATGGTCAGTCTCTGGGCGAGAAAGGCCATTCAGGAGCAGGGTGAAATCCAATTACGAAAAGCTGCGCAGGGCTTTGCCGAGACGAACCGCCAGGCGCGGGCAGCGGGCGAGAAGCTGGAAGTAGCAAACGTCCGCGAGACTATTCAGGGTGATCGCGCGCGGGTATTTTTCTTTTATCGCGATAAGAAGGGCACCGATTCGATGGCGATGGGTTTTGCGCTGCTGAAAGAAAACGGCAAATGGAAAATTTATCGTGGACTTGATCGCAGTGAGGAGGACAAACCCTTTGAAAGTTCGTTCGCGGAAAAGAGCGCGCCAGGTCCGTGAACTGGTGAATCCCCAACCATGATGGCTACCCCGCCCCCCAGCGGCCAGTGACGATAAGAAGTCCGTCACGTCCACGACTTCAACACCAGCGCACCATCAAACGGGTTCTGAGAACAAAATGATTCGCGCGAGTACTCCTCCACGGAAAAAAGATGATTCATGATTTGAATCAATTCGATGGTTGCCAAAATAGACAATTGTGCGCCGGTCGCGCCTATCGCTACATCCTCCGCACAAAACACATCCCTGGAAGTGCGCGAACCAATTCGCGCATTTCCAGGCTGAGCAGCGCACTGGTCAATTGAGTGATCGAGAGCTTCGTGCCTTCGGCGAGAGTGTCGATCTGCTGCGGCGTATCGGTTGAGAGCAGATTGAAAACCGCCAACTCCGGCTCGGACAAATCCGGCGGCGTCAGCTTTAGTTGATCCAACAGCTCGCCTTTCTTTCTGGATTTCCCGCTCGGTGGTGGCAGCAACTGCGCGGCGATCTCAGGCGGCAACTCGCCGGCGACGTCCTGCCATTGCTGCACCAGCTTGGCGCCTGCTCCTTTTATTAGATAGTTGGTGCCGAACGAATTGCGGGAAGTAATATTGCCCGGCACCGCAAACACTTCGCGGTTCTGCTCCATGGCCAGCCGTGCGGTGATCAGCGAGCCGGAATTCTCCGCCGCTTCGATCACCAGAACTCCCAGACTCAGTCCGCTGATCACCCGATTGCGATACGGAAAGTTTTCCGACACTGGCGGCGTGCCCAGCGGAAACTGAGTCACGATCGCGCCGCCGCGACCCAAAATCTCGTCCACCAGTTTTTTATGATCGCGCGGGTAGACTCGATCGAGGCCAGTGCCCGTGACCGCCACCGTTCGGCCGCCGGCTTCCAGCGCGCCACGATGCGCCGCCGCATCGATTCCGCGCGCCAGACCGGAAACGATTGTTACGCCGCGCTGGGCCAACTCGCGCGACATCATCAGCGCCGCGTTTTGTCCATAGGTGGAACAGCGCCGCGAACCGACAATGGCGACGCACGGCCGCTCGAGACATTCCTCCCACGCGCCTTTGACGTACAACACCACCGGCGGATCGTAAGTCTCGCGCAGCAACGCCGGGTAGACTCCGTCGTCGAGCACCAGAATGTCGCCGCCGAGTTCCCGCACGCGCTCGATTTCGGTTTCTGCGCGCGCGTGCAATTCCCTGGACGCGATGCTCTCAATCGCTTCGGCTGTCAAACGCAGCAGGGCAAGTTCGCGGCGCGGTGCGTCAAAGATCGCCTCCGCCGATCCGAAATGTTCGAGGAGGCGCGCCGTCACCCTGGGCCCCACGCCGGGAGTCATGTTGAGGGCAATCCAATCTTTCATGAGTTAGCGATGAGCAGTGAGCAGATCGAATTCATTAGAAGGAGATTCAGCCTCTGCGATGCTTGCGAGGACGAGGAAATACCACTTCGACAGGGAACCGTCAAGCAGGAGATCCTAGCAATTTTGTTATCAATAACCGGGTTGGAGCAAGCAGAAATCTGGCAGAAACAAGTAAGCGTTTTCTGCTCACTGCTTACTGCCCACTGCTTGCTGATGATGTGGCGGAGGCGTGTAGGAATCGAACCTACCTGAGCCTGCTCTCGCAGTCTCACTAACGGTTTTGAAGACCGCGCCGTTCACCAGAACAGATGCGCCTCCTTGCTCAACTCCCAGTTTCAAATCTGAAACTGACTTGAGAAGGGTTGAAAATTAAGGCTGACCCTACCCGGCAGGCAGCCCTCTGTCAAGCAAACCAACTCGCGAGTAAGTTGGCGCCATAACGATGACCTCTCTTTTTTCGGGGAGCGTTCTGCCTGACCGGGCAATCTTTCAAAAGCTTGACTTGACCCGGACTCAACTTCGCCCTTAGAATATTTACCGAACGAACGTTCGAACGGCACGTATTTACGTCCACTTCTCAACATGATCAACTTTCAAACTTCGCCCGAACATTACAAACATTGGAAGCTTTCAATAGACGGCGCTGTCGCCAGGCTCTCGATGGATGTGCAGGAAGACCAGACACTGGCCGACGGATACAAGCTCAAGCTGAATTCTTACGATCTAGGAGTGGACATTGAGCTTGCCGACGCGATCCAAAGAATTCGATTTGAGCAACCGCAGGTCGCCGCCGTCGTGGTGACCAGTCTGAAGCCGCGAATTTTTTGTGCGGGCGCGAACATTTACATGCTCGGCACCTCGTCGCACGCTTTCAAAGTTAACTTCTGTAAGTTTACGAACGAAACACGCTGTGCGATCGAAGACGACGCCCAGCATTCAGGCCGGCGCTACATAGCTGCTTTGAATGGCACAGCCTCGGGCGGAGGCTACGAACTCGCGATTGCCTGCGACGAAATTTATCTGGTTGATGACGGAAACTCCGCTGTTTCGCTTCCTGAAGTTCCCCTGCTCGGCGTGCTCCCGGGCACTGGCGGTCTGACGCGATTGGTGGACAAGCGCAAAGTACGCCGCGATCGCGCCGATGTGTTTTCAACCCTGGCGGAAGGATTGAAGGGCAAGCGCGCGAAGGACTGGGGGCTGATCGACGGTTCATTTCCTACCAGCAAGTTTCAGGAAGCAGTCGAGGCGCGTGTAGCGCAAGTTGTTAACTCGCGTACCTCGGGTGACACTCAACAATCGAATGACGAAGCTGCACAAGTTAACAACTTGCGCCACATCGGCATCAAGTTGAACCCGCTCGAATTTGAATCATCTGAAGATGGCCGCAGATACAAATATGTTTCCGTGAAGCTGAATCGCGAAAAGCGCTACGCTGATCTCACGATGCACGGACCTGAGAGTGGCTTACCCTCGACGCCTGATGAGATTCAAAAGCTCGGCGACAACTACTGGCCGCTCCGTGCCTATCGCGAACTGGATGACATGCTCTTGTATCTGCGCGTAAACGAACCCGAGATCGGTTTGGTATGCCTGCGCACAGAAGGTTTCACTGAAAATGTGCTCGCGGTTGATAACACGCTCGCGGCGAATCGCGATCACTGGCTGGTGCGCGAAATCGTTTTGCATATGGCGCGGGCGCTGCGACGGCTCGATCTTACGGCGAAAAGTTTCTTTGCGATTATCGAACCGGGTAGTTGCTTCGCTGGGAACCTGCTGGAATTGGCGCTCGCCTCCGACCGCACCTACATGCTGAACAATCCAGAAGCAGCACGGACTTCAGTCTGTGTCTCCGAACTCAACGCCGGCGCGCTGCCGATGAGCAATGGTCTGACTCGGCTGCAGTCTCGGTTTCTGGCTGAGCCGGCGAAGGTCGATGAAGTGCTTGCTCATGAGGGTTCGTTCGACACTGAAGCAGCGGACGAAGCTGGGCTGGTAACTTTCTCACCCGACGATCTCGATTGGGAA
Source organism: Blastocatellia bacterium (assembly GCA_033856915.1). Lineage (GTDB taxonomy): Bacteria > Acidobacteriota > Blastocatellia > Pyrinomonadales > Pyrinomonadaceae > UBA11740. The sequence goes on along the minus strand of JAWVEB010000057.1, from coordinate 36,441 downwards.
GACGAGATTCGCGTCGCAATCGAGGAGCGCACATCGCTTTCGCCCGACGCCTTAACCGGCATGGAAGCTTCGCTGCGCTTTGCCGGACCGGAATCAATGGACACGAAGATCTTCGGACGCCTGACTGCCTGGCAAAACTGGATCTTCCAACGGCCGAACGCGGTCGGCCCGCAAGGCGCTTTGACGAATTATGGTAAGCCGACGCAGGCGCAGTTTGATTACAAGCGAACATGAAGCTTCGCACGCACCGAGCAGTAGGAAGGTAAGTAATGAAATACGCAGCTCTGGTTGGACTATTACTCTGGTTGACAACAAACGCCGTTGGCCAAACAGCAACTCCCCAGTGCAGCCTGACGCGTGAACGTTCTCCAGAGATTCGCGGCGTTCGTCTTGGGATGACAACCGACAAGCTCGCGACGATTTTTCCTGAAGATGAGAACCGCGGTTCGATCGAGAAGGCAGTCAAGGAATCGAAGCGGGTTGATAAATACGGAGATGTCAGATTCACTCTGCAGCCAAACAAAGAGGCGGTTAACCCAAAGTTTTCGGGCGTGAATTGGATTAGCATCGAGATCCTCGACGAACACATAGCTTCTTTCCAGGTTTCTTACGTGGGACCCGAATGGAACAATGTCGACGAGTTCATATCCAAAGTCGCGGACGCATTTCATCTGCCAACCGCATCCACGTGGGCACCGGCGAATGAGTATCAAAAGTCACTCAAGTGCGACGGCTTCGTCGTTTCGGCATTTGTAACGAAAGGCAGCAGCAACCCCATTGTTTCGGTGGGCGATACATCTACAGCCAGGGTTGTGAGTGATCGTCGCGAAGCGGCGAAAGAGAAGGAGCGGCAAGCATTCAAGCCGTGATTGGTACCCAATGAACCTTTACGATCGCATTCCTAACAACGTAAATCTCTCGGCAGACAAACGTCTGCAGCGCGCTTTGGAAAAGTGGCTGCCGAATTTTCTCGGTTGGTGGCATGACATGGGGCCCGATGGGTTTCAGGACAAAGACGTTTGGCTGCGCACTGCGATTGATGTCGGCTCGGAAGGTTGGGCCCACTTCGATTACGTGAAGATGCCTGATTACCGTTGGGGCATCTTTCTTGAACCCGCGCGGCCCGACGCAAAGGTCGGCTTTGGTGATAACTACGGAGCGCCTGCTTACCAGGAAGTGCCGGGCGAGTTTCGCAACTCTTTGCGTCGCATCATCGTCACCCAGGGCGATACTGAGCCGGCTTCAGTCGAACAACAGCGACTCCTCGGGCATACCTGTCCTTCGCTTTACGACTTGCGCAATCTTTTTCAGGTGAACGTTGAAGAGGGCCGGCACCTCTGGGCGATGGTTTATCTGCTGCAAGCATATTTTGGCCGCGATGGCCGCGACGAAGCTGACGCACTGCTTGAGCGACGCAGCGGCAACCCGGACAAGCCGCGCATCCTGGAGGCATTCAATCAACCGTGCGACGACTGGCTCAACTTTTATTCGTTCACGATGTTCACCGATCGTGACGGCAAGTATCAGTTGTCTGCCCTGGCTGAGTCCGGGTTCGAGCCCTTGGCGCGCACCTGCAAATTCATGTTGACGGAAGAAGCGCATCACATGTTCGTCGGCGATACGGGGTTGAGCCGCGTCGTCCGTCGCACGGCGCAGTTGATGAAGCAAAGTCCCAATGAAGACGGGGAAGACGGGGAAGACGTGCGCGCAGCCGGCGGCATTCCGCTGGAGATCATTCAGAAGTACATCAACTTCTGGTTCAGTTATTCGCTCGATCTATTTGGCGGAGAGATCAGCTCGAACTCAGCCGACTTCTTTGCGGCCGGTTTGAAAGGCCGCTTTAAAGAGCAGGAACAATACACGGATCACCTCGCCGCTGAAGGCTCGTTTGTGATGCAGGTAGTCGATGCCGGCAAGCTCGTGCCGCGCGAAGTACCTCTGCGAAATGCTCTGAACGAAGTGCTGAGGACAGAATATGTGAAGGACTGTGAAAAGGGGTTGGCGCGCTGGAACAAAGCGCTGGCTGATGAAGGAGTCGCTCAACGGATTTACCTGCCCAGCATTCGCTTCCATCGTCATGTCGGAGAATACGCGGGCCATCACTTCGACCTGGACGGGAACCTGATCACGAGCGACGAATTTGAGCAGCGCCAGAACGAGTGGCTCCCGACAATCGAAGATCGGGAATACGTGCGCAGCCTGATGCACCCGGTAACTGAGCCGGGCAAGATTGCCAATTGGATCGCGCCTCCAGCCTCGGGCATCAAGGGCAAGCCATTCGAGTTTGAATACGTGAGATTGTAGGGGCAGGGCTTGTCCCTGCCCTGCTCGCCAATTTCGGACATCGGGCAGGGACGAGCCCTGCCCCTACAGATATGCCCACGAATTTTTCAACCGATCTTTCCCGTTACGATCAAAAGCTCGAATTGATCCTGCGCGCCTCCGCGCGTATTTTCGCTGAAAAGAGTTATCACTCGACCTCAATGCGCGACATCTCGCGCGCCACGAAAGTAAGCCTCGCCGGGCTCTATCACTACTGCAAATCCAAAGAAGAATTACTTTTTCTGATCCAGGATCACTGTTTCGGCCGCGTGCTGGAGCGTCTCGAAGAACGACTGCGGGGCGAGTCAGATCCGGTGGCGAAGCTGCGCATATTTGTCGACAATCACCTTTCGTTCTTTGCCGCGAACATGGCTGAGATGAAAGTTCTGTCGCACGAGGCGGAGTCGCTCGCCGGTGACTTGCACGAGCATGTCTCGAGTAGAAAGCGGCAATACACGCGCACCGCCCGCAAGATACTTTCCGAAGTGCAGCAAGCCGGCGCCAGTTCTACGCGGGCACCACGGCGCAATGGGCAGCCGAAAACAAACTCAAAACCCCTCGACCTAACCGCTGCGACTTACGCTTTATTTGGCATGATGAATTGGATCTATAACTGGTACGACCCGCGCGGCAAGTTGTCTGTCAGTCAACTGGTGGATAATATTACCCGTCTCTTCCTGTCAGGTTTTCTTTCACAGGCAGAGCCGGCCGCGACCGCGAAAGTTTCTGAACAAGCCGAAAAGGTCAGGCTCTGGCGGACCGCGTGACGCAAGATACTAATTCCATGGCAACTCAATCTCCGATGACCCAGGCGCAAACGAATCTCGTAGACTATCGTGTCGATGCGGGCGTGGCCGTGCTAACTCTCAACGATCCGCCCGCGAACACCTACTCATACGACATGATGCGGCAGATCGACGCGTGCATCTTGCAGGCCCGGATGGACGAAGACGTTCAGGTCATCGTGCTGAGCGGCAGTGGCGAAAAGTTTTTCTGCGCGGGCGCCAATATCAGCATGCTCGCCAACGTCACGCCGGAGTTCAAATATTATTTCTGCTTGCATGCGAACGAAACTTTGAACCGGCTGGAGCAGACGCCAAAGCTGGTGATCGCGGCGATCAACGGCCACTGCGTGGGCGGCGGTTTGGAAGTAGCCATGGCTGCTGACCTGCGCATCGCGCGGCGCAACGCCGGCAAGATGGGTTTGCCGGAAGTTTCGCTCGGCGTTCTGCCAGGAACCGGCGGAACACAGCGGCTGGCTCGGTTGGTCGGCAAGTCACGCGCGATTGAGTTAATGGTTACGGGAGAGTTATTTAGTTTCGAAAAGGGACTTGAGCTTGGACTGATCAATCAGATCTACGACGGCGAAACTGCGTTTATGGAACAGGTAATGAACTACGCGCGCCAGTTCACCACTCCGAACAAAGCGACGCAGGCAGTCGGACGCATCAAGCGCGCCGTGCAAACCGGCGCTGAGATTCCTTTCGAATCAGCGCTGGCCCTGGAACGCGAGTTACAACAGCAACTGTTCCAGTCAGAGGACGCTAAAGAAGGTTTGGAAGCGTACGTCAACAAGCGCAAGGCGGAGTTCAAAGGAAAATAGCTTAGTTTGGAGTTCCGCCTTCAGGCGGTCTCTACTGATTAGAACCGCCTGAAGGCGGAACTCCCAACCGACTGTTATGGACGACGAACACATCAAAGTCACCGAAGCCGACGGCATCGTAACGATCACGCTTAACCGTCCCGATCGTCTTAACGCCTTCGTCGGTCACATGCGGCGCGATCTTGCCGAAGCTCTGGAAGAAGCCGGCAGCGATCCACACGTACGCGTCGTCGTGCTTAAGGGCGAGGGACGAGCGTTCTGTGCCGGCGGCGACGTTCAATTCATGGCTGAAATGCTCGAGCGCCAGGACGCTGAGGAGTTCTCTCGTATTCTGGGCGCCGCCCGTCGAGTGATTCTGGCAATCCGGCAAATGACCAAGCCGGTGATCGCTTCGATCGAAGGGCCGGCCTCGGGCGCCGGTTTCAATCTGGCGCTGGCCTGCGATCTGCGCATCGCCTCACGGACCGCAACGTTCAGCCAGTCGTTCGTGAAGATCGGGTTTCATCCGGATTGGGGCGGCACATATTTTCTGCCGCGCATGGTCACGTCGAACATCGCCTGCGAATTGTTCTTTCTAGGCGACACGATCGATGCGAACGAGGCTTTCCGGCTCGGCTTGATCAATCGCATCGTCGCTCCGGAAGAATTGGAAGCCGAGACGCAAAAGCTCGCCGAACGTCTGCGTTCAGGGCCGGCCGTATCGATCGCGGCGGCGAAGCATGCGGTTTACGCCAGCGAGCACGATGGCCTGGAAAAGATGCTGCAGTACGAAGTCGAAGCCCAGGTGCGTTGCTTCGAATCCGAAGATGGGCGCGAAGGCGTGCGTGCTTTCATCGAGAAGCGACCGCCGCGATTTACGGGACGATAGACAGATCTTTGGAGGCAGGCGTAGCTCGACATTGCTTTAGTTTGGAGTTCCGCCTTCAGGCGGCCTTTTTCTTCATCGCCAACCGCCTGAAGGCGGGACTCCAAACAATCCAAAGCGCCGTCGCCGCTTCGCTCTGCCCGGCGCACTCCAAATTTTCGACATTATGAAACTCGAAAATCGACTAGCTCTGATCACCGGCGGAGGGCGCGGCATCGGCCGCGCGATAGCGATTGCGTTCGCACGCGAAGGCGCGTCGATTGCACTTGCTGCCCGTACGCGCGCCCAGGTCGAAAGCGTAGCCGATGAAGTTGCCTGCGAGTTTGGGGTAGAGACCCTGGCCATCGAATGTGACGTCGCCGACGCGGAGAGCGTTAACCGCGCTTTCGCGCATGCCAGCGAACAGTTCGGTGGCGGTCCTGACATTTTGGTGAACAACGCCGGCATCGCGGAAACCTCGTCCTTCGCGAAAACCGATGAAGCAATGTGGCAGCGCCATCTCGACGTGAATCTAACCGGAACGTTCCGCTGCACGAGCGCGGCTTTGCCCGGAATGATCGAGCGCGGCTGGGGCCGCGTCATCAATATTGCTTCCATTGCGGGCAAAACGGGTGCGCCATACATCTCGGCGTATTCCGCTTCAAAGCACGGCGTGCTGGGCTTGACTCGATCGCTGGCGTTGGAAGTCGGTGCCAGCGGCATCACCGTTAACGCTATCTGTCCGGGCTATGTCGATACTGAAATGACTTCAAGAGGCATCGAAAACATCGTGGCCAAGACCGGCAAGTCGGCCGCCGACGCGCTCGCGGCGCTCAAGCGGATGAGCCCGCAGAATCGTCTGGTGACCGCGGAAGAAGTGGCTGCGCTGGCGTTGCTGCTGGCGTCAGAAGACGGCCGCGGGATTAATGGCCAGGCAATAAATGTTGATGGAGGAACGGTGCTGTTTTGATTTGGAGCTAGTTTGGAGTTCCGCCTTCAGGCGTTTCTTTTATCAGAAACTCCGCCTGAAGACGGAACTCCAAACCAAACCTTATGATCGAAAACTTAGGCAATCTTGAACGCACGCACTCATGCGGTGCTTTACGCAAAGCAGACGTCGGCCGGCGGGTGACGTTGATGGGCTGGTGCGCACGCCGGCGCGACTTTGGCCCGCTCACCTTTATCGATCTGCGCGATCGCGACGGGATCACGCAGATCGTCTGCAACGAAGAGAAAGCTCGGGAAGCTCACGCAAAGGCCAAAGAGGTGCGCGGCGAATATGTACTCGCCATCACTGGTGAGGTGGTTCTGCGCGATGCCAGCGCCCGCAACCCGAAACTCTCAACCGGAGAAATAGAGGTCCAGGCCACCGAGTTGGTGATCCTGAACGACGCGCGCACGCTCCCGTTCCAACTCGACGCTCCAGCGTCTGACGCTCTGGCCAGCGAAGACCTGCGTCTTAAGTATCGTTATCTCGATCTGCGCCGGCCGCAGTTGCAGGCGAATCTCCGCCTGCGCCATCAACTGCTGTTGGAAATTAATCGGTACATGGACGAGCAGGGCTTTACGCAGATCGAAACTCCAAACCTGATTAAGTCGACCCCGGAAGGCGCGCGCGACTACATCGTCCCATCGAGGGTGCAGCCCGGCAGATTCTTCGCGCTGCCTCAGTCGCCGCAGATATTCAAACAGCTTTGCATGATCGCCGGTCTCGATAAGTACTATCAGATCGCGCGCTGCTTTCGTGACGAAGATCTGCGGGCCGATCGGCAGCCTGAGTTTTCGCAGCTCGATATTGAGATGAGCTTTGCTACTCCGGACCAGATTTACACTTTGGTTGAAGGGCTCTTTGCGCGCATCTTCCGGCTGATCGGCGTTGAGTTGCCGACGCCATTCCCGCGCTTCACTTTCGCCGAAGTGATGGAGCGTTTTGGTTCGGACAAACCAGACATGCGCATCGCCGGGATGGAGCTAAAGGATTTGTCGCCCGCGCTGGCTGGGACAACGTTCGCGCCATTTGCCGCGGCGCTTGGCGCGCGCGGCCAGGTCAAGGGCTTTGCGGTGCGGGGCGGATCTGCGTTGTCGCGCAAGACGCTGGATGAGTTGCAGGAGTTTGCGAAGCGCTACGGCGCCGGCGCACTGGCCTGGATCAAGGTTGGCGATGAACTTTCCTCGTCGCTGCTAAAGGTTCTCGGCAATGAGAAGGTGGCTGGTCTGGCCGAATTGGCGGGAGCAACAAAGGGCGACGCGGTCCTGATGGTCGCGGGCAAACCGAGCGTGGTGGCCGCCAGTCTGGGCGCGCTCCGCAACGAAGTCGCGCGCCGCGAAAAGCTGATTCCGGAGGGCGTGTATGCGCCCTTGTGGGTAACCGAATTTCCCATGTTCGAGTTCCATGAAGACGATGGCCGCTATTACTCAATGCATCACCCGTTCACGTCGCCGCTGGATGAAGATGTGTCCCTTCTGGAACGCGCCGTTGCGGGCGAGGCGCAACTGTTCGCTGGTCTGCGCGCGAAAGCTTATGACGCAGTCATTAACGGCGTCGAGGTTGCCGGCGGCTCGATTAGAATTCATCGCCGCGATGTGCAAGCCATCATCTTCAAGGCGCTCGGCATGAGTGAAGAAACAGCGCGGGCGCGCTTTGGCTTCTTCCTGGATGCGCTGGCTTTCGGCACGCCGCCGCATGGTGGAATCGCTTCGGGCATCGAGCGCACGCTGATGGTCCTCGTGCCCACCGAAAACATTCGCGATGTCATGGCTTTCCCCAAGACTGCTTCCGCGCAGGACTTGATGATCGACGCGCCCGGCGAAGTCGATGAAAAACAGTTGGAAGAACTGCATCTGAAAATCGTGAAAGACTAGACGTTTTGCGACGTTTGATGTGTGGGAAAACTGTGGTTCGTCCCGTTCGGGACGAGATATTTATAGAACTCGCGTTATCTAATCCTATCGAGCTTCGTTAGGAGCTCAATGTGAACCTCGGTTAATGTTTCGCTCCTAAAGGAGCTTCGTTGATTTGTTTGGGCTTGGTTCTATAAACATCTCGCTCCTAACGGAGCGAGGTTGAACGGACCTTTCAGCACATCGGATGGAGAAGCCTACTATATGGACCTGTCGATTTGGAATTTCGCGTGGGCCGTCATCTACGTTTTCGAGAGCAAGTCAGCTCCCTCCTGTTGCAGTTTCTCGATTAGCCAGGTTTGGATCAAAGTTCGATAGGGAACGCCCTTGCGCTCTGCAACGCGTTTGATTGCGTCAAGCTCGTTTGGATTTAGAAGCAATCCGAGTGTTTCGTTCACCAATGGCGTCCGGCGAATCGGAATTTCCTTAGCAACTACTTCCAAATCGTCCATATACTCGCTTGTATCATGGCTGTCGGTCCACTGGGCCAATTCCTTTTCTGAGGAAAACCTTGGAAATTCATTTTTCATTTTCTTCTCCGCTTTAAGCGCTTCTTCTCTCCATCGGTCAAGTCACGAGCACTAATAACGCGTAAGCGGGCAGGCTTGCGAGAAAAAACAACCAGAAGGTAGCGACCTTCATCCGACTGTCCGTATCCGAGATACTTATCGTCTTGAGTTCGTAATACGAGTGGTCTATTGTCGAGTACCGCTTCAGCTTCAACAATGTCAACTCCGTGCAACGCGATGTGCTCGATGTTCTCATCATCCCATTCAAAGGTCGCGGGATTCATCTCGTCTCCAATCTGCCGTTAAGTATAAGAGCTGGCATAGAGGTTGGCAAAGCAATGATTACGGTGAAGCTGCTTGATGCTCAAATTGAACAAATTATCCAGCACGCGCGTGAATGCGCGCCTGACGAATGCTGTGGCCTGGTTGGCGGCACAACGTCGGGGCGCGCGCAAACGATTTATCCGATGCGAAACGTCGCCACCGATCCTCTCGTCACCTACGAAGCGTCCCCGGAAGATCTTTTTGCCGCGCAGCGCTTAATGCGCGAGCGAGGCGAGCAGCTCCTGGCTATTTACCATTCACATCCACGCTCTGCCGATCCCAAACCTTCGGACACTGACGTGCGGCTTGCCTACTATCCATCAGCGGTTTACTTTATTGTCGGACTTGGCGGTGAACGGCCCAGCCTGGGCGCTTTTCGTATTTCCGAGAGCAAAGGACGATGGGAAGCGGTTGAGTACAACGTCGTTGCCGATGCGAATCATTGAAACCCGATTAGCTGGGCTCTCGTAGAGACCTGAGATGGAGCCAAAACGAACCAAGTACGACACCAATCCACTTGATGGAAAAGTCGCGGAAGGTGCGAAGCAGTCGTTTGAATCGCGTCCGGGGCCGCCCACCGCGGAAGTGCGGGGTGGGCCTACTCGTGATATCGCGCGGACTGAGAACGAGTCGGCCCGTGCCCACCCCGAAAGCGAAGCCCCAACGCAACGCATCGATGGCCAGGCCGTGACGTCTTATCCATCGGTGTTCATCCCGCCAAAGGTCAGAACGACAACGGACTACCGGCCGCCGGCGCCCTCCCCTGACATGAACATCTATCAGCCGCCCACGGTGCCCCCGGCCAGCGTCTATCAGCCACCACCTCAGCCAGTTTCGTTCGGGTACAAGTCACGCACAGTGCAGGGCCTCGGAATCTCCGAAAAGTGGGCAAACATCCTCCCTTACATCCCCGGCCATATCGGAGCTGTAGCTGGAGTCGTTGAACTGCTACTCGTGCCGCGCACAGAGGCACGGGCGCGCTTTCATGCGGCGCAGGGATTGGCCTTGCAGGCGGCCATTTTGATTCTGGCGGGAGCGTTTAGTTTTTTGACGATGATCTCCGGGAACAGATTTGGATCGGGAGTCTTTGGGGCAGCGTCGACTATCTTTCTGATCGTTTCGATAATTCGCGTCTGGAAGGGAAAGCCTCATCACATAGCGCCGCTGGACGAGTTCAGCAAATGGTTGGATGAAAAGATCAAGCCTCGCAAGTAGGTTACCGCCCCCTTCAACGGATGAACCATATCGGTGTTCGCGTGGACGGAATTGGAGCACTGAGATCGGCGGAAGCTTGCGACGTAGGCTGGCAAGGGTGGAAGCTGATGCTCAAACGAAGGGGATACAGCCTGAGAGAGAGCCTTCAAAATACAACATTCGCGAATCAAGCCTCTTTGCTCTCGTGGCACTGGGTTTGTTATCAGGCACCGCGAGAGGCATTCCTCGAATCATATAGTTCAGGGTGGCAACGCTTGCGAAAGGTTTTTGAGAAGGAGTAACTAAATGAATCGACCTGTTTATCGAAGCGCGAACAAGTGGTTGGGCCGGCTGATGGCAATCGCCATCGTAATGACGCCGCTGGCAGCTTTCGCGCAGACAAAGATTGTATATCACGCTAATAAGTACAAGCCCTCGGACGACGTCAAGCTGGGACGACAGGCAGCCGCCGAAGCCGAAAAACAGTTTCCACTCCTGCGCGACGCTGAGGTGAACGCCTATGTTGAAAATCTCGGACAGCGTCTGGTAGCCGCGATTCCGCCGGAGTTCCAGCATCCTGAGTTCCGTTACTACTTCAAGGTTATCAACGCGCGTGACATCAATGCTTTTGCGCTACCTGGCGGACCGATGTACGTGAACCGCGGAATGATCGAAGCAGCGCGCACCGAAGGTGAAGTGGCCGGAGTCATGGCGCACGAATTAAGCCACGTCGCCTTGCGGCATGGCACGGCCCAGGCAACGAAGGCCCAGAAATATCAAACCGGGGCAGCGGTCGCTGGCATTCTCGGAACGATTTTCGGCGGGCCGGGGCTCGGGCAGGTGGCGCAGGCTCCGTTTGCCCTCACTTTTCTGAAGTACAGTCGCGAGTATGAGACTGAGGCCGACATGCTCGGCGCGCGGATCATGGCGAACGCCGGATACGATCCGAAAGATCTCGCGAACATATTCCGCACGATTGAAGCTCAAGGCGGTGGCGGCGGCGGTTTCTTGAGCGACCATCCGAGTCCGGCAAATCGATACGCGCGGATCAATCAGGAAGCGCAGTATCTCAGGGTCAACGACGTAAGCCGGGACAATCGCGGGTTTCTGGCCATCAAGGAACGGCTGCGCGGCTATCCGCGCGCGCAAACAATGGCGGAGATCCAGCAGGGCGGCCGTCGTTATCCGAATCAGAGGAACGACTATCCCAACGGCGACCGAACTGACTATCCTTCCGCGCCGCGGGGCCGGGTTGAATATCCTTCGACGCGCTTTCGCAGTTACACCGCGCTGGGCTTGGTACGCCTGAATGTTCCGGATAATTGGCGCGAAATTTCAGAGCAGGGATCCGTCTGGTACACGCCAACTGGCGGCTATGGATCGGCTAATGGTCAGACCGTTTTCACCCACGGAACCAACGTGGGTATAGCTCAAACAAACAGCCGCAATTTGCAGCAGGCCACCGACGAGTTTCTTAATAACTTGCAGCAAGGCAGTGCGAACTTGCGGGCCCGCACCGGCTATCAGCGCACTTCCATCGGCAACCGCAATGGATTATCGATTAGTTTGAGCAACACGAATGAAGCGACCGGGCAGCCCGAAGTGGTGAACGTGGTCACAACTCTCCTTCGTAATGGCGAGTTGCTCTACATTATCTCCGTTGCTCCGCAGGGAGATTACAACAACTATCAGAGCACTTTTCAGAATATCCTGCGTTCGGTGCAGTTGAACGACTGAGGGAGGCTCTCGTCGTCTGGTTTCCTGATCACCGCACTCAAGTGCGGTGCTAATGAGACTGATGTTGTCGACGAACGCAAACGCCCCGCCTTGACACTGCCTTTACCGCTCCCCATAATCTCTAACTTCGCGCCGGGCCAATTGCCCACGTCAGAGTATGGAATAATGGAGAGTTTGCATGCCTAATCATAAGTCAGCCGAAAAGCGTGTGCGCCAAAGCGAGCGCCGCCGCCTGATCAATCGTAACAATCGCACGAAATTGCGCACTTCGATCAAGAAGCTGCGCAGCGCCCTTGAAGGCGGAGACGCCCAGTCGGCCGGGTCCCTGCTGCCCATCACGGTTTCCGAGATCGACAAAGCCGTAAAGAAAGGCGCGCTGCATCGCAACGCTGCCGCTCGGCACAAGTCGCGTTTGACCGTGCGCGTGACTCAAGCCAGCGCTAAATAAGTAAGTTGATGCGGACCTGCTGGCGATAGTGGCAGGAAGATTCTTCGACAAATTGTGAGGCGGATCCTTAATCGGTCCGCCTCATTTTTTTCTGGACTCTTTGCGGGATGCTGCTCCACTCTGCCAGTTGCTTCGAGTTATTTCGCGCGAGTTCATAGATCGCTTTTCTGTTGTCGTCAGGACTAATTCATCAACTCGCACACCAGCATTTCCACCTGCATCCGAGGCGTCGCTTTGGAAGTCTTGATCGCCAGATCGGCTTGCGCGATTCTCTGAATGCGCTGCGCCATTGCTCCAGAGTCGATCTGCCTGAGCATGGAAAGATACGCGCCCTGCTTGAACGGTTGCATGCGCACTTCACTGAAAATTTTTGCCGGTGCAGCTCCTTGCGTCAGAAGTGAGTTCGCTAGAGCCATCCGCCGGTACGTGCCGGCAATCAAACCGATCAGCAGGACCGGCTCGACTCCGTCATCCAGAAGGTCCCGCACCGTCTTCAGCGCCGCCGTGCGATTACCCGAAACCAGATGGTCGCTCAATTCCCAGTTCATGTGTTCGCGCGAACGACTAATCAAAGCGTCTACCATTTCAGTCGTGATGCGACCCGACGGCAGAGACGCCGCCGCCAGCTTATTCAGTTCATTGATAACCGTGTGCAGATCGCTCCGGACTATTTCCATGATGCGGTGCCCGGCCCTCGGTTCAATCTCCACTTTTATTTTTTTAAGATAAGACTTAATCCAGGTCTGAAGGTCGTTGGGTTTTAGCGGCTGGAAATCAAACGCCGCGCCGGCCATCAGCGACCTGGCCAGCTTCTTTCGTTTGTCGAGGTCATCAGCCGTGAAGATCAGGACCGTAGTCTCAACCGGCCGTGCCAGATACTTGACCAGCACTTCTTCGTCCGCGTCCCGAAGCTTGCCGAAGTTTCGGATGTGGACCACGCGACGATCAGACATCATCGGAAGCTGTTCCGCGATCGCGACGGCTGAACCCACATCGTCGGTCAAAAGATTAAATGATGATTCGTTAAATTCGCGCAGGAGAGTGTTCCGCAGCGCTTCTTCGGCAATCGCGCGCGCGGCTTCGTCCCGGAGGTAAGCCTCTGGGCCAAACAGGAAATAGACCGGTTCGATCTTTCCCTGCTTTAGCGACTGAGTGAGATCTTTTGGCGTCCGAACCGGCATGGTGTTTTCTTTTGGAGGGCGGTGGCAAACGCAGCGCGACACCGCTTTGGATTATGGTTACCGCCTTCAGGCAGCTTAAGGATCTGGAGATAGTTCGGCTAGAGCGAAATCAATGCCAAAGCGCCGTCGGCGCTTCGCTTTGCCGGCGCACTCCACAGCTACTTGTCGTCCTTAACTCCAAATCCGTTCACCAAAGTCGAAACGATCGACTCGGCAAAGCTGCGCGCCATCCGCTGCACAGCCGGGTCTTCTTCGTTAAAGAAGTTGCGCGGGTCGTTGGCGAATTCGAACTCGCCGCGAAAAACAAAATTCTGATTGTCATAGAGCACACGGTTTTCGTGCTGATCACGCACGGTTACTGCCGCGGTAATCGTCACTTCGAAAATGCGCGCACGACCCTTGTCATCCAACAGCACGCCAGAGAATCCGAAGCTCTTGACGACGCCGTCAATAACCGCGTCAGCGCCCTCGCGCTCGCTCTGCACGCGCAAGCCGTGGCCGCGGCGAATGAGTTCATTCATCACGGCTTCGGTAAAGCGGTGCTCGATCTTGAAACGCAGCGCATTGTTCTGAAACGCGGGCACGGCCACGGTCTTGATGTACGATGGCATCTGGCTTTTCGTCACCGGCTTATAGCATTCGGTGAAGCCGGAAACGGCCAGCAGAGTTACGACAAACGCGGCAGCCCGCCCAAATCTTTTCATCAAATCTTCTCTTTTCCTGAAGGATGTTGATAATACGTCAATAGACGTAGTTACGGAAGTCGCTTAGACGTCGAGAGGAGCAAAACCTTGGTCAACCCGATACCCATTGGCCCGACCCTGTCGCGCATCGGACAAATCTTAGTTAATGTGAAGGACCTCGAGCGCGCGATCGCTTTCTATCGCGATATGCTCGGGATGACCTTTCTCTTCGAAGCTCCGCCGAGCATGGCCTTCTTTGATTGCGACGGCATCCGTCTGCTGCTGGGTGTGCCCGACCGCCCGGAACTGGATCATCCGGCCTCGATCATTTACTACAAGGTGGACGACATTGAACGCGTTTATGAAATCTTCAAAGCACGCGGCGTCGAGTTCATCGTCAAACCGCATCTGGTCGCGCCCATGCCTGACTATGATCTTTGGCTCGCGGATTTTCGTGACTCTGAAGGAAACCTGCTGGCATTAATGAGCGAAGTGCCGCGCCAGGTCGCGTAGTCATGCCCGAGGTGGGGTCAGCACCACGCAGATGTCACCGCTCCTGGGGCAGTGTGGTCCCGACCTCACGCGTCAGCCTCTCGACCACCAAACTCAAACCCATGATTAGATAAAGGATCATAACCACTTCAGAATCGCCCCAGTTGTAATGAACCAGACCGCTGCACATGAAGCCGACCAACCCTCCGAGGGCGCCCAGGATAATCCCTCGCTCGATCCAGTTCTCAGATGGAATCCGACGACGCACGCGCCATAACATGCGCGCGTAGGTTCCCAGTAGGATTAGCCAGACGATCAGCGCCGGCACGCCGCGCTCGAGCGCGATCTGAAGATAGTCGGAATGCATGTGGCCCATCGGCATGCGGCCATTATCGAACAAGCCCCACTCGCGCCAGTGTGACTTGATCGAATCCATACCGACGCCCACGACTAGATGCCGCGGATTGCTCACCAGCAAACGAAATCCGTCGTGCCAGGTGCGCTGGCGCCAAACGATCGAATCGTCTTTTTGATCAAAGAAGCCAACCTGGCGCTTTTGCTGCAAGACAAATAGTCCAACGAGTATTAATGGCAGCGCACACACGCCAATCAAGACGAGTGTGCGCCGGCTAACACTCAACGCGGTGATCAGAGTTGCGGAAACCAGCAGCGAGAGCCATGACGCGCGGGTAACCGAAAGCAGCAGCGCCACGCCCATTCCCACGACCGCCAGCGCCAGCAGCGCGCCGTTTCGGCTGCGCTTTCGCGCCAAAGCGAAAAAGAGACCAATAGCCAGCGAGGCGACCAACTGCAACATCTCGGCATAAGTTGTCCAGTGATTGTAAAAGCCGGTCGCACGCCAATCGCGCCCACTGCTCCAGCCCGCTATGCCGAGTTGCTCTTCAGGCGTTGAGCCGGGAAGCAAAAGCCCGCGCGGAACCTCGAGCTCGGCTACCCACTCAACCCGATAAATTTTGATCTTAGCTGGACCGTTCTTTGGAGACTGATTCAAAGCCTTAACCAAATCATCGAGGCTGCTCAATCGCCGGCCATCTATTTCTTCCAGAGTGTCCCCACTGAGAATTGGTATCGGCTCAATCCGCGCGCGCGAGACACGCTTGGCATCTTTGAGCGGGCTGTTCGCGGCCACCCCATAGACTTTCACTCCGCTTCCAAACGCATACTGGCCAAAAGTGTAGAAGACATTCACCATGCACGACGCGATCAGTACGAACACTAACGCGCGCAAGATGCGCGGTGAACGAACATTCTCCGCAAACAAATAAACGATGGTGAACAGACACGCAGCGTGCAGCTTACCGATGGAAATTGTGGGTGTGTAAGACAGGAATGAAGACAAGCCGGTGAGAAGAAAAAAGCCGAACATGGGATAGTCGAGCGGCGTGCGCTCGACCTTAGGGCGCGGCCAAACCGTGAACCGTAAAACCCAGAACAGCCCCCCGAGCAGCCACGCCCCTTGTGTCGCTGCAATAGAATTCGGCGCGGCGACGACAAACAGAAACAGCGCGCCCAGAATCGCGCGCTCCAGCCACACGGCCAGCGGACTCAGTGCAACCTCCCGCGATTTGCGAACAGTGGACATTTCGGGTCTGGCGAACTGGTTTTCTCTGTGTGATCTCTGCGCAGCCTCCGTGTCTCTGAGGTGAATGAGCCGTCCAAAAATTCACCACAGAGACACAGAAATCGTTAAGGCTGCACCGAGGATTTGCTCAACGTGCACCCGGTCTTTCACAAGTGAACAGAAACACTTAGAATCGGCAAGCTCGGATTATATTCGACTCTGGCGGAAACCACATGCGTAAATCGATTCCTGTTGTTGCCCTTCTCGCATTCATGACGACTCCTGCGCTGGCGCAAGTTAAGAGCGTGGCCCAATACATCGAACAAGTCCAGGCGCTAGCCCAGCGCGCTGAAGTAAAGATCGCTAACGGCTATATCGATCGCAACCATGAAAGTATTTTGCGTGAATGGGTAGCGATAACTGAAATCAACGCGCCGTCGGGGCAGGAGCAGCCACGCGCGAAATACATCGAAAGTCTTTTGCGCAAGTACCACCTGGATGACATCCATTACGACTCGACCGGCAATTTGATCGCCGTGCGCAAAGGCTCGGCCGGCGGCCCCGTGATCGTTTTTGACGCTCACTTAGACACGGTCTTCCAACCCGGATTGCAGATTAAAGCAACCATTCGCGACGGAAAGATTTATGCGCCGGGCATCGGCGATGACACACGCAATATCGAAGCCCTCCTGGCAACAATCCGGGCGTTGAATGAAGCGAAGATCAAGACGAGAGGCGATCTCGTGTTCGTGTTCACGGTCCAGGAAGAGACCACGATGAACGGAGCCCGAGCGTTCGTCCGCGAGAACAAAGGCAAGATAGATCAGTACGTCGCGCTCGATGGCGGCTATGAAGGCTTCACTTATGCCGGCATCGGCATCAACTGGTATCGCCACCACTTCATCGGCCCGGGAGGTCACACGCGCTCGGCGACGCCGCCCTACTCGGCGACGCTGCCACTGGCCCGCGCTATCGATCGCATCTATCAGTTAAAGGTACCGATCCGGCCGTCTTCGAATTTGAACATTGGCATGCTCGGCGGATCGGAAGTAGTAAACGCTAAAGCCTCAGACGCGTGGTTCACCGTCGACTTGCGTTCGACGAGTAACGAAGTGATCGCAGATCTCGAAAAGCAAATTCAGACCATTCTGAATGAAGAGGCCGTGCGCGTCGGCATGAAAGTTAACACCGACATCATCGGCGCCTCACCAGCCGCGGTCATTCCCGGTCATCGCGAATCATATCTGGTGCGCATCTCAGAAGCCGTACACCGGGTAATGGGTTTCGATCCGCCGATTGGAAATGCTGGTTCGAACAATTCCAGCGCCGCACTGCACGAAGGTATCTCTTCAATCTCAACCGGCGCCGGCCCGTGCGACGGCTCGCACAGCCTCGCCGAGAACTGCGAGATCGAACCGCTGTATAAAGGGATTAAGAAGATTCTGTTGTTGGAGGTGGCGCTGGCGGGGGTGGAGTGACTTATCGGCAGTCCCGTAGGGACCGAATGTTTATAGATACGGGGCCGGATTACTAATCCACAGCCCATTTATGGGCGGCAGAACATTTCGCTCCTAAAGGAGCCCAGGGACTTGCTTGATTCGCAGTTCTATAAACATGTCGCCGCTACGCGGCTGCGGGCCCGGTTCATCACATCGTCCCCTGGGAGCGCTTCAAGCTCGCCCTTTAGATACGCATCGTGACGACGCAGCGCTTCATCAATCCATAATTGCTCGACGTTAGCATCGACCGACGTGTCGAGTTCTTCGATGAGGACGCGCGCGAGGGCGGCCTTCTCTTTCAATGGAAGTGCCCTGTCTTGTTTCTGTATGTCGTCGAAATGTGATCTCATGTTGGTGATTATATAGCAAAGAGACCGCCCGTTTACTCAAACTCGCGTTTCGGCGCTGCTTGCTCTGCTCCGACGCGGCCCGCTTCAATCTTTGCTCGCGAGTAGTTCTCTCCTTTGATGGGTGCGCCGGCGATTCGTCGCAGCATCGTTAGCTGTCCGACATGTGTCAGCGCGTCCGCAATTGGTCCTTGAAACAAGCGTTCGCAGGTAGAGCTAAGCTTGGCCTCTGACGCCAGGTAGTTATCGAAGTTTTCGAGGGCGCGATGAAAACGTGCGATCTCCTGGTTCCAGGGCAGCGGCTCGGAATTATTCCAAGCTTCGGCGCCCTGCGCGATCGACAACCCCCAATCAAGAAGGTCGCCCACATGCGCCAGAATCTGGACCGGGGTGCGCGTAGTTTCCGACGCACTGAAAGCTGCGAACGAATCGGGCGCACTGCGCACGGCTTTCGCGCCGCGATAAGCGAGCGTAGCCACTGTGTGTCGCAGCATTTCACGTTTGGTGTCTGAATTATCCATAAAGACTTTTGAGCCCTCCTCATGGTCGGGCTGGTGCCTCGCTTTCTCTTCCGCTAATAAGCATCATCGCCCCGCCACATCACCGGCAGCGTCTGCAGAATGATCTTGATGTCCAACAGCAGCGACCAGTTTTCGATGTAGTACAAATCCATTCGCACCATCTCGTCAAACGGCAGACGGTTGCGCCCGGACACTTGCCACAAACCGGTGATCCCCGGCTTCATATCGAGCCGCTTGCGATGCCACAACTCATAACTTTCGACTTCGTATGGAATCGGCGGACGTGGCCCGACCACACTCATGTCCCCGCGCAGGACGTTGAAGAGCTGCGGCAGTTCATCGATGCTCGTCCGGCGTAACAGATGACCCAGACGCGTGACACGATCGTCGGCGCGCAACTTATAAGCCGGCCGTTGATCGTCGCCCTGATTTGAATCCGCCTGTCCTTTGATATAACGACGCTGGAACTCGCGGTGCTTTGCATCGTCGGTGCCCGCCCGCATCGTGCGAAATTTGTAGAAGAGAAAGACCCGCCCGTCCATCCCCACGCGTTCCTGTTTATAAAATACTGGACCGCGCGAATCCAGCTTGATGAGCAATGCAATCAGCAGCCATAACGGCGAGAGAATGGCCAGGGCCAGCGAGGCGACGATCAGATCTGAACCGCGCTTGGCCAGCCGTGCGGAATTCGACAACGGCGAGCGAAAGAGAGTAACCATCGGCAACGATCCGACCTGATCGATTTCAGTCTTGCTGGGCAAACAATTCAGAAGTGTCGGAGCAATGCGAAACTCCACGCCGCGGCGGCGTCCGGTTTGAATCATGACTTCAAAGAGGGCCTCTCCCGGCACGTTTGGATCAGAGATGATCACTTCATTCGCTCCTGAGTCGCGAATCGCCTCGGGCAAACTGCGCAGGCTGCCGATGATCGGCACACCTTCAAAGTTCGAACCGGCGACGGCTTCGATGGATCCAGTCTCGACAACGCCAATCACGCGATAGCCAAGTTCGGGACGCGCGCGCATCTCTCGAATGCAGAGTACTGCCTCGGGCCCACGACCGACGATCAAGGTCGGAATCAGGTTGACGCCGCGACGGCGCACCAGAACCTGGCCGCCCCGCAAGAGCATCCGTACCGCGCCGATACTCGCCAGCGCCAGCAGAAAATCAACAAGAAAAACCGCGCGCGAATATGAGAAAGCCCGATAAGCAACGCCCCCGCGATACATAAAGGTTGCCGCTACTATCAGCAGAGAGCCGATCGCTGTTGCCCGAAAGACGCGGGCCATGTCCTCGACGAACGAAAATTCTCCGCGCAGTCGATACAGATCGTAATAGCGAAGCAGGAGCAGCCGGATGGGAATAACCAGCGGCAGGAGCAACGCATACGGAGCAAACTCTCGGCTCCACGTTAAGACCCCCCTCGGGTCCCGGTGAAAGATTGAATCGTGATGGCGCAGATAAAAAGCGAGGGTAAACGAGAAGATCGTCAGCACGATGTCCGTGGTGGCCAAAAGCGCTTTCACCAAAGGCACCACCCAGCGCGGCGCTCGCGCCGGCACACGCACGGCTCGAGCGTCGGGTAGGGATTCTTTTTTGCGTTCAGCTTTCATCGCTTTGCGGGAAGATCAAATCGAGACCGGCGATTCATTGTCCGATAATAAGTGATGGTGAACCACTTTCTTAAACGCCAAGGATGCAGAGCATTCCGCAGAGGGCGCAGAGGGAAACATTAGCATTCCTCGGCGGAATCCTCTGCGACCTCTGCGTTAATCAAACCTGCAGAATCAATTCTACAATCTGCTCGCGGACGCTCGTCGCACGTCGTAGACTTAAGCCGGATTTCTTCTCGACTCTCATGGCGTCAATCTCTTCGCGCGAGCTGATTCGCTGTAGCCGTCCTTCGTTCATCAACTCTTGATCGATCGCCGCCCACTTTCCCGCATAGATGCTAACAGCCTGCACGCCCAGAGCGGCGGCTTCGCGGTTCATCGTTCCCCCGGCGCTGACTACAAGATCCGCAGCGGCGATCAGATTCGCACCATCCAGCGCTTCCCGCGGCATGATCAGGTTGGCTAACTTGCGCGCTTCAAAGTCAGCGCGTTGCGCATCTGAACGCGGCAACAGGATGATCTTTACTCCATCGCGCTCGCTTAAACTTAACAGCAACTGATCGAATAGTTCATTTTCAAAACGATGATAGAGCGCTTCGCGCGCCGGCGGACGAGCGACGACCAGGACATCTTTACTTGTGACGCCGAGCCCGATCAACGTCTTCCCGAACTGATCATCGGGCACAAAGTCCGCGAGATAGACATCTTCTTTCGTGCCTTCGTATCGTTTTACCTTGCGCGCCGAAGCTCCGTATTTCTTCAACTCTGCTGAAGGAAACGCGCGGGGCACGATCACGCGCGACGCCAGGCGAAACGCCAGATGGTTCGCTGGCTGATGTTCATAATCCATCAGCGTCACGGACCTCACTCCCAGCGCAGCAGCCGCCGCAATCTGCGCATAAGAGTTATGGCTCAAGGCCAAATCAAAACCACGATCGCGCGCCCACTTGCGCAGGGATCCGGCGCGGCCGATCAGGTTCCCTGCCTTGCCCGTGATTGATCCGCCCCCGTGCCCGCCAATCACGTGTGGCGTCATGCCCGCATTCAGCGCCAGCTCAACCGTCTGTGCAAAATCACGCGCACTGATCTCAACCTGATGCCCGCGCGCGACAAACTCCGGAATCAACGCGCGAAAGAAAGGCACGTGGGGAGAGTTAGCGAGATCGATCCAGATGCGCATTCAGCGAAGCAAAAAGGTAAAAGTAAAGAGGCAAAAGGAAAGGCTGCTCTGGCCCGCTTGAGCCTCTTCAATGTTGGCCCCCACTGAAGTTCCAGCCTTAAGCAGTTGATAGCTAAGTGTTCGAGGAACGCCAGGCTTCTTATCAAGATGCTGACACAGCTTAATGATGCGCAATGCAAACTCAAAGGCTCGTTCTTTGATGTCTTGCGGGGGCTTGGACATAGTTCCTCCTGGTTCTTACTTTTTCCTTTTTACTTTTTACTCTTGCCTTCTCGTAGGCGAGCCAAAGCATACGCCATCCATGCTTCAGACCAACGCATATAAGGAATCCGCACCGTGTAGAAACGCCGGCGCTGATAATGAAAGTAGCCACGTTGGTCGCGCAGATTCTCGATAGCCCACTCCGCGATCTTATCAGCGAGAATGATCGTGCCGGGAATACGGCCGCGCAATTCCACGAGCGTTACAATAGCGGCGCCTGCCGAATGCGCGTCGGCGGGATAGAGCCGGTTCGGGTAGTACTTTGGCCAACCGTTCTCCAGGAAAAAGCCTTCCTTCCAAAATTCGTATCCGCGCCGCAGAGTGTTATCCAACTCATCAATCAACCCGGACGCTGCCGCTGAGGGTTCTGATCCAATTGCGTCAATGATCCGGGAAAGGCTGCCCAGAATAAACGCCGTATGAAAACTGTCGGACCAGGATTGATTGTCATCGCCGCCATAAGCCCAAGATCCGTCCGCGAGCTGGCGGCGCGCGACATAGCGCGCTGCGCGCATCGCCCATTCGCATAGGCTCGCTTCGCCGGCCATGCTGCCCACGACCGCCAAAGTCTCAGCGGCCAGCAAACTCGCATTGAAAACCCGCGTCTGATCGAGCGGTGAATAGCTGAAGCAAACTTCCATATCTGTCTCTTCAGATCGGTTCAGGTCGTTGAGAATAAAGTCACAGATGGTGCGCGCAAATGGCAGGTATTCTTCTCGGTCAAAAATTTGGGCCGCTTCACAAAGCGCGCGCGCCGCAAAGGCCGTCGGCACAACCATCGGCGTACCGCGCGGCGCAAAGAAGGACCGCGACTGCCAGTCGAAGTTGTAACCCCAGGCAGCGCCTTTGAAACCCTTCAGACGCATCCACATCAGATCGTCGAGCAGTTCTCGGGCTTCAATTTCGGCTTCTTTAGTTTCGCTACGGCGGTATTCAGCAAGGGCCGCCAGCGCAAACAGTGCGATGCCTTTTGCATTTCTTTCGCGGGGAATCCCCACGAGAGGACGAAAATTTATTGGCGAGCGTTTGTGAAACTGCGTCCAGGCGAGCCGCGCGAATCGCGAACGCTTGAGAGGTATAGTCTGAAACCAACGGCTGTTAAGCGCGTCGTACGGATCATAACCAGCGAAACCCTGCCCGCGGCACCATCGCCACAGGTCCTGGTGCGCTCGTTTGAGATCGATGGCCATTTTGGATTGCTTGGAGTTCCGCCTTTAGGCGGGCTTCTTGTCCCAAACTATCAGACCGCCTGAAGGCGGAACTCCAAACAATCCGCACTCCAAATAATCACTGGCTCGCGCTCACCGAGGTTTCGATCCGGCGCGGCGTCTCGACAAAGCTTTCGCGCCACAACTCAAATGACAGCAGAGTCCAAAGCAACTTGCGATGATTCGCGACGCCTCGCTCATGTTCGTCCTGCAGGCGCGCCACGTATTCCGGATTGAAAAGGCCGCCGCGGCGCAGACGTTCCGGCGACAACAGATCGTGGGCCAACGGCCGTAACTCGCCTTTCAACCACTTGGCGAACGGAACCCCAAAGCCTTTCTTACCGCGCCGCCAGACGAACGGAGGCACCAACCCTTTAGCGGCGCGTTTCAGAATGTACTTCGACGTATAGCCGTGCAGCTTGTAACGCGAAGGCAGCGCGGCGGCAAACTCAGCGACACGCGGATCGAGATAAGGCGCGCGCACTTCCAGGCTGACAGCCATGCTGGCGCGATCGACTTTCGTCAGGATGTCTTCGGCCAGATAGAGCTGCGTGTCCAGGCTCTGCATGCACTCAGTCAAATTGTTCGAGTCGCATTCAGCAAACAAGCGCCGCGCATCGCGATAAATGTCCGGCTCGCTTGCTTGCCTGACCTCTTCAGAAAGAAGCACGTCCTGATCGCTTGGCGTGAACGAGCCGAACCAGACGTGATGCCGGGCGACTGCGTCATAATGCGAAGCAGTGATAAATCTCTTCGCCCGATAGTCGAATGAGAGATTGCTGGTCTTGACCGGCAAGTGGTTCACGACCGGCTCGATCAAGCCGCGACGGAGAAACTTCGGCACGCAGTTGTATGCGCGCGCCATGTGATGGCCGAAGTACATGGGATAGCCGGCGAAGATTTCGTCGCCGCCGTCACCGCCGAGCGCCACGGTCACGTGTTTGCGCGTAAAGCGCGACAAGAGAAATGTCGGCACCAGCGAAGGATCGCTAATCGGTTCGTCCATCCACGCGCCGATTTCGCTTACGAGATTCGCCGCCAGGCTGGCGCTGAACCGCTCTTCATGATGATCAGTGCCCAGGAATTTCGCCACGGCCCGAGCGTACTGCGATTCGTCGAACGAACTCTCGGCAAACGCAATCGAAAACGTCTTGACAGTTTCCGACGACGCGCGCACGGCCAGCGCCGCGACGACGGAAGAGTCGATGCCTCCGGAGAGCAGAATGCCCAGCGGCACGTCCGAAACCAGACGCATGCGCACCGAATCCGCCAGTAATTCGCGAAGTTGCTCGGCTGCATCAGCGACGCTCGGCACCGGTTCGTGCGTCTGGTAGCTCAGCTTCCAGTAGCGTTCGACTTTGATCTGCCCATTTTCCAGCGTGAGTGTGTGCGCCGCGGGAAGTTTGCTGATGCCTTCATAAATGGACAGCGGGGCCGGCACGTAATCGTACGAAAGATATTGGCGCAGGGCGTTGAGATTGAGATTCGGCCGCACCGACGGGTGCGCCAGCAAAACCTTCGGTTCTGATGCGAACAGCAACGTGCCATCGAACACACCCCAGTAGAGCGGCTTTTCGCCGAAGCGATCGCGCGCAATGAAGAGGCGCCGGCGCCGCTCGTCCCAGAGCGCGAAAGCAAACATGCCGTTGAGGTGCTGGACCATCTCGCGGCCGTATTCTTCGTAAAGATGCGGCAGGATCTCGGTATCTGAAGAGCTGCGAAACCTGTGGCCGCGGGCTTCCAGGTCAGCGCGCAGCTCGCGGTAGTTGTAAATTTCGCCGTTGAGGATTACGGCGATGTCACGGTTTTCGTTAAAAGTCGGTTGCTCGCCGTTGAGCAGATCGATTATCGCCAGCCGTCGCATGCCCAAAGCGATGCCATCATCCAGCAGATATCCTTCCGAATCAGGACCGCGATGAATCATGCGGTCGCACATCATGCGCAGCAACTCCTCGCCGCCTTCAGGAGGCGGCGTGCGCGGATCAAGATTGGCCCAACCGGTAATGCCACACATAATCTGTAGCGCAAGTTGTTAACTTGCGGCTCAAGCAAATCGGCAAGTTAACAACTTGCCCTACTCAAATCCAATTTTCTCCCTGACCGCATAAACCGACTTCGCCTGCGATTCGTGATAGGTGCGAACCTGCATTTCGGCCAGCAATCCCATCAGGAAAAACTGGATGCCCAGCACCAGCATGACCATGGTCAGCACCGGCAAGGGCGTCTGGACGAAGTCAGCATGATGCGGCCAGTTCGCAAACTTCATTACAAAGGCGAGCACCGCACAGAACAGCGAAATGAAGAACGTCAACAAACCGCACCAACCGAAGACATAAAGCGGCTTGGTTTGATAGGACGCCATGAACTTGATCGTCATCAGATCAAAGATCACTTTTATTGTGCGCGACAATCCATATTTCGATTCGCCCATCGTGCGCGCGTGGTGCTCAACCGGGATCTCTGTTACGCGCGCGCCTGACCAGGACGCGTAGATGGGAATGAAGCGGTGCATCTCGCCGTAGAGATGTACATCGGCGAGAGATTCGCGCCGGTAGGCCTTCAGCGAGCAACCATAGTCGTGCAGAGGCACGCCGCCAATCCACGAAATGATTCGATTCGCGATCATCGACGGAATCTTACGCGTAAACAGTTTGTCCTGACGGTTCTTGCGCCAACCCGAAACGACGTCATAGCCTTCGTCGATCTTATCCAGCAAGCGGCCAATGTCGGCCGGATCGTTTTGCAGATCAGCATCCATCGGGATCAGCACTTTGCCGCGGGCAGCATCGATTCCCGCCGCCATCGCGGGCGTCTGGCCATAGTTTCGCCGCAGCGCAATCACCCGCACCCGCTGATCCGTCGCAGCGAGCTCGCGCAACACCGCCAGGCTGCCGTCGGTCGAACCATCGTCGACGTAAATGATCTCGGCCGAACGACCGAGTTGTGCTAGCGCGCGATCCAACTTCTCATGTAGCGGACGGAGGTTGGGCTCTTCGTTCAGCACCGGAAGGAAGACAGAGATGTCGGGTGCAGCGGGAGGCAAACTGACGCCGGCCGTGAAACTTTTACTAAGACTTTGTTCTTCGTCGACTTTGAGCATTAGGCGGCGGTGCGAAGTTTTTCCTTGATCCAGCGACTTACAAGTTTATCTGCCGGGATGCGCTTTTTTTTTGCGATCGCACGCACTTCATCGTAAAGAGCACTGTCAACTGAGATAGTCCTTTTTTTGATGTCAAACACACACTTCACATCCTCAAAATACTCCTCATAGTCGCCACTGTCGTGAGTATCCCAAAACTCGCCAGCTTTTTCGAGACTACTGAAGTGTTCCGGCAAAGGATCGCGAGGTTTCGTTGTCTTACTTCTTGCGTTTGCCATAGCCTTTCAACTCCTTGTTAGCTGCATCACGGGCCGAAATAACGAGTCCTCGTCCCTGCCCTTTGTAAATGAAAAAGATTGCTAAATAACGTCCGGCATCGGTGTCTCCCACTGCACGATAGAGATCCTCTCCCTTTCTCGCTCCCCGCCTGATTCGCCTGACAGGAGGCTGTTGCTCAAAGACCTCTTCGACTTCCTCTTTGCTGACACGATGCTTGCGCTCAATCTTCTCGGCGAACTGCTCCAGCCAAATTACCTCTGTAACTATCATCAGCTCAATCTCGCCGTGCAACGCAAATTATCGACACCCCGAAAGGAAAGTTGATCCTTCGCAGCCACCAGCTCTCAGCGCCCAGGATGCGACCGAGCAAGCCATTCAACGCCCCAATCGTAATATTATTCTCGGAAGCCGGACGCAAACCCGTCAGACGCATCAACATTCGTCCGATCAGAATTGGAGCAAAGAAAGTAATGTTCGCGTAGCTGGCTCGCTCAATGGTCAATCCCGCTTCTCCAAGCTTTTGTTTAAGTTCGGGTAAAGTGTAACGGCGTCGATGATGGCTGATGTCATCCTGCACTCCCCACAGAAACATAAAAGCCGGTACGAAGAAAACTGCGCGCCCGTCCGCACGAAGCACACGGCGCATCTCGCGCAAGCCGGCAATATCATCATCGAGATGCTCTACGACATCAAGCCCGGTGACCAGATCAAACGAGGCATCGTCGAAGGGGAGGTCCTCAGCCGCGCCTTGCTTTACCTCGGCCACGCCGCGGGCACGACAAAAGTCGAGGGCCTCGGTAGAAACATCAACACCTTCAGCGGCGCCGAACTCCGCCAGCATCTGTAGATTTGCCCCAGTGCCACAGCCCACATCGAGAATCCGCGGCTGCGATTTCCCGGAATCCCGGCAGATATCTTCAATAAATCCGGCAATAATGCGCCGCCGTCCCGCGAACCACCAGTGTTTCCCCTCGACCTCGTACATGATCGAGTAGGTATGCTGCTGCATCTCGCGGGGGAGAGGGTTGGACACTGTGTCTGCGGCGGTAGACATGACTTTCGCCGGCTGTGCCGCCTGATGAGCGGTAAGGCTTCGCCTTACCGGCAACGTTCCTTTCTGTTCAAGCGAGGTTGCGCCTCGCTGCGGAGGCGTAGCCTCCCTTGTTATCTGCCGGCATCGGAAAGGCAGAGCCTTCCCGCCATCGGACGGCAGATCCGTAGAGCCTGCATATTGTAGAGCAATTGCTGAAAGATTACTTCCGGGTGGAATTACTTTCGCGAAACCACTCAGTGAATTTCTGAATCCCGTCTTCAATCTGAGTCTGCGGATCATATCCCAGCAGCCGTCGAGCCTTGGAGATATCAGCGAAAGTCTGTGGTACGTCCCCGGGTTGTAATGGCTGCCGATCAATCTCCGCATGCCGATCCAGGGACTTCTCCAGCAGCGCGATCAACTCTCGCAGCTCGACCGTGCGCGACTCTCCAAGGTTGATGATTTCGTATTTGCTCCGGTCGTAATCCATCGCGGCCCGAACGCCCGCGATGATGTCATCAATGTAAGTGTAGTCGCGGCGCGTCGTGCCATCGCCAAACACCGGTATCGGTTTCCCGGCGCTAATCAGTTTCGCAAATTTGTGTATCGCCAGATCGGGCCGCTGGCGCGCGCCATAGACCGTGAAGAAGCGCAGGCACACGATCCGCAAGTCGTACAGATGAGCATACGAGTGACAGAGCAATTCGCCGGCCGCTTTCGTCGCGGCGTAAGGCGAAATCGGATTGAAGATCGGGTCGTCTTCACTGAAGGGGACTTTCGCGTTCATGCCATAAACGGATGACGACGAACCAAACACAAACTGCTTCACGCCATGTGCGCGGGCCGACTCGAGCAGATTCAGCGTGCCATTGATGTTGGTCTCGACATAAAGCCGCGGCTCTTTCAAAGACGGACGCACGCCGGCGCGCGCGGCCAGATGCACGAGACAATCAAACGGCGTTTCAGCAAAGGCTCGTTCGATGTCTGCGTGATTACGGATGTCGGCTTCGATCAATTTGTAGTCCGGATTCGCTAGCCGCACCCGGACGTTTTCCCGCTTGACGACCGGATCGTAGAAGTCGTTAAAGTCATCGACCACGGTAATCCGCCAGCCGCCTTCGGCCAGCAAGCGATCGACCAGGTGCGAGCCGATGAAACCCGCTCCGCCCGTGATGAGAATGTTCTTCATTTCAAGCTATGGTTAACCACAAAGACACAAAGTCCACACGGAAATTTAGATCAAGAGAATCTGGAACGCCGTCTATCTTTGAGCCTTCGTGTCTTCGTGGTGAACTCTTTTCACTTCGTCGCATAGATCCACAGGTGCCAGCCCCAACGCGACGCCAGGGCTGATTCAAACGAACGCGGCAGCAGGTTGCCAATCAGCGGAATGAACCGCTTATTAAGAAAGTGAGTGCGCAATTCAACTTCGCGAAAATCTTTGAATAGCTCCCGCGCTTCGGACCGCGAATAGACGCGCGCTAAAGGATTTCCGGCGCCGTCCGTGCTCTGGCTGAGAAATTCATCCGATGAAACCTCGCCATTGTTCTTGTCCGTTAATAGCCCCGCGTGTTCGCGCAGCGACTCGATAGGTTCGCCGGTCAAACGATGAATCAGCCTGATGCCGCTCTCGCTTTTCAACAGACGCGCGCCGGCGCGGCGTAACACCCGAATGCCAACGCGATAGTTATAACTGCCACGATGATACAGCATGACCATGGCGCGGCCACCCGGCTTCAGCACGCGATGGATCTCAGCGATCGCGCGCGCAATGTCCGGCGTATGATGCAGCACGCCGTGCGAATAAACTCGATCGAATGAATCGTCGGCAAAGTCCAGGGTCTCGGCATCGGCAACTCGAAACTCGCCTTCGAGACCCGACAATTCAAATCGCTTACGCGCCAACTCAATCGCTGCCTCGGTCAGGTCAATCCCGGTATAGTGCGCGCCGGCCTGGGCGAACTGCGCGCCGTCCGTTCCCATTCCGCAGCCGATTTCCAATACGCGCAGCCCGCGCGTTGCGGCAAAATCGGCCGCCTCGGGAATGTGCCACTCCTTGGTATATCGATGTGCTTCGACTCTTTCGAAGAACGCCGGCGTGCCCATCTCAGCATCGCTGAACTTGGTGCCGCACGGGTGCGCCTCCCAAAAAGCGCGGACGCGCTCTTTCAGATCGGTGTTCGATTCGATTGCGTTCGGAGACGGATGCGACATGAGTTGATAGCAGTCTGATTTCTCATTAGCACCTCGCTTCAGCGAGGTGAACAGGTAAAATTTCTCATTTGAGTCTAGCCGTTTCAACGGCTTCCAGTAAACCGTTGAAACAGTGGAGTCTTAGTTTGGCTTCGCGTCTTGTTCGCGCCCCGGCCAGAACGATCCACGAAATCACACGAAACCGCACGAACAAAACCATTTCCGCTTCGTGTATTTCGTGGATCGTTTTAGCTTAACCGCGGCCATCTCTCAAGATAAGACACTCCGTTGAACGGTTTCATTCTGGATCGTGCTGTCGGTGTCACCTCACTGAAGCGAGGTGCTAATGAGAGTTTGTTAAACTGGCGATCGCGCAACTTTCACCATAGACTTGCCCGGCGTGCTCAGTTAGGATTGGTTCGCGGCTATCTCCAGCAAATGATTACTTTTCAAATCTCAGGTTACTTAACCGAATTCACGGGCGGCCGGGCGGAAATTGCTCTGGACACTTCACCGTCGAACGTGTCCGAAGCTCTCGATGGCTTATGGCGTAAACACGTGGGATTGCGCGACCGCGTGCTGAACGAATTGGGCGAAGTACGTCCGCATGTCAACGTTTTCGTCAACAGCCAGACTGTCCCTCGCGACCAGGTTTTGCAGACTGAGATCGTTGGCGACGCTGAGGTTTGCATCATGCCCGCAGTCAGCGGCGGCGAAACCCGCGAGGGATTAGGCTGAACTGAACGCCCATCGCGACCGTATCACTGGTTAGCTATGTTCTGTCCAAGCTGTGGTTCCAATGAAAAGTTGAGCCAGTTTTGTCGGGCCTGCGGTACTGACTTGCGATCAGTGCGCACGAGTCTCGAGCGCCCCGACTCAATCACCGCAATCGCTGTTAGCGCGCGCGAAGAAATCGGCCGTGCCGTAGCGGAAAAGATTCGCGAGGTGGAAGGGTCTCACGATCTGAAACAAGTCGCCGAAGACGTCCTGCCGAAGATCGAAAAGTTCCTTGAATCGCCCGACGAGAAACGCCTGCGAAGGATGCGCGCGGGCGTGATTACTGCAGCGAGCGGCGCCGGCGCGTGTGTAACGGGTTTAGGGCTGGCGGCGATTATTTATGGCGATGTTGGCAAAGCGCTGACAATGGGCGGGGCGGGACTGGGCTTCCTGATATTTTTAGTAGGCCTTGGTCTGGTGCTCAACGGCGTTTGGTTTACGGGGCTGCGGAAAGGTGTAGCGGATCATTCGTCTGACGCCGACTTACAGAACCAACTCGACGCGGGTTATACGCCCTCGCAAGTAAGATCCAGTGGCGAAGCGCACCCATCCTTTCGTTCAGAGACCTCGAATCTGTCTCAGGTTTCCGGATCCTCGGTCACTGAGGGCACCACTCATCATTTGATCTCTAAACGTTGAACAGCGCCTATGAAGTGCGGTGACTTGTCACCGCTTTGAAAAAGCGCCAACAAGTTGGCCCACTCCAAAACGAACCCGCGACCTACCGGATTTGATATAGACTAACTCGATGCCAGGCAGTTTCGCAGGCGGTTGCCGCGTTTCCGATATGCGCGAAGGTGTACCGGTTGTTAACGGGACGCTGCGCATTTGGAATCAGGTTGGCCGCGCGACGGGCGCCCAGGCGATCTCTCTGCGGATATTGGGATTCGCGCCGGGTCTGTCGCCCGCAATTCGCAACGCCGACTGTGACGAAATTCTCTACGTGCTCGACACCCCGGAGCATGAACATTCCGTCAGCAGTGAAGTCAGT
Source organism: Blastocatellia bacterium (assembly GCA_033856915.1). Classification (GTDB taxonomy): domain Bacteria; phylum Acidobacteriota; class Blastocatellia; order Pyrinomonadales; family Pyrinomonadaceae; genus UBA11740. Next base: position 5,619 of record JAWVEB010000057.1, on the reverse strand, counting down.
ACCGCCTGCGGTAGCGGGCGGGCTAAGATCTTAATCAACGGCGCCTCGTATGACATCGGCCCGGACACCGGCATCTATGTTCGCCCCCACGAAACCTTTGCCGTCGACAATCCCGGCCCTGATTCAATCGTGTTCGTAAGCGTACGCTGCCCTGAGCCCGACGCCGCGCTCGAGTTCGTAACGCTCTCCACGGCTCCTGCGTCCAGTTCGACGCCACAACGACCGTCGCTGGTGCGTCTCGCTGACCGTAAGGCTCAGCCAACGGCCGATCGCTGGTACCGCGTGCTCGTCGACGACGAGATCGGCAGCACTAAAGCGACGCAGTTTGTCGGCTCAATCCCGCCCGGGCGCGCGCCCGATCATTTTCATCAATACGAAGAAGTGCTTTTCATTTTGAAAGGTAAAGGCCGCATGTGGGCCGGTGAAACCAACACGCCCATCGCCGCTGGCTCGTGTATCTATCTGCCAAAGGGACAAGTGCATTGTGTCGAGAATACTGGAGTAGAAGAGTTGCGTTTGCTGGGCGTGTTTTATCCAGCGGGGAGTCCGAGTGTCCGGTATGATGTGTAATCAATTACCGACGAACGGTTCAGAACAGATCAACTCATAACCACTCCGGTCGATCGATTCTAGGATATCAACTCCCCCACAATCCTCATGGCCTCTTGCACCTCTTCATCCGTATTGAAGAAATGCGGCGACATGCGCACGCCGACGCCGGGCCGACAGTCGACGAAAACCTTTCGCTCCGCCAGACGCTTGACCATCCCCGGGCCATCTTCGACATAGATCATGACTGAACCGCCACGGTCTTCAACATTGTGCGGGCTGTTTATCTTCCAGCCTTTCTCTAAAGCAAATTCGATCATCCACTCAGTGCGGCGTTGTGATTCGGCTTGAATAGTTTTCATGCCGACCTCTTCGATGATTTGCAGTCCGGGCAGGACCGAATACAACGCGGGAATGCTGGGCGTGCCCTGCGCAAAGCGGCGCACCGTATCAGTGTAACGCATGGGCGACGGCGCGAAATCAAACGGCGCGGCGTGCGCCACCCAACCCGTCAGACGCGGTTCGAGATCCTTTTGCAGGTCCGGGCGCACGTAGAGATATCCGCACGCCGGCCCGCCGCAAAGCCACTTGATCGTGCCGCCAATCAGAAAATCAACCTCCCATTCACTGGCCTGTAACTCGACTGCGCCGGCAGATTGGTAAACATCGAGCAAAACCATTGCACCGTACTTATGAGCGCGTTCGACAATCGCTTTGACATCGACGCGGAACGAGCTGCGAAACGAAACATGCGAGAACGCCACCAAACACGTTGTGTCGTCAATCGCATCCAGAATATCTTCGAGCCTCACCGTGATGCCGTCGTCGGTGTGCACCACTTCGACCTGCGCGCCCAGACGGGCTTGCCCTTCCCAAATGTACTCCATCGAAGGGAAATCCAGCGCGCTGGTTACGATTTTGTTTCGGCTGTCTTCGGTGAAATTGAAACAGGAAGCCACGGTTGAGAGCGCTATCGAAGCGTTGGGCTGAATCTGGACGGAGCCGGGCTGGGCGCCGAGAAGATGAGTGATGCGATCGCCGACGTCCGTGGACATCTCCCACCAACTCGCGGCCCAGGCATCCTCGCTGGTGTGTTGTTCCCAGGCTTCGTAGTAGGCAAGCATCGACTCGCGGGTTGCTCGCGGCACTGGGCCAAGGCTGTGGCTGAGCAGATGAATGCCTGAGGCCAGAGTCGGGAATTCTTCGCGACGGCGATCGATTTGAGGAGCAAGTTTCATGGTTCTTAAAACGTAATTCCAAAGCTCCGTTAGGAGCGTGATATTTATAGATTACCGTTTGAACTTGAGGCCAAGCTCCGTTAGGAGCGGCACATGTCGCCGATATTATGCCGCTCCTAACGGAGCTGGATTCATGGCATAGGCTCGAGTTCTATAAATATTCCGCTCCTGACGGAGCTAGACCGCACGAATCTTACCAATCATCTTTTCCATGGCAACTGGATCATTGAGCAGCCCATTGAGAATGCCCTTAGCCTCCTCGCCAATCGGGGGATCGATTGTCTCTTCCCGGATATGCCGCAGGATTTCACCGGCAACGAACTCTTTCGTCATCTTCGGGACATCGGCGCCCTTGCTCATGTCCGTATCAATCGTAGTCGGCATCACCGTCAACACTTGGACCCCGTGATCAGACAGGTATGCGCGCAACGCCTGGCCTAGCGAAAGCAACGCGGCTTTGCTGGCGCAGTAAGTACCCACGAGCGGCAGGTTAACTTTGGCGAAGGCCGTAGCCACATTCACGATCATCCCTTGTCGCTGTTCAATCATTGCCGGCGCGAAAGCTCGCGCCATCCGCAAAGCGCCAAAGTAATTCACGTTCATCTCTGCCAGGGCATTTTCAAAGTTCATCTGCAGCGGATCGCCGTAGCCGGCCACACCGGCATTGTTAACCAAAATGTCTATGAAGCCGAGGCCCGCGGCAGCGTGTATGTCCTCGTTGTTAGTTACGTCCAATCTGATGGGAGTGATCGCCGCGTCCATCGCTCGTGCTTCGATCTGCAAACGTTCAATGTCTTCAGCCTTGCGCGCGCCGGCAAAAACTTCACGCGCACCTGCTTTGGCAAATGCGAAAGCCAGGGTGCGGCCAAGGCCACGACTGGCGCCGGTAACCAAGACTCTTCGATCTTTGATTTCCATTTATGTAGCGCAAGTTCTTAACTTGCGCCCTCCAAAACTAATCGCAAGTTATCGACTTGCGCTACTTCTGCACCAACCGCGCGTAAGCATACAGCGCCGCACCCACGGCCGCCCACACCAACACGAGCTCGACGCTGGTGAGAGAATGATTTGTGATTCTCTCGCCGAGACTGTGCGTCTTCAACGTACCTATGTCTTGCACAACCTGCACGACGATCAACGCACCCATCGAAATAACCGAAAGCAAAGCCGCCCCGCGTTGTAACCATGCCGGCATCCCAATACTGATCTGTCTGAAAAGATCCGGATTCCACCGCGGTAGTAAAAGAAAAGTCAGGCTGTGCAGGAAGTAGAGCAGCACCAGCGCAAAGACCGCGATATTCAAAGCCAGCGAGAGCTGTTTGCTGATTAGCAGCACGGCGCTGGCGCCCAGCGTGAGTGTCAACGCCCGCACCGGTGTCGCCGTTCGTGGATTAATAAAGCCGAGCCAGGGCGGCGCCAACTTGTCTTCGACAAAGATGATCGCCAGACGTGACGGCACAATCAGGGTTGGATTCAAAGAAGTTGTGATCGCCATGATGGCGCCGATCGTCACCAGCGCGGCGGCGCCCCAGGGCAGATAGACTGAGGCCACTTCGGTCATCGGCGCTGTGCTCGCTTGCAGGCGCGCACCCGGCAGTACCCCAAACGCCACCGTCGACATCAGGATAAAAATTACCGCGGCTGCGGTGATGCCTTTGAGAAAAACTATCGGGAGCCGGCGCGTGCTGTCTTTGACTTCACCGGCAGTCTGAGCCAGAGCTTCAAAGCCGGCATAGGAAAAGAAAAGCGGGATCAAACTGGCCGCGAATCCGCGTGATCCGTGGATGATGAACGGAGAATAGTTTGCGGCATGAATCGCAAACAAACCCGGAAGAACCAGCACCAGAATGGACAGCCCCAGCAGCGCGCACATGGCGACCTGGATCCTGCCAAACCACTTCACGCCGATTACGTGCACGAGGTAGAAGAAAACCAGGCTGCCCACCGCGAGCGACTGGTGGACCAACTCGCCGGTGAAACGTCTACCCGTAAACTCGATCAAATAATCCGCCAGCGCACTCGCCAGATAAGCGCCCGCGCCAATGTAAGCGATGATCTTCAGCCATGAACCAATGTAGGCCAGGCGAAAACCGCCGAGCGTACGCGAGATGTGCAGGTATTCACCGCCGGGTTCTCGGCCAAGAGGCGTGGAAATGAAAGCCGCGTAAGGAACTGAGGTGGCAAGGATGGCGGGCATCAGCACCACGTACCCGAGAATTACACTCGGGCCAGTCAGGGACCACGCATCGCTGGTGACTTTGAAGATGCCGGCGCCTACCAGAATTCCAATCAGCGCGGCGTAAGATTCAATCGTGCCAAGATCGCGACGGAGGCGATTGACGAGCGGTGCGGGGTTGGTGTGCTTGTCGATAGTCAACGCTCGAGTCCTAATAAAGGCCGACGCAATGAAGTCGGCGCCTTATGCCGTTGAGAAATGGCCCTACCGCTTCATCAATTCATTCGACGGTAAACTCGGATCGAGTACTTTCTCCGCCGTCTCAACCCCTGCAACCGGCAGCTTCGCGCTATCGATCAGACCAAGTTGCGCCAGCACCGACGCTTGGTCCCAATAGATGTGTTCGTGGGCCAGCTTGCCGTCGCGAAAGTGAACGATCACGACCAACGGGATCTTTACGTGCTTGCCTGTCGGGGCCACGCCGGGCAGCATCCAGTCCATCTCGATCGTGTGCGTAAATTCAAAGACCATTTCATCGACGACCCGATCAGTTCCGACGGTGCGCGAGACCGGGGTCATCGAAGTGTCGGGCGGCATCTGCGGAATGAACCTTCGAGAATAGAACTCGCGCAGTTGATCGTGGCCCACGCCGCCGGTCAGCACCGGAACGTGATTGACGTAGGCATCAGGCACCATCGTGGCGAGGGTGTCTTCGGTGTCACGGGTCGCGAACTCATACTTGACGTGCTCGTCCCAACGATCAGAGAGAGACTTTTGCGCATTTGCCAGTCCTTCCCCCGCCAGATTGCGCACAAAGAATTCGAGCGTGCGCAAGTTCGCCAGTTCCGCCGCCGCCGCGTCATAGTGTTCGCCGCCGAGCCGGCCAAAAGCGTGATCATTCTCCGGGTAATCGTGAATTGTTACCAGCGGATTTGGATCGAGCACTTCGTGAATTTTCTGCTGCGCTTCGGGCGGACAGTTCTTGTCTTTCCCCGCCATATGGAGCATCAATGGCGAGCTGAGATTGTTCGCCTCGGTGAGCGTCTTCTCAATACCGACACCGTAGTAACCAACGGCGCAATCAGGTTTGAAACGGGCCGAGAGCAGCCAGGCGAGATTGCCGCCCAGACAAAACCCTACGGCACCGACTCGACCGCTGCACGCAGGATGCTGGCGCAGGAATTCGAGCGCAGCCGCCGAATCCTCGACCGCCTTTGCTTGATCAAGTCCCTGGTAAAGTTCGAACGCTTTCTGCCATCCCGCTTCCGTCTGATCGGTTAGTTCAACGCCGCGCTCTTGTCGCCAAAACAGGTCGGGACAAATCGCGACGAACCCACGCGCGGCGTACCAGTCGCAAACGTTCCGCAGGAATTCATTAACGCCAAAGATTTCCTGCAAGACGACAATGCCTGGGCCATAACCACCGGCAGGCAACGCCATGTAGGCGTCAAACTCTCCGCCATCGATCGATTTCACAGTAACCATTTTGAAATGCGTCCTCCGCGCGAAGGTTTATACGCGAAGTAGAGTGAATACGCCAATTTTTGGAGTGCGCCGGCAGAGCGAAGCGGCGACGGCGCGCTTTGCACAAAAAGGCAGCGCGAACTGTATCAGGTACAGAACCGCGAGCGGCAGCGAGCGGGATCAAGGCGCCAC
>JAWVEB010000056.1:0-30421 GCA_033856915.1 Blastocatellia bacterium | reverse complement strand
CGGTCAGAGACCGTTCAGATTAATAGGCCACGTTTCGGCAAGTCCGAGACTTGCCGCGCATCAGAGTGGCAGAGCCATTGCAGCGGCCGCATCGAAGTTCGACAGAAGCCCGCGCGGAGTCAAGTATGTCGCTGCCGTTTAAACGGTTTCCATTCCGTATCCAACCACAAACCACCGGGCTAAAGCCGCGGTGCTAATGAGAAGATCACCCGCCTGCTCCTCCCGAATCACCTGAATCGGAAATTGATCCCGCCCCTGCCAACTATCCCCGGCGCGCGAAACCCGTTTTCGAAATACTTCGCGTTGAAGAGATTGTCGGCGCCGCCAAAGAGAGTCATCACAACCTGTTCAGACAACCTGTGTTCGTAGCTGCCAAATAGATCGGCCTTCGTATAGCCGGGAAAGGTCAGCTCCGCGGTGCGAAACGGAAAATCGTTTTCGAAGACGGGAGCGATGTAGGCTCCCGTGCGGTTCAGATCGAAGCTGACCAGAATCGAACGGTAGCGGTGCGTCAGGCTGATACCGAAGAGATGTTTCGGAATGACGTACTCGGGTTGCAGGCCGCGGCCAATCACAAAGCGATCGCTGTTCGTGTAGGTATACGACGCTCGCAGGTTGCCGTTACGCCACGGTGCGGCTTCCAGATAAGTCTCAAGACCGCGCGAAAAACCTCCCGGTCGGTTCTCGTAGCCACTAAACCGGCCCAACCCGAGGGGATCGACGCCGAAAAAGTTATTGAAGGCCACCACCCGTTTGAGCTGCGTGTAAAAGTAAGTCGCGCCGAATCGCGCGCGATCTTTCGCGACGCGCTGGTCAAAACCCAAATCAAAACTAATCGACTGCTCAGCGCTCAACGTCGGATCGCCAAAGCGCTTAAAACCCAGACTTGAAAAAGTCCCCTGTCCGAATCTTTCAAATAACGAAGGCGCGCGAAAGCCATTGCCCACATGGCCTCGGACTTTGGTGCCTGACGAACGAAAGAAGTAGGCCACCGAACCGTCACCTGTCAGCGAGCGTTCGGGCTTAACCGCGCCGAGCGAGCCGGGGCGGTCGGCCGCGCGAATGCTGAAGTATTGCCCACGAGCGCCCACGGAAATCTGCAAGCGATCATCCAACAAAAAGATCTGGTCCTGCCCGAAGACCGCGAAGGTTCGCTGGCGATCGGTAGTGTTGTTAACCGGGCTAAACGATGGAATCGACGATTGGAAGATCGACTCTCCTTCGTATTCGAAACCAGCCGTCGCCAGATTGTGGCCGCCCAGACTCAGGTTGGCCCTCGCATCGAGTGTGTCGGTCTTTCCATTGTTGAAGCCGGCGAAAGCAAAGTCACCGAAAGGGTAGAACTGGGCGAACTTTGGATCGATCTGCGGACCGTTATAGTTCCGCCGTTGATTGCCGACGTGCTGATAGGCGATCGAGTACGACAGCTTATCGTTTACCTGTTGAGACAATCTTACCGAGCCGACCAGCACGCGATTGCGACGGCCCTCATCGGGGTTGTTGATGTCGCTGTGAAAGGTTATGCCTTCGACCGCGCCGGGAAATGTGCCGCCAGTAAATGCCGCCGGAAGAGCAAAAGGACTGTCGTTAATACGGCCGTTCGCAATCGTGCCATAAAAGTTGGCGCTGACCATTACCGTAGGCGTGACATTGAATTGAAAACGCCCGACGCCCACCGTGTTGCCATATTCGTCGTTGCCATCGACGCCGTGCCGCACATCCAGACGCGTGAGGCCAAAACTGTAACCGGCGCGTTTGCCAATTCCGCCGGCGCCGCGCAGTCGTTCACGAAACAGCGCCAGGCCACCACCGTCAAAGCCAAACTCGAAATGCGATCGCCCGCTGCCGGTCTTTGGCACCAGGTTGATGACTCCGCCGATCGCATTCGTGCCGTAGATCGACGAACCCGATCCGCGCAGCACTTCTACCCGATCAAGATCGGCGGGCAGCAAATCCGGAATCACAACTACCGCCGAACCGTTGATGTCTGACGCATCGCGAACACGCAACCCATCGAGCAGGATCGCAGTATCAAAGTTCCGCAGCCCGCGCATTCTGACTGACGTTAAGGCCCCAATCGATCCTTGCTGCTGTACCCGAATCCCGGGCGTGCCGCGAAGGCTCTCAGGCAGGGTCAGCTCGCGTCGGGCTTCGATGGATTGATCGTCAAGCACGGTGACGGCCTTTGAAGTTTCGTCAATCCGCTGAGCCGTCCCGGTTGCGGTTACGACTACGGTTTCATTGACGGCTTCGACAGAAAGCTTCACATCATTTGTGAGAGCTTGCCCACGGATGAGTTTCAATTCGCGTGAGGTGAAGGTGGCAAAACCGCTCGCTTTAATCTCAACAGCGTAATCGCCAGGCGCAACGTTCCGGAACGAGTAAGCGCCGTTGTCATCGCTCGTCGAGAATAGTTGCCCGCCGCTTCGCGAGCGCAAACGGACCTCGGCGCCGGCGACAGTAGCGCCTTGCTGATCGGTCACGCGACCGGCGATGGTGGAGGGATTTTGTGCGAAAGCGCACATCGATAAGGCGAGGATGAGCAGGAGTGCCTTACAACCGCGAAGCGGTCGAGTCACAAAGCCCAGGGTTGCAGGTTTCCGGCTACCCTGGGTAAGCGCGCCATTTCTTGACGCAACCCTGTCAGGGTTGCGCTCCCCTTCCAGAGTAGTGGCTGCGCGACAACCAGGGGCATTGTTGGGCAACCGCTTCGCGGTTGTTATTGGGGTCGTTGCAAAGCTCGAAACAAACGAACAAATATGACTCTTCTTCCAAACTTCTCTTCTTTTCATTTTAGCTTCTCCTGCCCGTCGCAGTGCGAGCTTGAAGTGATTGGCGAGCAGATTTCCTGACTCACGGTTGTGATTCCTTCGAATCGCCAACCCTCCGCGCCTTCCCACGCTTTCGCGCAGTGGCTAAAACCCTGCGGAGTGTTGTCACCGCTTACAGTTGCGCGGGCAGTGGCGGCTTTACACCGCCTTCCCTGTCTCGCCTCTCAACGGTTGATGTTGGCACAGACTTCGGTCTGTGCGGCTTTCGTTATTAGTGGCACAGACTTCAGTCTGTGATTCTAAGTGTCATTCCATTCTTCTCAAGAAAGATCACAGACTGAGGTCTGTGCCACTTAAGACCTCATCAAATGCACGGGTGTGATCCTCGGCGCGCCCGAGATCGGATGCGCGTCAACCAGCACCTCTAAATCAAAAACTTTTCTCAACAGCTCCGGCGTAAATATTGACTGCGGCGGCCCGGCGGCGATCTCGCGACCGTCTTTTAAGAGCATCACCTGATCTGCAAATTCCGCCGCCAGGTTTACATCGTGCGTGACCACTATTGCCGCGCTTTCCTGAGCGTCACAGCGGCCGCGCACCAATCGCAACATCGTCGCTTGATGAGCCAGATCGAGATTCGCGGTCGGCTCATCCAACAGAAATATTTTTGCTTCCGTCGCCAGCGCCCGCGCCACCACTGCTCGCTGACGTTCGCCGCCCGACAATTCATTCATCAAGCGAGTCGCGAAATCTTCCAGTTCGGTTTCGCGCAGGATGCGATGAGCAATCTCAACATCCTGCTCGCTTTCCCAGCCCCAGGCGCTCGACCACGCATAACGTCCGCCCAGCACGAACTCCATCACGGTCACCGGAAAGCGGAGATCCGCTTCCTGTGCGACCACCGCGATGCGGCGCGCGATCGCTCGCCGCGCATAAGATTCCAGAGGTTTGTCATCCAGCAGAACCTCGCCGCGACTTACCTCGACGCTGTGGTTGAGCGCTCGCAGCAAAGTCGATTTGCCCGCACCATTGGGACCGATAATCGCGATCAACTGACCGGGTCGTGCTTGCAAAGAGACATTGACGACCGCGGCGCGGTCATCGTAGTTCACCGTGATGTTCTTCGCTTCGAGCATAGTCGTTTGGAGTTCCGCCTTCAGGCGGGAATGTACAAATAAGCCGGCTGAAGCCGGAACTCCGAATTCATCTCTTCTTCAGCAGATAAATAAAAAGCGGCGCTCCAATCAGAGCCGTGATCGCGCCTACCGGTAATTCGCGCGGCGCTATGATCGTGCGAGCCACGGTGTCGGCGACAATGACAAACGCAGCGCCCGCCAAAGCCGACGCAGCAATCACCACGCGGTTGTCGCTCCCAAAAGACAGTCGCACCAGGTGCGGCACAACCAGACCGACGTAGCCGACCGAGCCGCTCGAGGCCACCGACGCGCCCACCAAGAGACTCGCGGCTATGAACACTGTCAGCCGCACCCGGCCAACTTCAACGCCGAGATCGAAAGCGTCGCGCTCTCCCAACATCATCAGATTCAACGAGCGCGCGTTCAGTGCGAGCACGCCGACGCCGATCGCCGCCGCAATAAAAGCGATCGCCAGTAGATTAGTCGTGGTTCCCGACAAATCGCCCAACAGCCAGAACGTGAATGAGCGAATGCGGGTCGCATCCATCAGCGTGGTGATGAAAACAATCGCGGAGGAAAGAAACGTCGTCACGATCACGCCGGCGAGTATCAACCGTTCTGGCGTCGCGCCCGCGCGTCCGCGCGCGAGTTGGTAAACCACCAGGGTCGCGATCAGCGCCCCCGCGGAAGCCATCACGGGCCGGCTCCATTCGTGTGGACCGAAAAACACTAGGGCAGTCATCGTGCCCACCGCCGCGCCATTCGAAACGCCCAGCAAATAAGGCTCTGCCAGCGGGTTGCGCAGCAGCGCCTGATAACCAGCGCCCGCCGCCGCCAGACACATACCAACCGCGCCGGCGAGCAGAATTCGCGGCAAGCGTAGATCAAACAGAATCGCCTGCTGTTCCGAAGAAAGTCCGCAGTTCGATCCGCCCGACAGGGCACAGAGTGAGCCTGACAGCGGCAGACGCTGGCTGCCGACAAGCGCGGCGATCAGCGCGATCAAGGCAAGCAGAAGCACCAGGCCACCACAGATCAAAAGCGTGCGACTGAAGGTCGCGCGGCTTGATTCGATTGTTGGCTGTCGCTTAATCGGTGCTCCCATTCTTTCTTGCGGCTTTGCCGCAGCACATAGCGGTAAGGCTCTGCCTTACCGTCATTCGTCTTACCTTGTTCGCGAGGCTGCGCCTCGCGCCGGAGGCCTAGCCTCCTCAATTGGAAATGCACCTACCGGAAAGGCAGAGCCTTTCCGCTGTGTGCTGCGGCAAAGCCGCTGCTCAAATCTTCCAGGAAGCCTCATTCTATTCTGACAAAACCGAGTACTGGCATCTTCACTTGAACGCCTCAGGATGCAGGGCGCGGGCCATCTCTTCCAAACCATCGACCAGCCGCGGGCCGGGCCGCGAAAGATGATCGTCGTTGATTTTGTACACCCGATTGTTCAGTGCGGCCGGAGAGTTCTTGAGCGACGAAGCTACCGTCGAGTTCGCATTTCCCATCGAGCCGCCGCTCGGCAAAATGATCGCGTCAGGTCGCGCGGCCAGGGCCGCTTCGTCACTATATCGCGGGAACGCGCCGGAAACATCGGCAGTCACCGACGCGCCGCCGGCGCGCCGCACCAGATCGGTCAGGTATGATTCGCGGCCGATGGTGTAGAGCGGTTCGCCAGAGACTTGATAAAAGACCGCGACCGGTTTTGTTCCTTTGATCTTTGCTTCCAGGGACGTGGTGCGACGGCGCAGATCCACAACTAAGGTCGCGGCCTGTTCGTGTGTGCCGAGTAAATCTCCCAACGTCGTAATCGATCGAAAAACTTCTTCCAGGCTGCCCGGGTTAGTCACATAGACGGCAATTTTTTGCTCATCGAGTTGTTTGGTGAAAGCCTCGAGTTGGGAGGCGGTAGATACCAAAACGATCTGCGGCTTGAGAGCGATGATGCGTTCGATGCTCGGGTGTATGGTGTCGCCAACTTTAGCGACGTTCCTGGCGGGGGCCGGATAATCACAGTACTCGGTATCGCCAACCAGACGATCGCCCGCGCCAACTGCATACACAATTTCTGTTAGGTTGGGCGCGAGCGAAACGATGCGATCGATATGCGAGGCAAGCTGGACACGCCGGCCGGCTTCGTCGGTGACTTCGCGGGTTGCGGCAGTTGAGGTTTGCTTTTGACGATCGAAGCAGGACGACGTTCCCAGCACGATCAGCATCGCGATCGACAAAGTTTGGAGTGCGACGGCAAGCGCAGCGCGACGCCGCTTTGGATCTGTCGGTGAATCCAAAGCGCCGTTATCGGCGCACTCCAAAGTTAGCTGAAAAGACAAAATCCCGTCACCTTTTTTGCCACGCGTATGCGACAGGCTGGCGACGGGATCTTTTCTGAGAAGAGTATTCCCACGGCGGCCTGAACACCCTTGCGCGAGGCGTTCGAAAGCTGCAAACGGCGTCCGGGCAGGTCTCCTGGCTCTTGCATCGTCGCTTCAAAAGCGACGATCTTCACAGTGGCGCGACCGCGCGGGAATTTCACCCGCTTCCCTATTCTTCCCGCTCGACGCGGGACACCCAAACGCATTTAAAAGAACTGAACTTCGATTGAAAGGGCACGTTAACACGCGTTCCTCATGAAGTCAAAAATGTTCAAGCTGCTGGGAGCGCGGACGTCCCGTCCGCACAGCGAACAAAGTTCGCTCGTGTCTCTTGATCAGCAAAGGCGCTTCGGGCTCAGGGCGGACGGGACGTCCGCGCTCCCAGCAATCGGTTGACAGGTTGACCTGAGCATTGGGTGGGTGATACTGAAAGGGTAAAGGAGAAACATCAATGCATCCACGACTGGAAGAAGTTCTGAATTACCTGGATTCAGAAAGATCTCAATTGTTCGAAGCAGTAAAGTCGGTGCCAACCGAACTGCGCGATCAACCGCCCGGCCCGGATCGCTGGTCCGTCGCGCAGGTCCTGCAACACCTCATCATCATTGAGAAGCGTATTGGGATGGGCTTGACGAAATGGATCGGCGATGCGGTTGCCGGGGGCCTGGGGCCGGAACTCGAAACCTCATCGGTGCTGAATAGTCTGGACCTGGCGCTGATCGCCGATCGCAGCCGACCCCGCAACGCGCCGGAAGAAGTTCGTCCGGATGGCAATCTCGATGCAGCATCAGCCTGGACAGCATTGGAACAAACGCGAGCAGCACTGCGAGCAGGCGTCCTGCCTGCCGACGGCCTCGCGCTCGGCGAAGTCATTCAACCGCATCCCGTGCTCGGGCCGATTAATCTATATCAATGGCTGCTGTTTGTTGGCAGCCACGAAGTCAGGCACACAGGCCAGATACGCGAGATCGCATCGAAGTTCAACGCCGGCGTGAGCACGACAACGGGCGCGAGTTAGTTTCGCGTGGAAGAGCGCCGCGGTTGAATGACAGCGCAACTCGCCACTGGGAGCGCGGACGCCCTCGCCCGCAAAGCGTGCCAAACAACTCATTTGAATTTCAAGAGGATCATTTTACCGAGGTCCTGTTCGCGCTTCGCGCTCAGGGCGGGCGAGAGCGCCCGTGCTCCCAGCAACAAGTTGCGCCGTTCATTTCAGAATATTTATTAACTCAAGTGTCTGCCGCGCTTCATCCTTTGCCACAACCCATCCAGTCAAGTAATATTCCCGCTGCACTTCAAACCAAAGATTATTTCAGGAGCCGATGATCAAAACCGTCGAATGGACGAACGAAGGTGTGCGCATGCTGGACCAGCGGCTGCTGCCCACCGAAGAAAAGTATCTAATGCTGCGGTCGTACGAAGAAGTGGCCGACGCGATCAAGAAGATGGTGGTGCGCGGCGCCCCGGCGATCGGCGTTTCCGCAGCGATGGGTTTGGCACTCGGAGCCAGCCAGTCGGTGGGTACTTCGGCTGCGGATCTGGAATACGATTTCAAGTACATGGCCAAGGTCATGGAAGCCACCCGGCCAACTGCGGTGAACCTCTTCTGGGCGATCGAACGCATGCGCAGCGCGCTCTTGAAAGCAAAAGCCGAGACTACAAACGTCGAAGAGATCAAGAAGCGCCTGGTCGGCGAGGCACTGGCGATCTTCAATGAAGATATCGAGTCAAATCGCGCCCTGGGAAAATTTGGCGGTGAGCTGATACCCGACGGCGCGACGGTGCTGACCCACTGCAACGCGGGCGCACTGGCGACAGCCGGAGACTATGGCACGGCGCTGGGCGTAATTCGCGGCGCAATCGATGCCGGCAAACGCGTCGCCGTAATAGCGGACGAAACGCGGCCGTTTTTGCAGGGCGCGCGCCTGACCGCCTGGGAGTTGGCGCAGGATAATATTCCCGTCACCGTCATCACCGACAACATGGCCGGTCACATAATGAAGCAAGGCAAAATCGATTGCGTAGTGGTAGGCGCCGATCGCATCGCGGCCAATGGCGATGCGGCCAATAAGATCGGAACGTACATGGTGGCGGTGCTGGCGAAGCAACACAACATTCCCTTCTATGTTGCCGCGCCCATATCAACCGTGGATCTAAACACGCCGACAGGTGAAGAGATTCCCATCGAAGAGCGCGGCGCAAAGGAAGTCACTCACATTGGTGATTATCAACTAACTCCGGACGGCGTCGAGGTTCACAACTTTGCTTTCGATGTCACCCCCAACGAATTCATCGCCGCGATCATCACCGATCGTGGAGTCGCTCGGGCCCCTTATACTGAAAGCCTCCGCAAGCTGGCAACGACGCGTTCCGCGCACGCGACGTAGAGCCGGAGCAGCCGCGCTATGGCATCTGATATCAACTCGCAAACGTTCTCTCTGCCAACCAACTTGTCTCAGGCCGTCGAGGCGACTCTCGATGACTGGCGCGCGGCCGGCAAGGTCCGCAAGCTTTGGGCGCGCGATCCTTCGCTGTGGACCAACCGCGATGAAGACAAATGGCTGGGCTGGTTGGATATCGTTGCCGAACAGCAAAGAAACGTCCGGCGCTTCACCAACTTTGCCGCCGAAGTAAGAGACTCAAAGTTTTCGCATGTGTTGCTGTTGGGGATGGGAGGATCGAGCTTGTGCCCGGAGGTGATGCGTAAATCGTTTGGCAAGATTGATGAATTCCCAGAGCTGCACGTGCTCGATTCAACCGATCCCGCCCAGATCAAGACCATCGAAAGCAACATCGATCTCGCGAACACGCTGTTCATTGTTTCGAGTAAGTCAGGCACGACGCTCGAGCCGAACATCTTCAAACAATATTTTTTCGAGCGAGCGCGACAGGTTGTCGGGGACGACGAAGTTGGTAATAGATTCATCGCGATTACCGATCCCGGGTCAAAGCTGCGGCAGGCGGCGGAGAGCGATCGCTTCCGAAAGATTTTCCTGGGGGTGCCCAGCATAGGCGGACGCTACTCGGCGCTTTCTGATTTTGGCCTCGCCCCGGCAGCCGCTACTGGTATCGACGTTGTAAAGTTTCTCGATCACACGAGCAAGATGGTCGACGCCTGTAGACCGGAAGTGGCGCCGCTGGATAACCCGGGGGTTATTCTCGGCGCAGTCCTCGGTGTCGCGCGCAGTCAACATCGAGACAAAGTTACGATCATTGCGTCGCCGGGAATCTATGATCTCGG
Organism: Blastocatellia bacterium; assembly: GCA_033856915.1. Classification (GTDB taxonomy): domain Bacteria; phylum Acidobacteriota; class Blastocatellia; order Pyrinomonadales; family Pyrinomonadaceae; genus UBA11740. The sequence goes on along the minus strand of JAWVEB010000056.1, from coordinate 20,907 downwards.
CGCGTGGTTGGAACAATTGCTGGCCGAGTCAACCGGCAAAAACGGCAACGGTTTGATCCCAGTCGATCGCGAGTCACTCGGGCCGCCAGACGCGTACGGCGGGGACCGTCTGTTTGTCTATCTGAGATTGGAAGCTGATCCGAATTCGGCGCAGGATGAAGCCATTGATGCTCTCAAGCGAGCCGGTCAGCCAGTCGCGCAGATCTCGATAACGGATGTCTACAATCTAGGTCAGGAATTCTTTCGCTGGGAGATCGCGACCGCGGTGGCGGGCTCGATCATCGGCATCAATCCGTTCGATCAGCCCGACGTCGAAGCCAGCAAGATAGCTACCAAGAAGCTCACCGAGGAATACGAGCGCAACGGTTCGCTGCCGGCTGAGAGTCCGATGTTTGAAGCCGACGGCGTCAAGCTGTTCGCCGACGATAAGAATGCCCGTGCTTTGAATGAAACGGTTAGCGATCGCTCCTTAAACGGATACTTGAAAGCTCATCTGGATCGTTTGCAGGCGGGTGACTACTTTGCGCTGCTGGCCTATGTCGAGATGAACGGCGCGCACGAACAAATTTTGCAGTCCGCTCGCCATGCTGTGCGAAATAACAAACACGTCGCCACCTGTCTTGGATTCGGGCCGCGCTTTCTGCATTCGACCGGGCAGGCTTACAAAGGTGGACCAAACAGCGGCGTCTTCCTTCAAATCACTTGTGATGATGCTGTCGATCTGCCCGTGCCCGGACAGAAATACACATTCGGAATTGTGAAGGCAGCACAAGCGCGTGGTGATTTCGAGGTGCTGGCCGAGCGCGGCCGGCGCGCTTTACGCGTGCATCTGGGCGCGGACGTGAATAAGGGATTAGCGATTTTGGAAATAGCGATAAGAGCCGCACTAGCATAGCTGCCAGACGCGGCTCTGCCGCCCGATGTGCGGTAAGGCTACGCCTTACCGACAGCGCAACCTTTGCTTCTCCTCGTTCCTTCGAGGCTGCGCCTCGAAGGAACGAGCCGTCAGAAATTAATTGAAGGTGACCGGAAAGGCTGAGCCTCTCCGCACATCAGGCGGCAAAGCCGCAACTGAGGAGCCGTACTAATTATGCAACTGGGAATGATTGGTCTGGGCCGGATGGGCGCAAACATGGTGCGCCGCCTGATGGGCGGCGGCCATGCATGCGTCGTCTGGGACGTTAATCCCAACAACGTGAAGCAACTCGCCGGCGAAGGAGCCACGGGCGCCGAGTCACTCGACGATTTCATTGCTAAGCTGACCAAGCCGCGGGCAATTTGGATCATGGTGCCCGCGGGCGACGCGACGGAAAAGACGGTGACCGATCTGGCCGCGCGGATGGAGACCGGCGACACAATCATCGATGGCGGGAACTCTTACTTCAAAGACGACGCCCGCCGGGCGATCGCCTTGCGCGACAAAGGCATCAACTATGTCGACGTGGGAACCAGCGGCGGCGTGTGGGGACTGGAGCGTGGCTACTGCATGATGATCGGCGGGCCGGAAGAAACTTTTCGCCACCTCGATCCAATCTTTAAGACGCTGGCGCCCGGCCGCGGTAACATCTCGCGCACACCCGGACGTGACGAAACTACCGGCACCGTCGAAGACGGCTATTTATATTGTGGCCCTTCTGGCGCAGGCCATTTTGTGAAGATGGTCCACAACGGCATCGAGTACGGCTTGATGCAGGCTTACGCGGAGGGCTTCGACATTTTTCACAACGCCAACAAAAAGGATTTGCCGGAAGAGCATCGCTACGATCTCAACGTCGCGGATATTGCCGAAGTTTGGCGGCGCGGCAGTGTCATCTCGTCATGGCTGCTCGATCTGACGGCGATGGCTCTGGTCGAAGATTCAGAGCTGGCCGGCTACAGCGGCTTTGTTCAGGATTCGGGCGAAGGGCGATGGACCATCATGGCCGCAATCGAGGAGGCCGTGCCGGTCGAGGTGCTCAGCGCGGCGCTTTATACTCGTTTTCGTTCCCGGCAGGAGCACACGTTCGCGGAAAAAATTCTGTCCGCAATGCGCCAGAAGTTTGGCGGGCACTTGGAGCCGAAGGCGAGGGATTGATTGGGAAGATGCTCCGTTCCCTGAGGCCAGAGAGGGCATGAAAGGCCCGCAGGGCCGTCATGAAATAGCCACGTCCGTAAGGGCGTAGCCGGGACAGTGTGCGAAGGTCTCGCAGGCCCGAAGGGCCGACACTCCCGGTTGCCGTGCCGATTTATCGTGCCGCGCCTTCGGCGCTCAATTCGTCTTTAATTGGTTCTCGATCCACGACCTAACGGTCGCGGCTATTTCCTGACGGCCCTTCGGGCCTTGGATCAAAGAGGGTATGAAGCAATAGTTTTTTTGGCGAAGCAAGTCAGGCAATTTTCCCGCAGGATGTAAATCAACCCATGGTAACGAACGAGCAGGAGCAAACATCTACACCGCACACTTCCCCGGCGTGCGTCCTCGTAATCTTTGGCGCGGCCGGCGATCTCACCAAGCGGAAGCTAATCCCCGCTTTATACAATCTCAAGAAAAGCAATCTGTTGCCCGATAATTTCGCCGTCATCGGCGTGGCCCGCGCAGTCATGGATGATGAAGAGTTCAGGCGGCGACTCCACGATGATCTGCACGAGTTCGCCTCTGAAGATATCGACCCGGCCACCTGGCAGTGGTTGGCAGAACGTTTGTATTACCTGTCAGGTGATTTCGATGACGACCAAACTTTTGTGCGGCTGAAAGAACGGCTGGGCACGATCGACGCGGAACGAAAGACCCAGGGCAACTACTTTTTCTATTTGGCCACTGCGCCTGATTACTTTGCGCCCGTGGTGCAACGCCTGGGGTCAGTTGGGCTGACTGGCGAAGAAGACGATCATTGGCGGCGGGTCGTGATCGAAAAACCCTTTGGCCGTGATCTGGATTCAGCTCGAAAACTTAATCAGGATCTCAGCCAGATCCTGAACGAAAACCAAATTTATCGCATCGATCATTACCTCGGCAAAGAAACCGTCCAGAACATTTTGGTCTTTCGTTTTGCTAACGGCATCTTTGAGCCTATCTGGAACCGGCGTTACATCGACAGCGTGCATATTACCGCCGGCGAAAAGGTTGGGGTCGAACAACGCGGCGGCTATTACGAAACGGCCGGAGCGTTGCGCGACATGGTGCCGAACCATTTACTGCAGTTGGTGACGCTGACCGCAATGGAGCCGCCGGTTTCTTTTAAGGCCAACGCCGTAAGGGACGAGCAAACAAAAATCCTGCACGCCATTCAATGCCCCACGACGGAAGAGGCCGGCCGGCGCGCAGTGCGGGGCCAATATGACGCCGGCGTGATCGATGGCCAGCCGGTGCCGGCTTATCGCGACGAACCCAATGTCGCTCCCGATTCAAAGACGGAAACATTCGTCGCGCTTAAACTTTTGATCGACAACTGGCGCTGGGCTGACGTGCCGTTTTACTTACGCACCGGCAAACGCCTGGCGGCACGCGACACGGAAATCACTATCAAGTACAGGCGCGCGCCGTTCGTGCTGTTTCGTGATACACCGGTGGATAAGCTTTCAAGCAATCGCCTCGTGCTGCACATTCAGCCGGATGAAGGCGTTACCGTCCGGTTTGGCGCAAAGATTCCCGGACCAATCATGAAAATTGGCGCGGTCGAGATGGACTTCGATTATGAAGAACATTTTGGAGATACGCCCAGCACCGGGTACGAACGTCTTTTACACGATTGCATGATGGGAGATGCGACGCTGTTTCAGCGCGCCGATCAGGTCGAAGCCGCCTGGGCCGTGGTGGCGCCAATTCAAGCGGCCTGGAATGCTCAACCGGCTGATTTACCTAAGTACAAAGCCGGAACCTGGGGCCCGAAGGAAGCTGACGAGCTGCTGGAACATGATGGGCGAGAATGGGAACAGACCCACGACATTCACGAGAAGAAATAGTTCGCGAGATTTTCGATCGAATCTTAGCTCAGTTTAGCGTTCACGCTTCGGCTTGCGCCTTTAACCAGCAACACAAAGGTTGAACTCTGAAACTAATCAGCGGGTTGATAGCGTTGAGTGCGGTGGGCCCGCCGCCAACCGGGCTTTTGATTGAATCGCTTCTCATGACGCTCAACGCAGTCCCAGCACGAGTAGTGCGGCCGGTTGTCCGCGCCGAGCGACTCGACAACATGCCTGGTTTCGCGATCACAACGTTCGCAGCGATGAATTCTGAGATGTTCGACGCTCATTGATTTGCCTCACTAATTTCTATTATGTGCTTTTGTTTGATGGAGACCAATCCCAGCGTCTCGCGCGGGGTTCAGTTTGAAAGAATGATTCGCGCTGCTGGGACCCTCCTGATCTCAGACTTCCAAAACGCCGCGATATGAAAGCTCTCCATCTACGATTCGTGCTGCTGAGGTAAACGGATGAGGTTCTGATTTTCCCGCCGCCATGATGTGGATGACTTCCACGTCTTTCGCTTTTAGATAATCCGAGATCAAGCTGCGGTGGCAACGCCACCAAACAGCTTCGGCGCACATGATGGCCGTCCGCCGCTCGCGCGCGACCTCCAACAACCGTCTAACTCCCTCTCGAAATGCATCCGTTTCCATGTAGTCCGCGTACCCGCGAAATGCTTTGTTCCGCCACGTCATATTATATGAATCCGGTAAAGCGCGGCGACGGCCGCCGAGTTCGGGAAAATGCTGGTACTCGATCCCGGCTTGGGGCAGCGAAGCCTGCAATTGCTCCTGGTTAAAGTGAGGATAGCGTCTGGATCCGGGAAAGCTGCGCACATCAACGAGAACGCTGATCTCGAAGGATCTTAGCGTCTCGATAAATTCTTCCAAAGGGCGGGTCGAATGGCCCACGGTCCAGAGTTCGAGTTTGGTTTTGGTCATGACAAGTTTAACCGGCGAATGGCCGTATGTTACCCAATCTTACCGCTGGCATTTTTTTACGCAAGAATGGCTTTTTTTAGCAAAGTGAACCCGTTGCAGAACAAAATAAGTCTTGACAGTGGCAAATCGCCAGAGTATAAGGCGCGTGTCCCAAGGCTTCTGATGGACGCGCCGCGCGGCGCGTACTCACAAAACCCAACGCGACATCGCGCGTTTCCCAATTGCAGCGTTGCCACCGTTCCGGAGAGTCGTTCGGAGACAAGAACCGAAGCGACAGGGAATAATCGAATGCGATCCGGAAAGTGTCAATTCAAAAGGAGCACCACAATGCAGCGCATAATCATCAGTCTTTGCATCATTAGTTCCACCATCCTCCTTACCGCTTGCCCGAAAACAATGACGCCGATGCCGGCGCCGATTCGGGACAAGTTAATCAAGGTGGAAACTGACAAACTGGTGACGCTGGCCTCGAGCTATGACAACGCCGTGGCTTTGGGAACAGCAGCGGACCTCGGCAAGGCGCAGCTTTATCGCAACGAAATCATTCACCTGGGACTTATTCTGATAGACGACAACTACAACAAATTTGAGAACGATCTCTTTGTGGGGAGGGCGACCTCAAACATAGCGGGAGACTTCGCTGAACTGGGACTGTCGGCGGCTACCGGCATCACCAACGGCGAGCGAGTAAAGACTATCCTGGCCATCGCCGCCACGGCATTCAAGGGCGGTCGCAAATCAATCGACATGAACCTTTTCCGCGAAAGGTCTACGGAACTTATCGCGCTGAAAATGCGGGCCTCGCGAGCTCGAATACTCGATGTCATTTACCAGGGACTCGGAGCGCCAGTGGATAAGTATCCTTTAGGTGCAGCGTTGGACGACCTGGTCAACTACGTTTATGCCGGTTCGCTCAACAGTGCCCTGCTTGAACTATCGCAGGATGCCGGCGACGACGCAAAATCTGCGCGTAGTGATGCCAGGAAGAGCCGGATCAGGTCCTTCCTGAACGAGCAGCAAGTAGTCACCCTGAGATCCATCAGCGACGCCCGTGAGGAACTGCGGACCCAACTTACCAGCACGAATCCAACAACCGTGGCGGACGCTGTTTCACGAATAAGAGCAATACTGGCTCAACTGTATCCTGCGCCGCAGATTGCGGCAGCCACGAGTCCGGCTGAGTTGTTCAATTTGCTTCAAGCCAAAATCGCCGAGGCGACGCGGAACCGGGATACTGATCTGATGAATAAGATCCAGGAATTGCTTAGTGCACCCTAACCGCCCAGTGTTGCCGGTACTCATGGCTCGGGTCAGGTCGAGGTGGAGCATCACGACCCAGACGCAGCCCCAGGTCTTGTTGGTTTCAATCGTCATCAACGTTCGGAGTGAAAGGACGGTAATCAAATGTCAGAGATTATGAATTACCCCTCAGCGGGATCGCTCGAGCAGTTAAGCATGACCTGCGGAGGCGACGAGGACGGTTTTCGCGGACCGCTGGTGAATCTGGAAAGGGCCGATGTGGCTGGCGAGAAATCCACGCAAGCCACCTACGAGCCCCTTCCATTTGATCAACCATACGTCAAGAAGCAACTCTTCTTTGTCGACCTGGCACATCCCACAGCGCAGCCACCCAACACCGACGTCGTTCTCGCCAGTGCCGACGTCTATCTTAATAACAGCGAAGCACAGGTGGCCGTTTACCGGGCAAAATAGATCAGTCAAACCGTAAGTGAGTCGGCGAATCGAACGGTCGGTGACATGCGAAGAGGCTGTAAAACCCGGCGATGAATCACAGGGGAATCGAAAGCAACTCACTCTCGGAATTTTTCACTCGCGCAGTTTCAAGACCAGATTGAATTACCTGGCAAGGTAGCTGGTGTTTGGCTGAGAACGAGTTTCGCTATGGCCTTGGCGCTGGTGTTCTACTTCGTTGTACGCGGTGCCTTTCTCACCACCAGTGGCGGAGCAAAAGATATCAACCCCTACGGCATCGCCGCCCTGGCTGGTCTGGTGGGAATGTTTTCCAAACAGGCGACTGATAAACTGAGTGAGGTCTTTACTACTCTATTCAGGGCCGCCGCTGGCGAAGGCGACGACAAGAGATCAGGATCGTTGACCGCCGGAGCTGGAGCCATCACGATCACGAATGTGGATCCGAAGCAGGTAAAAGCCGGGAGCCAGAACCAAGTCCTAAAAGTTACTGGCACCAAGTTCGCAAATGGCGCGCAGGTTTTCCTGGACGACAAGCCGCTGGTGATAACCTTTGATAGCGCCACCCAGCTGACGGCGAAACTGCCCGACCAGAGCATCGCAACCGCAGGCACCTTCAAATTGAAGGTAGTTAATCCGGATAAGACTGAATCGGCGCCGGTCAGTTTCGTCGTTACGGCTTAGCCGGAGCCAAAGTTTTGAACTGCCAGGTGGCCGGATTAATGGCGCTTGGCGAGGCCGATAGAATTATTCAAACGTTCGATTAAAGGGAGCAGGCAAATGCCAACACTACGACAAGGTTCATCAGGTCCGGACGTAACGGACCTGCAACAAAAACTAAAAGACCTCGGTTTCGATCCAAACGGAGTCGACGGGCAATTTGGGCCCGGCACTACAGCCGCAGTGATTGCTTTTCAGCAAAGCAAAGGGTTGCAGGCCGACGGCGTCGCGGGTCCAGCGACCTTGGCCGCGCTGCAGAGCGGTGGTGGCTCGGCTGACGCCACAACGAATAACGGGTCGGCGGTCGCTAATGCGGGAAATACTGGCGGCAGCGCAGAGAGCGCGTTGAACCTCGCCGGTCTTACGGGGAAAGTTCCGGATGCGGTGATAGCACAGATCCCCGAAACTGCTCGCGAGTTCGGCGTTACTACGAATTTGAGACTGGCTCATTTCCTGGCCCAGTGCGCCCTCGAGTCAACTAATTTCACTGCGACTGTAGAAAATCTAAATTACCGGGCGGCGCGCCTGATGGAAGTATTCCCGAAGTACTTTCGCGGTGTAGACCCGGCGGCATATGCCAACAACCCAGCGAAGATTGGCAGCAGAGTCTATGCGAACCGGATGGGTAATGGTGATGAAGCTTCCGGAGACGGATTCAAATTCCGTGGCCGAGGCTATATCCAACTGACGGGTAAGAACAACTACACCAGCTTTTCAACTTTTGTTGGTGAAGACTGCGTAGCTAACCCTGATTTGGTAGCTACTAAGTACCCCCTGGCTTCGGCAGCATTCTACTTCAAGGAAAATAACATTTGGGCCATCTGTGATAAAGGCGCAGACGACGGCACCGTGACGCGAGTCACCAGGGCCGTGAATGGCGGGACCAACGGTCTGGCAGAAAGGATTCAGAACTTTAAGAAATTCATTCAGGCACTATAGGGAAAACTTCAATCTCTCAGGAGGAAACAAGAAATGAACGTTGAAGAACTAGCAAAAACTGAATGTTCGACGGAAAAGCTGGCGCCACTCGCCCGGCAAATTGCGCAAACACTTATTGCCAGTCTGCCCGCGACTGACATCATCGACATCAGCGATCACGTGAATATTGTAGGCGGGTCAACACTGCCGTATCTCCAACGCCAGGCTGGCGAAGCTTTAATTGCCGCGATCAATGAAGCCGGACAAAAGCCCCAACTCGTCCACGCGCTCAGAACACTGCCGCAACAGTATATGGTCTATTACCAGTACATTCATCATCTTTGCGACATACCGCTCGCAGCCTCGCCGGGAACCAGCCCCCACGAGCGCGCTATCGCTATCGATCTGCATGACTGGGACTCCTGGCGAGCAGTGCTGGCAAAACACAATTGGGTCTGGCGTGGCCATGCTGATAAACCGCACTTTAATTTTCACGGCCCTCAGAACGCTGATTTCGGAATCGAAGAGATCAAGGCCTTCCAGAAAACCTGGAACGATCATAATCCCACAGACCTCATCAAAGTGGACGGGTCGTATGGTCCTAAGACCGAAGGCAAATTATTGATCTCGCCTGTTGGGGGTTGGTAACAGGATGGTTCGCCGGTGTTCTTTATCTCCGGCATACTATCTCTCGCAAAGTGATAATCGGTATGCCACGCAAGGTCATGCAAATCGCCGGTTACACTCTCGCTGTTCTTGTTTCACCGACGCTTTGAATATCTCCCCAGGGTGAGCGGAAACACCCGCACGCCCTGGGGCATGCGCTCCATTGAGATCTTGTCTGCGCCGGTGAGAATATCGCGCGCGTTCATCCCGTAGACCTGAAGATTGTCTTCGTTGTCAGGCTTGATCACCACGCCCTTCAGTTCGAGGCCCGCGAACGCGCCCTTACTCCGCGAATAAGAAAGAATTTGCGCATTGAGTCTCGCGTCCGTCGAGGCACTCGCCGAACGACCTACCGGTCCAGCGGCCGCGCTGCCCTCGCCGCCAATTTCAAACTTGTCGTTGAGGAGACTATCGACCGCGCGCTCGTTCATGAAGAGCAGAATGTAGTCGGTCGAAGCCACGCCAATCTGCAAGCCGATGCTGCCGCCGCCCAGATCGAAAAACGCGGGCGCGCTCCAGCCTCCGGCCACGCGCCGGCTAATAACGCCACTACCGCCGCGCCCGCCCACAATAAAGCCGCCCTTCAAAACGCCAGGGAACACTGCAACGGCTTCAGCGCGATCGAGCAGATCGCCAGGGATCGATTTCTCGCGCGTGCCCATGATTTGCTCGAACACACGGGCTGCTTTGGCTGACTGTTCGGCGGCCGCGCGCGCTTTTTTGGCGCTGCGTTCACGTTCTTGCTGCGCAGACGCGTTGGCGGCAACAGCTAACACTATGGAAATGCTAAGTGAACAAAAAACTGCTCGGGTGAATAATCTATTCATGCTTACTCCGAAGAAGGTAGCTTAGACGCGGGACTTCTCCCGCTCTCGATTATTTTTAGCAGTGCGGACAAGTCCGCCCTCTAAACCTGGAATAAAGATCTGTGCCACTATCGCAGTAGCGAATATCGGGACAGCGTCCGGGGAAAGATGCGCACTCCCGCCGGCATCTTTGTGATCGTCCAGGTCCGTGTGGGGGACAGCACCTCGTTCGCCTTCATCCCGTACACCGCCAGATTGTCGTCGTTGTCCGGACTGATCACGGTGCCCTTCAGCTCCAGTCCGGCAAACAGACCCTTGCTGCGTGAATAGGAAATGATTCCGGCCTTCAACAGCACGTCGGTCGACGCACTCGCGGAGCGGCCCACGGGACCGGCCGCGGCACTTCCCTCGCCGCCCAACTCGAACTTGTCCTTTAATAATCCGCCCAGGGCTTCGTCATTCATGAACAGCAGAACGAAGTCAGTCTTGGAGGCGCCGATTTGCAAACCAATGCTGCCGCCGGCGAGATTAAAAAATGCCGGTGCGCTCCAACCACCCTTGACCCGCCGGCTGATCACTCCGTCGCCAACTCGGCCGCCGACAATGAATCCTGCCTTAATGACTCCGGGAAACACTGCAATGGCCCGTGCGTTATCAAGCAGCTTCTGCGGTACGGCCCGGTCAGGTACGTTCATGATTTCCGTAAAGACCTGTGCCGCTTTTTGCGACTCCTTAGTTGCCTCAGCAACTCGCTTAGCGTTTTTTGATTGGGTTTGCGCGGCGGTGGCGCCTGCCGCGATCAGGAGCAACATCGAAATCAATGCGCCCGCGCCAATGAATTTGATTACTCTAACCATAGTAGTCCCCGCTTTCTCTTACTCTTTCTCCTACTCTTAATCTCGGGGGGCAAATGTTTCTTGCTGCTAACTGCCAGCATACTTATAATCGCTCGCTCTGACAAACGGTGACACAGACTTCAGTCTGTGGTCTTTCGAACACGGAAATAATCATAGACTGAAGTCCGCGACACTATATAGAGCATGCCCATCGGCACTCCGTTTCATCAACGAACGTTTCCGCTTTGCGAAAGCCTGAACTATCGCGAGTGGTCCGGCTACTATACTGTCAGCGCTTACGAGACCCATCATGAGCACGAGTACAACGCGATCCGCAACGCGGCTGCACTGATCGATATCTCGCCGCTTTTTAAATATCGGATCACCGGACCAGATGCCACGCCCCTGGTCGATCGCATCATCACGCGCGATCTGCGCAAAGTTTCGGTGGGCCAGGTTGTCTACACGCCCTGGTGCGACGAGCAAGGCAAAGTGATCGACGACGGCACCGTGTCAAGGCTGGCGGAGAACGTGTATCGCTGGACCGCGGCCGATCCGAGTCTGCGTTGGTTTACTCAAAACGGCGCCGGCCTCGACGTAGATATCGAGGACATTTCCGAGAGCGTGGCCGCCCTCGCCCTTCAAGGGCCAACGTCGGGTCAGCTTTTGAAAACCGTTGTCGAAAATACGGACATCGCGAGCCTGAAATACTTTCGCGTCACGAACGGCACGATTGCCGGCGTGCCCGTCGAGATTTCCCGTACGGGCTATACCGGCGATCTCGGTTATGAAGTTTGGGTCGCAACCGATCAGGCATTAAGGGTCTGGGACGTCCTGATTGAACGCGGACGACCGTTTGATATCAAGCCGGCAGGCATGCTGGCGCTCGACGTGGCGCGCATCGAAGCAGGGCTGCTGCTGATCGAAGTCGATTTCAACAGCAGCAAGAAAGCGCTGGTTGACGAGCAGAAGTATTCGCCTTTTGAAATGGGTTTAGACCGTCTGGTGCACCTCGACAAGGATCGTTTCATCGGCCGGCAAGCATTAATCAAAGAAGCTCAGCACGGGCCGGCGCGGCAGATCGTGGGACTTGAGATCGACTGGACCGAAGTCGAGCGGCGTTTTGAAGCAGTCGGCCTGCCGCCGTCCGTCTCACCGGTTGCTTCACGCGTACCTGTTCCGGTTTACAGCAATGGAATCCAGATTGGTAAAGCTACCTCCACCACCTGGTCGCCGCTTTTGAAACAGATGATTGCGTTGGCGACGGTGAAGCGCGACTTTGTCACCCCGGGCACACAGATCGAAATCGAGATCACAGTCGAAGCCGCAAGACATCGGGTTGGCGCGAGAGTGGTGAAGACTCCGTTCTACAATCCGAAGCACAAGACCGCGACACCGGTGTAAGATCATAGCGGCTCTGCCGCTCAAAACATCGTGCGCTCTCTCAACGACATCATCGACTCTTACGATCCAAACGCGCCGCTCGCGGAAGCTTCCACCATCCCCTCATCCTGGTACACGGACGAACGCGTCTTCGAACTCGAGAAGCAAACAGTTTTTGGACGCTCATGGCAGATCGCTGCGCGGATCGATCAAGTGCGCGCGCCGGGCCAGTACGTGACGACTGAAATCGCCGGCGAACCGATTGTGATCGTGCGGGGCAGCGACGGCGAGCTGCGCGGCTTCTTCAACGTCTGTCGCCACCATGCGGCCGCCGTGATGACCGAAGCCGAAGGACACGCAACCCAGATGCGCTGTCCTTATCATGGCTGGATCTATTCTCTGGAAGGCGCTTTGAAAGGGACGCCGGACTTCAGCGGAGTGTGCAACTTCGATCGGGCCCAAAACGGTCTGACGCCAGTTGAAATTGCGACCTGGGCCCAGTGGGTATTTGTTCGACCAAAAGAAAAGCAAACTACTTCTCTAAACAGTTCAAATGCTTCACTGACAGAAATTTTCGAGACGGACCTCGTCACTCAGATTAAAGTGCTGGGATTCGAGAATCTTCATTGGCTTGAACGTCGCCGCTACAGCTTGAACTGCAACTGGAAGGTCTTTGTCGATAACTATCTTGACGGCGGCTATCATGTGCCGCACCTGCACAAAGGCCTGGACAGCGTGCTCGACTACAGCAACTACACAATTGAAAATGGCGAACACTTCTGCCTGCAGACGAGTCCGATGGTCAATCCGGATCATAATGATGAAGTGGGCGCTGTCCGCACCGGCCGGCGAGCCTTGTATTACTGGCTCTATCCGAACTTGATGCTGAATTATTATGAGGGAGTTTTGGATACGAACGTCGTCCGGCCCCTGGCAGTCAACCGCACGGAGGTTGTGTTCGACTTTTATTTCGCGGACGTTTCTGAATCCGCGCGCGCGCGTAATTTGTCGAGTATCAATGTCGGTGATCGCATCCAGCAGGAAGACCGGGACATCTGCGAGTCAGTGCAGAGAGGTCTGAGTTCCCAAGCCTATCAAGCCGGACGCCTGTCGGTGCGACGCGAAGCGGGCGAACATCTTTTTCATCGCTTGCTGTATGCGGATTTGAAGGCGGGAGTTCGAGGCGAATACGTCTTCCCAGAAACCGCTTAGCTGGGGCAAACCTAAAGCCTTTCAGCCTTTCAGATATCCCCTCAACGATCGGCCCTCGCCGTATTCGATGTCGTTTATCTTCCAACCTGTTCTTCCGTTTACCAGAGTAAAGACGAACGAGCGTGGCTTGCCAAAGTTTTCAAAGGTCACGTTGACCTTCGCTTGGCCGTTTTCATATCTCGGCTTGCCGATAGCGAACTTTTTAATCTCTGTATCCTGAGCGTCATAGAGCGGATCTCCGTCCAGGGCGCCCACTTCGCCTTTGGCGGCGACGGCGTCTTTCCAAATCATGTCTGCCAGACTCTTTTCAAAATATTCGTAGAGCAAAGCCCGGCTCCTGGTTTGGAAGAAAGGGCTGTGCTTCGCGTTATGCACGCGATAAAGATCCGCGACCAGCGCGTTCGGCGAAAGCCGTATGCTGGCCGCCGCTTGTCCACAGACGGTCAACGACGAGCTCGCCATCAAGAACAACATCACACTGAACAGGACTGCCTTTACTAATCTCATTTCATTACCTTCTCAAAAGATCGATCATTCGCACGTGCCAAACGGGGCCCATTCTAAAATAAACGAGGCTACCGCTTTCGCTGTAGCCTCGTCCACTATTTCCAGCAACTCGATAAATCTCTAGCTGTTGCCGCTGTAGCCGCCGCTGTACATTCCGAAGCTGCCCCAGATTTCGTCGATGGTCTTTTCGTTGGCGCTGTACTTGTCCGCGTCAGTTCCGACCATCACGATGTAGTTGTCGGTGACGTCGGTGCCCACCAGGACCTTGCCCTTCGTGGTCTTGCCCTTCTCATCTACGGAAGAGATGCTCGCCACGCTGTAATCGTCGCTGAGTTCCTTGATGTCAGTGACTTTGACGTCCTTCTCGCCCATGGACTGCAGCACGCCTTCGACTCTCTTCATCAGCTCATCTTTGCTGACGGTCTTGTCTTTGAAAGCAAAGATCAGCACGTTGATGTCGTACGGAGCCGGAACGTTGGCCGCGTAAACGTCGACGCCGTTAACCGTGTCCGTCTTGTGCTGAGTTCCCTGGGGAACCTTGAACTCATAGCCACGAACTTCGTCAGACATGGTGATCCAATCCGCTGGGACTGGGTTGACCTTCGATTCGGGCAACTTCTTGGTAGTCTTGGCTGCACCTGCCGCCGGCGATGCAGTCGTTGCTGGCGTCGAAGTAGCAGTATTCGTAGCGGGTTTCTGGGCGCACCCGCCAGTGAGCAGTGCCGCGGCACTTAAAAGCAGTAATATCCTTTTCATCGATCCTCCTGAAGTAATTGTGTTTTGGAAATCAGTTCCGACGAGAGGTAAATCCGGATGCCGGGCCTTCGAGGGAAAAATCCATTCGATAATCGAGGAGTAGCCTCCGCAATCAAATTGAATAGCGGGGCTCACTCTAGTGCATGACCGTAGGTAAGTCAAAGACGAGACAGTGATGGGAGCACGGACTGTCCCGTTCGCATTAAGCTATTAGTACAGTCCGCAAGCGAGCAGTCTCATTAGCACCGTGGCTTCAGCCCGGTGAGTTTAGCCCGCGAGGTCAACTGTAACCGTTTAAAACGGTTTCCTTCTTGACCTAACGCTAACCACCGCGCTAAAGCGGCGGTGCTAATGAGAAACTGGAGCGGTGAAGGTCGTCATCCCGGAATGTGCACTTGATCCGAGGGAGACAGTCCGCGCTCCCAGCAACAAGTCGACAGCTTAGAATTCGTTTCGCAAAAACCAGCCTCGCAGTTATGATAGCGCGCTACGGATCAAGAGATGAATGCCCTACCTATCATTGTCGGCACGTTGTGCGTCCTCGCGATCGCCTATCGCTACTACTCCGCTTTCATTGCGGCGAAGGTGCTGGCGCTCGATGACTCGCGGCCGGTCCCGTCACAGACGATGTACGATGGACACAACTATTATCCAACCAACAAGTGGGTACTGTTCGGACATCACTTCGCGGCTATCTCAGGCGCCGGACCTTTGATTGGTCCCGTGCTGGCGGCGCAGTTTGGATTTCTGCCGGGACTGCTCTGGCTGGTCATTGGCGTCTGTTTGGGTGGCGCGGTGCACGA
Organism: Blastocatellia bacterium; assembly: GCA_033856915.1. Classification (GTDB taxonomy): domain Bacteria; phylum Acidobacteriota; class Blastocatellia; order Pyrinomonadales; family Pyrinomonadaceae; genus UBA11740. The sequence continues at coordinate 5,704 of JAWVEB010000056.1, read as the reverse complement.
CTTCATGATTCTGGCATCGAGCGTCAGGCGAAAAGGAAAGTCTCTGGCTGAGATTGCGCGGACTGAAATCAGCCCTCTGTCTGGCGTGGTCGCCGGCATCGCGATTCTATTCATCGTTGTGATTGCTCTGGCCGGTCTCGGACTGGTGGTTGTGAATGCTCTGGCTGAATCGCCGTGGGGCACATTCACGGTGGGCTTTACCATCCCGCTGGCCCTTTTCATGGGGCTTTACATGTACCGCTTTCGCAAAGGAAAGATCGTGGAAGCGAGCGTCATCGGCGTGGTTGGGATGCTTTTGGCGGTTTATCTCGGCGGCCGCATTGCCGATTCATCATGGGCCGCGGCCTTTACGCTGTCACCGCATAAGGTAACGCTGTTGATGGCCGGCTACGGCTTCATCGCTTCGGTGCTGCCGGTGTGGATGCTGCTGTGTCCGCGCGATTACCTCTCGTCCTATCTCAAGGTGGGAACCGTGGCGTTCCTGATCATCGGAGTGATCCTGGTCCATCCCAACCTGCAGATGCCGGCAGTGACGCCGTTCGTCTCGGGCGGCGGTCCGGTGATACCCGGCAAGGTTTATCCGTTCGTCTTTATCACGATTGCCTGCGGAGCCATCAGCGGATTTCATGCGCTGATTTCGTCGGGCACCACGCCCAAGATGATCGCGAAGGAAAGCGACGCGCGCATGATCGGCTATGGCAGCATGCTGATGGAAGGAGTAGTCGGCGTGGTCGCTTTGATCGCGGCGACGTCTCTCTTCCCCGGCGATTACTTTGCGATCAATACTCAGCAAAAGACCGACGCGCAAAAGGCCAACTACGTCCGCATGGTCGATCAGGAAACCGCGCAGGGCTTCAACCTGCAACCGCAGGAAATCGATCGCTTGCAGGAAGAATCCGGCGAAAAGAATTTGCGCGGGCGCACGGGCGGCGCAGTCACACTCGCGCTGGGCATCGCCAAGATCTTTGACAGCATTCCAGGTCTGCGCGGCTTGATGAAGTACTGGTATCACTTCGCGATCATGTTTGAAGCGCTTTTCATACTTACCACCATCGATACCGGCACGCGTGTCGCGCGCTTTCTGGTTGGCGAATTTGGGGGACGTGTGTTCCGAAAACTGGAACAGCCCAACTGGCTGCCGGGATCTATTATTACCAGCGCGCTGGTGGTTGCAGCCTGGGCCACGTTCATTTGGAATGGATCAATTTCCACGATCTGGCCCATGTTCGGGATTGCGAATCAACTTTTGGCGGCCGTCGCCTTGTGCGTCGCCACTACAGTCATCATCAACATGGGCAAGGCACGTTATTGTTGGGTGACGATTGCCCCACTCTCATTCGTCGCCACGACGACGCTGGTTGCCGGATGGGAATCCATTCGCGACATCTTTTGGCCACAGGCCCAGACTGCCGCGACGGCGACTCAGGGCTACATCAATACTTCGTTGACAGCGCTGATCATGATCGCCGCGGTGATTGTTTTGATTGATTCGGTACGCAGATGGATTGGTGGCCGCAGGCCAACTGAATTGACCCCCGAACCGGCCCTCGCCGAAGCTTAGGCTTCGAGAGGAATGGCCTTGTATTTAGTTGCGCTCTTCGAAGCGACTGATCCGCTGTTGTATCTCGCCGACGATTTGCTTTACCTGCGCGATGTCGCTCCCGCTCAAGTGCAGAGCGAGTTCTTCCAGAAGCCGCTCGATTGGCGGGTTGTAGGCGTGCAGCAAAGTAGCCACGTCGTTTTCGTATAGACCCACGCGTGTGAAGTTCCCTTGCCGGTAAAGCGAAGGAAGCGCGTAGAGCTTCAGCAGGACCAAACCTTCGACGGTAGCGCAGGGGATATTCTGTTCCACAAAACTCTGGGTCGTTGTGTAGCTCTTCCGCACCTGCTCGAAGAGAGGGTTGCTGGTCAGAAGCACATCAAACTTTAGGTCGCCGAATTTGCCGCGGGCGAAATCCCCGTCACGAGTCTCCACGATTAACTCCGGCACTTGCTCAAGCGAGGACACGGCCATAATCAGATCGATGTCTTCCGTATTCCGACCCTCAACGTATTGAAGCAAAGCAATGCCGCCGACAAGCACGTATTCGATGTGACGTTCACTAAGCAGAGAGAAGAAACGAGCGACGGTTTCGATAAGGAAGTCTGTGCTCACTGAAGGTTCCTGATGGTTCGCTGGCTTGAATACAATCGCATTGCGAACGACTTCGCCGATATGCACCCGGGTTGAAATGTCTGTTGAACTCATGCGGTATTTTCGCTTCCGAGTTTAACCTAGAAGCGGCTCGCTGACTATGAAAATGATACCGCAAGCCAACTCGACAAACCCTGCTTTTATGGGCGATCACTCGCTGCGTATCCAGAAAACAACTGCCATGCAACCGCGTCTCTGATTAAGCCTGTTTGTTTTCCCGGTTGGACAGTTCCCTCTAAAATCGGCCATAATAACCGACTTTTCAGGGCGGCTTTATCTCGCCAATCGCTTAAACGAAACGGAAAGGATTCTCTTACTAGTGAATTTAATGTCGAACTTTGCCACGGCGATGCGTCGCCGACTATTGACGCTCTTATTTGTTTTGCTCGGCAGCGCGCTCGGCGCACCGGCAGTCCTGGCCCAGACACGCGAGGGTGGCGAGGCCGCCCTGAAGCTTCCCGATCTGTCATCCGTAAGTTTTCTGGGAGTTGATGGACACACTCTGCTGCTGGTCGGACTGGTGTTTTGCTTTCTCGGCCTGATGTTCGGGCTGGCAATCTACATTCAGTTAAAGAACCTGCCCGTGCACCGCGCCATGCGGGAAATCTCAGAGCTGATCTACGAAACCTGCAAAACTTATCTGACCACTCAGGGCAAATTCATCATGATCCTGTGGGTCTTCATTGCGGTGATCGTGGTGGCTTACTTCGGAGTGCTGCACCCTGTGCCGGGGCATCCAGTCGCGCTGACCGTGCCGATGATTCTGTTTTTCAGTCTCATCGGAATTGCCGGGAGTTATGGCGTGGCGTGGTTTGGAATTCGCGTGAACACGTTTGCGAATTCGCGCACCGCGTTTGCCAGCCTGGAAGGCAAGCCTTATCCGATCTATGCGATTCCGCTGAAAGCCGGGATGAGTATCGGCATGCTTTTGATCAGCGTCGAGTTGCTGATCATGCTCTTCATTCTCCTGTTCGTGCCTGGTGAATATGCGGGTCCCTGCTTTATCGGCTTTGCGATCGGTGAAAGTTTGGGCGCGGCGGCCCTGCGAATCGCAGGCGGCATCTTCACCAAGATTGCCGACATCGGTTCAGACCTGATGAAGATCGTTTTCAAGATTAAGGAAGACGACGCGCGCAATCCCGGAGTCATTGCCGACTGTACCGGCGACAATGCCGGCGACTCGGTCGGACCCAGCGCCGACGGCTTTGAGACCTACGGCGTCACGGGCGTCGCTTTGATCACCTTCATCCTGCTGGCCGTTCCGAACACCCGGATACAGGTCCAGTTGCTGGTGTGGATCTTCGTCATGCGCATCATGATGCTGGTTTCCAGCGCGGTGTCGTATTTCGTTAACGCCGCGATCGCCAAGGCCCGTTATGCCAACGCGGGTGACATGAACTTTGAAGCGCCGCTGACAACGCTGGTGTGGCTGACTTCGATTGTTTCGATTGCGCTGACCTACGTCGTCTCTTACCTGATAATTCCGGTGCTCGACGGCGATGGGACGCTTTGGTGGAAGCTAGCATCAATCATTTCCTGCGGCACGCTCGCCGGCGCGGTCATTCCTGAGCTAGTCAAAGTCTTTACGTCGACGAGCTCTCGTCACGTACAGGACGTCGTCAAGTCGTCTCAGGAGGGGGGCGCCTCGCTCAACATCCTTTCGGGCCTGGTGGCCGGTAACTTCTCGGCTTACTGGCTGGGCATCAGCATCGTCGGTCTGATGGGCGTCGCTTTTCTGGTCAGCACGATGGGGCTCTCGATACTTATGGCAGCCCCGGCGGTATTTGCATTCGGCCTGGTGGCCTTCGGTTTCTTAGGCATGGGCCCGGTAACCATCGCCGTCGATTCCTATGGCCCAGTCACTGACAACGCGCAATCGGTGTTCGAGCTTTCGCTGATCGAGCAGGTTCCGAACATAGTCGAAGAGTTGAAGAACGACTACAACATGACCGTGGTGTTCGAACGCGCGAAACATCTTCTGGAAGAAAACGACGGCGCCGGCAATACCTTCAAAGCCACCGCCAAGCCGGTGCTGATCGGGACCGCGGTCGTGGGCGCCACGACGATGATTTTCTCGATCATCATGACTTTGACCGACGGCCTCACCAGAAACACAGAGAGTCTGTCTTTGCTGCATGCGCCCTTCGTGCTCGGCTTGATTACCGGCGGCGCGATCATCTACTGGTTCACCGGCGCATCGATCCAGGCCGTGACCACCGGCGCTTATCGGGCGGTTGAATTCATCAAGGCCAACATCAAACTGGAAGGCGTAGAAAAGGCTTCGGTCGAGGACAGCAAGAAGGTCGTGGAAATCTGCACCAAGTACGCGCAGAAAGGCATGTTCAATATTTTCCTGACGATCTTCTTTTCTACGCTGGCCTTCGCCTTTCTCGAACCGTTCTTCTTTATTGGCTATCTAATCTCGATCGCCGTATTCGGTCTGTATCAAGCCATCTTCATGGCCAACGCCGGCGGCGCATGGGACAACGCCAAGAAGGTCGTCGAGGTTGATCTGAAACAGAAAAACACGCCGCTGCACGACGCCACGGTAGTCGGCGACACGGTCGGCGATCCTTTCAAAGACACTTCGTCGGTGGCGCTGAATCCGGTAATTAAGTTCACGACGCTTTTTGGTCTGCTGGCAGTAGAGCTCGCAGTGAGCATCGGCAGCACCACTGGGCAATTCGGTAAGAATGGTCCCATCGTGACTCACATTCTGGCCGCGGTGTTCTTTCTGATTTCAGTCTTTTTCGTTTGGCGCTCGTTTCACAAGATGCGCATCGGCGCGGAGACCTAGCCCGGTAGCTCAAGCTGCCTGCTTGCGTTACAACACATTGGAAGCGCTGCCCGAAAACTAGACCGGGCGGCATTACTTAAGTAAGATGCATTTGACGTGGTGAGTAAGCAGTGAGAGTAGCCTTGGTTGAGCGGGTGGCTGCTTACTCCTCTACGGCTCACTGCTTAACATCATGATTCGTTCGATTCTCTTCCCGACAGATTTTTCCGCCGTTGCCAACAGTGCTTTCCCGCTGGCGGTGGCGCTGGCGGCGCAGTTCGACGCCATCGTTCATTCCGTGCATATCTCTCACGGCGGCGATCCGCATATCACCGAAACATCCCGATACGAGTTTCCCGGCCTGCCCACCGGATCCTCGACGGTGCGGGTCATCGAAGCGATCATTCCCAAAGGCGACGAGGATCCGGCGCAGGTAATCATGCGTCATGCCTCGGAACGCGTCTGCGATCTGATCGTCATGGCCTCGCACGGACGTTCGGACGTAGCCCAGTTCTTCCTGGGCCGAAGTGTGGCCGAGCAGGTGGCGCGCGACTCCACCATCCCCACGATCATCGCGAGGATGTATGGACCGCGCCGTACGACCCGGCCGATCGATCGCTTTAAGAAGATTCTTTACGTGAGCGATTTGCGCGAAGAGTCCAAGATGATACTGCATGTCGCGGCCGCTATCGCGGGCAAGACCAAAGCAGAATTGGAAACCCTTTGCATTTTCA
>JAWVEB010000055.1:0-4276 GCA_033856915.1 Blastocatellia bacterium | reverse complement strand
CCGCGATCAAGGAATATCTTGCTCAGAACAACAAACAACCAAAACCGTTTATCTGGACCGCTACCGCACAACAGATCATCGACAAGGTCGGTCGTTGTAAAGGAATTTCTGAGACACTACACTAGCTTCCTGATCTGGAAGAGAGTGGGGAGTGGGTCCGTGACGGAACTGTTGGGCTCGGGAGCGCGCCAAAACTTCATCAAGCTGCTTTCCGCAGACGTTCGTAAGACTGGTTTCGAGCTGCCTGACTGCGAATTGCCAGGCGCAGTGTGAGTGCCATTTTTTCTGTCGTAAATGGCTTGGGAAGAAAGGCAAGCGCGCCGGCCGCGAAACTGTCTGCGATAAGTTTCAGTCCCTGGTCGCCGGCCACGATGACCACTGGTATTCGCATCAGTCGTTTTTCAGTCTTCATATAACGAACGATTTCAACGCCCTCCAGATGGGGCATCGTCATGTTGAAAACAGCGGCCGCAAAGCCGGCATCTGATTTCAGCACTCGAAAAGCCTTGCGGCCATCGTCAACGGCGACGACCTCGAATCCCTGGGTCTCGCCTATCAAGGTCAGCAGTTGCGCGGTGAGCGGATCGTCGTCTGCGACCAGCACGCGCGCATGCGCGCCGGTGCCGAATAACGCCACGGTTAAGTCACGTTGCAGAATGCCCTGTGTCTTTGAATCAGGTGTGAGCAACTTCGTCCTCCGATCATCAAGTCAACTACTTAACTCTCCGTTTGAATTTGAAAACACCTGATTGGCCGGCTTCCAGGGTTGAGACGATATCGGTAAGCGATTTCGATCCACCTTGATCGCCGATGATGATTCCACCGCGAGTGTCTGAAGCGCCGACTATGTGCTCGGTGGTTTCGCCCCAATTGTTGGGAGCGGAATTACCGTTTTCGCTGATCACAAGATTTTGAGCAGTAAGCAAAGCATTGCCAAGGCCGGCGGCGCTGCTGACGTTTGAGTAGGTTATGGCAAATTCGATCTCTGCTCCCGGTGGAGCCATTGCTGTATTGCCAGCAGAGTTGACTACGGTTGCCGAACGGTCGAGTCGTATGAAACCAGTATAGAGACGATCGATGGTCTCGTTGGCCGCAATTGGCGTCACAGTTGAGGCCACCCGGACCACCGTATCAAAGCCGGTAAGTACTGGAAGACCAGACGGCGCTGTAACTCGCACCATTACTATAGCCGCGGCGCGGTAAGAAACCGGCAGCGCGACGCTCGAGTCTGATGCGTTCAGCATGACATAGTGCTCGCCGTTATCCGTGCTGATCTCGATCATGAAGCCGGCGGGCGGCGTGGGTGCGCTAATCAGAAACAGGTCGTCGCCGGCGCCGGTATTCTGGATGGTGTTTCGGAAGACGACTGTGCCCGCGGCCGTGGTCAGACCGCCGGGAGCGACACTGGCGATGCCGGTACTAATGCTGCGGTTGGTAAAGTCGTCGTTCACTCCGCCCGGGCCCATCGCGCCGGGAACGCCGCAAGGTCCAATCAAGACGTCTCCGGGATTGAGTGGGCCCTCGTCGCCGACTGCGGCTCTTGCCGGCATGGCCACCAAAACAATGGCGAGGCACACCGCCGCCAGAGAGAGTTTTCGACTGTTACTTTCAAAGCTTTTCATGATCTAGTTCCAGGGGGTGTGGCGACGCATGGGATGCGCCATTGCTTTCAAGAGAAGTGAGCGTTGTGCGTGTTTGGGTGGGGCGAAGAGTTCCGTGCCGGGATCACCGTTTCATCAATGGCTTGCGCCGCACTCGCTTCGTGATGCCGAGCTCATCGCGCAGTTTCTTATGCCGATTATCCAACATAGCGAGCAGGGTTTGGTGGGTCTTGAGTCCTAAGATTCGGGCGGCGATCGTCGGCTTGTTACCGGCATCGAACAGCGCCGCCCGGATTAGTTTCTCTTCAAACTCGAAGACAGCACGGTGGAAGTTCTGAGGCTGAGGCGGCTGCGGTGGCGGTGGGGGCGCATCGCTAATATCGCTGGTAATGAATTCTTCAATCATATCAAGTCTCCTTCTTGGGTCGGGTCTTTACAACGAGATCATCCAGGCGCCTTTATGGCGTGGGCGTGACTCGTCGGGGTCTTTGGGTTGGGGTTAATTTCGCGGTTGGGTTTGATTTCGTCTGCGGCAATGCCGGCGAATGCTTCGCAGTCTGTTGAGTTCGATCTGAGATAGGCATCACGGCAAGTTTGACTTTGCTGTCGGTCTGCCGGCGAGGGTCGCCCCAAATCGTCACGGGTGGCGCGGTCTTGCGGGGCGCTGTCGGCGCCGCCTCGTCCGTGTCCTCCGACTCATCGTCACCGGCTGCCAGCGAATCATTCTCGGCTGCTGACGTTGAGGGCTTGGCGATTGAAAGGTCTCTCTGAAGTTGGGGCTTGCCGCTGCGGACCATCTGGTCCGTTGTCGTCGCGCCGAACCGCGCGCCCAGGTCGTGATAGATGCGGCCGGCAACGGCGGCGGGGAAGTGATTTCGGCCGTCTGCGCCGCGGGCAATAACTACCACGGCCAGACGCGGATCGCTGAGCGGAGCATAGGAAGTGAACAAGCCTATCCAGGCGCCCTGCTCAATGCAGGTGCCGGTTTTGCCTGCGATGACCTCGTCGGAATTGGACGCGCGCCGGCCAGATCCGTAACTGACAGAACCGACCATTCCCGGAATCATCTGCTTGAAAGAATCGGCGTTGATATCGACGACGCGGCGAACTTTTGGCGCAGATCTGGTTTCTTCCTTGGGCGTGCGCGCTACGAATGGGGTGATCAACCGGCCGCCATTGGCCATCGCTGAGACAAGCGTTCCAAGCTGCAGTGCGGTCACCCTGAAGTCGTCGCCATGCGAGGACATATGATTGACGGCAAAGCCCGACTTCAGCTTGGGCACTCGACCCTGAGATTCATTTCGAAGATTGATGCCGGTTTTCTCGCCCAGCCCAAGTTGACGTGCATAAGAGATCATCCGATCAAAGCCGACGCGGCCGCCGACCGTCTGAAAGTATTCATTCTTTGAGTGAGCCAGCGCGCTGGTGAGATTGACCCGGTTCGAATCAGAAATAGTAGTCGTGTCCGCTGGATCGATTATTTTTTCGTTCAAGCCGGCCAGCCCGGTAACCAGTTTAATGGTGGAGCAGGGCTTGACCGCTTCTCGCAAGGCCCACTCTTGATTTACTACCGAATAGATTCGGCCGCTCTTCGGATCCATCACCACGACAGTGCCGGCGTGGTGGCCCAGAGCGTTGATTGCGACGCGACGTACTTCCGGATCTTCGCCGGTGACGTCGTCCTTTTCGATCAATGACTGGACGTGATCGCGCAACGCTTCTTCAGCGGCACGCTGTCGGGCCACGGCGGCGAGAGCGGCCAGTCGGATAGCCTCGGCGCGTCGCTGTGCTGCCAAACGCAGGAGTTCTGCGCGGCGGCCGCGGGGTTGACGTTTCTCAGCCTGTCCGCGTGTTTGAGCTTTCGCGGGATGTCTGTTAGCCGCGACGATATTCTGAGAGGTCGAGAGAGCAATTAATAGAAATAGAACGGATGCGGATCTGGTTAGACGGTGGATTGGATTCATCTTGGGGCCTTTCTTTCTTTAGAGCAGTGGCGGGCAAGCCCTGGGGTGGTCGAGCTTTTTTTTCGAACGAACGGGGCGGAGCAGTAGATCGATTTGTGTTTTGCGGCAGAAGTGAACGGCTGTTGCTAATCACCGGGGCATAATGCCGTTGGGCCGGGTGATAACCGTGCTTAACGCTCGCTCACGGTCATTAGGGCACTTGTTGTGCCACTTGAATTTCGCATGAGGTGAGGAGAAGGCATTTCGGCGTGAACTTGTTGACGTTTCACATAACCGTATTACCACGGCCTGGCGCCCCAAAATGGCGGCAAGGCGTCTCGCTTACCATTGATCCAGCTTGGTGAGGCCCGAAGGGCCGCGAAGCTTTGCACAAAAAGTCGATCAAGGAATTAGCGATGTTACAGAACCGCGAGCGGTAGCGAGCGGGATCAGGAATCAACGTCGGCAATGGAGGAATACGTTTACGAAAAGTAGCGTCCTGGTCCCGCTCGCTACTGCTCGCGGTTCTGTAACGCTTGGCTATGATTCCGGAACATACTTTTGGGGCAAAGCCCCCAAACACCGAAACGCCACATACTTTTTTTGGAACTCAATTACTTTTCCCGGGTTACACTTACCAGGTTATCTCTCCCGCCGGGTCCGGCAAGCTTCCGTTTTGTCGTCGACCGTGCACCTGCTCAACTAATAGGATCGACAAACTAAAGTTTGTCG
>JAWVEB010000054.1:0-34490 GCA_033856915.1 Blastocatellia bacterium | reverse complement strand
GCACCGTATTTCTTGACGAAATCGGAGAATTACCGCTCGCCGTGCAGGGAAAACTGTTGCGGGCGATCGAAGAGAAGTCGGTCGATCGCATCGGCGGGCGCGGGCCGGTGCCGGTTGATCTTCGCGTCGTCGCGGCGACGAACCGAGACCTGCGCGGCGCCGTCGATAAGGGTGAGTTTCGCGGCGATCTCTTTTTTCGGCTCGCCGTTTTTCCGATCGAGATTCCGCCGCTGCGCGAACGCGGAGACGACGTCGTCCTGCTGGCACGTCATTTCGCCGCGGAAATCGGAAATGAATTGCGTGGGCGCGAAGCTATGCTCAGCGACGCCAGCATCGCCGCACTGCGCACGCATCGCTGGCCGGGGAACATTCGCGAACTCGAGAACTCGATCGAACGCGCGTGCATTCTGGCGGACGATGCGACGCTTGAACCGCGTGACCTCGGCTTCACCGGTGTCGAAGCGCGCGATCCCAAGACTTTCGGCTTCGATACCTCCGGAACGCTGGGCGAGGCGGCCGCGCGCGCGTCGGCCCTGGTGGAGCGGCGCAAGATCGCCGATGCTCTGGTTGAACACGACGGCAACAAGACTCGCGCAGCGGAAGCGCTGGGAGTCAGTTACAAAACACTCTTAACCAAGATCAAGGACTACAATCTCCAAAGCTAAGATGAACGACGAGCAGGACTCCGGTCCCAAGTCACAAGTCCCAGGTTCCACATCCGACGGCAGCGGCGCCGACGGCAAACCTCCCGACAAGACAAACCCAGAAGGTCTGGACACTCGCAGCAGCGCTGCCGAGATAGCCGGGGAAACCAGCGACATCGTCGGTGCGGCCACCGGCGCGTTCCCCGTCGCCCCGGCAGTCGAACGAAGCGAGCGCGAAAGTACTGCTAAGTCTGCGTTCATGGTGGGCGCCGGAATTTTGCTCAGCCGGATTATCGGCGTTGTTCGTCAGCGTGTCTTCTCGCACTACCTCGGTATCGGTGATGCGGCCGGAGCTTTTACCGCGGCTTTTAGAATTCCGAACTTTCTCCAAAATGTGTTTGGCGAAGGAGCGCTGTCTGCGTCTTTCATTCCCGTCTACGCCAACCTACTAGCCCGGGGTGAGAAGGAGGAGGCCTCGCGTGTGGCGGATGCGGTGCTCACGCTATTAGCGCTGGCGACTTCAGTAATCGTACTGGTCGGAGTTTTGACGACCCGGTATTTCGTAGGTTTGTTTGCCCACAGCTTCGACGAGGCAACCCGTGAGTTGACTATCCGTTTGGTGCAGATTCTCTTTCCCGGCGCAGGCCTGCTTGTTATGTCGGCGTGGTGCCTGGGCGTTCTTAACAGTCATCGCCGGTTCTTTCTTTCCTACACCGCCCCGGTTGTATGGAATGTCGCGATCATCGCTACCCTGGTTTGGTTTGGCAGGCGCACGGACGAATTTCACCTGGCGGAAGTTGCGGCTTGGGGATCGGTCGCGGGCAGTGCTTTACAGTTCGCCGTGCAGATGCCGACAGTCCTGAAACTGATCAAACGGTTACGCCCAGTCTTGGATCTCGCCACCCCTAACGTCCGCAAGGTGCTGAGCAATTTTTTCCCTGTTTTTGTGAGTCGCGGGGTGGTGCAGATTTCGGCTTTCATTGACGCGATGCTGGCCGGACTGATTAGCCCGCAAGCGGTGGCGGCGCTAAACGTCGCACAAAGCCTCTACACGCTGCCGGTAAGCTTATTCGGAATGTCGGTGTCGGCGGCTGCATTACCCGCAATGTCGAGTGCTGTGGGAACCACGGATGAAATCGCTTCTGAATTGCGCGAACGTCTGGACGGTGGATTAAGTCGAATCGCGTTTTTTATCGTGCCCTCCGCAATGGCGATGCTGGCGCTGGGCGATGTCATGACGGCCGCACTCTATGAAACCGGCAAATTCCATCACGACGCGACGATCTATGTCTGGGGGATTCTCGCCGGCTCGACTATTGGCTTGTTGGCCTCCACTCTCGGCCGCATGTATGCGTCGACTTATTACGCTCTCCATGACACTCGCACTCCGCTGCGATTTGCGTCGTTAAGAGTGGCGCTGACGATTGGCCTCGGCTATCTGTTCGCAATTCCTTTGCCGCCCTTGATTGGTCTGGATCCAAAGTGGGGCGCCGCAGGCTTGACTGCCTCGGCTGGAGTTGCCGGCTGGATCGAATTCGCTTTGCTGAGGGGGACTCTGAACAAACGCATCGGTCGCACCGGGCTACCGCTTCGTTATGTGGCGAAGCTTTGGCTGGCGGCTGCGGTCGGCGCCGGAGTGGGATGGGCTATTAAGCTCGGCATCGGCGCTCATCATCCGGTGATCATCGCGATGCTGGTGTTGATTCCTTACGGTCTGATTTACTTTGCAGTCACTGCGGCGCTGAGGGTGCCGGAACTGAATAGTGTGCTTGGTCGGGTGTTCAGGTTGGCAGGACGCCGCAGGTGAGAAGCACGATCTTAAGGATCGTTTACACGATCCGTTCAATCATCGTTTAATAGCCGGACTGTCCGGCTGCTGCGAGAGGTGCGGCGGACATGTCCGCCGTCTAAACGGGAAACTAGCCCTGGTCTACATGTCTGTGGTGCCGTTGGCGGCGTTTGGATTCATTTCGTAGCGTTCAAGCTTGAGGTAGAGACCGCGGCGGGTGAGACCGAGTTCGCGTGCAGCGCGGGAGATGTTGCCTTTGTGCTTACGCAACGATTCGCTGATCATGCGGCGTTCGACCTCGGAAAGCGCGTCAGCCAGCGTGACGTTTGTTAATGGCACGATCTCTGACCGGCCTGTGTTCGTGGTACCCAGCACCGCCACAGAAGCCGGAGGCGTAGCGGGCACGCCCACCCGACGCAATTCGGGTGACAGTTCCTCGGGAGTGATCCAGGTGTCGTTCTCCGTTCTCGCCACCACCCGCTGAATTTCATTACAAAGCTCGCGCACATTGCCCGGCCAGTCAGCTACCATCAAGAGATCGACTGCCTGAGGCGTGATCTGAATATTGTGGCGGCCAAACTTTGCCGAGTAATGATTGATGTAGTAGTTGACGATGGAAGGTACTTCGGAACGGCGCTCCCTCAACGGCGGGACACGAAGTCTAATCACATTCAGGCGGTAATATAGATCCTCGCGGAAGCGGCCCTGCTCAACCATCGTTTCAAGATCAGTGTTGGTAGCCGCGATGATCCGCACGTCAACCTGGATTGGTTGACGTTCACCGAGCGGTTGAATTTCGCCTTCCTGCAAGAAACGCAAGAGCTTCGGCTGTAGGTCGAGCGGCAGATCGCCCACCTCATCAATGAAGAGAGTGCCGCCGGCAGCCGACCGGATTACTCCAGGCGAGTCGGAAACAGCGCCGGTAAATGCACCGCGGCGATGGCCAAAAAGATAGCCTTCGGAAAGTTCTTTCGGCACTGCCGTACAGTTAAACGGCACGAAGACTTTCTGACGTCGCGAGGAGAGGGCATGAATCGCCCGGGCCACAAGTTCTTTGCCGGTGCCCGATTCGCCGGTCACCAGCACAGTCACGTCCGAGGATCGAATCTTGTGGACCTCTTCGACCAGTCTGGTCATTGCCGGACTGGAATGAATGAAGCCCGGCATCAAGCTCGCACCGGCGGTGCCGGCATCTCCCTGCGTGCTCTGGCTGGCGGGGGCGCGCGCGCGCAACGCGCAAACGTCCATTCCCAATTCAACCACGCGCAGCAAAGGCTGAAGCGCAAGTCCTTCGGAGAGCTGGGCGGCATCGCGTGGCGTAATCAATAGTGTGGCCGGCAGAGAATTGCTCGATCGCAAGGCGATGAGCGTGGCATTGTGCTTCTTGGCAAACCGTTCGCGTGACGTGTCGCTGTCCAACGTTGCGAATTCGTTAGCAATCTTCACGGCTTCCTGGTGTTCGCAACCGTGCGCGATGACTACGCTCTGCCTTTGGTCTTCATCGGGTTCGAGGATTATCACTCGCTGGGCCGGAGTCTCTTGCCGGATTACCGCGGCAAGTTCTCGCAGTAACAGGGCGCGCGAAGCGACCGCTTCCGCCAGCCGCAAAGTGACCAGTTGAATGACAGCTTCGCGCTGACGCTGTTGCTGCGGCGCAGTTTGATCGTGCGCTGCCAGCGCCGCCTCGGCTGCCTCCAGATCCAAGCGCGCGCCCAGTTCACGAAAGACGTTCACGGCGCGAGTCAAGTGTTCCGCGGCAAGATCCGGCTGAGCCAGCGCATAAGCTCGACCCAGGTCGTAATGCGAGCGAGCGCTGCGATATCGGTCGCCAAGCAAGTCAAAGATCGAGACGCAGCGGCCGAAATGCTGCACCGCCGGGGACGCGTCGAATCGTGCCAACGCCAGCAAGCCATGCAGGCGTTGCGCCTCGCCAGCCAGCACCATGTCGGCAGCCGAGTCCGATGTTTGTTCCGATATCCTCTGCAAGGCCGCCGCACAGGATTCGAGATCGCCGAGTTGGAGATAGCTTTCACCCAGCAGCAATTCCGATTCGCAGGTGGCCTGACGGTTTCCGATCTTTTCGGCTAGATCGAAAGCTTCCTTAGCTGCCGCCAGAGCTTTCTCGCTCGCGTTCATCGCCAGGTGACAGCGTGCTAAGGTGCGCCAGGCCTGACAGGCGTACCACTTGTTGCCTTTCTCAGTCGCCATCGACACAGCCCGTTCAAGATAGCCACGAGCTTCATCTAGATCGCCTCGGAGCATGCAAAGCTCGCCCAGTGAATCCAGAAACATCGATACGCGGTCGGCTCGCTCGTCCACTTCACTGGCCAACGCCAGCGCGCGTTCGAAAGCTTCCTGAGCACGATCCCATTGGCCGACGAGAATTAAATTGACGCCGAGATTATTGTGGCCGTCGGCGGCAAGGTTCTTGTGTTCGGTGCGCTCGTAATAGCCGATCGCTTTCTCGAGGTAACGAATGCCGTCCTGCGGACGCTTCAGCCAACGGCAAGCGCTCGCCATATTCGAATAGATCTTGCCGAGCAGAAAAGTTGCCGGGTGATCCCCAATCAGCTTCAACGCCTGCTCAAAATTTTCCAGCGCGGTGTCGTTTTCGCCTTCGGCATGATCCGCAACCGCGATGCCAAAGTAGGCCTCCGCCAGGCCGCGCCAATCACCGCTCTGCCGGTAACTCTCCAATGCTCTCTGCGAGTAATCGCGCGCAATCGGATACTCGTTGATGCTGCGATAGACTCGCGCCAGCGCGGTATACACTGCGCCCGGCTCGAGGTTCGTTCCTTGTTCCTCCAAATCGCGCAGAGCTGTTTTCAGGAGAGTGATTGCTTTCGGGTGGTCGCCGGAATAGTTGTAGGCGAGGCTCGTTTGGACGCGCAGTCGCAATGCCAGAACTGGCTCCAACTTCGCGCGCTCCTCTTCGGCCTCGTACATTGCGAGGGCCCGTAAGGACTCTTGATACTCACCGTGCATTTCCAGGGCGAGCGAGAGAGCGAGACGGGCGCGAGCGAGCAGCGAGGGGTCATCGTGAGCCGCTGATATCAGCGAAACCAGACGGGTTCGGGCTTCGACCGAATGGCCCTTGTCGAGCAGGAGATTAATCTCCTCGATCTCGTTGGTGTGCGACGCAGGCGAGGTTTTCGTCGTGCGCGAGCGCAGCTTTACGCGAGCCCGTGCCAGATCGACTACAGTTTCGTCAGAGTATGAATCTTTCCTGGTCAATGCTCCGGTTCCTCTGCCAGGGCCTCTGCATGTTCTTTACTGAAGGGCAATACAACTGGACTTTGCACCTTAATAAAGTCCGAATCAGCCTCACTTTTCATCTACAGGTTCGCCGGACGGTAGGCGTCGTCACGCCTGAAGTCCAGATGCTCAGGGTCAACGACGTGAAAGTATCACACGTAGGGATTTGGGTCGATTAGAACGGCGGGCTGCGAGCAGCAACGTCAGACACTGACGTGCGCAAGTTGTTTAGAGCGTTATCCGAACGATGCGATGGCGACAAAGAAAAAGCCGGGAACTGAATCCCGGCTAATAGAAAGAAGTGAACGAGCGGTGTTTGGGTAAGGTTCGTTTGGCAGGGATTGAGATGGGAGCAATCTATTCAAGAGGCATGCAGCGCGTGTTATCTCCTCGGTTTGAGTCGCTAATCACAGTGCCATCGCTAATCACGGTGCCGTCACTGATCACGGTGCCATCGCTGATCACGGTGCCATCGCTAATCACCGTGCCGTCGCTGATCACGGTACCGTCGCTGATCACGGTACCGTCGCTGATCACTGTACCGTCGCTGATCACTGTACCGTCACTGATCACTGTACCGTCATTAGTCAGCACGCGGCTGCGCATCAACACAGTTCCGTCGCTCAAGGTAATGCCGTTGCTGATCATGATGTTATCGCCGAGCAAAACGCCGCCAGAAAGCTGTCTGGCGTCGCCGATAAACACACCTTCGCTAATCAACACGCCATCGCTTATCAGTACGCCCAAGCCGTAGATTCCCTGGTAACGGGTGATCAGCTCAGTGCCTTTGGCCCAGTCGTACTTGAAGAGCACACCTTGTGACCATTTGAATGTCTGGCCGGCTATAGTGCTTTCCGGTGAAGGCGGCGACGAGGTCAACAAGGGAGCGCCGACTTTAGTTGTGGCCGACAAATCCGTCCGCACGAGTTTCGCCAATCGCACTGCGCCTTCGAGGTTAAGTTCGCCGGCACCCTGTTCGAGCATATTGAAGTTCGCCAGCGGCTGGGCCGTGTACGTCAGGATCATCTTGATCAGATTTGGCGTTAGGCTGGGGTTGGCTTCCAGTAGCACGGCGACTGCGCCGGCAACGACCGGGGCCGAAACTGAAGTACCGCTGAGCCGCATATAGGCTTTGCCGCTATTGCTATTGACATTGCCGACCAGGAGCTCGGGATTGAGTTGCAGAATCGTATTGTCGGGCGCAGCAGCGCCGATGATCTTGTTACCCGGAGCAACCAGATCCGGCTTAATCAAATTGTCGTAATGCTTGACACCTTTTCCATCTTTCCAGTAGCTGCGGGTTGGGCCACGCGAACTGTAGGTGGTCACCGTGTCATCACTGCGGACATCGGTTCCGAAGGTGTTGGCGGCGCCAACTGTGATCGCCGAAGGTTCATTCCCCGGCGAATGAATACGGCCGTACATCTTGGAATGCGCTGCGTCTTTGCCTTCGTTACCAGCGGCGGCCACTACTACGATGCCTGCATCGACCAGGCGCCGGACGGCGCGGCAGAGAGGATCGTTCTGGTAAGAATCGACGGCGGCCGTTCCCAGGCTTACATTAACCACGCGGATGTTATAGGCGCTGCGGTTGGCCATTACTGCGTTCAGGGCTGCGAGGAGCGCCGACAGTGAACCAGTGCCACGAGAATTGAGCACGCGGAAATTGACGAGGTTCGTACCCGGAGCGACACCGCCGTAGGATCCCTGCTTTGAAGCGATCATCGCCGCCACAAATGTGCCGTGACCGTACGCGTCCTCAGTCGTGCCTTCACCGGTAAAGTCCCGGCTGTAGACGATTCGATTGGCAACCGCCTTAACCTTGGTTGAGATTCCCGAGTCGAGAACCGCGACGCCGATGCCACTGCCGTCCAGAGAATTGTTCCCTGATTGCGCCAACATCGCACCCTCGCCCGTGGTCTCTTCGATATGACCGAGCCCGTTGATCGGGCGATCGATTGAAAGGTAATTACCACTGTCGGCGATCTTCTCGATGGCCTTGGTGGGAATATCTACCGCGAGGGCGCCAAACTGGGGCATGCTCGATTCAACCTTCACACCATACTTCGCCAGTTGGGCTTGCAGTGACTGGCTGTTGGTATCGCTGACTTGCAGGATCGCCTTGACCCGTTCGGGAGCGTTGCGGCTGGCGACTAATTCGCGCAAATCCGCGGAGACATTGTCGCCCACGAATTCTTCCCCATTTGCTTTCGCAGTGTCGTTCGCGCCGTTCTCGGCCTCCTGCCCTGCGCCTGCAACTTCCTGCATCTCGACGCCGGCAAACAGGGCTGCCAGTGATTCATCGCTGGCAACCTTTTCCTTGAAAGTGAGATCGGTAGATGCGCCGAAAAATTGAACGTCACCGTTCTTGACCGCATCGCGCAACATCGCCGACGCGGCGCCGTCAAACGCCGAAGCAGGACCCATCAAAGATTGGATGGGATCGATTACAAGAATGATTTTCGAGTCGGCACGCGCAATTTCAGAAAGGATTGCCGAAATGTTGTTGAGCAGATCGCCCGCAGTTTTCGAATCGTTGAATAACGCGTCAAGCTTCAATTTGAAGAGCCGCTTGCCAGATAGAGCTTCGGGTACATCACCCCTGGCGATGCGTCGCGCTACACCTGAGGCAATCAGATCGCGGACGGCGGGGGAGTCGCTTAGTACGACTGGATTGTTCTTGTGAGGGCTGGACAGTATTTCGATCGCCCGGTTAGTTTCATCGCGTCGTTCCGTCTGCGAATCGAAACGGCCCTGGTCTGCGGCTGCGGTGAGGTCCCAGGCATACTTGCTCAATGCGTCCGCCGCTGAGGCGCCGGACTTCTTGATGTTTTGAGCATTGGCACTACCCGTTACGAGGATGCCGGCCACTAACGACATGGCCAAGCCGAGAGCCGTAAGCCCCCGCCAAGCTACCCTCGTCCGCACTGTTTTTTCTCTTTTCATTCGAAACTCCACGAGACCGCTGTGTCCTGGTTCGATCGCACCACGCGCTGGTGGTGGCGCTCATCACTTAACAATGGTTGTGCCAAAGGCCGGATGGCCGTTTTTCGGCCTATATTTGAGTTTTCTGAGGAGATCGACAGAAGAGTACGAAGTCAGTTTGGAAGAGCCGCCAGTCAGAATGACGGAGGTCGGTCAGATCTGACGACGGGGGCCCTTGGCCACTTGCTCAGAAATTTGTGGAGAGTGCGTGGCATTGGATCTTTACTCAGGTATCCCGGAAAGACGGATAGGTTGGAGCAGCGGCAAGGCGGCGGGGAAATCCCTCAGCGGCTTTTTTGTCTTGTGCGATAGCAGGCACGGCCGCCAATTTGTTTTTAAGCCACCTCACGTCTACTGTTTCCGCCTATTGATTCCGGCTATCGATTGACCCGCCCGTAAATTTCTCCTTATCATTGCCAGGTGCAACCTGTTATATCGTCGGCGCAGATGCGCGACATCGATCGATTGACGACTGAGCGCTACGGCACTCCACCATTGGTTCTAATGGAGAACGCCGCGGCCGCGACCGCGGACGCCATCGCAATTCACTGCGGCGTAGCGGACAAACCGATTCTGGTTTTGTGCGGTCCTGGAAATAACGGCGGCGACGGCGCGGCGACTGCCAGGTTACTCGCGGAGGCAGGAGCAAAAGTCGACGTTGTTTTGTTTGGCCGGGTAGAAAACACAGAGGGAGGCGCGCTAACAAATTTTGAAAAAGTTAAGGTCCCAGCGCGCAATGTCTCGCTCAGGTTTTTCGAATGCGAGTCGCCAGACGAATGGTGTAGCCTCGAGAGTTCTGAATTAGCTAAGCCCTACGCCGTAGTTGTTGATGCGTTATTTGGCACCGGACTGACACGTCCGCTGGCAGGAGCTTTCGGCGAGGCCCTCAAATACTTACGTCGATTACATAACGAAGACGCTCGCCCCGCTATCGTCTCAATCGACATTCCGTCGGGCCTCAACGCCGATTCAGCACAGCCGATTGGTGAAGCAGTACTGGCCGATATCACCGTCACGATGACCGCGGCAAAGGCCGCGAACATTCTACCCCCGGCCGCCAACTACAACGGAAGACTAATCGTCGCGGACATTGGCTCGCCGCTGGAATTGATTCAGGAAGCAAAGACTCAACTATTTGTGACTGATGAAGAGGACGCGCGTCGCTGGTTGATCGAGACTCGCTATCTCCCTGATTCGTACAAGAATACTCACGGTCATGTTCTAGTCGTAGCCGGCTCGCGCGGATTTACTGGAGCGGCCGCGCTTTGCGGAAACGCCGCGATGCGTTCGGGCGCGGGCCTCGTCACAGTCGCGACGCCGGTGTCGGCTCAGCCCCTGGTGGCCGCGCAAGTAATGCCGGAAGTAATGACGACAGCTCTGGCCGAAACTGATCGAGGCGCCGTGAGCGATGAGGCGATCGGGAACGTCCTGAGACTGGCGGAGCGCGCAAACGTGATTGCCATCGGCCCTGGATTGTCTTCGGAGGATGAGCGGACGCAAAACTTTGTGCGAGCGGTGGTTGAGCAACGGAGCACCCCTGTCGTTGTTGACGCGGACGGATTGAATTGCCTGGCTCCTTGGCCGACGGGGCCGACGGGGCCGACGGGGCCGACGGGTTTGCGGGGCTCGGCTGACTTACCGGTTGTCTTAACGCCCCATCCCGGTGAAATGCTGCGGCTGATGGGCAGTACCGATAAGTCGGCGCTTGATGATCGGGTGATCGCCGCGCGCGAGTTCGCTGTGGCCCATGAAGTGATCGTTGTCTTGAAAGGCGCGCGGCCGCTGATTGCCGCGCCTGATGGCCGGGTTTTTATTAATCCGACCGGTAACGCGGGTTTGGGAACGGCTGGTGCCGGCGACACCTTAACTGGGATTATCGCCGGCTTCCTGGCCCAAGCCTACGGAACTTTGAAAGGCAAAGCCAACGCGATCGACGCTGTAATCGCCGCACTTTATGTTAGCGGCCTCGCGGGTGATCTCGCGGCCGAGGAGATCGGAATGCGCGCGATGGTCGCTTCCGATATTCGCGAGCACCTCAGCGCCGCGATCTGCGCGCTCGATCTCGAAGGCGAAATTCCATAAAGCATCGGCTTCAGTGTTTAGCTGCGGCACTTGTGCCGCACCAGGTTGGACAAGTCCCAACTCTAAACGGAAAGATTGGTTTGTGGTTTTCTTGGACTGCTGTCATCTGATTAGAGCATATGACCACGGCGATACAACGGTTAATTCCCACCGGTGAATGGATCACATCCAACGAGCAAGAGACCTTCGAGCTTGGCGTTCGAATCGGTGAGCAGCTTTCTGGTGGTGAGATCGTTTTGCTCGACGGTCCCCTCGGCGCCGGCAAGACAGTTTTGGTGAAGGGTCTCGCGCGGGCGCTGGGGGTGGACGATGCGGACGTCACCAGCCCGTCATTTACGCTGGTCAATCTTCATCGCGGCCGCCTCTTGGTTTATCACATCGATCTTTATCGTCTCGATGAGGGCGCGGCTGCGGCCCATGCGGTTGATCTTGATGAGATCCTCACGGATGAAAGTGCCGTTGTGATTATCGAGTGGGGCGAGCGTCTGGGGCGTTACCCCCTGCCCGCCGGAGTTGCGCGCATAAGAATCTCGGGCGATGGCGACGAACCTCGGAAGATAGCGGTATTAAGTGGCACAGACTTCAGTCTGTGATTCGACGTAGGTAGAACTCAATCACAGACTAAAGTTTTTTCTCCCCCTCCTTTGCGGAGAAGACCGCGGAGAGGGGCCTGACGGCGTCATGCTTCGCCCCCTCCCGAAAACGTCCCGAAGGGAGGGGAAGAGGCCGAACGTGCTACAATCAAGACTCAATCAAACTTGATAAGAAATCCAGAGGAGAATTAAGAAATGCCATATCCAGAAGAAGTAATTAGACCGATGCGCGAAGAGCTGACGCGTCTGGGCGTTCAGGAACTAAGAACACCTGAAGCGGTTGACGAGACCCTGAGGAATTCGCATGGGACAGTCATGGTTGTAGTCAATTCGATCTGTGGCTGCGCCGCGGGTAAGGCGCGTCCCGGTATCGCGATGGCGCTGCAAAATGAGATCCGGCCCGACAAAGTAGCGACCGTGTTCGCCGGCGGCGATATCGAAGCGACCGAAAGAGCCCGCAGTTACTTCACCGGATATCCGCCCTCATCACCCTCAATCGGGCTTTTGAAAGACGGCCAACTGGTCTACATGATGGAGCGCTATCAGATCGAAGGCAGAGGACCGGAACAGATCGCCGGAGAATTACGACAAGCTTTCGAGAAGCATTGCGCAGCAACCGCTGCCGCAACTAACTAGACGGGCTTTCAGGAGCTGTAACGCGAGCGTTACATAAAACCGAGCAAGACATGTTTGGGGCACGGTACGCCGTGCCCTTTTCAATTGGTCGCTTTCATAGCGACAGTCTTTCTTCGCGCCTTGGGTATTTCCTTTCAGCCTTTGCGCGACCCGAACATCGAACCAATCGAATCTCACGCAGAGGCGCGAAGGAATTCCTGAATTTCCAAACCGGACGCAATTGCGTTGCGCACTTGTTTGCCGTGTTATGATCTCGTCGATGCCGACCGATCGATCCATCTCCCTGGATACCAGAATTCTCGAGCTGCCTGAGGCCCGAATTCCTCGTTTCGGTCCCCAAAGCGCCAGTCAACTTGCCGTCGCATTGGCGCAAGTTTCCCTGGGTAAAAGTATTGCCAGCGTGTCCATCGAAGACTTGCTCAACTATCTTCCAGCACGTTACGAGGATCGTTCGAGCATGGTGGAGATTCGTCACCTGTACCACGGTGTGGAGGCTTCGCTCGATCTTACCGTGCGGATTGCGGGCGGTTTCCAGGTGCGCAATCGTCGCTCTCTGAAACAGAGTCTGTATAAGTTTGAGATCAGCGCGGTGGATCAGCAACGCTCAGGCCGGCCCGTGGTGATCTGGTGGTTCGTGTCCGGCCCGCGCGCGCATGACATCCTGAAGTACAACGCCAAGCGATTCGTTCCAGGAACGCGGTTCATTGCTTTTGGTACGTGGGAGCACGACATCCGGCGCGGCACTTACTCGCTTAGATTGAACAAGCCGGACGAGTTGGAATTGATTACCGGAGGCGAGGAAGAAGAGGCAACTGAAACCGATCCGAGGCTGGCCGCGATCCACGTCGGCCGCCGCGTTCCTGTTTATCGCAAGTTAGGAGAATTTAGGACGAAGCGGCTGCGTGAGATCGTTCATGAAGTCCTGGCGCGCTTGCCGGACAAATCATTCTCCGAGACATTGCCGCGGGATTTGCTGGCGCGCCGGAAACTGATCTCGCGCGGCGCCGCCCTGCGCGACGTTCATTTTCCGGGCAACGAATTTTCGCTGGAAGACTACGATCTAATGCGCAGTCCCGCACATCAGCGCCTGATTTTTGAAGAGTTGTTCTGGCTGGCGCTCCGGCTCGCGGTAAAACGCGGCGAAAGAATCAGCGAGACCAAGGGAGCGACAATCAAGATTGACGCCCAGATGAAGCTGCGGATTGGTTCGGTTCTGCCTTTCAAGCTTACCGAAGCGCAGCGCAAAGTCGTCCGAGAGCTTTTCAAAGACATGCGTTCCGATGCGCCAATGAATCGTCTGCTGCAAGGAGACGTCGGCAGTGGCAAGACGATCGTCGCGCTGATTGCCATGCTGGCCGCAATGGAGAACGGTTATCAAACCGCGTTGATGGTTCCCACGGAAATTCTCGCTGAACAGCACGCTCGCAACATCAAGAGGATCCTGGCAAAATCGCCTTATCGAGTCGAACTGCTTTCCGGTTCGCTCAAGACTGCCGACAAAAAGCGTCTGCATCAGTCGATCGCCGCGGGCGAAGTTCACGCCAGCGTGGGCACGCACGCGCTGATTCAGGAAGGCGTGGCTTTTAAGAACCTGGGCCTGGTCATCATTGATGAGCAGCACCGCTTTGGCGTTATGCAGCGCGCGGCATTGCGCGCACGCGGAATGAATCCCGATGTGCTGGTAATGACGGCGACGCCGATTCCGCGTTCGCTCGCGATGACGGTGTATGGCGATCTGGACGTGTCGATCATCGATGAACTGCCGCCGGGTCGCACGCCGGTGGAAACCCGGGTGTTTGGAGAAGAAGCCAGGCAGGAAGTGAAGAAACTGATCGCGCGCGAGGTGCGCGCCGGGCGGCAAGCCTATGTCGTCTATCCTTTGGTTGAAGAGTCAGAGAAGATGGATTTGCGCGATGCGACGAAACGCTACGAGTACCTGCGCGATCAAGTCTTCCCGAAATTCTCGGTTGGGCTTTTGCACGGGCGGATGAAACCGGAAGAGAAGGAAGAAGTGATGCGGGGATTCATCTCGGGCGAGACAAAGATTTTGGTTTCGACAACCGTGATTGAAGTCGGCGTCGACGTGCCCAACGCTTCCGTAATGGTGGTCGAGCACGCCGAACGCTTCGGCCTGTCGCAGTTGCACCAACTGCGCGGACGCGTCGGGCGTGGCGCGGAACAGAGCTTCTGCGTTCTGCTGGCTTCGGAAAAACAAACCGAAGTCGCGCGCGAACGTCTGGGCATCATGGAAGAAACCAACGACGGTTTCAAGATCGCGGAAAAAGACTTGGAGATTCGCGGGCCCGGCGAAGTCCTGGGCACGCGTCAGGCAGGCCTGCCCGAATTTCGCGTCGCGAATCTGGTTCGCGACCTTGATATCCTGCAGGACGCTCGCAAGGAGGCTGAGTTCTACATCAACCACCGTAAAACTTCCCCTGAAGCTGCGAAGATGATTAAGCGAGTGCAGAGTGACGCGCGGATGAAGCTGGCGGCGGTTGGGTAGGGGTCTTCTTTTCACCACCACGTTTAGGTACCGCTTAAGTCAGGGCTTTTCCTGGTTCAGAACGTTGCGGCTCTGCGGTCCGATGTGCGCAAAGGCTCCGCATTTCCGATTGGCGGTTCATTTTGGCTTTGCTAATCGGCGCCGCTGCGAATAATCAGTGAGATCCAAACCCTCTCCCGCTAAGGCGTAACGATCCAGTGCTTCGCATTTCAATCTGTACAGGCGCTATGCTTAGCGGCCAGCGAAAAATGCGAATAATTGCCGGCAAATATCGCGGACGGAAATTGAAGAGCCCATCATCGCTCGAGACGCGGCCGACTTCGGATCGTTTGCGTGAGACGCTCTTCAATATTCTCGCGCCGCGAATCAAGGGCGCGCGGTTTCTTGATTTGTGTGCCGGCTCGGGCGCGGTGGGGCTCGAGGCGCTGTCTCGCGGCGCGGCGCACGCGACGTTCGTGGATCAATCTGGGAAGATGTGCGCGTTGATTGAGGCGAATCTTGAAGCGCTGACAATTGATGGTGATGATGTCGAAGTTGTGAACCGTGAAGTGACGGATTTTCTGCGCCGACGTGCTAAGAAAGAAGCGGCGCCATTCGATGTGATCTTCTATGATCCGCCATACGCTACCGATTATGAAAAGTTATTGAATTTCCTGGGTGAACACGAGGTGAAATTGCTGGGGGAAGACGGTGTCGTTATTGTCGAGCATCACAAGAAGAAGGATTTGAAAGAGGAATTCGGCGGATTGAAGCGTTATCGCGTGTTGGAGCAGGGTGATTCGTGCCTGAGTTTTTATCAGGCAAGTTAGGGCTGGGAGCGCGGTCGTCCCGTCCGCACAGCGCGCCAAGCACGCTCAAGCTTTTCGCGTTGCGCGCTCAATGCGGACGAGGGCGTTCGCGTTCTCAGCTTTCGGTTGCGCGTTTCTCTTCGGTAGAATCACTCCATAAACCAATGCTGGTCCTGGGTATCGAAACTTCCTGTGATGAAACGGCGGCGGCGATCGTGCGCGATGGCCACGAGATTGTCTCGTCCGTAATCGCTTCACAGATCGCCACGCACACACGCTTCGGCGGGGTTGTGCCGGAGCTCGCTTCACGCGAACACCTCGATAAGATCGTTCCCGTCGTGGAAGAGGCATTCACGCGCGCTAACATTACGAAGGATGAAATCGACGGCATCGCAGTAACCAACGGCCCGGGCTTAATCGGTTCGTTACTCGTCGGCGTTTCGTATGCGAAGGCGATGGCCTTTGCGCTGGGTAAGTCTCTGGTGGGCGTGAATCACATCGAAGGCCATATCTATTCGGTCTGCTTCGAGAATCCGCCGGTGGAGCATCCCGCGTTGGCACTAATCGTTTCCGGCGGGCACACAAATCTTTTCTTTGTACCGAGCGCTGGAAAATACAAGGTCGTCAGCCGCACGCGGGACGACGCGGCCGGCGAAGCCTTCGACAAAGTCGCTAAACTTCTCGGCCTCGGTTATCCCGGCGGGCCGATCATCGAGAAGCTCGCCCGGGAAGGGAATCCGAAGGCGGTCAAGTTTGCTCTGCCACGAATGGGCGACAACCGGCCGGACTTCAGCTTTAGTGGACTGAAAACCGCGGTGACCAGATACGTGCGCGAGTCCGGTCTGCAACCGGTGCAAGATGGAGAAGAGCCTTCGACGGGAATTAAAGATCTCGCTGCCAGTTTCCAAAGCACCGTCGTGCGCTCCCTGGTCACGACGATGGAGCGTGTCGCGCAGGAGTACCGGCCCAGGACTTTGATTGTCGCCGGGGGCGTGGCCTGCAATGGGGCTTTGCGCGAAGCTGCGCGGCAGGCCGCCGTAGGGTTAGGGCTGCCGGTTTATTTCCCGTCGCCCCATTTGTCGACCGACAATGCCGCGATGATTGCAGCCGCGGGCACGGTGAAATTAGCGGCCGGTGAACGAGCGAACTGGGACTTGAATGCCGACGTGATGCTGCGTTTGCAGAACATCGAGGTCGAAGATGAAGAGTTGCGTAAGCACGTGCGATACCGTTTGTGACCTCTCAATCTTGCCGCAGTCATGCAACCGAATGCTCCTCCCATCGTTCTAACTTGCAGACGAGGAGAACCCAACATGTTACTCAAGACCCTTGCCTCAATCACGCTTTCATTATCCCTGATCGGAACCAGCAGTGCGGCGCTATGTTTGGAGAAGCAGGAGCCGAACTCCCAAGCTAGGATCCCTACTGTTGTTATTGAAAACGAACAGCCTGCGCCAATTCAGATGAAGGTGCTCGCGCAGGGTCTTCATTCTTCGATTACCAAGCCGTTTGTCGCCGTGGTGCGCGATGCGGAAACGTACAAGGAACTGAGAAAGCGGGACGGCAATCTGCCGCAACTTGATGCCGCCTTCTTTGAAGCGAACATCGTTATTGCCGCATTCCTGGGCGAGCGAAATACCGGTGGCTATGCGGTGGAGATTACCGAGGAGGTGAGCGGCAAGATTCACGTGGCCGAACGAAAACCAGGGAAGGGCGCGATGGTTCCCCAGATGATTACCGCGCCATTCAAGATCGTGGCAATCACCGCTCACCCAAACTCACGGGTGCTTCTTTCTCTAGACGATGCGTGGCGAGCACGATCGCAGTTTTATCGAGTTAACCGCGGCAGCTTCGGCTTCTCTGGCGGTTTTGCGGGAGGCGGCGAAAGCTTTGAACTTAAGGGCACGGTGCTGGTCATGCGAGTAGGTGAATTTAAGAGTGAGAGGCCGGACGGAAAGAAGGCAACGACTGACTTGGTCACTTTTTCATTTGACTTGTTTAGCTCTGGAGAGCGGGCAATGCGCTCGATGACGGATTCAGCAACCGCGGTAATCAAGAGCGATGATCGAATTGTGATTCAGCGAATGAATGCGGGGTCGTTAGTTCCGCCCCCGCACGGAGGCTTCCAATCCAGCGGGACATTCAGTGAAGAAGGAAGGAAGCTACTGCTGCAACTGTCGTCACTGCCGACAGATATTCTCGACGGTTACGGCGGCAGTGGGAGTATTGAAGCTGGATTGGTTGAGGTCGCTCAGGTCGCAAAGTGACTATACTTTAAAGGGATTCCTTTGACGGTCTCCCCGACGGCGGCGCTTTGGTTTGGAGTTCCGCCTTGAGGCGGGCTCTATTGCGTAACACGGAACCCCGCCTGAAGGCGGAACTCCAAACATTCAGGAAAAGGCTTTACCTTGACGCCGCAATGGCTTCGTCAAAAATCTCGAGCGCCACGTCCGCATTTTCTTTCGTCAGGATTAGTGGCGGTGACCAGCGAATCGTGTTCGACCCGGCGCCCAACAAGATCAGACCGCGCTCAAAGACGGCGACTTCAACCCGATCGCGCAGGGCCGGATCCGGCTCTCTGGTGGTGCGGTTCTTGACGAACTCGACTCCGAGCATCATGCCCATGCCGCGCACGTCGCCAATACACTCGTGCTTACTCATGAGCTTTTCCAGGCCGCGCTGCAGATAGGCTCCCACATCAGCGCTGTTGGCAATCAGTTCTCGTTCGAGCAATTCAATCGTCTTGAGTGCTGACGCGATGCAGACCGGGTTGCCGCCGAAGGTCGACGCGTGCGCTCCCGGCTTCCAATCCATCAAATCGGCGCGCGAGACGCAGGCTCCCATCGGCAATCCCGAGGCGATGCCTTTTGCGATGCAGACGATGTCGGGCTTTACGTCGTAGTGTTCACAAGCAAACATTTTTCCGGTGCGGCCCATGCCGCTCTGGACTTCATCGACGATCAAAAGAATGCCGTGCTCGTCACAGATGCGGCGCAATCCCTTCAGGAATCCTTCGGGGGCGGGCACATAACCACCTTCGCCCTGGACTGCTTCGACCACGATGGCCGCGACTTCTTCAGGCGGAGTGGTGGTTTTGAAAAGGCGGTTCTCGATCCAATTCAAAGCGCCCTGGCCCGCGCCGCCGTCGCCGCAGTCTTCCGCGCTGAAGGGGTTGCGATAGGCATTGGGATAAGGGACATGAACTACGTCGAGGGCCTGACGTTTGAATCCGAGCCGTTGCGCGGCCCGGGAAGAGGTAAGCGAAAGCGATCCCAGCGTCCGCCCATGAAAGCTACCAAAGAAGGCAATGAATTTCTCGCGGCCGGTAGCATGCATCGCCAGCTTCAACGCGGTCTCAACTGCCTCGGTGCCGCTGTTCGCGAAATGCGTGCGCGTGGGCCGGGCCACCGGCACGATCTCGTCCAGCTTCTTCGCCAGATCCGGCATCTGCCGATAGTAGTAGTCCGTGCCGCACATGTGAATCAGTTCCGCGGCCTGGTCTTGAATCGCGCGCACGACCTCCGGGTGACAGTGGCCCGTCGAGCACACGGCGACGCCGGCGTTGCAATCGAGAAAGACGTTGCCATCGACGTCGGTTACCCACACGCCTCGGCCGCGTTCGGCCACCAGTTTGAACGATGGACGCGGATACGAAGGGGTAACGAACTGCGCGTCCGCTTCTACGATCGCTCGGCCTTTCGGTCCCGGCAGTGCGGTTTTTATTTCCGGTCTTTTAGGTGCAATAGCGGTTGACATCATCTTTTCTCCTCGTTGAAACACGCGGGCGTGGCGCTTACTGGGCAGCGTCAAAAAAAGGGGCGATGTTGATGAAGTAACGCTAGTCCGCGAATAGATCAGCGCGATAGTCGAGGGGACGGAAATGTAAATCGTCGTGGGTAAACATAGCGATCAAAAGTGAGGGGATAATAGCACCGGGAGCAGAGGAGAGCCAGTGTGCAGCTCGATGGTTCGGAGTGTTGAGGCCCCGGTCGCTACCGCTCTCGCTACAGACTCCCGAACCGACGTAAGTCGGTATTTTAAACTAGCTTGAATACCAAAGTACGGCGAAAAAGTGACAGGTAGTTCCGGCGAGGACAAACAGATGCCAGGCGAAGTGCGCATAACGCACCCGATGCGCGGCATAGAAGCCGACGCCGGCGGTGTAGGCAAGGCCGCCAGCCGCCAGCCAGGCCAGACCCGATAACGGCATGACTCGTAATACCTGAGGGGCGGCGATTACTACCAGCCAACCCATCACCAAATACAAAACGACTGAAAGCCTGACGAATCGCGCGCCATAAACGATCTTCATTGTCAGGCCGACAGCCGCTAGCGTCCAAATGAGTCCGAGCAGCGTCCATCCCCACGGACCGCGCAGCACGCCGAGTGTGAACGGAGTGTACGTGCCGGCGATCAGCAGAAAGATTGCGCCGTGATCAAACATCCGAAAGATACGTTTGGCCCGGTCATGGGTCAGCGCATGATAGAGAGTTGAAGCGAGATACAGCGTCACCATCGATGCCCCGAATACGGTGACACCGACCGCATTCCACGCACTGCCATAACGCAGCG
Source organism: Blastocatellia bacterium (assembly GCA_033856915.1). Classification (GTDB taxonomy): domain Bacteria; phylum Acidobacteriota; class Blastocatellia; order Pyrinomonadales; family Pyrinomonadaceae; genus UBA11740. Next base: position 14,643 of record JAWVEB010000054.1, on the reverse strand, counting down.
CCGCGCTGATCAGGATCGGCGTCGCCACCAGAGCCAGAAGGAGGCCGAGGCCATGACTGATGGTGTTGGCTATTTCTTCGCCGTGGGTCGGCCGTCGCTCATCTTCAATAGTCGCTTCCGTCATGGTGAGGGCATTGTACAACCATTCGTCAATGACGCGCACGCGAACCTTTTATTAGGCAGCGTCCTAATTTGCCAGGTGTTTAGAGCACCGACTCTGGTCGGGTTCTTCTCCGTCGTAAGAGCCCTACTGAAATCGGTACTCTGTACGACTGCTTCCCAAGTTCAGTCCGTCCCTTGAGGCTTAGAAGCGCTTGGTCGGGCGGTAGCCCGACTCTAAACAAAAAGTGACTTCTCTAAAACAAAAAGTACAAAAAGCGACTTCGGCCTTCGTGCGATTTTCCGGCAATAAGATGATAATTTGCTAACAATCGCGCCCGCCGGACAGCCTCCGCTTATGCTCCTGCGTCGTAACGATGACTCTCCTAAGGCCCCCTCGTCTCTTCCTAATATTGATTGTCAGGACTCTTTGATACATGTCAGCGCAGTCAGCGGGAGGTAGCGCCATGAACAGGATAAGACTTTGGCCCCACGGCATTTTGATAGTCCTTGCGTTCGCGTCGGTGGCCGCGATCACGGCAGCTCTGTGGATGAAGTATGAACGATCGGCGGAGGCTAAGGCTTTGCCGAATGCGGCACGGATTGAGCGAGTTGAGGGGCAGGTTGGGGTGAGCCAGAGTCTCGACACCTCGAACTCTCAATGGGTAGAAGCAAAGGCAAATAGTCCAATCACGGTGGGTGATCGGATTTATACGCGGGACAACTCGCGCAGCCAGATCGCGTTTACGGGACGTAACTTTGCGACAGTCGACGCCAACACTGCGATGGACGTCCTGGACCTTTCCAGTCAGCGAACGCAGGTAGCTTTGCGGAACGGCTCAGCGTTGTTTGACGTAGGAGCCCCTGCTGACCTGTTCGAGGTGGCCACGCCGTGCGGCGCGGTTGATTTGGAACAGCCGGGTGTCTATCAAGTCGCGATCAATGACAACGGGAATGCAGTGGCAACAGCCTTCAGCGGGAGCGCGCAGGTTGTCGGACAAGGCGGTGCCAGACGAATCGAGAAAGGTGAGGACCTCGCGATTCCTTGCCAGGGCAGTTCGCCGGCTGTGTTGTCGCGCGTCGATGCGGGTCAGGCCGGTACCACGCTCGACAACTACTATCGCTATCGCTATCCGCGCAGCTACGACGGCCGTTATCGCAGCTACTACACTTACCTCGATGATCCTTACTACTATGATCCGTCTCGCCGGTACAACAGCTACAACTATGTCAGTGATTACATTCCGGGCATTTATGATCTAGACGACTATGGCGAGTGGCAGAACGTAAGTGACTATGGTTACTGCTGGCATCCGCGGGTGGATAATAGTTGGGCGCCCTACCAATCCGGTTACTGGACCACGGACTATCCGTACGGTCTGACCTGGGTTTCGAATGAGCCCTGGGGCTATGCTCCTTATCATTACGGCCGTTGGACGTACGCTTTGAATGAGTGGTTCTGGGTTCCGGAATCTACCAGAAGTTATCCAACCTATTCACCGGCATTGGTAGCCTTTCTGCCATTGAACGAGGCCAGCGTGGGATGGGTCGCGCTGGGTCCGAGTGATCCCTATGCTCCGCGTTATTACGATGCGAACTGGCAGCCGGTTTACGTCGGCAGCAGAGATGCGTACGCGAATCCAATCGCTAATATGAGCGTGCCGGGAGCGGTCACGGTCGTTCCGGTGCAGCAGTTTACTCAAGTCATCGATCCGCGCGTAATAAGCAGGGCCGATCCGCAAACGATCGCGCGGGTCCGTCCGGTGCTGGATCCTCTGGCCGTGAATCCTTTGCGAGCTATGGCGTTCCGGGCTCGTGACTCGCGGCAGAGATTCGACGTGCCGCCGGCGGTTGCGCAGCGAGTTTTCAACACGCCCGTGGTTACGAGCACGGCTCCGGCTCAACCTTTCAAAAGAGATCTGGCGCGCGCCATGCGCGTTGAGCCGGTTGCCGATCGAGTGAGGAACCAAAACCTCCAGGTTGCAGATCAACGTGCAGCGGCTACCCAACAACGTGCTGTCAATGGCGCGCAGCCGGGTCAGCGGCCAAACCTGGCCGCAGAGCAGGCGCGCGAACGACAGATGGCGGATCTGGCGAGACAGGCAGCTCGCGGTGATCGTAACGCGCGGCCACAGATGCAGGATCTGCGGCGGCAGCAGGTCGAGCAGCAACGACTAGAACGGACCAATACTCAGCAGGCGCAAGGCGAACGTGTGCGGCAGCAATTGCAGCAACCACAAAGTCAGCGAGAATCTTTGCGCCAGCAACAGCAGGTCCAGCGCGAGGCTGCCCGGCAGCAAATGGTCACCTCACAGCAGCAACGCCACGCGGCCGCTCAACAGCAAATTCAACCGCAGCGACAACAGCGCCGTCAGTTGGAAATACAGCGGGCGCCGGCCGCGCGTGCCGCGCCACAACAGCAACAGGTCAGGCCACAACCGCCGGTGCAGCGTCGCGAACAGAGAGCGCGACCGCAGTATCAACCACCGGCGCAGCCGCGGGTGATTGCGCCTCAGCAGCCGCAGATGCGGCAACAACCAAGGCCGCAGCAAGCAGCGCCTCGCGCGGCTCCGCAAGAGATGCGTCAGCAAAGGCCGGCCCAGGCGCAACCGCCACCACAAGCACCGCAGTCACAGCCACGGCCACAGGCTCCACAGAGACAACAGGCACAGCCGCAGGAACAGAAAGGCGGACGCAAGAAACCGTGAACAGTGAGCAGTAGGCAGTAAGCAGCGGGCAGGAAAGCAATACGAGCCGGCGGCCACTTCAGGCGCCGGCTCGTATCTTGTTTTTGACCGATGCTTACTTCCTCGCCAGAATTTTCGCGGTGAAGGGCCCTTTGATCGATACCGCGCCGTTGGTTAGATCAACTTCGCCTGTGATTGTGTCGCCCGACACCGAGGTTATCTTTGCGTCACCCGTGAGGGTGCTGCGTTCGAGCCAACCCGTATTGTCTGTGCCGGCTTTGCGCGCAACGATTGCCACGTCTTCCACCTTCATGAACTTGTCGGCTTTGGCCGAGTAGTTGCCAGTTTTAGGAGCAGTCTTGTCGTTGCCGCCTTCGTCGCTCACGAGGCTGAACACGACGCGCACCTGATCGTCGGCAGTCAGCGGCCTGTTTAGAGTCCCGGCAAAGTTTCCCGCATCCAGATCGTAGTTCGCCGCATAAACACGATAGCTGGGCGCGGTCGTAATCTTGCCGGCAGTGTTCGTAAATGTTTTGGTGACGGCAAACGCATAACCGCTCTTCAAAGGCATCTCCTTGTCACCGGTAGCGGGTGATTTCAATTGCATGCTGTTACTACCTGCGCTCTTACTACAACCCGCGAGAACCAACGCGCCGGCGAGCGTAAACAGACAAAGAAGGAACCCAACGGATCGATTTAAAGCGGGGCCACGAGTATTGGCGTTTCTAAGTAGGGGCATTTGTTTTCTCCTGATTAGGGATTGGACTGCCGAAGTACGGGTAAGCCTTTACGGTCGACGAGCAGTGCTTTTACGGGAAATTAGTCCGCGAGTCAATGCGGGTAACCCGAATACCGAGTCCTGGTCGCACTGAAGCAGCAGCCGTGGGCTCGGATTTTGAAATCGATCACCTGTTCTTGGCATAAAAGATTGACAGGCGGATATCCCGGAAATGTAGTTGGGCCGTCTCCTGCTGCGCTCAGAAGAGACGCCCAGGTTGCCTCGGCCGACTGGCAATAAAAGGGTACCCGCACAAACTTTTTACAGAGGTGACGAAAATGAACAGGTCCCATCTAACCCGTGCCGTTAGAGTCCTGGGCTCCCTTCTTATACTGCTGCTCTTTCTTGCAGTAGTTTATAGACCGCATGCCCGCGCCAACCCATCCCAACCCGATGACGGTCCAAAATGCGACGACGTGGTCACGAGTTGTAAATCGCCGGTGAAGTACCTCGGCGAAAGCAGGGGTTGTTCCTGCTTTGCCTGCGAGTACGGTACGAGTAGGCAGAAGATTCTTTGCACGAGCAACGAGGATGAGAAAAACAAGTTTCGGGCACTATTGCCGAAAGCCCGGAGATGAGTTGACGTCGCCATGCGACTTCTTCCAGTAAATCGATTCTTGTTCGAGTCCAAAAAGAAACGGGAGATTGAGAAATGGGAAACGGAACGCACGACACGGGAAAGCAAATCCAAAGTCTCTGGACGATACCTCTGGAAGTCATCAAAGTCGGGATTCCCATTGTTACACTCGTTTTCGGGTATTTCATTTACGGCGCCCAGGCCGAACTCCAGAGCAAAGTCGACGCGAACGGAAAAGTGTTGTCAAACCAGTTGGCTTTTCAGTCAGCGTTGAAAGAGGAGTTCTATAAGCGGCGGCTGACAGTTTATGAAAATGCCTGCAAGGAGTTGGCGGATGCCTCTGCTGCGCTAAGCGATGCCGGCACCTCGACCGAAGACGTAACCCACGCGTACGACGCGATCAGGAAGTTCAATGCGCTTACCAGAGGCAATACCTTGTATTGGAGTACCGGGGTTCAGGACGGGCTCAATGACTTTTGGGAGTTGGGAATTGAAAAGCTCCAGCGCGGAGATTCTAACAGTTTGGATGTCAACCAAAGGATCAAGAACCGGATCGCCGCCTTGAACGAGCAAATGAAGACCGATTTGAATGTCGCTGACTTATCGATCTTAAAGCAGGTCAAATGAGTTACTCGCCTCGTTAGGGTTGGCCGTGACTCCTACAAAAATATCCTCATCACGCTCGTCATCCTGTATTGACCGCAAGCACACTCCTGGGAACGCGAACCGGCCCCATGCGCACTAAGCGCGAAGCGCGAACAACTTCGCGGCTCCGGCGCGATGCGGACGGGACGATCCGCGTTCCCAGCATTAACGCCAATCAGTATAGGTGTCACCGCTTTATTGGCGCCACCGCACTTTTCTGACTGGATGCGCTTCGGTATTAAAGGTCACCTTATCGAAGTCGAGGGTAGTAGTCGGCGCGAATAGAAGGTAGAAGTATTTGAAGGTCTCGGCGAAGAGAAAGCTTTGCATTGAGTCAGCCTGGTCTTTCGTTACGACACTCTTCAGCGCCGCATAGCCCTCTTCAGTACGACAGTATTTGACGAAGTCACGGAACATCGTCTCGCCCATGCGTAGGTAAATGCCTTTTCGGGTGTAGTGATAAAGATAGTACGTCGACTCGACGATCTCAGGGCGGAGAGCGTAAGAAGCAGAAACAACCTGCCTCGATTGGTAGTCAAATTCTTCGGGCTCGATTTTGTACTGCGACCACATTTTGAAGGACGAGGCTTGCAAGCGCTCGGCGCGGTCCAGGTCGTCAGATAGAGCGAGCACTGCCGGAAAGAACGCGTCCAAAGCGCCGTAGATTGTCTTCGTGCGCTTGCCGGTAACCATGTCGGCGTGGCCGTACCAAAGTTCCGGCTCCCGAACCTGCGCGCCGGTGTCGCCACCCGCGTACATCAAACCATGAACCACGTTTTGCGAGAGGTACTTGTTAATCGCCGCAATGCTATTAACCCACATCCGCCGGCAATCCTGATCATCAAAAAGGATCGCGCACTTGAGCAGGTACTCGTAATAACTATCGATCGCCCCGCTGATATGACTATCCGTGTCGGTCCATTCGCCGGTTTCAACATTAATCCACGTCCCGACCAGGCCGATGGACGAGCGCCGATTGTAAATCGCTACCAGCGCGCGTTTCGCCTTGTCATAGAAGACCTGCTTGTGGGTTAGTTTGCTGAGCGTTCCAAACTCAATTAACAGAGTCCCTGCTTCCGCCGGATTGGTCACATTGCCGCGTACTTTTCCGGTCTTAAGGTTAACGTAACGATACGGCAGACCGGTTGGCGAATTAAACACAGGGAGCAGTCGGTTACCCAAATCTTCCGCCAGATTTAAGAGACGTTTATCGCCGGTCAATTGATAGCTGGACAGCAAGCCGCCAAGTAGACGAATCGTGATCTCGAAGTTCTGTACGTCAAAGTCTTTGTCGAATGAAAGGTTCTTCGCGATGTATGCGCGCGTGTTGTTCGCTTCATCTTTCAAGCCCATCACGATCATCGTGTCGAGTGCGTCGACCGGCGTCATCAACAGCGGTTCAGCGTACCAGTCGTGGTAAGTCTTGCTGAGCGGCTTTAGATCGTCGTGGCCCCATGCATATTTCTTATAACCGTTCCATGCATGCAGAAACTCGGAACGGACTTCCTCTGCGAGTTGAGGCTGGCTCACGCCGGCGCGCAGGTTGGTGGAAGGCGCAAGCATCAAGCCGATCAAGAGCAGGATTCCAAAGTTTTGCATGGATGATCTGGTAGTTCCCGTCTCCCGGTATTCTTATATTCACGCCGCTTCGACGGCAGCACCGCGGGCATGATACATCGACCTCTTGTTGGCGTCAGCTATATTTTGTGACGGGAGCGGCTGGTCCGGGGCGCCCATGATCTCGGTAAGCGAATCTAGTGTTGACTGCCGCCGGTGGGTTGCGGGCGATTCATACGGAGCGCGGAAGTCGAAAAGCGATTCACTTCTCACGCTCCGTACGAAACGGTTAGTTGGTATTCAAAGCTCGACAATCAACTAGCAATCGCGCGCCAGCGCGATCCTATTCTCAAGCTTCGCCGGTTCTTCGGATTGCTACTTCTCGTCCTCGTCCTTACCGCCGGTCAACTCCGGGTCCTGTGCCGGTATCACCGTGGCATTCTGCTTGAATCGTTGCTGGAGAACTCCCTGACCCAAAGCTTGCAGGCTTTTGATCCCCTCGACGATCTTGTCGCGAGCCGCGGCCGCCTCTTTTATTACCTTAGGGCCCCAGGGATCCACGGGCACTGGTCCATGCGGACCGAGTACCCAGAGTGGGCCGTCAGCGAGACTGCCGATCAGGACATTGACCATGGTTTCATCAAAGGGCCAGTGCCAAATAAACGGAGCTACGGTAATGGTCACACAGTTGTCGGAGACGATCCCGTTCGCTATCACGCAAAGTTCCGTCGGGCCCAGGTCGGTGCCCCAAGGCACCGCAAAGTTTGTAGACTCAATGATCGTGCCGGTTGCCACACCCATCGTGCTGTGGTCAAAAGTGCGGCAATAACGGACGTGACCAGTGGCCAGGTGACGAAGTCTGACGATCGGATAGTTGGTTGCTCCCGAAGCGTCGTCTCCGTAGGAAACCGCCTGAGATAGGCCGTTGAGTTGCCTGCCATGCAAGGTGTAAGTGTTGAATGGGCGAATCGTCGCGGGATGACTCGTGATATGCGGCCTCCATCCACCGTCCGGTCCGCCGGATGGAGTGTAGACATGTACCGCGGGGGATCCCGCCGCGAATAAAACCTGGCCGGTCGGCACAAGCGTCATGCGCCCGACGAAAGGCACGCTGCCGGCATTCGGCGGATCCGGTACTTTGACCAACGACGAGCCATTGAATTCGTAAAAGTAACTGGGCGAAAGATAATGCCCGCTCACGCCATCAACTGGCCCGGCCAGGCATAACACGTTGCCGTTTGGCAGCAAGCATCCGGGCGCATCCTTGGCCCCAAGAGTCTTGCCTCCTGGTCCCAGAGGAAAATCAGGGCCGATCGCCCACGAGCCGGGCTGATTCGCTATCGGCGGCATCGTGTACAGAGCGGTGTGCGAAGTTGCTCCCACCGCAAAGACGCGTCCGTCCGGTAGCAACAGCGCCGGACCGATCTCTATCGAAGAGGGTTCGACTAATTCAACCGGCACAGTGCCGGCGCTGACCCATGCGTTTGCGGGGATTACATACTTCTCGGCACGTGGGTGACTGGCGCACTCAGCCGTCAACACGGTCTGATCAGGTAGTAAGGTCCAGGTTTCTTCTGAACTGCGATCGTTTTTGTTCCCCGCGGCAGTCCATGTGTTAGTTGACGGATGATAGATTGCGGTGCGTGGGTCGCCGATCGAACCCAATAGAACCGTGCCGTCCGGCAAGACGCAACACGGCGCATCACCGATCACGGTCCATCCCGGCGGGGCGCTGATCGTCGTCCAAGTGTCGGTCCCTGGATTGTAGATCTCCGCCGTATTCGTCTCGCTACCGGCATTGCTGTATTCACCGCCGGCGACAAACACTCGCCCGTCGGTCAGCACCGCCGAAGCATAATAGAGCCGAGTGAAGTGCATGGGCGCGAGCGCCGCCCACGTTCCGTTAACGTAGCTGCCATTCTGATCAGGCGTTAGTCGTGACCAATTCAAGCCGCCTGACTCCTGACACATAACGCTTCCGTCATTGAGCAAAAGCATTGTGCTGGCATTAAACGTTGGTTGATGAACCAATGGTTGCCAAGTTCCTGACATATCTGCCTCCTTTTACAGCGGGATCGCTGCGCTAGTGTTGGTTTAGTTTGAGAGTGAGAGGCATCGCAGCGAATGGGAAGCGGGGAGAGTACTCAGCCCTTCTGGGCCATACCAAAGGTTCAGTCTTCACAATTACCGGATGATAACTTCCCTGGATAAGACGTCAGAAGCCAGCATTGCCGGTATTTGCGTTTCTCGTGCCGAATCGAATTCCTTACGATGTCCACACACTTGCCGTGTTGATGAAGTCCCAACTAAGCCACGACGATCTGAAGAGGTGGAGCACCAGGACAAATCTCGTGGAAGTTAAAGTTCCCGGGCGTCGGTTGACGCTGATCGTACCGGACTGCTAATTCAACCCTTTGTTCGCGAGGGCCGGCATCATAGACCCGTCGGTTCCAAAAGGCAAGCTTTTGTTGGTGAGGCATTTACCATCGCCAGCGGGTTTGTGGCTTTTAACTTGGCAGCGGCCCAATACGGGGCAGTTAGTCAACCCCGAATACAAGTCTCAGTCGTCGGAAACGCAGTCCTTTTCAGACCGGCCGTGACGGCCTTAAGAAAAGACAGACGGCTGATCTCGGGACGAATACGATCTAATCACCAACGGTCGGTTGAAAGGCGATGACTTTCAGGGGAGTTGGTTAAGGCTCATTTCTCAATCACTAAGGATGGATAAATGAGCGTGCCGCGCACGCTGTGCGGACGGGGACGTCCGCGATCCCAGCGGAACGGAGCCTCGCCATTCGAAAAATGTTCACCTCGCCTCAATCCTCTATCTCGCTGATCACGATTTCGGAGGTAAGCGTTTTATGCACTGGACACTTATGTGCAATCTCATGTAACCGTGCTCGCTGCTCTTCGCTTAAGTTTCCTTCGAAGGTTACCGAACGCTCGATGCGATGCACATACCCCTCCGTGGCGTTGATACATTCCTGACAATCGACTGCGTGAATCCGTTGCTGGCGCAGGCGCACGATGACTCGCTGCAGGGGCCAGCCTTTTCGCTTCGCGTAAAGCGTGACGGTCATGGAGATGCAACTACCAAGTGCGCCGAGGATTAGCGTGTAAGGATCCGGTCCGGCATCCTCACCACCCGCCTCCGACGGTTCGTCTGTAATCAGTTTGTGATCGGCGCCATACCGTACCTCGTTCTTCAAGTTTGAGAGGGATGTCACTATTACGTCGCTCATGCCGAACCTCCTGCCGCTGAATGGAAACATTCTGCTCCTATTCACCGCTTGCAGTCATCTCTTTTGTACCGCTAAACTCGTATCGCTCCAACCAGGAAACTTTTTTCGCGTATCGATCGTCGTTTCGCTCGAGGCCATTAATGAAAATTCATGAGTATCAAGGCAAGGAACTATTGAGGAAGTTTGGCGTGCCGGTGCCGAGAGGTATCGTGGCGCACTCCGCGGATGAGGCATATCAAGCCGCCAACGAACTGGCCTGCACGCCGGTCGTGGTCAAGGCACAGATTCATGCCGGCGGCCGCGGCAAGGGCGGCGGCGTGAAGTTAGCAAAGAGCGCCGAGGAAGCACGCGAGATCGCCAGGCAGATGCTGGGCATGAAACTGATCACGCACCAGACCGGGCCGGAGGGCAGGGAAGTCCGTGTGCTTCTGGTCGAGGAAGGACTGCCGATCGATAAAGAGTTCTACCTCGGCATCGTTTTGGATCGGGCCAGCGGGCGTTCGGTTTTCATGGCTTCGGCGGCCGGCGGGATGGACATCGAGGAAGTGGCCGCGAATACCCCCGAGCAGATTTTCAAAGAGACAATCGATCCGGCGGTAGGCTTTCGTCCATTCCAGGCGCGCAAGCTGGCGTTTGCCCTCGGGCTGCCGACGACGCTGATTTCGCCAGCGGTGAAGTTCATGCAGCAGCTTTATACCGCGTATGAGTCGATGGATGCGTCCTTGATGGAGATCAACCCGTTTCTGCTGACGAAAGACAGCCGTCTGATCGCGCTTGATGCGAAGGTGAATTTTGACGACAACGCGCTGTTTCGTCATCCGGAGTTTAAGGAGCTGCGCGACCTGAACGAAGAGGAACCGCTGGAGATTGAAGCTTCAAAATTCGATCTCAACTACATCAAGCTGGACGGAAACATTGCCTGCATGGTTAATGGCGCGGGGTTGGCCATGGCCACGATGGACATCATAAAGCTGGCAGGCGGCGAGCCCGCAAATTTTCTCGATGTCGGCGGCGGCGCCTCCCAGGAGCGCGTTGAAGCCGCGTTCCGAATCCTGCTCGCGGATCCGAACGTGCGCGCGGTGCTAATCAATATTTTTGGCGGCATCGTCCGCTGCGATATGGTGGCGCGCGGCGTGGTAGGCGCGGCAAACAACCTTGGCGTGAAAGTTCCGGTTGTAGTTCGTCTGGAAGGAACGAATGTTGAAGAAGGCCAGCGCGTGATTCGCGAGTCGGGCCTGGGTTTTACCGTAGCTGAGGGAATGAAGGATGCGGCGGAGAAGGTTGTGGCGCTAGCAGCGTAGCAAGGTTCCGGTTTTGCCTATCAACTGATGTGCGGAAAGGCTTTTTTCTTGAGCCCCGTCAGGGGCGAGATGTTTATAGTTCTCGCGACGCTTGATTCTGAAGCTCCGTCAGGAGCGAAATGCAACGACGATCGGCACATGTCGCTCCTAAAGGAGCTATAAGATCCATGTTGACCGCTGGATCTATAAATATGTCGCTCCTAGCGGAGCGAAAGCGTTTTGACCTTCATAGATCATTGGCACGGCTATCGGTTGCATTGAAATGAATCTTCGCACGGTGATTAGGATACTGGTCCACCTCAGCCGCTTCGGTCTCGCGGCGCTTTTTCTTTTTACCGCCGGCGCCAAGCTGGCGATTCTCAAAACATTCGCCGGTAACGTTGCCGAACTTCTCAGCTCAGCCGCGATCAATTACGAGCGCTGGCGTTGGCCGGTCACGATTGGCGTGATCGGCGCGGAAATAATCGCGGCGGTCTTCCTGCTTGTTCCACGCACGGTGCGGTGGGGCGCATTGATGGCGGCGCTGATGCTAATCGGCTTTAGTGGCTTCGCCCTTTATTACGTTTATGTTTTGCATGGCGATCCGTTGGAGTGCGGTTGCTTTGGCGGGATCATCGGTAGCCAGTTGGGTTTGAAGACGGCCCTGAGAAATCTGGTTCTACTGGTTCCCGCCTTGATCGTCTTCTTCGGTAAGCGGAAGGCAAGAGCGGGGGCAAGCCCGCCTTCCTGATCTTGAGCTGCACGACCATGAGCGTTTGCTGTTGACTGCGAGCCGTTCAAGATGAGTAAAAGAATTAACTTTGAGAGTCTCAAGGTCAGGAAGGGGGCTTGCCCCCGCTTCCAAGAATGAAGGCCCTGGAAACTAGCGCCGCTTCATCCGCGCGATTTCATACCTGGTATTGGCGATTCGTTCCTCGGCATCCGGATGATCGGAAAAGAGCGAACCCAGCAAGTTCGAGTTTTCTTCCTCGATGTGCTGCAGCTTCTGAAACATGGTCACCATGCCCTGCGGATCGAAGCCCGCTCGCGGCATCGTTCGTACTCCGAGAAAATCCGCTTCGCGCTCTTCGTCTCGGGTGTGAAATGTTAACATCCACCCCCCGCCGATTTGTCCCAGGGCAACTCCCAAATCTCGCGCCGCGTCGCCTGCCACTCCGGTCAGTTCGCCGATTTGCTTGGCAATATCGTTGTATTCCTGCGATTGCTTGAGCGTCTTCAAGCTGTGCCGCGCCGCCACGTGGCCCACTTCATGAGCCAGCACCGACGCAAGTTCGTTGTCGTTGGCGAGCTTGAGCAGGGCCGTGGTGATGTAGATGTGTCCGCCGGGAAGCGAGAAGCCGTTAATCTCGCGACTCTGAATTACGTGGAACTTGTAGAGCATGGCTGGGCGCAAGCTGGCCTTCGCGCAACGTTGACCGATTCGATCCACCCGGTCGAGTCCCACATCAGTCAGGTTGTATTTTTTGGTAACTTCGCGATGAAGCTGCGTACCCAGCTTGACCTCGTCACGCTCATTCAACAAGCCTGCGTTTGAATAACGAGCGTTACGAAAATCCGAATAGGGATCGTCGTATTGGCCGAGTGTGTTTGTTGTTCGCGCATGATTCGCCGGCGCGCTCGCAAGCTTTTGCGAACGGAACAGCGGCAAACTCTGTGCACTTGCGGCGCAGAGCACTGCCGCCATCGTGGCAATAAGAAGACTGAAGCGGGGTTTTGTTTTTTTCATTGATTCGTTTGTGCCGAGACCTTTCGGATCGGAATAATAAGCGAGTAAGGCGTAAGTGAAAAGGCGAACGGGACTAGTTTGATGCTTCTAGGTTTCTGTCTGTGGCGTTGTCCGAGCGACCTCACCACCAAGTCCCTATCTTTTCTCTTGACCGCATTGTCACGGTTGCGAAGTTGTCCTGGGTCCAAGACTCTTGCATTCGCGCCGACCGCACTCCAGCGATTGTTGTCCCTCAGTTCACCAATTGCTATACTCCGCCATTCGTTCAATCAGTACACAGTCCTAAGGAAGATCAATTGAGCATTCTCGTCGACAAATCCACGCGCCTGGTCGTCCAGGGCATTACCGGTAAAGAAGGCACGTTCCATACGAAGCAGATGGTTGAGTATGGAACCAACGTCGTCGGTGGAGTGACGCCCGGCAAGGGCGGCACGACGCACGAAGGCATTCCCGTTTTCAACACCGTCGCCGACGCAGTCAAAGAAGCCGGCGCGAACGCTTCTGTGATTTACGTGCCGCCGGCGTTTGCCGCCGATGCGATTATGGAAGCGGCCGATGCTGGGATTCCAGTCGTAGTGTGCATCACCGAAGGCATTCCGTCTTTGGACATGGTGAAGGTCAAGGAATACCTCGCCGGTAGATCGACTCGCCTGATTGGACCGAACTGTCCGGGGATTATCTCACCCGGCAAATGCAAGATTGGGATCATGCCCGGCCACATCCACCGTGAGGGTCGCGTGGGCGTGGTGTCGCGTTCAGGGACGTTGACTTATGAAGCGGTTGGCCAGTTGACGGCGCTCGGCCTCGGTCAGTCATCAGCGATTGGCATCGGTGGTGATCCGATTGTTGGCACGACGCATGTTGATGCTCTTAGGTTATTTCAGGAAGACAGTGAGACCGATGGCATCGTGATGATTGGGGAGATTGGCGGCACGGCTGAAGAGGAAGCGGCAGCGTTCGCGAAGGAAAATGTAACTAAGCCAATCGTGGCCTTCATCGCCGGACAGACCGCTCCGCCGGGACGACGCATGGGCCACGCCGGTGCGATCATTGCCGGCGGCAAGGGAACGGCCGCAGAGAAGATGGCCGCGCTGACAAGCGCGGGTATCCGTGTAGTTCAATCCCCCGCTGATATTGGCTCGGCAATGAAAGAAGCGCTGGCGTGAGATGGCCAACAACTAATGAAGACTGAGTGGAGCCCGGTGATTGGTGGTTGGGTTCGTAATGGAAACCGTTTAAAGGGCAGAGCCATTGCCGTAATGAGTCAAGTATATTAGTGCCGTTTAAACGGTTTCCGATTGTAACGGCCACTAAATTCACCGCGCTAAAGCGACGGTGCTAATGAGAGCGGTAAGGCGAACTAAAGCAGCAGCATCAAACATCAATGAAGACCTGTCCCACTTGTCGTAAAACTTACGAAGATGACTCGCTCGTGTTTTGTCTCGACGATGGCTCGAGACTGGTGCGAGAAGCCGCGGCATCGGATCCCAATGCTACATGGAATCTGCCACCTCCCGGTCCAACCGTAGCCAGTCCACGTCCGACTCAACCAACAGCGCAATCGACCATCACGTCTCGACCCGAACAGTTTCAAAAGCAGGCGAGGTCAGACGACACCGGCGGCGAATCAAGAAGCAGCGTACTGCCATGGGTGTTTGCGATCGTGCTGGTGCTCGCCGCTTCCGGTGTTCTGATCGCGTGGTTCATGACGCGCGGCGGCAGCGCCGACGTGAGTGGTAAGTATCCGGTATCGACTCCAGTACCGAGTATCATCGCTCCGCCTTCGCCGCTCGCAACGCCCGAAACAAAAAGATCGCCCACTCCTGATGAGAAACCGTCAGCGACCCCCGCGCGCGCGCCGACCCCCGCGCCTGTCTCAACGCCGGTGAAAGAGCGTCCTAAGCCGATGTTCACTACGCTTAACAACACCAGCCTTAACGGAACCCGAATTACCTACTACCAGCGGGCGAGCTTCGCGCTCTGCAAGGCGGACTGCGCCGGCAATGCGAACTGCAAGGGCCTGGCATGGAT
>JAWVEB010000053.1:0-115228 GCA_033856915.1 Blastocatellia bacterium | reverse complement strand
TCATTGCGCAGCCGCCAGTCGAATTGATTGTGACCTACATCGACGGCCACGACGCGACGCGCGCCATGCTGCAGTAGGCAGTCAGTGAACCCGCCCGTCGACGAACCCACGTCAATGCAGGTCAGTCCATCAGCGTTGATATTGAATTCGAGGAGGGCAGCTTCCAGTTTCAGTCCGCCACGACCGACATAACGTGAGGCTGGATCGCCATCGCCTTTGACCCGGATGTTCGCGTCCGGAGCAAATGCTTCGGATGACTTGGTAACCAGTTGTTCATCGACCAGGACGACGCCGGCCATCACCAATGCCTGAGCCCTGGTGCGCGAATTCGCCAGCCCGTGGTCGACGAGCAGTTTGTCGATGCGCTCTCGCTTCATCGACGACACTCTACCGCAAAACCGCGCGTACGTGTCAGAAGCCCGACCGTCAAGGAGCGCATCTTTCGCGACTGGCCCTCCCTTACGGTCGGGCTTCTGATACTTAGCGTCGGGCGCCTTGCAGCAACGCACGGGGAGCGTCGCTAAGTTGCAACTCCGCAGCGCAATCACGGCACAGCCAGACCATAACTCGAGGCGCGTCGACCCAGAAAAAGGGGGACACTTTTCCGGCCATCTTCACTGCTTCAGCGCTCTGCAAACGCTGCAATGCCTGTATAAAGAACATCCCGTTGTAGACGTCTCCGTCGGTTCCACCATCTCGATGTACGCATTCTCTTTCAAACATAAATTGCTTCTTCATATGGAGGCCCTTCCCCTCGCGCCGCACCGCGCGAGCTTCGCTGTCAAGATCGAAAATGGATCCTTTGCGTCGGGTGTTAATTGTGCTGGAGGAATTACAGGGCAGGGCGATCAAGAAAATTTTAAACTCTCGGACGCCTCAGGCGCATAATGCCACGGCAGCGGCGCGAGGTCAACAGTCTTTTCGGACTTGTATCTAAGCGGTAACCATTTGCGGCTTGGCGCGTCGATCTTCCAGGACTTCCACGGCCTCTTTGACGCGCGTGTAAATGCCATCGGTGTCCAAACCATATTTTGCCAGCAGAAGTTTCGCATCGCCGTGGGTGACAATCCTGTCGGGAACACCCATGCGCACAACGCGAACCTTGTCCTGCAGTCCATTCTCTTCCAATAACTCGATCACGGCAGAGCCGAACCCGCCGGCGAGATAGGCTTCTTCCACTGTTACGATCAAGCGCTTAGTGCGCGCCAGCGCCAACAGCAAAGCACTGTCGAGAGGTTTCACGAAGCGGGCGTTTATGACGGTCGCCTCGATCCCTTCCTTCGCCAGATTCTCGGCCGCTTGCAGAGATGGATGAACCATCGAGCCGTAAGCGACGATGGCAATCTCGCCCCCGTCACGCAACAGCTCGGCTTTGCCAATCTCCAGGATCTGCGGCTCCCCGTCGATCGGGACGCCCATTCCATTGCCTCGTGGATAACGCATCGCCGCCGGCCCGACGTATTCGTTCATCGTGAACATCATGTCGCGCATCTCGCCTTCGTCTTTGGGCGCCATCAACACAATGTTCGGCACGACGCGCAGATAGGCAATGTCTAATAGACCGTGATGCGTCGGTCCGTCACCACCGGCGATACCGCCTCGATCCAAACAGAACTTAACATTCAGGTTTTGCAGGCACACGTCGTGCACCAACTGATCGAACGCGCGCTGCAGGAAGGTCGAGTAAATCGCGCAGATCGGCTTTAGTCCTTCACAAGACAACCCGGCGGCAAAAGTCACGCAGTGCTGCTCGGCTATGCCGACATCGAAAGAGCGTTCGGGAAATTTTTCCAAAGGCAGCGCGACGCCGGTGCCGTCGGGCATGGCGGCAGTCAGGGCGACGACCTTCTCATCTTTCGCCATCAACTCGCACAGGGTTTCGCCAAACACCTGCGTGTAAGTCGGAGCTTTCGCCGGTGACTTGATCGGCGTGCCGGTTTTCAAGTCAAACGGGCCGGTCGCATGCCATTTGTAGTAGTCTTTTTCCGCGGCCGGATGGCCTTTCCCTTTGGTCGTCAAGGCATGCACGATCACCGGGCCATCTTTCACTTGTTGAGCTTCGCGCAAAGCCGCAACCAGACCCCGCACGTTGTGGCCATCGACATAGCCGATGTACTTGAATCCAAGTTCGTTGACCAGCGCGCCCGGCAAAACCGCCGCGGCGATCGCGTCCTTCACTGTCTTGGCGGCGTGATGGAGCCGGCCGCCAACTGAAGGGATCGATAAAAGTTTTTCTTCCACTTCATCCTTGAAGCGGTGATAGCCATGCGCCTCACGAATCCGGTTGAGATAGCCCGTCAGCGCGCCCACGGCCGGCGCAATCGACATTTCATTGTCGTTAAGCAGGACGATCAGGCGCGTCTTCAAATGTCCCGCCTGATTTATCGCTTCCATCGCCATGCCTCCGGCGAGCGATGCATCGCCAATCAGGGCCACCACGTTGTGGTTCTCGCCCTGGTGATCGCGCGCGATAGCCATTCCCAACGCCGCGGAAAGCGAAGTTGAAGCATGGCCGGCGCCGAACGCGTCGTATTCCGATTCATCGCGGCGCAGAAAGCCGCTGATACCGCCGTATTGTTTGACGGTGGGCAGAAGGTCGCGCCGCCCAGTCAGAATCTTGTGCGCATAAGCTTGATGACCAACGTCCCAGACCAGACGATCCTGCGGCGTGTCAAAGGCGTAGTGCAGCGCCACGGCCAACTCAACCGCGCCGAGCGAAGCTCCGGTGTGTCCGCCGACGCGGGACATCGTTTCCAGAATGTATTGCCTGATTTCGTCGGCGACCTGCTGCAACTGATCGAGCGGCAGCAGCCGCAAATCCGCGGGTGAGTTGATATTTTGAAGCAATGTCATGCGGCGGAATTGTAAACCCTGAAGCGGGCTTTTCCTATCTCACAAAAGATTCATTTCTCAGGTTTCTGACGCTTTGCCTGTGTTTCGACCAGGCTCTCCCTTACGGTCGGGCTACTGCCCCGCAGCGCTGCGGTTCGCCTTGCTCGCCAGGTTTCGGGTTTCGCCTTTGCCAAGCAAAGTGGTTTGTATCCTAGAACCACGCTGGCAGTCAAGAACTTCTTTAGACTATTTCGCGTGGTCAGGCGTCTGAACCCTTCACATAAGATGGAGCTTTACTTCCCCAACTGAAAATCAAAGTTCGAATCAAAAGGAGTGACCGACAAAATGTTTTCACGCACGAAACTTACTTACGCAGGCTTGATGCTCGGTTTATTGACCGCGTTCGGCGCGGTTGCCCAGGCTCAACAGCCGGCGACTCAGAATCCAACCGAAGGGACCGAACGTAGAGAAGGGCGCGGGTTTCGTCGCGGTCCTGGGGGCGGCGGCGCTTTTGGCCCGGGAGTGCTGCGCGAACTGAATCTGACGGACGAGCAGAAGCAACAGGTTCACACGATCATCCAACAGAGCTTCGCCAGCAGCAAAGGTGCGCGCGAAGAATTGCGGCAACTAGGTGAGAAGAAACGCCAGGGCACGCTCACCTCGGACGAAGAGACGCGGGCCCGCACGCTTCATGAGCAAATGCGCGCTGCTATGAAAGAGACGCAAACGAAAATAGCGGGACTGCTGACGGCCGAGCAAAAAGCCACAGCCGCGAACCTGATAAAAGAACGCAAGGGGAACCACGAACGCTTCGGCGACCGCCGGCGCGGACCTCGTGGCCAGGGCGATGGCCCGGCGCAAAGACCTTCGAATCCATAGTCAACCTTTGGCCTGACAAGAAACCTGACCAGGACATGAAGCGGCGTCGCCAACTCAGCGGCGCCGCTTACGTATGGATTCTAAGACTACGAAATCTGTGTCAGTGGCACGGCGCAGGTTTCCTCACCGACGCCACAGCAGGCATTCGATTCCGACAGGTTATCCTGCAGCACTACGAACGCTTCCCACTCGTTGCCGTCCGGATCACTGACCCAGGTTTTGTCCTGCACGGCGTAACAGCAAGTCGTCTGCATCTCGTCGTGCGTCGACAAGCCGGCCTCGTTCCACTTCTGCCTCATCGCCAAAACGTCTTCTGTGGATGCCACCTGAATGCCGAGATGTGACAGTGCTCCGCGGCTGGTAATCGCCGCTTCATTCAATGCCAGGTTCAAGGGTGGATTCTGCACGTCAAACTTCGCATAGCCCGTGCGCACCTTGCTGGGCTCAATGCCCAGCATTTTGCGGTAAAACTGGACGCTCTGGTCCACGTTCCGCACGTTGAGCGACAGATGCGCTTTCAGGGCGTTGACGCTTTCGTTTCGATTTTCATTGACGCTAGTCTTGCTTTCCATGCCGGTTCTCCTTTAGACTCAAATGCGCTAAGCCGTATATGACCCGGGGGCAGCCTAGCAGTCATCGTCGCATATGTCAACGCATATATGACAACCGAGTACTATGCTAGCTTAAATCCTTGTGGCCTTCTCATTAACACCGTGGCTTGAGCCCGGTGATTACTGGCGTGTTCGGGATGGAAACTGCTTGAACGGTTTCCCGCAGTGTCGGCGACCAAGTTCACCGCGTTAAAGCGACGGTGCTAATCAAAATGACCCTTCTAATCGATCCAATGCTGCCGGATGACTGGCCCGCGGTGCGGGAGATTTATCTCGAAGGCATCGCGACCCGCCAGGCGACGTTTGAGACGACGGCCCCTTCGTGGGAAGCGTGGGACGCATCACACCTGCCTTCCGCTCGACTGGTAGCGCGGCGGTCTGAGATAGTCGCCGGGTGGGCAGCGCTCAGTCCGGTATCGTCGCGGCAGGTGTATGCGGGCGTCGCTGAAGTCAGCGTCTATGTCTCTGAAAGCCAGAGAGGCTTGGGTCTCGGAAGGAAATTGCTCGAAGCGCTAATCGCCGTGTCTGAAGAGAATGGAATCTGGAGCCTGCAAGCCGGAATGTTTCCTGAGAACGTACGCAGCGTTGCCCTGCATCGAAGCTTTGGCTTTCGCGAAGTGGGGCGGCGCGAACGCATTGCAAGGCTGGACGGCGTTTGGCGCGACACTATTCTGATGGAGAGACGTACTCGGAAGATTGGATTTGATTAAGCATGGCCAAGAAAACTTACAACATCGAATTTCTTTTCAAAGCCCTGGCCGATCGCACTCGGCTGCGTCTAATTGGGTTGATAGCTGATTCGGAGGTTTGCGTCTGCTTCCTGGTAGTGATTTTGAAAATCAGCCAGCCAAAGATTTCGCGGCATCTGGCTTACTTGCGGCGCGCCGGCATGGTTACGGCGCGGCGCGAAGGCAAGTGGATGCACTACCGGCTGACTGAACCACCGGACGAGCATGCGGCGCGCATCTTTCGCGAAGTCCGCGCCGCCCTATATGAGCATCCCGAACTGCAACGAGATCGCGAGAAGCTCATGCAGGTTTGTTGCGCACCCAGTCTCCCGGTGCAACTGCGTCGCGCACCCAAACCGCTGGATCTGGCTGCGTAGGGCAACCTTTGACGGACGATGCGGCCAGTACCGACGTCTATACGCGCTTTGACTTTGCTGACTCTCGGCTTAGAATAGCCCCTCGACCCAGCTGTGGAGATGTGGCCGAGTGGCTGAAGGCGGCGGTTTGCTAAACCGTTAAGGGTCAAAAGCCCTTCACAGGTTCGAATCCTGTCATCTCCGCCAGATTTCAAATAGTCAGTGGTTAGTAGTCAGTGGTCAGTAGAACAGTCTTGCTGCTGAAGTTTGACTACTGTTCTGCTGGCTATTTTTGTAACCCAGTCAAGACTCGGCCGCGGACAACTAGCAACTGACCGCTAACTACTGACTATGACTGCTCGCGTTCGTTTTGCTCCATCACCTACCGGGTATCTGCACATTGGCGCAGCGCGCTCGGCCTTGTTCAATTGGCTGTTCGCTCGCAAAGTCGGCGGCAAATTCCTGCTGCGAATCGAAGACACCGATCTGCAACGCTCGACGGACGAATCGACCCGTTCGATCATCGAAGGACTTGAATGGCTGGGCCTCGATTACGACGAAGAGATCGTCTTTCAGTCTAACAATGCTGATCAGCACCGCGCTGCGGCGAAGAAACTGGTGGCAGAAGGTAAGGCCTATCGCGACTTTACCCCGAAAGAACAACGCGAAGACAAATCCGTCAAGCAGGGTATCGTCGATCGCGCGCGCGCTCATGCCGCCGAAGGCATCGATCATCGCAGCAATCCATTTCGCGAACTGGCAAAGGAAGAATCCGAGAGACGCGCGGCTGCCGGAGAGCCTTTCGCGATTCGTTTGAAAGTCGCGGCCGAAGGCGTGTCGCGTTTCGCCGACATCGTCTACGGCGATCAGGAACGGGCCCATGCCGAAATTGAAGACCTGGTGATCCTGCGTTCAGACGGGCATCCGCTTTACAACTTGTCCGTGGTGCTCGATGACATTGAGATGGGCATCACTCACGTCATTCGCGGCCAGGATCACCTGACGAACACACACAAACAGATTCTGCTTTACCAGGCCTTTGGCGCTCCGGTCCCACAGTTCGCACACCTGCCGCTGATTCTCGCGCCGAACAAGGCGAAGCTTTCCAAGCGCAAGCATGGCGAAGTTGTCTCGCTTACCACGTACCGCGATCGTGGGTTCGTGCCAGACGCGTTCGTTAATTTTTTAGTGCGTTTGGGTTGGTCTCCAGACACGACTCACTATCCTGCCGAGATAATTGGCGCGGGTGATACTGGCGAGGTTCAACCAAATCCAGATCCTAAGGATGAGATTTTTTCTCGCGAAAGATTGATTCAGCTCTTCTCACTTGACCGCGTTAACAAATCGAACGCCGTCTTCAACTTCCACGAAAACGATCCGCGTCATTGGACCGACGACAAAGCTTTGTGGATGAATGCTGAGTATATCCGCACGATGCCGCTCGCGGAGTTGCTGCCAATGGTCAAGGCCGAACTGCGATCTGAGAAGCTTTGGCGCGAAGAATATGACGAAGACGAAATTGTCTGGTTCGCGAAGGCCGTCGAATTGATCCGGCAACGCTTTTTTACCTTGAAAGATTTTTCGTCGCACGGCCGCGCCTACTTCTCAGAAGATTTCGATTTCGAAGAGGCGGCGGTGCGCAAGAACATTTTCAAGGAACCAAAGCTGAAGGAACTTCTGCCGGCGCTGGGCGATCGTCTGGAGACAATCGAGCCTCTGGACGCGGCCCAGGCGGAGGCCGCCCTCCGTATTTTCAGTGATGAAGTGGGAGTAAAAGCTGGACTTTTAATCAATGCTTCGCGCACCATGTTGACCGGACAAGCCGTGGGACCGTCAATGTTTGAGGTCTTTGAGATACTCGGCCGCGAACGTTCGGTGATGCGCCTGCGCAGCCAGCGTCCGTGGCATGAATTTTCAGAAGCCACAGAGGGCCAGGGGAATTAGAGTAATCGGTGAATTCTTTCGGGGTTACCGATTTCTTGTTTCTGTGGCGAGACTTGAGGAGCTAATTATGGTGAAGAGATTTCTCGTAATCGTTTCAGTCGCACTTGCCG
Organism: Blastocatellia bacterium; assembly: GCA_033856915.1. Taxonomy (GTDB): domain Bacteria; phylum Acidobacteriota; class Blastocatellia; order Pyrinomonadales; family Pyrinomonadaceae; genus UBA11740. The sequence goes on along the minus strand of JAWVEB010000053.1, from coordinate 107,768 downwards.
CCGCCGGTTTCGCGTTCGCTCAGAACACGAATTCCGGAACCACATCAACGCGTACACGCACCGTCGCGCCGAAACCTTCCCCGACTCCGAAGACAGTGACTAAGTCCAAGACCGAAGCCGGCCCTGCGACTCAGCGACCAAAGAGCACTCAATCCAGCGGCCAGGTCGCACCATCGAGTTCAGTCCAGGCAGCTTTCAATAATCTGCTCGACGGCATCAGGCACGCTGACGTAAAAGCGGCGACCGGAGCCTATCAAAACACTTCGCGCCTCGTGCTTTTCAACTATAACGGCACGGTCACCAGGGGATGGGATCAGTTAAAGCAGAACCGCGAAGGATCGTATCCGGAAATGAAAGACGTCAAGCTGGACACAAGAGATCTTCGCATCACCATGCTGGGGCGCGACGCAGCTTTGATTACCTGCCTGTGGACACAATCAATGACGTTCCGCGGGACGCCTGAAACCGACAGCGGCCGCATGACGATCGTGTTCCGTAAAGTCGGCAAGGACTGGAAGGCAATTCACTTGCACACCTCGCCTGATAGACCGGATCCCGCGCGCATTCCGGCATCAGAGCAGTCGCCGGCAAAGTCGACACCTTAGTTTTTGGGCTAATAATTATCAGCCACAGATAGACACGGATTCACACTGACAGTTAACGACTACTCAGTCGGTCTTATCAGCGCTAATCCGTGTTCATTTGTGGTCGCTTAAGAAGACTCGGCACGCGCGCGATGGCGATACCGCCGAGGATAGCGAGAAACGGAAAGAACTCGACCACGTAACGCGGCTCGGGATTCTCCATCGACGAAAACAGAATCAATCGCAAAGCGATCGCCAACGACACCAGCAGCAGCCAACGCCGCGCAGCAAACTTTCGCGAGTCCCAAAGCAACCACGCGCCCGCTAAACCCAGCAGGGTATAAATCGCAGTCAGCCCGGCAAACAGCGGCAACCAGATCTGTTGGTGGTCTTCATAATCGAGATCTTCGAGCGGCAGTAGCGTGCCTTCAAACGGCCAGTATTGCGAATGGGTATCAAACCACATCGTGTGCGCGCGCTTCAGCGGCAGCCAAACGTAGTAACGAAATGGATGACGCGCGATGCGTTCGCGAGCAATTTGCGCAAAGCCGGCGTCGATCTCCGGCGTCATCTCGACCGGCCCGTGATCTTCCGCTGGTGACTTATCGGATTCATCTCCGTCGCTGTTATCGCTCTCATCACCCTGATCGCTGCTGTTGTCGTTCTGATCACTCTCGTCACCGGACTCTTCCGCATTGCTGTTGGCGTTCGCGTTTGCATTCTTCTGCGGCGAGCTTGTGGGACTCGGCGTTCCCTTCTTGATCGACTTAGCATTAGCGGGAGCCGGCGTGGGCGTGGGCGAAGCCGTTGGCGTCGGCGTTGGTTTCGTCTGAGACTGTGCCGAATTTTCAGCGCCCTGCGGATCGTTGTACTTGTCCAGCAGCGCGGCCACCCGAGCCTTCTCGTCCGCCGAATCGAACGACGACGGCGGAATATCGTCGATGTCCAGGGGCTGGCTGTCGAGCGACCACAGAAAAGGCGCGACATAACTTTCATCGTCGATCCACGTGCGCAGCCATTGGTTGTAGCCACGCGGCACGAACTCACCCGGCATCTCGCCGTGAGACGGCGCCAGCGGCTGAAACAGATGAAAAACGCGCGCGTTGCGAATTGTCCAGGGGGCCAGCGCGAGCGCAAACGCGAGCGAGAACAGCGTCCCTGCTATCAGCGTGCGCGACAATTTGGATTGCACCGGCACGTTTTGAGTACCGCCTTTAGGCGGCCGTTGTTTACTCGTGATTGCGCCGCCTGAAGGCGGGACTCCAAACGATCCAAAGCGGTGTCGCGCTGCGCTTGCCAACGCACTCCAAATTGGCGCCGTGATTACCAGCGTCAGCCCGACCGCCAACGCGAACAGTCCGCTATCAGGTCGAAACAGGACGGCCAGGCCACCGCATAACCCAGCCGCCATCCACCAAAGCAGCGCCCGCTTGAATCCCTTACGATCTTCTTCTGGGCCCTCTGTGAATCCATTTCGAAATGCGAACGTGGCCGACAGGAACATGGCCAACATCAGAAAGGTTGTCGGCACTTCCGTGAGGATGGTCGCCGCATAAATCGTCGTGAAGGGACAGACGGCAGCTAATGCGAGGGCCGCGATCGCTGTGGCCCGTTTTCGCTTTTCATCCGGCTGCCAGTAGAACGCAAGCAGCGCGACGAGTCCGCATGAGGCGGTGTCAATCAAAGCCTGGACCATGCGAACCGCGCCGTTGTTTGTGTGTCCAAAAACAGCGTAGATGCCAGCGAGAAAGAGCGGATAACCGGGTAGACGAATCAGCGACGAATCGTAAGGCGGCTCCGTCTCGTGCGAGTAGACGTTCCTCTCGAGTACGTTACGCGCAATCTGCGCGTAGGTGCGGCCATCATCCGGAGAGTCGTTGGGCCAACGGTGCGCGACCACGAGGCGAAACGCCGCCGCGACGATCAGGATTGCGAGAAAAACCAACCACTTCTTTCGAATCGTAAGCATAGGATCAAGCTGCGGGGAGTGGCACAGACTTTAGGTCTGTGGTTAACGTGGGGGAACGAGTTCTCAAGGATTCATAATACGGGATTGGATCACAGACTGAAGTCTGTGCCACTTCACGGTTGCACTTCGACGGTCGCTTTCCGCTCCAGCTTGCCCCAGCCAACCACGGCGCCGCGCACGGCGGTGGTGACTGACTTAACCATCACGTAGTACATCACCTGGCGATAGCAGAAGCGTTGGAGGAACAGCCACCACAGCAGACGCCAACGCTCTTTGCGTTCCAGCACGAACGCAAAGCAGGCCGCGCTCCAATCCACGGCCAAAAACAGCGCGTAGTAGAAAAGCACCTGCCGCAGGTTGGTAAACGAGTAGCCGATGGGTTGCTGCAAACGATCCAGCAGGTTCGAGATCAGCGTGTAGACGAGGATCAAATCCATCACCGGCGAGATCAGCGGAAACAGTACCTGAAAGATCCAGACATTCGGCAGCGCCACAAACCCTAACGCGCCGTAGCGCGGACGGAACAGCACGTCGCGATGCTTCCAAAGACACTGCAAAGTGCCATAAGCCCAGCGGAACCTCTGGCGCGCCAGCATTCTCAGGCTATGCGGCGCCTCGGTCCAGCCGATGGCTCTTTCCTCGTAACCGATTTTGTATCCGAGCTTTCGTATGCGCAGCGTTAGATCCTGATCCTCGGCCAGCGTCTCGGCACTGAAACCTCCGCAGCGTTCGATCAGCTCTCGCCGCCAGGCGCCGACCGATCCGGGAACTACCGTGATGCAGTTCAGGCTGGCAAAAGCACGGCGATCCATGTTTTGGGCGGTAATGTATTCCAGCGCTTGCCATCGCGTCACGATATTTATCCGGTTGCCGACCTTGGCATTACCGGCGACAGCGCCCATCTGTGGATCTACGAAGCGGCGCGCCAGCATGCGAATTGTTTCGCCGGGAAACTGTGTGTCAGCATCGAGCGCGACAATCACGTCGCCCTTCGCATGCCGCAAACCCACATTGAGGGCTTCCGCCTTGCCGGCGTTCGGTTCCGTCAGCAGTCTTACTAAAGGCTGTTCGCTAAAATATTCGCGCACAACTTCACTGGTGCGGTCCTGCGAGCCGTCATCGACGACGATAATTTCAAAGTTGTCATAGTCGGAATTCAGCAGGCTGCGAATGGTCGCCTCGATGACTCGCTCCTCGTTATAGGCGGGGACGATAATTGAAACGAACGGTTCGTATTGTTCGCCGGAGTGCTCTCGTTCGCGTCGTCGTGAGCGGACCCATTGCGCAAATGCCAACGCGCCAATCACGCCCAGCCTTCCCAATCCCAGGACGATGCCAATGATGAAAGTCCACTGCAGAAGCCAGCCGCCAGTCGAAAGAAATAGAAAGGCCAAAGCATCCGTGCGCGTGTAAACGCTCTGGCTCGGTGGCAGCACTGGCATTACCTGATCGCGGGTCCAGCCGCCCAGCGTCGAGACCGGTACGAACTTGAAACCGCGCGAGCGCAATTCATGAATGATGCGAGGCAGGGCTTCCAAAGTCGCGTGGCGGTCACCGCCTGAGTCGTGCAGCAAGACAACCTGGCCGCGGGTTTCGGGATTGGTATCCGTAGCCCTATCGATTGTCGTCTGAACGATTTGGTCTGCCTGTGCGCCCGGCTTCCAATCTCCCGGGTCGATGCGCAGACCCACGATGATGTAGCCCAGCTTCTCCGCGACAATCGCCGGTTCGACTTCCTCGGGCTTGTCGGCTTCCGCGTCGCCAAAATATGGCGGCCGGCAAAGTACTGTCGAACGGCCCGTGGCAGATTCAATCAGGCGTTGAGTAGCGTTCAACTCGAGAGCAGTAATTCGAGCCGGCATTTCACCGAGGTTAGGATGCGTAAAAGTGTGATTGCCGAGTTCGTGGCCTTCGTCAACGATCTGTCGCAGCAAATCAGGATGCGCCTGGCCATTCTTGCCGATCACAAAAAATGTGGCCGGCACGTTTTCCCGTTTCAGAATATCAAGAATCGCCGGCGTCCAAGCGGGATCGGGTCCATCGTCAAAGGTCAAAGCGATCATGCCCGGATGATCTCCGGTGCGTTCGATCACGTACGACGAAGGAATATTGTTGTTGTCGTAACTCTCTGAGCTGATGAAGCCGGTCTTCTGGTCGACGCTGAGGCCGCGCTCGCCGTCGTGCGGGCTGGCTTGAACTCGCAGCAATTCACCAGTGCCTTCAAAGTCCACCTGGTAACCATAGAGAATTCGCTTGAGCGCGTCGGCCCGAGGATCCGGTTCATCAGTTCCAAAAATCGACCAAATGGATGGATCTTCCGAGCCCAGCCGCCAAAGCGCGAACCCGGCCGGGTTATAACCACTGGCGGCCCGCATCTGGTTAAAGGCGGTAACGCCGTCAAGGAACCAGACGATGTGATGTGAGTTATCGTCTTCGTCATATTCGTAATGCGGATTGCGCGTGGCTGAATCGAATTCGATTTGCGCGGAAGAGTCTTTGGCGTCGATTACCGCTTCCTGAAAACTGACTTCCTTCGCATCGCCGCCTTCCTTCCAGTCGTATCCATAGTTACCCAGCGCAACGATCGTCTTTGCCGGCGACAACTCGCGCATCCGGCTCGCCAGCGTGCGTTCGAACCAATCCTGCGAAGCCACCGAGCCCGCTATTTTTCCGGCCCAGTGTTCGTCATAAGCCATCAGCATCAAGTAGTCGGTCGCGGCGGAATATTCGCGATAGTTCCATTCGGCGTCGTCGAACGGAACTGCCTGTACGACCACCCACCCGCGCGACTGAAACGCAGCGTGCAACTCCTGCATGAAGCGGAGCAGATTCGGCTGTGTCTGGTTGGTGGGCTCTTCAAAGTCCACGCAGATCCCGGCAAACCTGTTCTGCTCGACAAACTGCGAGAGTGCGGTAATCAAACGCTGTCTCGATCCTTCATCAGCGACTGACCGGGCCAGAAGATCGGCCTCCCACTTCTCATCAGAAAGGTTCTGCACCATCGGAATGATCGAGGTTTGCGGCCGCCGCTCGCGAATGAGGTTCAGGGCCTTGGCATCGAGCTCGATGCCAAGCGGGCTGCTGCCGTCCTTTGCATCAACCAGATGCACCCATTGCGCCACGACCCAGTCGAGGTGATCCAGATTTCGTTCGAGCGAAGCGTAACTGGATTCGTCCCAGTTGATATAGAAACCTATCGCCAACTGCTTCGAATTGAAGCTGGCGGGAGCGGGCAGTGGCGTAGTCGCCGGCGCCGGCACGATCGGCGTCAGCTCAGAACGCCGCGCCGGTATCGCCCGCGTTTGCAAATAAGCCTTCTTCAGTTCTTCCTGAGCTTTTTTCGCTTTGGCTTCGCTCGCGTTCTGCAAAACCGCCGGCGGTTGGGGCTTTATACGATAGGTCTGCGGCAGATTCTGTAAGGGGCGCAGATTCAAACGCGGCAACAAAGGATTGGCCAGCACACTGGCGATGAAAATCGCCGTGATGGCTGTGACCGCAATGCCCAGAGCCAGGTAGGTGCGGCGAACACGTCGCCAACGACGGCCGAGCGGGTCGTAAAACACAGGGGAACTTGGCAACTTCTTTTCAGACACTTACACGCTCTTTTTTCCAGCAACCGGGAAAGATTTGAGTTGCGGATGGTATTTGATGTCTATAGCGGTGCGCGGGTTGATAAGTCAAGGACAGATGCGCATTCGGTGAGCGCGAAGTCATAGATAATGATTCCGAGGACCTCGCGCGCCGGCGCAGAAGAAAAGCCGCCCGCGACTGCTCACGAGCGGCTCTCCGGTGAACTGTAGGGATTGACCTGTGGCTGTGACCGCTTCGGAAAGAAGGTGTCACAGTGAACCGCTCAGGATGACAACCCAAACAATCGCAGTTATCGATCCTGAGGCTAGGTCTCAGCCACCTCACTGTGATAAGAACTCATAAATTTTCGATCACCTCCTTTCCAGTGTTGGAGGTGATAATAAAAGACAACGGCGAACTCGTCAATCGAAATTTTTGTGTCGGAAGCCCGACCGTCGGGGAGGGCAACTCTCGGCACTTACGCGGCACTGTCAAAAACACTGGCCCCTCCCTTACAGTGGAGCTGCTGAGACGCTTTTCGAAAACGCCAACTCACCCGATGCATAGACCCGCCACGGATGCTCGATTCCAAAAAAATAAGCCAGCTCGCGATAGTCTTCGCAATCGTGAATCACGAAGTCGGCGCGCTTTCCTTTTTCCAAGCTTCCTATTTCATCACCACGCCCGAGGGAGTACGCGGCGTTAATTGTGGCGGCGGTCAACGCCTCAGCCGGAGTCATTTTCATCTGCGTGCACGCCAGCGAAAGGATCATCGGCAGCGAAGGCGTCGGCGAAGACCCCGGATTGAAGTCGGTCGCTAACACTACCGCTAGCCCCGCGTCGATCATTTCGCGCGCCGGCGGGTATCGATTAGAGCCGAGCGCGTAAACCGAACCGGGTAAGAGCACTGGTTGGACCTTCGCGGCCTTTAACGCCTGGATTCCCACGGCATCGGCATGTTCCAGATGATCCGCTGTAGCCGCACCAAGCTCAGCCGCGAGCTTCGCTCCACCTGACATTGAAAGTTGATCGGCATGCACGCGCAGGCCCAACCCCTGACAGCGCGCCGCTGAAAGGATCTGCCATGACTCGTCAGTGGTGAACACATCCGTCTCGCAAAAGACATCGCAGTACTCAGCCAGTTTTTCCTGCGCGACGCGCGGCAGCATTTCGTTGATGACGAGGCTGACATAAGTCTCGCGGCGTGATCGGTACTCGGAAGGTATGTCGTGCGCGCCGAGAAAGGTGGGCACGTAACGCAGCGGCGTTTCTTCGTTCAGTTGCTTGATGGCGCGGAGAATCTTGAGTTCATCTTCGATGGTCAGGCCGTAGCCCGACTTTGCTTCGATCGTCGTAGTGCCGCAACGTAGAAACCACTGCGCGTAACGCTTACCGGCTTTGACCAGGTCATTCAGAGACGCATTGCGCGTCGCTCTTACAGTTGATCGTATGCCACCGCCGCGGGCGGCGATTTCGCGATAGGTTGCGCCGGTCGTGCGCTGTTCGAATTCGTTGGCGCGGATGCCGGCAAAGACAGGATGAGTGTGGGCATCGACGAATCCGGGCATTACTACCCGCCGGCCGGCGTCGATAACTTCCGTGCCGTCATTGATCAGACTCTCGATCTCGCGTCGTCTGCCGACCGCTTCAATTTCCCCGCCACACACCAGCATCGCGCCGTCTTCAACAATTGAGAGCTGACGCAGCTCGCCGCCGGCGCGGGGGCGCTTTGCCCCCGCCAGCGTCACGAGCTGTGAACAATTCAGGACTGCGAGAGATTCAGGCACGAAATTCCGGGATGCCGTACGCGCGAGCTATCCCTCGTTGTAGAGTGCGGCTCCAGCCAAAGCGGCGAGAATGTATTCGACCAATCCCCAAACGAAGCCAATCAAGATCAGGTTCATGGGAATCTGAAATAACGTGCCGTTGATAATGCCTGTGTAGAGATAGATGCCGAACCACATGATGATGGCTGCCACCACTGCCGTCTTTGGCCCGGGACCGAGGCGCGATCTGATTAGCGCATAGAGCCAGACCAAAACGATTCCGAGGATGAGAGTCATCACGACGGCTATCACGATAAAGTTTGTTCCGGGTTCCGGCACGCCAAACTTCCTTAGGATAACAGCCATCTGCTTAGCCAGCACCACGTCGTTTAGTACGTACTCGCCGATGTTCAGTATCAAACCTGCTACCAGACCACCGAGCAGGACGCGTCCAAAGTTGATCTTCATCTGTTTCTCCTTACTGGGGGTGAAAGAGCGAAAACTGCGCGTTGTTGCGGGCCAACTCTTATCACAGGGCGAGATTGAAAACCAGCTTTTCCTTTGGCGGCGCAGTCAGCGCGGACCAGTTTATTAGCACCGCGGCTTTAGCCCGGTGTATTGATTACCCAACGCATGCAGAAATCGTTTGAAACGGTTTCCCTTCTGAACTCCGACAACTAGCACCGGGCGAAAGCCACGGTGCTAATGAGAAAATGTCTGTGGAATTCCGTCGGCTAGCCAGCGCTTTGTTCTGCGACCTGGAGACCGAAAATGTTCTATCCGGTTGAGTTCTCCGCACGCTTCCGGCCCAAAACGAAGAGCCCAACGCCGATGGCATTGGCGATTACCACGACGGCGATAATCTTCAGCGCGAACATCCCGGGACTATCGACATGCGTAATAGGAATCATCGTATAGAAGAGCGCGATCACTGAGACGACGAAACCGGACGCCGAAGCGATCTTGAGCCACAGCGGAGCTCTGACGCCGAATCGTTTGATCGCAACTATCGGAATAGAGAAAAGGACCATGTACATCAGGGCATAGAAGACGGTGGCCGCATTGTCCTGGATCTGAAAAGCTTCCTGCTCTTTCACGCCAATCAAACTCGCCAGGCTGAACGCCAGCGTCACCATGCCGACGAAAAGGATCGAGTTCACCGGAGTCTTGTAGCGCTTATGCAGACGCGTGAACCACGCCGGCAGCAGGTCGTCCCATCCGGCTACCATCGGCAAGCGTGTGTTGCCCGCAAAGTAAATACTCATCAAAGCGATTTGCCGCGCGGCCACGCCAAAAATGGTCAGCGAGACGAGCACCGACACCCAACCAAACGAACTGAATCCACGACTGAGCACCTGGGGAATCGGACCGATCAGATCGACTTCCTCGGGGCTGACAAAGGCCAACACTGAGGCGGTGCCGAGGATGAACATTAGCGCAATAATCGGCGCCGAGATCAAAACTGAGCGACTGATGTTTCGCGCCGGCGCGCGACACTCGCCTGCCATGATTGCGATGTATTCAAAACCTGACAGCGCTCCCACGGCGAGTTTGCTGAAGACGTTGATGTTGTAGGAAGTGAACTCTGGCAAGCTGGTCGAGAACGGGTGATAGTTCTGAAGTGTTCCCCGGCCGGCGGTAATAAACGGCAGCAGGATCAGAGTGGCAAAGGTCACCAGCAAAAATATTCCACCGACATTCTGCACCCACTTGCCCAAAGCCAGCCCTCGTCTGGACGCAGCGATGATGCTGATCATTAAGACGACGCAGACCGCCGTGGTCATCAACCTATTCTCGTGCATCCAGTCGGCGCGCGGCCCGATGGCGTACGCGATGTTCTTCTTGATGATCAATCCGATGCCGGACATCACCAGAATGCCGAACACCCACAGGTTCCAGGCCACCATGAACGCGATGAAATCATTGAAGGCCAGCTTGGCCCATTGATACAGCCCGCCCTCGAGCGGCATGCGGTTGTTAAGAAAGATGACGACGGCGGCCAGCGGCAAATAGAAGGTGATGATCGCGAGCAGCCAATAAGCCATTTGATGGTTGCCCAGCTTGGCCGCCCAGCCAACCCAAATCGTGCCGACCACAAAGACCACCTGCGCCAGGACGAGATCAAACAGGCCGAGTTCTTTTTTGAAGACGGCGCTGCGCGCTTCGACTTCGCTTTCGATCGCGGCGAGTTCCTTATTAGAAGTTGTCTGGTTTGGTTCAGCCATCAAGATGAGTTGCCCAGTTCAACCCCGAAAGTCTCAAGGCCAGGCAAAAACCTCAAGGTCAGGAAGGGTTTTGCCCCCGCATGTCTTTATCTACCAACACAGGAGGGGGCAAGCACCCTTCCTGACCTGAGAGATATTCAACATTGAGTTCACGCCGACGAACTGTGATCGTGCACGATTCGCCAACCAGTTTTGGTTTTCCGGAAAAGCAAACTAAAGGTTCCGTGTGGCTCGTCATTCGCGCGCTTCAGATGCCAGCGTCCCAGCACCAGCGCGGCGTCCTTGCTCAAAATGTTGATTTCGAGTTCTGAAAAGGTGAGCATGCCCATCTTCTCGCGCGAGTTGTAGTTCTTGCGATAGCGATCGAGCACCGTCTGCCAGCCACGCGTGATGGTGTCGCCGCCGACAAACTCAGTGTCTTTAGAACGATCGTAACCGTCCATGTAGCCTTCGAGATCACCACGGTTCCACGCCGCGGCTTGCGTTTCGATAACGCTTTTGATGGCGTCCGCAGCCCTGGAGTCGTAGCTGGATTTATTCTGCGCAGGCGATGCGATCGCGGAGGCAACTAAGAGCAAGACGGCGCCAAGAGAGTTGAGAAGGTTCGGTTTCATAAATCTCCCGCGGTTTGGTTGGCTCCGGCAGGAGCCAAATATTTAGAATCCCGGCGTGTTAGAAAATTTCAGCGAACAGGCGCGGCAATCTATCATGCCCGGCCTGTTAGCACTAGCAGTTTGGTAAACAAGAGATTTTCTATTTCGCCATGTTTCGGGTGATTTCGTGGATCGCTCTTGCTGCTCGGTGGTCAGAAGTAACGATAGTGCCCAGTGATCTTCCATGCAAACAGCACATCTTCCATGCGCGTGCCGGCGCCGATGTTATGCACGATCAGATAACGCTGCGTGGGCTTGTACCAGACATTGACGACCATGCCGACGTGTTCGGTTCCGCCGAGTTGAAGATCCCAGGTGACTATATCGCCCGGCAGGAATGTTTCGGCGCCTCCGTCAGTTGAAAGTGACTTGCCCTTGCGAGTGAAGAAAGTCTGCAGGTTCGGCACCCGGCGGTGATCGATATTCGCATCCGTCCCCTTGAGACCCCAGCGCGTGGGATACGCGGCGAAGTTGTCCTTCATATCTTCATGAAGGTCCTTCTGCAGATCGATCCCGGCGCGGCGAAACGCGCGCACGATCACGTCAGAACAAACACCCGTCTCAATCGGCACGTCGCCATTCGGATATTCGATTTTCTGATAAGAAGGGTCGTAATTGGTCGTCTTTCCAATCTGATCGACGGCGCCGACGATCGTAAGTTTGAGTTGTGGAGGGCTCTTGGCCGGCAGGCTAACAGTTTCGGTCTGTTGCTCGGGAGGCTTGAGCGGTTTGAGAGTTCTGGCGACTTGTTTTTGGCAGGCCGCGGCGATTAATAAAGCCGGCGCCAGAAGGATTGCGGTTGCTGGACTTCGCTTCATTGGTAGTCGGCTTAGATGCCGAACTTGTTCGGCAAGTTCCCGGCACTGCCGTTTAGATGCCCGGACTTGTCCGGCATTGCTCCCGGCCACACGAGTGCGAGATCTAAACGACGGGATCTCATTTCATACGACCGATCTCTTATCCAGCCAGTCGCGCATATCGTCTCGCATCGCCTGCACAATTTCGTGTCCGGCATCATAACTCTTGAATTCAACATCGCTGGCGCGCTCGCGCAATTGCACGGCGTAATCGGCCGTGCGCAACGGTGGATAAAACTCATCGCGCTCACCGCTGAGATGAAACACCGCCGCATCTGTTTCTTTGTAAAGTTCGCTGGTGTTCCAATCGCCCGGCATTCCGCCACAGATACCAGACACCCCGCGCAGCACCTTCGGATGCGTAAACGCAAAGCGATAGTTCAGCGCGCAGGACTGGGAAAAGCCCAGCAGAAATATTCGCCTTTGATCGGCAATGCCGTCGGCCACCAGTGACTCAATCAAATCAAGTAGTGCCCGATGATGAATCGCGACGGATTCTTCCGAACGAAAGTTGGTCAGCCAGCCAAACCCAAATCGCAGCGGACCGCCGGACTCTTTCGGATCTCGCAAATGCTGGTGCGGCCCCTGCAACGAAGCGATCGCGAAACCTGCGGGCACGACGGCCCGCGCTTCACGCATCATCTGCCGTTTGTTGGCGCCGTAACCGTGCAGGGCGATTAGCAGCGGCGCCGGCGTGGTCTGCGCTGCGTCGAGATCGTAGTAGAGTTTGATTTCCGCCGAGAGCGAGCGCTCGGTCATGGAACTGTTTGTCGTGTGTTCCGTTTGCATTGAATCGAAGAGGCTTATAACACGCCGCGGGGAGAGAAGCGAAGGGATATTCACAGACTAAAGTCTGTGCCACTATTCTTGCTTTGCATTCAAATAGAATGACAGTTACGATGCTGGCGTTGCTCAATTCAACTACTATTTCTAAACCGGAAGCGAGGTTAGCACAATGAAATTTCCCGGGGGACTCAACATTCAGGGAATGATGAAGCAGGCGCAGCAGATGCAGGAAAAGATGGCGCGCGAAATGGAAGAACTGCGCGTTGAAGCCTCGGCCGGAGGCGGCGTAGTCAACGTGACGATGAAAGGCGACCACGAAATCATTTCGCTCAAGATCGATCCTGAAATCGTCAAGGAAAATGATATCGAGATGTTGCAGGACATGATTGTCGCCGCCATCAATGAAGGCAACCGCAAAGTGAACGAAGCCATGAAAGGTAAGTTGGGTTCAATGCTGCCTCCCGGCTTGGGGAATCTTTTCTAATTTCCGATTTGCGATTGCCAATTGCCGATTGGCAACTCACCTCAAACAAAATCGGCAATCGGCAATTGGAAATTCAAAATGTTAGACTACGCCGAACCCGTCACCAAACTAATAGACGAATTCAAACGCCTGCCCAGCATCGGGCAGAAGTCTGCCCAACGTCTGGCGTTTTATATTTTGCGGACGCCCGATGCGGAGGTCGAGCGCTTGATCGAAGCGCTCCGTGAAGTAAAGCAACGCATCAGCGAATGCTCGATCTGTAACAACCTCACCGACGTCAATCCGTGCCGCTTCTGCTCTCTGCCATCGCGCGATCATTCCCTGCTCTGCATTGTCGAACAGCCTTACGACCTGGTAGCTGTTGAAAAAACACGAAGCTATAAAGGTCTGTATCACGTTTTGCATGGCAGCCTGTCGCCGATTCGCGGCATGCGGCCGAGCGATTTGCGGCTCGACAACCTGCTGCCGCGTTTGAAGCCGGAAAACAACGAAGGCGTCGAAGTGATCGAAGTAATTCTGGCCACGAATCCCAACACCGAAGGCGAAGCCACCGCGAACTACATCAGCCGTCTGCTAAAACCTCTGGGCCTGCGCGTGACGCGTCTGGCGATGGGTATGCCGGTGGGAAGCGACCTGGAATACGTCGATGAAGTAACGATGGATAAAGCTCTAACGAACCGGCATGAGATGTAGATAATAGAAGGCAGTAAGCGGAAAGCAGTAGGCAGAAAACTAAGGCTATGGCCGCTGCGCTGGCGCAAATTTTTCTGGACTTGCGATCATTGCCGAAAGCATTCTCCCAACTTCTTCATAGCCAAGAGTCAGCCGGTCGTGGTTTTCGCGCGACATATATCCACAATCATGGGAGAAATCGAGCCAGACCTGAGTCTCGGTTGCTTCACCATCGCAATCGGTTAGCTTACTGACCAACATATTAGGATAGCGCCTTTTCCGAAACCCTTCGGCAAGGTTGGCAGCAACGCTTCTCGAAGAACGGCGAATCTGATCGGTGAGCGAATAGATTTCTTCTCTTGGAAAAGTCTTCGACAAATGGAAGATTTCCATCGCGAGCTTATATGACAACTGGTAAACCTTGAGATCTCTATGTCCACGGAGCACGGGAGCACCTCCTCATGGAAACGGTCGTCTTATGTTTGTGCCTACTGCTTTCTGCCTACTGCCTACTGCCTTCTCAGAACCTGACATGTTCTTCCGGCACGCCTTTCGTGCACTCGTCGCATTCTGCGGCTGAGTCATAGAACTTCTCGTCAAACTCGACCAGCGACTTGATGGGTACGCCTTCAATCTGATCGGGAGCAGAGGTGAAGCGCACGATTGCGCCACAGCCGATGATGGGCGCGCCGAGGCCGCGCACCAGTTCGACGGTTTCTTCGATCGCGTGGCCGCTGCGGATGATGTCGTCTGTGATGATGCAGGGATTGATGTCGCCCTGGTTCACGTACTGGCGGAACATGCGCTTGCCGTTCTCCTGCTCGGCCCAGTAAATCTGTTGCGCACTAAGCGCATCGCGCACACCGAAGGCGACCGGGATTCCACCCGAACTTGGACTGATGATGGAAACCTTTGGCAACTGGCTGGCGATGTCTCGATCGACGCGAAACTTGCGGCTGAGCGCGACCGCCAGCACGCGCGCGGTATCGTAGTAGCGAAACGCCAGCGGCATTTGAAAATAGTGCGCCGTGTGTTTGCCGTTGGGATAGACAAAGTGCCCTTCACGAAACGCGCCGGTGCGTTTCAGGATTTGCATTATTTCTTCGGGCGACGGAATCAGTTGGACGCCTGGTGCTCCTGCCATAGCTTCTCCTGCAACTCATTTTATTGTGATTGCGTTTGCGGCGCGTAGCATAACATCATTGATAAGAGTTTTCACTGGGAGTAAGCGCACGCTGGATGAGACGACGCTGATCTTTCGAAAGTTCGGCCGGCAGATCGTTGACCGGGAACCAGCCCGCACTTCTTATTTCAAAGCTGCACGGCTCGGGAGTTCCCAAAGCTTCGGCGCGAAAGTAGATTTCGATCTGCCGTTCCCTGGGCAGCGTGCGCGCAAAGAGCAGCTCGACATTCTCAAGTTCAATTCCAATTTCCTCGCGCATTTCGCGCCGCAAAGCCGCTTCGGGTTGTTCGCCTTTGCTTAAGAAACCACCCGGAATTCCCCAGCCGCTGTCGGGCCGGAAGACGTGTTCAAGCAGCAAAATCCGGCCACGATCGTCAAAGATTATCGCGCCGGCCGTAACCGTGAAACGTCTCTGGCCGGTGCGTATCAGACGACGACGGATGAGCGATGGCAGACGCCGCCAAATGGCGCCGAGAAATTCTATGAACATTGGGAGAGGAAGAATATCACGTCAGCCGAACTTCAAGTTTGTCGTCGCTTCATGGCACAGACTTCAGCACGACCATAGCCGCGGAGCGGAGGAAGATCTGTAGCCCGCGGCGTAAGCCCGTGGGTATTGGTTGTGAGCATTGAGAAAGCCGCGGAGCGGCGAAACTCAAAATGACACGAATACGTGTTCCGCCCCTGCCGGGGCTGGTTGGCTTGGGCGTTCTTGACCCATGGCTCACGCCATGGGCTACAGATCCTTCGCCGCTCCGCGGCTGAGATCAGCTCCTGTGCCATGCTCTGGTGATTGACCGCCTTTGCGCTCTGGTGATTGACCGCGTTTGCGTTCGTCGTTAATATGCGGTCAATCGATTTGCTACAAAGCCAGGCGGAAGAAGCATCATCGGGTATTCGAAAGCGAATCATGTCAGCTAACATCTCAGAAGTCGGTCCTACCGTGTCGCCCGCATCAGCAGCGGCGCCTAAGCGCATCACTAATGCCCAAACCGTCTGTAACGAACGGAATGAGAAGAACAAACTCTGCAACGGACATTTGAAGCAGTTGCGCACGGCGGGCGAAGCTTCCGAAGTGCATTTGCGCGGCGACGATGTGCTGTCCAAGTGTAGTTTGTGCGGCACGCTTTACATGGGCCCGCCCCTCGGCCACGTTCGCGATCCGGAAAAGCAAAGCCGTTTTGTCGAAGCCGAGCTCACTGCTTTGCTGCAAGCCGCGGGTGGAACGCTGCCAGTGATCGAGAAGAATGAGAAAGGCGTCTTTGTAATTGTCGAACAGGGTGGGGTGGGACATGGCCACGCTCAGCCGGTCGCGAAAGCGGCGCCCGCGGTAGCGACTCCGGCGGCGGTTCCTGCAAAGCCGACGCCGGCGGCCGCGCAAGCCACTGCGATGGTTGAGAAAGCGTCCGCGGCGCCCGCCGGTCCGAAACCAGCAGCCCAGCCCGACCGTCAATTGAACCGGCGCACTACTTACGCCGGCGTCGTCGACATTGGTCCAGTTGCCGGCGAAAGCAAAGAACAAAAAATCGAGCGTCTGCAGAAACTGGTGGCCGGAGCGAAGCAACGTTCGGACGAAGGCGGAGCCGAGCCCACCGCCGCGGTTACCGTGGTTGATTCATCGCCGGCCGCGGACCTGCACCGACCAGCAGCCGAAGCCCAGGCTGAAACCGGTGCTGCTTCAGCAGCCCCGCTGAGCGCCGCGACCGCAAACGCCTCTCCGGTAGCTGGCGCCGAGAGTGCAGCGGATCTCGCACCTGACACTGTTGCGCCGGCGACGACGCCCACGCCCACCAGCTCGCACGCGCCTAGTGGCGAAGCTGATCGGACTTTGATGACGAGATCGACTTATGCCGGTGTGTTGGATACGGGACCAGTTTCCGGCGAGACTCACGAACAAAAGATCGAGCGGCTGACAAGACTCGCCGCGGCTGCGAAGGAAAAGGCGGAAGGCGGGTAAGGAAGGTCGTTGTCGCCAATCAACCGCGAAGCGGTTGCAACCTCCAGCCCCAACGTTGCCGAAGGCTACGTTGGGTAACAAACCCGAGAGCGTTTCAACCGCGAAGCGGTTGCGTCAATCCCAAACATAATGCTCGTCCCACTCAACCTCATGCCGCCGTAGCAGCGTCCGCAACTCATCCTGAAAATTTATTTTGCGATGATGAAATTGCTGGTTAGCGATATACCTCTTCACCTGTTCAAGATTCGATACGCTCACCGAAAAGTCCGCATAACCACTCTGCCATTCGAAGTTCCAAATCGAATACTTCTCTTTCAGCCATAGGTTTGAAACGCGCTTCAGCTCCTTGACCCATTCGGCTTGGGTGATGGTTCGACTAATGCGGGCCAGATGATGTACATGATCTTCCACTCCTCCCGTGATAATTGGTGCACACCGGAGACGCTTTGAAATCCCTCCCAAATACAAATGCAAGAATTGCGGATTGACTCATCCTGAAGAAACGGGCGACGCTCTTTTGTGGAGAAGACGAGGTGAATATAAACGGATGAGAGCGATTGCGGCATGTGGTGACTAGTCTTCAGCATGACGCAAGTCACTTGTTTGCAACTCTGGTTGCATCTGTTGAGGCTATTCCGCAACCCTGGCAGGGTTGTGGCGGTGTATATTCACGTTGACCCAACGTAGCCTTCGGCAACGTTGGGCTGGAGGATGGAACCGCTTCGCGGTTGGAGAATTACTATGAAGACTATGACTAGCCCAAAGCTAAAGATGCATAACCCTCCTCACCCGGGAGAGGTTTTGAAAGAGCTGTGCCTGGATCCCCTGGGTCTGAGTGTGAGCGAAGCAGCGAAAGCCCTCGACGTAAGCCGCAAGACGCTGTCGTCGATTCTCAATCGGCGTTCGAGTATTACACCTGAAATGGCGCTAAGACTATCGATCGCCTTCAACACAACGGCAGAAAGCTGGCTAATGCAACAGGTTCAATACGACTTGTGGCGGGCTGAACAACGAAAGAAAAAACTGCGCGTTGAACGGTTGGCAGCCTAGCGTTCAGCTCTCCTTCACCAACAACCCTTCACGCGAAACTTCCCATTTCAAAACTTCCCCGCCTTCTGCCTCCAAAGCGCGTTCGACGTCTTGTTTGCGTCCCTCGGCGCAAAGAAACGCAATGCAGCCACCGCCGCCGGCGCCGCAGACTTTCGCGCCCTCCGCGCCGTTCGCCAGGGCTTTCTTAACCAGATGGTCCATGTGCGGCGTCGTGATCCCGGGCGCCAGTCGCTTGCGATTTGGATAGGCAGCACGCATGGTTTCTCCTACTGCATCCCAATCGTTAGCCAGCAACGCAACGCGCATCTGCACTGCGGCGTCACGGATGCGCTCGAAGGCCGTGAACACATCCTTATCGCCGTCGATGTGGCGTTTGAACATCTGCCAGTTATTAATTCCGGAGTGACGCGGTTCGCCGGTATAACAGATCACGAAGCGGCGCTTAATTTCGTCATCGTCGATGGCCAGATGTTCACGCTCGACGCCGTCAGGATCGAGATGGATAGCCGAAGTCGAGCCATAGAACGCGGGATAATAGTCCTGCAAACCCGCCGGCACTTTGATGACCGTGGTCTCAACGTTCGCCGCGATCCCGATGAACTGTCGCCGTTCATAACGACTCCCAGACAGGCTATTCAGCGCGCCGATCAATGCGATGGCCAATGCCGATGACCCCGAGATGCCGGCGCCGGCCGGAGCTTCGCTGTGCGCGATTAGACGGAAACCCGTCTCAGGCCGGAAGAAGTGAACCATCTTCGAGACCAGCTCGAGCCGCTCGTCGTGCGCCAGCTCGTCCAGGCGATCCAGGGTCGTTTCAAAACACACACCCCGGTCACGCGATTCCAGGATTAGACGATCATCGTCGCGCCTCTCGATCCTTACATGCGCGCGTAACGACAGCGCAAAATTGACGGTCATGGCGCCCGGATGAAAAAGATAAAGGGGCCAGATATCGATAGTGCCGCCGGCGAGATCTACGCGGGTTGGGGCAGAAGCTTCTATGATCACTTTTTATTATTCCAATTTGGTTGACGGTATATTTTTAGATCTGAAATTCAAACTGAGATCTGAAATTCTAGCGCTTTCAGTCGTGCGCGTCATGCTTTGACGAGCGTGAGCTTTCTCGCCGGCGCGATGACTTTAAGTGAATCTTTTCCTGAATCTCTCCCGATAATTCCTTGATACCTTCGATCGCGGCCTGCTCGATTTCACAAAGCAGCTCCGGCTGGACTTCTTCAACCTTCCGCGAAAGCCAAAGGCGCTTAATCAAATAGAAACCTAGGACTCCCGCCACTACAATTACCAGCAGAATTTTTCCCATGTGGCGAAAGTCGCCAATCAATCCCATCACGGCACTGCTGAAAAAGTATCCGACGCCGCTGAGAATAGATACCCACAGGAAGCAACTGGCCAAAGACAGCGGGACAAAACGCAGATAGCGCATGCCCGCGACGCCATAGAAGGTGCACGACGCCCAACGCAATCCATAAATGTATTTCGAAACAAAAATTGAGAGCGTGCCGAAGTGTTTCGTGAGCCGCTCCATGCGCGCTTGCGCGTTACGATAAAACCGAAAGTCGCGAACCGTTTTGCCGAAAGCGCGGCCGAGCCCATAAGCGAGGTTATCACTGGCAAACCCGCCCAGCGTCCCCCAAAGCAGAACGCGCGCGAAACTGTAACTGCCGAAAAAGTCGTTATGAGCCAGCACTCCCGCCATCAGAAGAGTGATGTCGCCCTCGATCATAGCCAGAAAGAACACAGCGTAGAGGCCGTACAGCTCAATCAAATGAGACAAAAACTGGAGACTATTCATAAATCAGTGGGCAGTGAGCGGTGAGCAGCGAGCAGTCGCATTAAGAATTCACACGGCTTTCCGCTGCTTACTGCTCACTGCTTACTGCTCACTTTTCAGGCTCCTCTTCCTGTGGTGGAGGTTTTACTACCAGGACGGGGCAACTTGCGTGACGCACCACTGCCTCAGCGGTTGAACCAAAAATTATTCGGCCCAGACCTGTGCGGCCGTGAGACGAAATTACAATCAGATCGACCTCGCGTTCGCCGGCGACGCGCACAATCTCGGCGGCAGCGTCACCATGGACAATGGCTTCTTCGACCTCGAGGCCGTTTAACTCTTCGCAGTCGGCGAGCTCTGGCAACTCGCGCTCGGCGGAGTCTTCCAACTGCTCGCTGATGTCGGCCATCGGCATTGGTTCGGCCAGACCGGAGTATCCCACGGCCGGCACTATCGGCTCGACGACGTGCACGCAAATTATTTCGGCTCCGGTTGCGCGGGCGATCGCGGCCGCATAAGGCAGCGCATAGTTCGCGCAACCACTGAAATCGGTCGGCAGCAAAATCTTCCGCAGTTGCAAGGCTGACGCCCGCGATTTTTCAGGTGTATCCGACATGGGCTTGATGCGAGGGCATTCTACACGCAGAACGCGCGGTTTGACAGCCCCTCAGCCCTTTAATAAGATGGCCTCGAAATCCCTGCCCCGATCGCGAAGCTCGAGTGAAAGGCTTTCGCTCATGCCGGATAACTCTGAACCTATTTTTGCCGGAATTGAACTTGCCCCAACCACGATGCGTGGCGTCGCGATTTCCGCTGCCGGCGTCGTGCTCGCGCGGCGAGCCGTAACTTACCAACCAGAAAATCTGGTCCCGGAGATTGTCAATTTGGTTACCGGCCTGCGCGAAGCGGGCGAGATCAAGTCAGTAGGTGTGGGCATTCCCGGATTGGTGAATCGCGAAACTGATCGGGTATTGATCTCGACCGGGTTGCCGTCAGCCGCCAAAGACGACATCCACTCTGAGTTGATGAAAGCGACGGGTCTGCGGTTTGAACTCGAGAACGATGCCAACGCCGCGGCCTACGGCGAATACAAAGCGGGTGCTGGCCGCGATGCGCAGAATATTTTCTACATTGGCATCGGCGAGGCAATTGGCGGCGCGATCATTCTGGACGGCAAACTTTGGCTCGGCGCTTCCGGTTGTGCCGGAGAAATCGGTCACATCACCATCAACACCGAGGGAGCCGAATGTGAATGCGGAAATACGGGCTGTCTGGAAACAGTCGCTTCGGGACCGAACATCGTCCGTCGCGCGCGTGAGCGCCTGGACCGGGATTCCACGTCGTCACTCTCGAGGCTGCTGATTGAAAAAAGCTTTACTGCCGCGGATGTGGCCCGCGAAGCGAACAACGGCGACGATTTCTCGATTATGATGATCGAACGCACGGGCAAATCGATCGGCACGGCCGTCGCCAGCATGATCAATCTCTTGAGCATCGAACGGATCATTCTGGGAGGCGCGATCATGGAAGCGGGCGATCTTCTCCTGCAACCCGTTATCGAAGAAGCTCGCCGGCGTTCATTCCAACCCTGCTTTGAAGCGACTACGATCGTGGCAGCGAAGTTAGGAGCGGATGGAGTGGCTATCGGTTCGGCATTGCTGGCGCGCGATGCGGAGGAAGCGCCGTAGTGCTGTCTCATTAGCACCCGACTTCATAGAAGCGAGGTGCTAATGAGAGTAAGCTTCCCGGAGTTCTTCTTCTCCGAAGGGCCTCAATCCAACTTTGTTTCCCTGATCTTCTTTTCCTGCTCAGCCCGAAATTCGCGCAGTTTTTCTTTTAGTTCCGGCCTGCTATTCGCAAGGATCGCGATTGCGAACAGTGCTGCATTCGTCGCGCCCGCTTTGCCAATCGCCAACGTGGCCACCGGAATTCCAGCCGGCATCTGCACGGTTGAGAGCAAAGAATCCAAGCCGTTTAGCGCATCACTCTTCATCGGCACACCCAGCACCGGCAAGATTGTGTGCGCAGCGATGACGCCGGCCAGGTGGGCCGCGCCGCCGGCTGCGGCGATGATTACCTCAAGCCCGCGTGACTCGGCGCTGCCGGCAAATTCGGAAGCTAGGGAGGGAGAGCGGTGCGCGGACATGACTCGACATTCATGCGCCACGCCAAAGCGATAGAGCGTCTCAGACGTCGCGCACATAGTGTCCCAGTCGGACTTACTGCCCATGATGACGCCCACCAGGGAATTCGAATTTGGAATTGCGGATTTCGGATTTTCAGACCTTCGCTTTTTCACCATTGTCGCACCTCGGGTCGCGGTTTGCATTTAACAAATTCACAATTCGAATTCACAATCGCAATTCTTACTCCCCTTGATCCAGCGAGTAACCACGCTCGCCGTCAAAGTTGCACAGGTTTTCAATCTTGATGAAGTCAAAGCCCGCGGCGGCGACCCGGCCCAGCAGATCGATGATCTGCTGATGAGTAATATTCGCGCCCTTGTTTTGCGACATGAAGCGGCAACGCCATTGGTCAGAGCAGAAAGTTTCAGACTTGCCTCCTGGCCAAACTTTCACGCCGCGATTGCTGATCATTACCAGATTCAGACCTTCCGGCGCGACGTTAGCAAGCGCGGCCCCCAGATTATCGGGCGACCCTTTTAACCAGTCGAGGAAGACATCGACGCCCACCAATTCCTTCCTGGTATCCGACCGCTCTTTGACAATCGTTTCGCCGTAAACCTCCGCTACGTCCTTCTGTTTGTAAGCGACAGCTCGCAGAGTATTCGGCTTCTTTCCCAAACGATCGACGACAGCCTGCGCGAACTCTTTCGTTCCTACCTTTTGCTTGCTGGATCCTTCGTTAAAAATGTCATAGGTGTGGATGCCGTCTTCGATGGTCCGGAGCCAGGCGTTGTGTACCTTCTCGGCAATGCTGGTCTGGCCGATGTGCACCAGCATCATGACGGCGCCCAGCAACAATCCTGTAGGATTAGCCAGGTTCTGTCCCGCCCGGCGCGGCGCCGATCCATGAATCGCTTCGAACATCGCGATGTTCTCGCCGATGTTTGCCGAGCCGGCCAGACCGACTGAGCCGGCAATCTGGGCGGCCACGTCCGACAAAATATCCCCGTACAGATTGGGCATTACGATCACGTCAAAAGCGTTGGGCGTGTCGGCCAGCTTAGCTGCGCCGATGTCCACGATCCAATGCTCGTTTTCGATGTCGGAATACTCGGCTGCGAGTTCGTTGAAAACTTTATGAAACAACCCGTCGGTAAATTTCATAATGTTGTCTTTGGTGAAGCAGGTGACTTTTTTGCGGTTATGGCGGCGGGCGTATTCAAATGCGTAGCGAACAATTTTCTCAGAGCCCGGCCGCGAAATAATTTTCAAACACTGCATTACCTGATCGGTCTGCCGGTATTCGATGCCCGCGTAAAGGTCCTCTTCATTCTCGCGGACGATCACGACATCCATGTTGGGATGTTTCGTCTCGACGAACGGATGATACGAAACACAGGGCCGCACGTTCGCATACAGACCCAAAGTTTTGCGCACAGTCACGTTCAGGCTCTTATAGCCGCCGCCCTGGGGCGTCGTGATGGGCGCTTTGAGAAAGACCTTGGTCTCCCGCAGAGACTCCCACGCGCTGGGATCAATCCCGGAAGAGTTACCCGCCAGGTAAACCTTTTCGCCAATATCGATCGTCTGTATCTGTAATTTAGCGCCCGCCTCTTTCAGGATGTGCAGCGTCGCCTCCATGATTTCGGGGCCGATGCCGTCGCCATGAGCGACGGTGATAGGTACGGTTTGCATTCGTGAGTGCCTTTCTTACTCTGCTGATCTACGGTTTGAGAAGTTGACGAATATATTCCAAAAAGAAGAACCGAGCAAAGCGGCAGGGGGCCGCTGTTGGTTTGGTTCTCCTTAGGGCCAACGAATCACATTAGCACCTGGCTTCTATGAAGTCGGGTGCTAATGAGACATGAAGCGGACCGCTGGCCGGCTGCTTTAGCTATCCAGGATTCAGCCTGCAATGAGCGCTAGTGTTAAGATTAAGTTTCCGAAATGAACCCACAAGCTTTCGATACGCTGGAATTTGATTCGCTGCGCGCGCTGGTTCGTCGCGGCGCGCAAACTGAAATGGGCCGGCAACGCATCGACGCGCTGGCGCCGTTCGCGGATCTGACGCAGTTGCAACGCGCGCTCAGAGATCTCAGTGAAAATATCGAGATGCGCCGGCGTGGCAGTCGTCTGTCGTTCGATGGCATCGCCAATACCGCTAACTCGATCTCCCGATTGCAGATTGAAGGGGCCGCGCTTGAACCGTTGGCCTTGCTCGATCTGGCCCGGCTTTGCGAGCGCGCGATTGAGGCCCGCGCGGTGATCCTCGCGGAACGCGACCAGGCGCCCACGTTGTTCGAGATCGTCGCCGGCGTTCCTGGTGAACTGAAAACCCTGGCAGCGCTTTTACACAAGAAAATTCTGCCCGGCGGCGAGCTCGATGATCGCGCCAGTCCCGAACTGGCGCGGATTCGTCGCGAACTAGCAAACGCCCGCTCGCGAATCACGCGGTCGTTGGAAGGAGTAATGCGCCGTTCGAGCGAAGCGATTCAGGAAGAGCTGGTCACGGTCCGGAACGATCGCTTTGTGATCCCGGTCCGAGCCGATCATCGCGCGCGCATCAACGGCGTCGCGCACGGATCGTCGTCATCGGGCCAAACGATTTTTGTCGAACCGCTCGAGACTATAGAAGCAAACAACGAACTCCAGTCGCTGCGCGAAGCCGAACAACGCGAGATCGCCGAGATCCTCTTCGCGCTTTCGGAACAGTTGCGCCGCGAGCTGCCCGCAATCCAGCGCGCCGCCGAGGCGATCGCTGAACTCGATTTCATCAACGCCAAAGCCGCATTTGCTGAGAAGTTTGATTGCGTAGTGCCTGAAGTGGCACAGACTTCAGTCTGTGGTGCTGACGAATCACAGACTGAAGTCTGTGCCACTCTGGAATTCGTCGACGCCCGTCACCCGCTCCTCGAAGAAACGTTGCGCGCCGCCGGAGCCACAGTCGTGCCGGTTTCGTTCAAGCTGGATGAAGAACATCCCGTCATGGTCATCTCGGGCGCAAACGCAGGCGGTAAAACTGTCGTGCTCAAGACTGCCGGATTGCTTTCCCTCATGGCGGTTTCCGGCTTGCCCGTCCCCGCGAAACAAGCGCGCGTGCCCTTCTATCAATCCGTGCTGGCGGACATCGGCGATCACCAATCGCTGGCGGCAAATCTTTCGACATTCACTTCGCACGTGGCAAACATCGGATCAATGATCGAGTCGTGCGAAGCGCCGGCGCTGGTGCTGCTGGATGAAGTCGGCACCGGCACCGATCCCGAAGAAGGTTCGGCGCTCGGCGTCGCCGTTGTCGATCACTTCAAACAGCGCGGCGCTCAGGTGCTGGCGACGACGCATTACGCGGGACTGAAGATGTACGCGGCGAACGAGCCGGGGGTGCTGAACGCCAGCGTCGAGTTCGATGAAAAAACCCTGCGCCCGACTTATCGTCTGCTGGTGGGTGTGGCCGGGTCTTCGTCGGGTTTGGAGATTGCGCAGCGCTTCGGAATTCCGCGCGAGGTGATCATCAATGCTTCCCAGCAGGTCAAGGAATCTTCACGCGATGCGATGGAGTATCTGCGGCGAATAAAACGAGAAGCGGACGAGGCCGAACTGCTGCGAAGAGCGTTGGAAGAAGAACGAGTTGCCGTAGCGGAAAAGTTTGCCTCGTTAAGCAGTGAAGCCGAAAAGAAGGAGCGGGAGCGCCAGATCGAATTTGAAGGGCAACTTTCGAACTCGGTCGCTGAATTTGAAAAGCTGGGTCGTGAGCTGTCGGCGAAGATCGAAGACCGAGCGGCACGTGTGAAAGTCGAGCGTGAAACTGAACGCCACATGGCTGAGTTGAAGCGCGAAGCCCAGCGTGCGGCGCAAGCCGCGTCGAAAACGGGACTCGCGAAAGTCTTTACTCAAGCTGGAAAGTCTCAGGGTCAGGAACGGGGCTCGCCCCCGCAGCTTCGCGGCGTCCGAGTGGTTCGCGACGGGAAGGTCGTTGGCGAGGGAGGCGCGGCGAGAATCAGCAAGGCGGAATCGGTTGTCGGCGAGCGGACTGGGTCCGCTGGCGGACAGGATGTCCGCGCTCTAAGTCGCGCTTGGGATCGCGCGCTCAAGGTTGGTGACCGAGTTCGACTCCTTTCGTTTGGTTCAATAGGAATCGTGGATCGAATTAAGAATGAAGAGGCCGAAGTCCGCGTCGGCTCACTGCACCTGAGAGAGAAGCTTGCGAATCTCGAACCTGTCGATGAAGGCGCCGAACGTCGAGGCGAGGGCAGTAGCCAGACCGTGAGGGAGGGCAGCGCATCCAGGAATCGCGCAGGACTAAGACGCGCGGCCCAAACAACCGAGATTCACCTCCGATCAAAGGCTGCGGACTCTGACATGGCAACTACCGCGGAGCTGAAATTAATTGGTAAAAAGACGGACGAAGCTGTCGACCTGGTAGACAAGTTTCTCGACGAGGTTTTCTTGAACGGCCTGACCGAAGTGCGCATAATCCACGGCCACGGCACCGGCGCGCTCCGTCGAGCGATTGCTGATCTGCTAACCGGCCATCCACACGTCGCGAGCTTCAAACCTGCCCCGCAGGACCGAGGTGGGGCCGGCGCGACGATGGTTGAGTTGAAGCAGTAACTGAACATGAACAATCCTGACTTTGACAGACTGCTCAGCGCGGTAATTCCAATCGCGCAGGCTATGTTGAAAGACCTGGGCGCGTTCATCCCGTTTGGAGCCTTCATTACCACAGACGGCGAAGTTCAACTTGCGGGCGGCGAGGGCAATCCCTCGCATCTGGAGACCGCTGAGATCGTGGAAATGTATCTGGAGGCTTTTCGCGAGGCAGCGGGCGAGGGCAACTTTACCTCTACGGCGTTGTGTGTGGATGTGCGCATAGATGTGCCCGGCGCGCTGGAAAAGACTGATGCTATTCAGATCATGCTGGAAAATTCTCGAGGCGAGGCGCTGAACGCGTTTATGCCTTATGAAAAGCAAGCACAGTCAGAGATAAGCTATGCTCCGCTTTTCGCAACTCCCGCCGAGCCGCGCGTGTTCATTAAGCTTGCCTCCGAGAAGGAGCAGTGAGGTCTCTTCGACCATCGTCACGCTCGGTTGAATGCGGTAGAATTGCCTGCGAGCGAACACGGCGGGTTCCTTAAAAATGAAGGGGAGCCAACTCCAGGAAACTTTGGCAGCGCATGTAGTGGGCTACATATCTCTAGCGATGAACCCCGCATTGAGGAAACGCGGAACAGCGTTGCGGTGATTTTGGATTCCTTGGCCGAAGGGTTTGCCGCAAGAGGAAATCATCAACACCGCCCATCGCTTAGTGAGCAGGACTTCGCGGGGTAATAGCGTCAGCGAAAGGAGGACTATGACAAAAGAAGAGATAGTCAGAGAGGCTCGGCAGCTACCGCTGAACGAAAGAAAGGCGGCGGCCGACGAGATTACGAACAGCATACAAGCAGAGATAGAGGCCAATGGTTCAGTCATGACACACGAGGGCAACCTGGAAGAGAAGCTAGCGGCATTTCATCGACTGTACGGGATGTTGAAAACAGACGATCCTCCGCCAACAGATGAGGAGTTAAGAGAGGATTACATCAACTATTTGACGGAGAAGTATTCTTGATGCGTGTTCTGCTCGACACAGACATTATTTTCGACTTTATGTTGAAGCGAGAGCCATTCTTTCAAGCTGCAAGCGACTTGATCCTACTTAACACGAACGGACAATTCGACGGATACATTTCAAGTATAACGCCGGTCAATCTATTCTATCTTGGTCGCAAGATTGTGGGTTCTGTCCAGATCAAACAAGGGATCGGCGACCTCCTGAAACTGGTTCAAGTCTGTCCCATCACACACTCATGCCTAAGCGAGGCGCTCAGTCTGTCCTTCGCTGATTACGAAGATGCAGTCCAACACGCCAGCGCTGCCGCGAGCGGACTGGACGCAATCGTCACGCGAAATCTAAAGGACTACAAGAACGCCACACTGCCCGTTTTTTCTCCAACCGATTTCCTCAAAAAGCTGGAATTGCAGCAGCCCTAAACACTCGTGCGTTTTCCACAAACCTTCATCGACGATCTCAAACGCCAGGCGGACATTGTTCGTGTGGTGCAGGACTATGTCTCGCTGAAAAAAAAGGGCTCGAATTGGATGGCTTGCTGCCCTTTCCACAAAGAGAAGACGGCGTCCTTCTCAGTCAGTCCCGCCAAAGAAATTTTTTATTGCTTCGGATGTCACAAGGGCGGCAACGTTTTTGACTTCGTGATGGAGATGGAACGGATTGCCTTTCCTGAAGCGATCAAGATCGTCGCCGAGAAAAGCGGTGTGCCGCTGCCCACGCTGGTCGAAGATAGTCGCTTTGAGGCTCGCAAGCGCGATTCTGATCAAGTGATCGAATTGAATCAGTGGGCCCTCGTCTGGTGGGAAGACCAACTTCAGAGCAAGTCTCCAGCGGGCCGCGCCGCCCGCGAGTATTTGGATGGGCGGGGCATCACCGAAGAGACGCAGAAAGCTTTTCGACTTGGCTTTGCGCCCGATAGCTGGGATGCGCTTTCAACTCACCTGCGCCAGAAGGGCGCGACCCAGGAGCAGATCGAGAGAAGCGGCCTGGTCGTCAGGAAAGATGAGGGGGGCTCGTACGATCGTTTTCGCGGACGGCTCATGTTTCCGGTAATCGACGCCCAGGGCCGAGCAATTGCTTTTGGCGGCCGAACGTTGGATCCGGAAGGTGAGCCGAAGTATCTGAACTCCCCGGAAACAGCGGCCTATACGAAAGGGAGGCATTTGTACGGGCTCAACCTGACGCGTGATGAAATTCGCCGCCAGGGCTTTGCCATCCTCGTCGAGGGCTACCTGGATCTGATCGTGCCGTATCAAATCGGCGTGCGAAATGTGGTGGCGAGTCTGGGCACCGCATTGACACCCGAGCAGGTGAAGCTGATCGCCAGATTTGCGCGTAAGGTGGTGGTGAACTATGATGGTGATCGCGCGGGGGTGCAGGCAGCCAAACGAGCGATCGAAACGATTCTGGCAGAAGATCTTGAGGTCAAGGTGCTGGTTCTCCCGGACAACGCCGATCCGGATGATTTCATCAGAAAATTCGGCGCAGCAGAGTACCAAAAACGCCGAGGCGAGGCACAGCCCCATATACAATTTGTGATCGATCAAGCGGTACGGGATCGTAACCTTCACAGCCCGGCTGACAAGGCTGCGGCAGTTGAGGAGGCGCTCCCGTTTGTTCGCGCTGTCCGCGACAGGATTCAGAAGCGCGAATACTTTGACATCACGATGGATGCCCTGCGCGTGCAACCGGAGCAACGCCGCGAGCTTTGGCAGCGAATCAGGGCGGGCGCCAGTACCGACGCGGCCTCCGTTCAAGCTCTGGTCAAACGCAGTCCGGCGCACCGGCCCACCGTGGCCGAAGAAAGGCTGCTCGAGCTTTTGCTGGCTAATAAAGAGCTGCGGAAGATCGTGCTGCCGCAGTTGCCGGCCGCGGATTACGACAATCTGGCATCGGCGACGATTTTTCGCGCTCTGGTAAACCTGGATAAAGCGGATCAGGAGTTAGGCTTTGATTTATTGAGCGCGGCGACGGCGGACGATCCGCAAGCGGGAGAGTTGCTGGCGCGTTTGATGATGGCTGAAACGATCGAGTCCTTCGACGAATCCCTGGCCGCCGCTAAGAGTTGTTTGAACGCGCTGCGCCTGACCAGGATCGATCTCGACATCGACGAGTTGGGTTCCGAGTTAGCTGAAGCCGAACGCGCGGGTAACACTGAGAAGCTCAACCAACTGGCCATGAAGCAGTTGGATTTGAAAATTAAGCGCGGTGCCCTGCTGGCACGGTCACAGACACCCGACGGTCCCGCAAGTTGATCGTTGGTTAGGTGACACGAATAAAAGAGGAACATATAAAACAGTGGCTATTAGAGAAGAAAAAGATCGAGACGACGTGATGGATCGACTTCTGCAATTGGGTGGAGACAAAAAATTTCTGTCGTACGATGATTTGAATCGCGAGTTGCCGGAGAACGTAGTTTCACCGGACGATATCGAAGATGTGCTGCAAAAGTTGGACGCCTCGAACATTCATGTGGCGGATTCCGATGAGCGCTTGATTGAGCAAGCGGCGGCGATTGCCACCGACGATGAGGACGGCGACGGCGAAGACCTCGAGCTGGATCTTTCCGCCGGCGCGCTCGAGAAGACCAACGATCCGGTGCGGCTTTACCTGCGCGAGATGGGTGTGGTGCCGCTACTGACGCGCGAAGGCGAAGTAGCGATTGCGAAACGCATCGAGCGCGGCCAGATCAAAACCCAGAAATCTATCGCGCGCTCGCCGATCGCCGTGGGCGAGTTGCTCAAAATTGGCGACGAGCTGGCCGCGCATACAATCAACATCCGTGAAGTCGTTAACTTTTCCGAACAGGCCGAGTTGGCCGGCGAAGAAGACAAGGCCGACGAGTACCGCGAGTGGACCATCGAAGGGATCGAGAACATTCGCCGCCTGTTCAAGAACGCTCTGAAAGAGTGGGCCAAGCTGCGCGCGGAACAGAAGATTACCCGCGGCAAGAAAACGAAAAAGCTGCTGCGCCTGCGCCGTAAAGTGGCCCGGTTGCGGATTGAGATTGCCGACGAAATCGGCCGACTGAATATGACTGAGCGCTCGCGACAGCGCCTGATCAATTCGATCCGCAACGTGCAGAAGGAAGTCCGTTCCGCCGAACGCGAGGTTGATACTTATTCAGACCGGCTGACCAAAAAGCGGCTCAAAGCAGACGACATCAAGGCTTATAAGAAGCACGTTTCCAACGGCAAGAAGCGGCTGCAGGTCGTTGAAGAGGAACATCACATCTCGCCGGTTGAAATCAAACGATCGCTCCAGGCAATCGTTACTGGCGAACATCAAACCGGCCAGGCTAAACGTGAACTCGTCGAAGCTAACCTCCGCCTGGTCGTTTCCATCGCGAAAAAATATACGAACCGTGGTCTGCAGTTCCTGGACCTGATCCAGGAAGGCAATATCGGTTTGATGAAGGCCGTCGACAAGTTTGAATGGCGCCGTGGTTACAAGTTCTCGACGTACGCAACGTGGTGGATTCGCCAGGCCATCACTCGCGCGATCGCAGACCAGGCCCGGACGATTCGAATCCCGGTGCACATGATCGAAACGATCAATAAGCTCATCCGCACTTCGCGCGCGCTGGTGCAGGAACTGGGCCGCGAACCGACCAGCGAAGAGATCGCCAAGAAGATGGACATTCCGGTTTCGAAAGTGCGCAAGGTACTGAAGATTGCGCAGGAGCCAATCTCGCTGGAAACGCCGATTGGTGAAGAGGAGGATTCGCATCTCGGCGATTTCATCGAAGACAAATCGATTTTGAATCCTTCGGACGCGGTAGTCGCTTCGAACCTGCGGGAGATCACCGATGAGGTTCTCGCCACCCTGACGCCACGCGAAGAAAAAGTCATCAAGATGCGTTTTGGCTTGGGCACCACCGGTTCTGAACACACCCTCGAGGAAGTCGGACAGCACTTTGCGGTTACCCGAGAACGTATTCGCCAGATCGAAGCCAAGGCGCTGCGCAAGCTGCGTCACCCCTCGCGCTCCCGGAAGTTGAAAGCCTTCCTCGAAACTGTCCAGCACGGATAGTTCATTGCTGGGAGCGCGGACGTCTCGTCCGCTCTTTGTGCTAAGCGCGCCCCGGCTCCAACGAAATCCAGCGAGCTATGCTCGCTCCGGCGGACGAGACGTCCGCGCTCCCAGCATTGAAGTTGTTATGAAAAAGATCATCGAAAGCTACAAGCGGAAACTAGCCGGCGAAGAAGGCTGGGTGTTGAAGCGCGGCGCGCAGTTGCGCATCGCGCTCTGCTATCCAAACGTCTACAGCATCGGCATGGCTAACCTGGGCTTTCAGGCGATGTATGAAATCTTCAATCGCATTCCCGACGTTTCGTGCGAGCGAGCGTTCCTGCCGGACAATGCAAGCAGCGCGCGTTCAGGCAAAGGTTCCGGTTATGATCAAGCCCTTCCTAACGGTCGGGCTTCTGACACGATCGACGAGATGGGGGAATACGAAAGAACTCGCACCCCTTTGCTTTCCCTGGAATCACAGACAAAGCTGCGCGACTTTGACGTCATTTCGTTCTCGATCTCTTTCGAAACGGATTACGTAAACCTGGCGCGGATTCTGCAAATGAGCGGCGTGCCCGTCTGGGCCAAAGACCGGACGAAACACGATCCGTTGATCGTCATGGGCGGTGCGGCTTCGTTTCTGAATCCCGAACCCATCGCCGAGTTCACCGACGTCATCGGCGTTGGCGAAGGAGAAATCCTGGGGCCGAAACTAATCGACGTCCTGCTGGAAAACGAGACGAAGGAAGAGACTCTGCTGGCTCTGGCGCGACAGGGCCGAGGTTTTTATGTCCCTTCGCTCTATCACGTCAGCTACAAAGACGACGGCACGGTTGCAGCTTACACCGCCACCGAAGAAGGCATTCCCGCGCGGGTCGGTCGCGCCGTCTCGGCTGAAAGTCCAAAGGAAGGCAGCCTGCGCCGCGCTATTCGCCGCGGCCAAACCGAGATAGTGGCGCAACTGAAGCGCGATGAAATTTTCGCGCCGTCGACAACTATCTGGGCGCCGCAGGCCGAGATGGGCGATCGGTTTTTGATCGAGATTTCGCGCGGCTGTTCGCAGGGTTGCCGCTTCTGCTGGGCCGGGTATAACTATTGGCCGCCTCGCGTCGTGCCCGCGCGCGACATTCTGGCCAAGGCAGCCGAGTGGCGCGGGAAGACCGACAAGATTGGCTTGGTTTCCACCGCTGTTTGCGATCACCCTGAGATCAGCGAGATCCTGCAGGGCCTGCGCGAAATGGACTATCGCATTTCGGTTTCTTCGCTGCGGCTCGATCAGATTTCCGAAGAGTTACTGGATGCTTTGGTTGAGTCCCGAGATCAGCAAATCGCCGTAGCGCCTGAAACGGGATCCGATCGCCTGCGCCGGGTCATCAACAAGAACCTGACCAACGACGAGATCGTCGACATCTGCGGCGCGGTTTTCGATCGCGGGATGCTGACCATCAAGCTCTACATGATGGTTGGCTTGCCGACTGAGACCGATGAAGATCTGGCTGAGATGATTACCCTGGTCGAGCGTATCAAAGATCGCATGCTGGAAGCGGGCAAGCGTTTCGGCCGTGCCGGCAAAATTATTCCGTCGCTGAATGGTTTGGTGCCGAAACCAAATACGCCGTTTCAATGGGAGGCGATCTGCGACGAAAAAGAATTGAAGCGCCGCTTGAAATGGGTCTCGAAAAACCTGGCTCGCATTCCCAACGTCGAGGTCCGCGCGATGTCGGCGCGCATCGCACATGAACAGGCGCTTTTCTCTTCCGGCGATCGACGCATCGCGCGCGTGATCGAAGCTACGGCGCGTTTGAAAGGTGATCTGAACGCGGCCCTGCGGGAAACTCAAGTTGACGCTGCCTTTCACACCAGCCGCCGCCGCAGCTACGATGAAATCCTGCCATGGGAAATCGTCAATTCAGGTCTGTCCCGCGAATTCATGCAGCGCGAAGACGAACGCGCCCACGAGGCCCAATCAACCGCACCCTGTCCCTCCGTAAATCAATGCACGCGTTGTGGAGTGTGTCCAACGACGTGGTTGGGCGAGGCGCCGGCCGCGCTCGTGCAACTACAGGCCTTCGCTACGCGACCAGTAGCGGATCAGATGACGGTCAGAACGAATTAAGGTTCTCGTCAGCGCAGCCGCGGAGCGGCCAAAGATCTGTAGCCCATGGCGTGAGCCATGGGACAAGCATATCGAAGAAAAACCAGCCCCGGCAGTGGCGAAACCTTTTCGTTCTTTCGCTGCTCTGCGGCTCGCTCGTCGGCCACAACTCATACCTGAGGCCGTGGGCTTCGGATCTTTCGCCGCTCCGCGGCTGAGGCTAATGCTTTACTCAAGTGGCCGGCTCAGTCGCGAACGGCATACGCTTTCAATCAACCGCTCCGCCGATTTCATGGTCCGAAGCGCTGCCGGTACTCGGTTGAGGTGATGAACGCCTTCACCATTTCTGCATTCACAAAGTTGCCGTTGAATTGATTCAGCTTCGCCAGCCAGAAGTTGTAACCGGTAAAGTCTGAGTCGGGAGCATCATTCGGATTTCTTCTCAGATAACCAAAATACTCCATCAACACGAATGCTCGATTGAACTCCTGGCTTTTCAAGGTCGAGTTTTCCGCAACGTCACGCAGGGCTCGCGCACGCGCCGCAACATCAGCGCTGGTCGTGGCCGATCCGAACTCAGCTACGATCGCATCGCGCTCAGGCAGCGTGGGCGTAACGCCGGCATGGGTAAACAATTGATCGACGAATTGCGCCGGAGTCAGCGAGGGTGCAAACGCCGAGGTGAATCTCGAACGCTGCACAAACTCCGACGCGAAGGCTTGCTTATTGCTCTCCAGTAGAGTCTCCCAGCCCGCCCGTCCAACGATTACGTTCTGACCAATCTCAGTCGCATCGGGCAGGAACTCGTTGAACTTAACCGGAGCCGGAGTGCCGACGAGGTCCCCAAACGACGCTTTGTAAAAGCGAAAGACAAGATAACTCGTCTCCTGAAACTCAATCGAGAGGAAGAACGCCGCGGAAGCGTTGATACGCCTGACGGCTATGCACTGCTGATCATTACCGCACGAAGTAATCGTGTTGGTCCAGAAGTCCCAGCCGGATTGATCGGGTGCTCGATTCAGAAAGTCGAGATACTGCTGGCGAACGAAAGCTCGGGCGTCGTCGATTGGGTTCACTTGAACTGTGCCCGTGAAATTGACGGACTGAGTGCTGTTTCCCGTACTCAAGGTAATACTCGGCGGATTGAAAGCGTACCCAACCTTCTCTGGCTGAAACGTCGCCGGTGGGCTGTTGACGATCGGAATATTGACGCCGATGTTGGCTACTCCGAACGAGTTAGTCTGCGCAAAGGCAAAAGGCCCGTTATTGATTCGAATGCCAACCGAAGCGATTCCCGCTCCCGAAGCGTCTGTCACCGTTACCCGGAAATCGCTAAAGAAGAGTATCCGCAGATTCTGGGTTACGTCGTTGCTTAAGTTGTTCACACTCACGCTGAAGGAAATCGTATCGCGCCAGCCGGAGAATGAAGCTCCCAAACTGTAGTTGCCACCCGCCTGGAGATTTGGAAGCGAGTAGTTTCCGTTGCTATCGCTGGTCGTCGTGCCTGACTGGGAGCCACTGAGTGTCACGAGCGCATTGCTGAGAACATTGCCAAATCCGTCTGTCACCTGGCCGGAGATAGTGAAGGTCTGAGGGGATAGCGCTGAACTTGCAGCCGCGAAATTAGGAATTGCCAGGACAAGGAGCGTTGCAGCAATAGCAATTACGCCAAACAAGCGCACCCTGCTCAACCGAACAAAGATAAACTGAACCGTTAGCATAGGCGAATCGCTATGACCGGAGCGCAAAGCAAAAAAGCTTCGTTTACTCCCTAATGCTTTTGCTCACGACTATGAGAACAAGAGCCATAGAGATTCTTGCCCTTGATCGGCCTTAACGTCAACGGACGAATCATGGTCAGGGAGGCGACGGTTAAATCAACCACGTCAAAGTCTTCAACCTGCGCTTCACTGATGTAGCTTGAATTTTCAGCGTTCTTATTTAGGTATTGGTTCCAGGGCCGAGCGTGGCGACTGCGACATTTCGACGGTCGAAAACAACCTATTTGATTGTCAGAAACGTTGTGCTCTTGGCCGTGTGGTCGAATTCGTAGTTGTACGTGTATCCCGGGAATGAAATAGGGCGGATGAATTGCACGCGCACTTCCATCTGATTGTCTTTGCGGCTCGGAGTGATAATCGCTTCCGAGGGAACGTGATACTCGGCCTTGCTTTTATCGAGCTGGTCCTTAATCCAGGTTGGTTCGTAGCCCTGGGTGGCGGCCAGATTTACCTTGTTTTGCATCTCGTCTTTGAAATAGTAAGCATCCATCGCAACCGGGATATAAAGGTAACCTGCGTAAACCACTATGGCGAAAACCGCGATGGCGATAATGAATTTAAGACGCGCACCGCCGCGCTCGCTACTTTTCATTCGCATATATTGTTCACCCCTTGGTCAGTGTCGAGGCCCTACAGTATCCACTGTTTAGAGGCCAGACTTGTCCGGCCACCTCAGCGGCGGATAAGTCCGCTGTCTAAACGAGTAGGAAGACGATCCTATTAGGTTCATGCCCAGACCTTCTTACAGTGTCTGCAAACCTGCGCGCAGAGAGGATCGCAGTATTCGCTTCTCGATCTGGTTTCCTTCAACGATGCGCGCCCGGCCGATCTGCTCCAGCAAAACCCAACGGGTAACGCCCGCGATCGATTTCTTGTCGCCCTTCATCGCTAAGATAATTTCATCAATTGAAAGATCATCAGCGCGCGGTAGCGGGCCGCAGCGCCGCACCGCTGCGCGCAATGATTCTAACTCGGCTGGGGCGAGCATGCCTATATTTTTTGATAATTCGCCGGCCACCAGCATGCCATAGCCCACGGCCTCGCCATGGCGAAAGCGACGGTAACCCGTCAATTTCTCGAGCGCGTGCGCCGTCGTATGGCCAAAATTAAGAATGCGCCGCGAACGGTGATCGGAGCGGCCAATCTCTTCCAACTCGTCGCCGGCCACGATCGCGGCTTTGAAACTACAGTGCGCGGCGATGGTGGCACAGACTTCAGTCTGTGATTGCTCGTCAGCGAAACCCAGACTGAAGTCTGTGCTAACAGTGCGGAGCAGGCGATCAGTTTGATCGAAGAGCTTACGGCTGCCGACCGCTCCCTGCTTCACGGCTTCGCACCATCCGGACGTCAACTCACGTCCCGGCAGCGTTCGCAATGTCCGGGTGTCGATTATCACCAGATGTGGTTGATGAAAAGCGCCGACAAGATTCTTACCGGCCGCGAGGTTTACGCCGGTCTTGCCGCCAACCGACGCATCGATTTGCGCGAGCAGGGTCGTCGGCGCCTGCACGAAAGCAATGCCGCGAAGATAAGTAGCGGCGGCGAAACCCGCCAGGTCGCCAACCACTCCGCCGCCCAGCGCGACCACCACGTCGCCTCTCTCGATCCGGGATTCGGTTAGGAACTTCAGCGCCTGCTCGAATGACTTGAGCGTCTTGTGTCGCTCGCCTTCCGGCATCAACCAGTGCGAGGTTTTGAAACCTGCGGCTTTGAGACTTTGATGGGCAAGCTTTCCGTAATGCTTGAATACGATCGGATTTGAGATCAGGGCGGCGCGACGCGCTTGCGGCCCCAGGACAGCGCGAGCTTCCTGGCCCAGCTCTGACAGCAGGCCGGCGCCGATCTTGATTCCATAGTTCCTTTGTCGTGCTGGAAAACGCACAGAGACCAGTGGCATCCGTAGACTTTACAGCCAGTAGGGCCTGGTCGGTCAAGCCGCTGAACCTGGTATGCGTAATTATCAAAGCACGTTCTTCTCTCAAGGGAATATCAGGGCTTCGGTAAGCAATAAACACCCGGGCCTGAGCTTTCAGCGGGGACGGCGGGGCTGTTTACGGGTGCGAATTACCCGATTACCATTGGAATCCCGTTGCCATTGGCTGTTTTACTGGACAGTTGTCTTTGGATTTCAGAGTGCTGGGAGTCTAAACTCCTCGAAAATCGCACAAGGGCGTGGCTCATTGCCCGGTCGCGCCAAAGGAAGGGGTAAAGAATGATGTCTCGAAAGAGTCTTTGGTTTGGCCTCGCTATCGCGATGGTCGTCGGCATGTTGATGTTCGCGTCCGTGGACGCAAAGCCCAAGAAGAAAAAGCACGTGGACCGGGATCGCGCATCCGGCCCGCCGTCACTGTCTTTAGCGGCTGACACGACGACGATCAAAGCTTGCAATGATGAATCGGCCCGCGTGCGTTTGGTGGCCACAGCGCGCGCCACAGACGGTGCTCCGCTGCGTTATAAGTGGACGACCAGCGGCGGCCGGCTCAGGGGCGACGGAGCGAGCCCTTCCTGGGATCTGGCCGGAGCTGCGCCGGGTGCTTATCAGGCTACGGTTGAGGTCGATGACGGGCGTGATCTTAACTGTGTCGCGTTCTCGTCAATCTCAATTGTCGTCATCGATTGCCCGCCGCCTCCGGTAGAGATCGTTTGCCCCCAAGTAACTGTTTCCTGTCCTGAGGCCGCCAACGAAAATGCACCCGTGACATTCACCGCGACCATTAGCGGTGGTTCGCCAAACATCAAGCCGGGCTATAACTGGACCATCTCAGCAGGTAGGATCACCAGCGGTCAGGGAACCAAGAGCATCACGGTCGATACCACCGGGCTCGCCGGTCAAACCGTTCGCGCCAGTCTCGACGTTACCGGCTTTAACACGCCTTGCCCGGCAAGCTGCTCGGTTTCCATTCCGATCATGAATAAGCCGCGGAAGTTTGACGAGTACTATGACATCTCTCGCAACGACGAGAAGGCACGCCTCGACAACTACGCAATTCAGTTGCAGAGCGAGCCCGGGTCGCAGGGTTATGTCATCGTCTATCCGTCGCGTCGCGCAAAGCCGAATGATGCACAGGCACGCGCTCAACGGATCACGGACTACCTGGTCAACTCGCGGGGCATCGATTCGCATCGGGTAACCATTACGATGGGTCCGCAACGAGAGGATTGGCTGTTCGAGTTGTGGGTCGTACCGGAAGGTGCGCCGCCTCCAACTCCGAATCGTTAAAGACAAAGCAAGACCCTTTCGTTTCAACCGGCGTGGCCTTAAAAAGCTGCGCCGGTTTTTTTTAGGTAGGTGTCGCGCTTCTATTTTGGAGTGCGCTGACTTGTCAGCGCTTTGTTAAGCGGCGACTGGTCTCCGCCCTATGGAACAAGTCCCGTTGCCAGCGAGATCCTTGCCGTTCTATCGGCTGCCGCTCACTTTGATCACAGTGTCGGCCCGGACAAAGACTACAAAGCGTTTCCCCTGAGGCAGGATCGCATTCTCTCCTCTTCTAAAACCGCTCATCAATACCAAAGGCGAGATTGGAAAGAGCAGAGCTCCGAACACTGCCATTTCCGTTGCCACCTGACCGCCGTGGCTGGTCCCCTTGATACCGTCGCGTCCCTCAGGAAGATCCTTTTGCACTTGCAGCGGAACGCGGGTGCCGTCAACCGCAACCACGTCCAGCATCGTCCATGTAAGCTTACCGCCTTTGCCCCAATGCCTGCCGCGCTGAGCTTCAACCACGCTCCCAGTCGCCAGCGTGTTCTCTTGAATCACGACGACGCCGTCGACCCTAACTGAAATCACCACGCGGAAACTCAAGTAGTCATTCGGTCGCAGACCGAACGAGCTAATTGTGTAAGCTGATTCGATCTCAACGGGGGTCCCAGCAGTGAGCTTGACCTCGCGACTATCGTCTGGCGTTGAAGCCAATCTGTCGACCATCGATTGCGACTGTTGGATTAGTTTTGTTGCGTCACGCTCGGCGACCGGATTCTGGGCGAGAATCGTAACCTGCAACAGGAACGCGGTTAATGTTAGTGAAATCAGTTTTTTCAAAAGGGAGAGCCTCCCGTGAAAGATTCGGACGTGGTGGGTATGGCAAGCTGAGGGCCAATGCAGGGAAAAGCGAATAATGGCAACGGAAAGGCGGATGAGCGGTCCATGAGAATTGAGAAGCGCCTGGCTGGTCTTGCAGGGCGACTCAAGCGCATTGAGATAATTCTGCTTAAGCTTCCACAACTGCTCCAGAAGAAGATCGGATTTCAGCGTCAGAAGTAGTTTCCTTGACTGTCAGCTACCGCAGCCGCTATCTTGACACGCATCAGGCAGGTGTTCGCCACAGCTCTCCCGATTCATTAACCTCCGACCTCAGGAAAGGATTCCCCATGAAGATCAAAATAATCGTGAATCTACTGGCCATTACGATAATGCTCCTTGCATCCGTCGCCGTTGCCCAGGAACAGACAACCAGCACGAACGCCGCTGTTCCGGCTGACACTCGGATACCGAGAAACTCAAAAGTGTATCTCGCGCCGATGGACGGCTTTGAAATTTATCTAGCCGCGGCTATGCGCAAGAAGGAAGTGCCCATCGTGATGGTGACAGAGCCTGAATTCGCCGACTTCCAGATCATGGGAAACCATGACAAGAAGAATGCCGGATGGGCCAAGACAATTTTCCTGGGAGACGCTCGTTCCACTGCGTCCGCCAGTATCCAGGTGGTCAACGTGAGGACTAAGGTCGTAGTGTTTGCGGACTCGTCACACCGCAGCAGCGCCAACCGCGGTGAAAGAAGCACGGCAGAGAAACTCGCAAAGTATCTGAAAAAGAAAATCGAAGACGACGAGAAGGTTAAGTAATGGAAAAGGGCGGCATCGGCCGCCCTCTCCATGATTCGGTTTGCCTGTAGGACTCAAACGCTCACGGTTTCCTCTTCGCGTTCCTCAATCAGATAAGGCGTGACGAGATTAATCGGCCCGTCCTCTTCGGCAATAATCGCGTTTACAATCGGCAGGCTCAGGGAGTGTTTCTTGGATATGCCGGGAACGTTGTGGCCGGCGGCGTATACGGCGTGACGCTCATTCTGTTCGTACCATTCCGCCAGGTTAGCGGTCTTGTGCATGTTCTCGATTATCTGCCGCCAGCCCACCCCGGTGTTGTAGGCGCAGAATGAAATTTCGCCTTCCTGCGTGCCGTAAGGAATCACGCACATCTCTGTGCGGCGGAAATCGTAATTGAAAAGATCCTGAAACCACATGCCTTCGACGCACAGCACGCGCCAGTTGTCGCTGGTGTCATCAGCCACTTTCGCTTTCATTCGATCGTTGCGATCCGAACTCGAGTTAGTCGACGACGGTTTGAAGAGATTGATGATTTGCGAAATCGGAAAGCCCTCAGGCGCGCGGGCCGCGTCAAAGTTGCGCATGATCGCCATGCCCAGTTGGGCGTATGAAAGCTTCTTGCCGCGCGCGGTGTCGGTGATCACCGCGACGTCTTTCATGAACTGTTCGTAGTTAAAGAAGTCGAACAGAGACGAGTAATGGCCCGTCTTTTTGTTGACCACTATCAAAGTAAAGATGCCGCAGTTCGGATGACAATTGCAGGAAGACCAACCCCACGGTGCATCGGCGCCCTGCAGCATGTCCATCACACTCGTGAATGCGGAATAAGAAGACAGCGGATACCAATCACGCAAAGGTTGCAAGCGACCGCCGAGCTGGTCTTTCAGATCATGCGTCATGCCGGCGAGCGTGTAGCGCTGCTTGATGCGAACCTCGTCGGGCACATCTTCATCCCGTCCGGTAAAAGAAACAGGTTGAAACGCGATCGTCTGTACTTTGTCGATGTTCTTCGCCGCGAACTCGACGATTGCGCCGATACCGTCGTTGTTGATGGTATTGACGATGGTCGTGACCAACGTCACTTTAATCCCCACACTCGCGAGGTTTTCAATCGCCTGTTGCTTTACATCGAACAGATTGCCGACACCACGATGGGCGTTCTTCTCTTCGCTGACCCCGTCAAACTGTAGATAGACTCCGTGCTGTCCGGCTTCCTTAGCGGCTTTGCAAAACTCAATGTCTTCGGCAAAGCGAATTCCGTTGGTCGCGGCCAGGATGCGATAGAAGCCGACTTTCTTCGCGTACGCGACTGCTTCGAGATAGTAAGGCGAAAGCGTAGGCTCGCCACCTGAAAAAAGAATAATGACCTGTCGTTTTGGTTTGAACGAAACTGCGCGATCGAGAATCGCTTTCGTATCTTCAAACGTCGGTTCGTGAACGTAGCCAACCTGGTTCGCATCCATGAAGCACGGATTGCACATCATATTGCAGCGGTTGGTGAGGTCGACGGTCAATACGGCGCCGCGGCCGAATTTGATATTCGAGGTTCCGTGCTTGTGCACGTGCTTGTCTTCGGCTGCTTTAAAGTCGCGTCCGAAGAACAGCGATTCAATCCGCTCGAGAAACGCGGGGTCAGTCGCCATCACATCGACAAACTCGCCGTGCTTTGGGCAGGTCTTGCGCATGACGACCTGTCCGTTCTCTTCCACAATCTGTGCTTTGATTTCGCCCGGATGCTCGTTCATCAGAGACTCGAGCGTGGTCTCGCCGCTAATGACAGCATCGCGCACTTCTTTCACGCAGCGCGGGCAAAGCGAATCTGTCTCTCTGGGAAAGCCGAGTGGCGGCGAAGTGCGTTCGTAAGACTTGAGTAGCGGGCCGGGCGCCCATTTCGGACGAATGGCCTCGCCTTCGGGCAAGCGCTGGTTAACCGACTGGAAAGCTTTCCAGGCGACATCCGAGAGCGTCGAGACGATCTTAGAACTCTTGACCCCGGTCAATTTACCCTTGTCTGTCTCGCCTCGGCGGAATTGATCACTAAACAATTATTGCTCTCCTCGGTTGGCGCTTTGGATTTCAGACGCGCCACAATTATTAAAAGCCTAAAAAAGTTATCGCACTGCGGCCCAAAAATCGAGACTAGAGCTAATCCACAGCGCCAGTCATGATAATTGGCCGGGACAGGCAAAGGCAAGACAAAAGCCGTCCGTTGGCGCGTGGCGCGATAAAGCTCAATGTTTTAGGGCGCTTCAGATGAATCTGAGTTCGCCATTTGCCGCGACCTCGTTATACTATCGCCTCATACTTCGCGAACGTAATGAGCCTGACCGCTAAAACAGTTTCCGAACTCGCGGCACATGTGGGAGGCCGAGTCGTCGGCGACGGAGGTGTTCCGATCCTTCGCGTGGCTAGTCTGGACTCTGCCGGCGAGGGCGATATTGCCTATGTTGAGGAAGAAAAATTCTTCGCGGCCGCGGCCAATACCAAAGCGTCGTGTGTTATCAGCCCGTTAGGCGCTGACTTGAAAATCCCCTGCCGGATTGAAGTAAAGAACCCAAAATTGGCCTTCGCTTTGATGGCTGAAGTCTTGCACCCATCGCGGCAGCGCTCGGCGGAAATACACCATACCGCGGTCATTTCGCCGTCAGCGAAGATGGGCAGGGATGTTTTTGTTGGCGCGTTTGTTACGGTCGGCGAGGATTCAATCGTCGGCGATCGAACACAAATTCGCGCGGGCGCGAAAATCGGCGATCATGTAAAGGTCGGCAGCGATTGTTTGATTCATCCGAACGTTTTTCTGGAAGACGGCGTGACGATAGGTGACCGCGTCGTCCTTCATGCGGGTGTAGTCATTGGCGCGGATGGCTTTGGGTATGTTCGAGGCGAAACGGGTTATCACAAGTTTCCCCAGATCGGGACCGTGACCATCGAAGACGACGTCGAATTGGGAGCGAACACTTGCGTCGACCGCGCGGCGCTGGGTCGCACGCGCATTGGCCGCGGCACGAAGATCGACAACATGGTCCACGTCGGACACAACTGTGATATTGGCGAACGAGTTGTGATTGCCGCACAGACAGGCATCAGCGGCAGCGTGACCATCGAAGATGATTGTGTGATCGGAGGTCAGGTCGGCTTTGGCGATCATATCCGCGTGCAGAGCGGCGCTATCATCGGCTCGAAGGCGGGCATTCTGCCCGGGAAGATTGTCCGGCCCGGTGTTTGGTGGGGCATTCCAATTCAACCTCTGGATGAATATAAGCGCTTGAATGCTCACATCAGCCGTTTGCCGCATGTGCGTAAGGAAATAAAAGAGTTGACTAAGCGAGTAACGGAACTGGAACGCGCTTTGCCCACAGACGATGAGTGATTGGGCTGGCGCAAGAGTCTCCCATCGCGGAAAGAAAACTTTGAAACATTGCTTGCGCTTTTCACGGCTTTGAAAAAACTGGAAACCAACGTAAGATCTTCCAGAAATTAATTGGAAGTCGACGAGCGATCTTCCAGAAAACAAATTGGAATTCAAGCAATGATCTTCCAGAAAAAAACTGGAATTCAGTGCGCGATCTTCCAGAAAAAAAGTGATTGACATCGAGTGATGTTTACGCGAATCTGAGGTCCAACTTCGCACTCCGC
This sequence comes from Blastocatellia bacterium, assembly GCA_033856915.1. GTDB lineage: Bacteria > Acidobacteriota > Blastocatellia > Pyrinomonadales > Pyrinomonadaceae > UBA11740. Next base: position 64,139 of record JAWVEB010000053.1, on the reverse strand, counting down.
GAAGGCCTTCCCTCAGAAAGCAAACATCATGAAAAAGTCTTGTATGTATCTTCTCTTTACATTTGTGCTCTCCTTTGCCGCCAGCTCTTCAGCACAGTCCTCAAGGTCGATCGAATCAATGACACGTCCGCGGGTGGTTGCCGCCGCAAAGACGGGTCGGTCTACGAAGGCGAAGTTTCAGGAACCATCCGCTCAACAGCAGACCACCTCGCGTCCGGCCGACACCGAAACGCGGTCGACTGAAAAGGTCGCGCCTAACAAACAGCAGCCCGAAGAATCGAAGTTGGCATCGCGCGAAGAATCCAACGCTCGCCGGCTTTCACCCAACCGGATTCGTTCGCGCATTAACGAAGCAGAGCGACTGATGAAAGTCAGACCAGTGCCGACTGCGATGATGTCGCCTTCGCTTGATTACGTAACGGTAGCCGCTTTATTACCGGAAACTTCGCAGATTCATTTGATCCGCGTGGCAAAGAAGACCTTTCTGACTAAAGGCTCTGAGCTTTCGGCGACCTCCTCCCTCGGGTTGCCGGTCCAGATTCATATCGTCCGCGCCAATGGCGTCAATACGGCCGTCACGGTTTTTGACGACAAAGGCAGATCGTTGTTGCCTCTGGCGGTGGAATTCCCAATTGAGCGCAAAGGCGTTTTTCGCGAGATGGCTTACTACACGTCGGCGCATCCGGCGCTGTTGTCAAACGAGCTGATGAAGTCGGGCCAGACCTACGTTAACTCGATGATCGATCTGGCGGCGAAGCGGCTGCATGAGAGAGGCGTGAACATCGCTCCGAATCTGATCGATGTTGCCAAGCACCTCTGCATCGTAGAGCACGTCGATCACGATCGTTTTCGAAATGAAAATCGCATCGCGCTTTTCGAAGAGATTTATACGCTGTACGCGCTCAACGAGCTCGACACTTACCGTTATTCGGTTAGCTCAGCCGGCGCCGGTGGCATGGTCCAGATGATTCCGTGGACCTATGCGCTGATGCGCGAGCGCCATTCCGGCGTGGGACTGAATCCTGATTTTGTTGCCGGCATGCGCAACCACGGGAACGCGCTTGAAGCCATGCTGCTCTACATGCAGGACACCTGGAACGATCTCTCCGCGAACGAAGACATTCAATCGGCTCTCAACGCCAGACAGGCGACTACCACTGAACTGTTGGCCGCCGGCTACAATTCAAACGCGGCGAAGCTGCCGGGTTACATCCGGCGCGCCGGCGCAGGTTGGCGCACGCTGATTCCGCGCGAGACCCAGATGTATTTACAGATATACCAATCGGTGGATAGCTTAATGAAAGCGAAGGACAATCACTCGCGCAAGAAGAGTAAATAAGTAACGAATTGCGAGTTGCGATTCCGAAACACCCGGTTCCCCTGCCGGGTGTTTTGCTTTGCGCTTTGAGATTGTTTCATCTATCTTGGCCCTTCACTCTCTTGCATTACTTAGAGGACTTGCCACAAACGCTAGGAGGCTTCTGGTCATCGCTATGAAACAAATGATCCTGAAACTAACCGTTCTAAGTCTCTTGATCGGTGCTTTGCTCACCGTCTTCATCGGTAGCAGTAACGCTGGTAATACGCGCACCCAGGGTGCGGCCACGCCGGCTGCGCCACAAGAGAAAACCGTCGAGCAAGTCCAAAAGAACATCAAGGTTCTCAACGGCATGCCCCAGTCGCAGTTTATTCCGGCGATGAACTACATGGCCGCATCGCTCGGCGTGCGTTGCAATTTCTGTCATGTAAACAAGAACGGTCAATGGGATTACGCGTCGGACGAAAAAGAAGAGAAAGCCACCGCGCGCATGATGATCAAGATGGTGCTTGATCTAAACAAGACGAGCTTTCACGGTAATCCCGATGTCAGTTGCTATACCTGCCATCGCGGGCGCACGTCGCCGGTCGGCCTGCCCCCTTTGCCGCTGGCGATTCCGTCTCCGAGACCACCGGCGCCCGGCGCCAGTCCCGGCGCGGCGGGTAGCGCCGGCGCACCTCCCGCCGCTGCTCAAGCTACACCCAGACCGGCGGGTCCCTCCGCTGATGACATTCTCAATAAGTATGTCGCCGCGGTCGGCGGCCAGGCGGCGATTGATAAGATCAAGAGCCGGGTCATGAAGGGATCGGTTGCGACCGCAAACGGCATGAATGGAGCTTACGAGATCGATCAGTCCGCCCCCGACAAAGGTTTTGAATCATTCGTCACGCCGCGCGGCACTATGGAGCGCGCCGTCAACGGCACCGCAGGCTGGGAGAAAAACCAGCAGGGCGTGCACGAGTTGAGCGGACAACAACTGGGCGATCTCAGACTCTCGATGCAGTTGTTCCGAAACCTCAAACTGAACGAGCAATACACGCGTTTCCGCGGCCCGCGGAGAGACAAGATCGGCGACCGTGACGTTTATATTCTGGAGGGGACCACGGCGGACAACAAACGCGAGCGGCTGGCGTTTGACGCGGAAAGCGGACTGTTGCTGCGCCGGATCACTTACCTGCCCACGATCATCGGCGTCATACCTGAGCAGACTGACTTTGAAGATTATCGCGACGTCGACGGCGTGAAATTGCCGTTTCTGGTGCGAGTGTCTTCCGTAGACCCCGGCAACCCGGTCATTACCCGCAAGTTCGACGAGATTAAACTCAACGTGCCGGTGGACGATACCAAGTTCAATCAGCCGCCGGCAGCGCCGAAGACGACGCCTTAATTCTACGAAGATATGTTTTGGTTTCGGTTGGAATGAGGGCTGCTCTGACGCGTTACCCGACTTCTTTCAACTGCGTCTCCACATGCTTGAGGGCCGCTTCGAGCTGCGCGCGATAGCGGGCATTCCCCGCGACTTTCAAACGGCTGAGAATTTGTGAACGCGATAGCAGCAGCGACTGCCTGCGGGTTTGTCGCTCTCGTTCATCAGGAGACAGGAAAGGTTTGGAGCGCGCGGCCTTTTCAGCCTCGGCGTCGCTGATCTGATCTTCGACTGACTTGCTTTCCCAACCGCGCGCCATGGTAGATATCGGTGAAGCCGTGAGAGCGGCTTCCTCGTCGAGCATTCGCACTAGGGCATGGTCAGCTTGAACTTGTACCAGCCCGATTTGCCAAAGAACCTTCCGCCTTCCCGGTCGTAAAGGGCGAGGTAGAATTTCAGGTCATAGGTTTCGCCGCTTTCCATGTTGAGGGCTTCATACGGCATGAAGAGCTGCAAGTCTTTGTAGACCGCAGGATCATAAGCCGGCGTGAAATTCACATGGCAAGAGACTCCGCCTTTTTTGTCCCGAAAGTTTGCGTCATCGGTTTTTAGCGGCGTATTGTCTTCGTCGTCATAGAAAAAATACGCGATCATCATGCTGGGGACGCCCTGCCCGTATCTGACTCTGAACGTGGCGTGCACTCGCATACCTTTGACTCCGTCGACGGTGACGTTGTGGACGATTCTCGCGCCTTCATAGACGGCCTCGGGATCGTCCAGAAGCATGGAGGTGAGCGGTCCAGCGCTAACTGGTTGCACCAACTCGATTCGGGGCACGAGCGTTGACACATCTCCAGATGTCTTCGCCGAAGTCGTGGATCCCGACAGCACGGCGACGGCGAAAATCAGAGCGGCCATCGCCAGGGCTCTGAGGGTTACGGCTTTACTATTCATTGATTATCTCCTTCTACTCTCTACTCTAAAATTCACTGGGTTAATCCCAGCGTAAATTGCAGTTGCTATTCGCTGATTGATTTGGTCAACCCGGAAAGCCAGCGTCCGCATTGTACCTCAAAACCGGACGCTATTCTCATAACAACCAAAAACTCTGCCGCCGGTTTCTTTTACCCGTCATCGTCGATGCTGCCTGCGACCATGCTCAGACGCAAATGCGGTCGATAGAAACAAGCACAGCTAATATCAGCAAAGTGAGTCCGTCTTGCTCCCGTCATTCAACGCTCCGGAGGATCTCAATATTTCGCGTCGACAAAGTCCCTACTGGACTTCAGCAAGGCACCGGTCGATTAGCATGGCCGGATCATCATCATAGAGAACGCGCGCCTTGGTTTGTTTCTGAAAAGTCCGGACCAGACTCTCGACTTCATCCGCGACGCCACCGGTACCCGTCAAACAACCGATGACTTTACCCTCATCGTAGGCAATCGTGAATTCGTTTAGTGACCCAATCGAGCCGGCCATGATCAGCACAACATCACATGATCGCACCAGGACGACGTTGCGGCCTTTCAAGCCAAAACCCGTATAGATGATCGCGGCGCACGCGTCCAGCGGCAGTTGATAGCGCTCGACATGTTCGCGTTCATCGGCGGCCGGAGAAATGCCAACGTGAAGCGCACCGGCGTCGCTGGCTGCCTTGCCGGTTTCATAAATCAAGCCAGTAGTCGCACCCGAAAGCAAGATCACGTCCCGACTCGCGATCGCCTTGCCGAGCGCCGCGGCTTTCTCGCGTAAGGCGGTCTCAGTAACGGCTTCTGCCGATCCCATGACTCCGATTTTTATTTTCATAGCCACTACCACCCGCCATGTTTAGAGGAGGGCTACTGCCCTCCTTTCTTCCGCGCCGAGCCGGGGCCGTTGCCCGCTGCTAAACCTCAAAATGTTCGTTGCCCAGGTCTTGCGGAATTTCTCCGACTCCTTCTAAAGGCGGTTCAATTTCAGGCAACTTCATTTTGTGATCCCAACGCTTCTGGGTTAGAAACCAGATCAATCCGGGCAGCAGAAAAAACGTACCCACCCCGGCCGTGACCACTCGCGGCGACAGACCAAAACGGTCCATCAGCTCGCCGACGAGGTAATTCGAAGCAGCCATCGTCAGCGTGAGTAGCGCCAGTTCCGCTGCGAAGACACGTCCGCGAAATTTGTCTTCGACCTCGCGTTGCAGCAATACAGTGGAAAAGACCCAGAGGATGCTGCCGCCACAGTGCGCGATTGCCAGAAACAACAGCGCCAGAGTGAAACTGCGCGAGACCCCAAAGGCGACGTAGAACACGCCGGCAATCAAAAACGCTATCCCGATCGCGTTCTGCATTCGCTTGGGTGTTTCGCCCGCCCAACGTTGGGCGACAATTGGCCCAACCGCCGTGCCGATCCCGCGCGCGGTAAACAAAACGCCAATCCCGGTTGCAGTTTTCCCCGCGACTGGAAAAACTCTTTCGCCGAACACCGCCAGCAATGTCAGAATGCCGCCGCCCAATCCCCAGGCGGGTTTCACCATCAAGTACGCCAGGACCCGCGAACGATGCTTGACGTAGCGCGCGCCCTCGATCGTGTCAGTAATGCCGAGGGCTTTGCCGATTTTAAGTTTCGCTTTGACGCGCGCAGGACGCCGGGGCAGTTTCACGCTCAAGATCAGCAGAGCTGAAGCAATGAACGTCAGCGAGTCGAGCACAAAGGCCACGTCTGTGCCGAACCAGCCGGCGACGAATCCGCCCATCGCCGCGCCAAGCGTCAGCATCACCGACCACGTAACAGAAGCGATGGCATTAGCCGGCAACAACTCGCGGTCGGAAACGATCGACGGAATGGCGGCGGTCTTGGCCGGCTCAAAGAATGCAGAAAAGGCCAACTGCATGACGGTCAAAACGTAGACCAGCCACATCTGATCGGGCCGGCGGATAAATAAGAAGCCGAGGACTACAACGGCGCGCAATAGATCCGCGGTGATCATGATTGAGCGCCGGCTGAATCTATCTGCGACGACGCCAGACAGCGGCCCCATAACGACGCTCGGCAGAAAGCGCGCGACCATGATCAAGGCTACCGAGCGGCTTGAACCTGTCAGTCGCAGAGCGATCGTGTAGACAGCGATGGTGTCGAACCAATCGCCCATCTGACTGACGACCTGGCCCAGCCAAAGGAAACGGAAACTACGATTAGCACGCAGCAATTCCAGATAGCCAACAGTCGGCGGGCGTTCTCGTCTCGGCTGGATGACTTTGCTCACTAGTTTGATGAATCGAACGAAAACTGAAAGGTGCACTGTGCAAACGATTGTTGTCAACATCAAGCGCTCGACCGCGGCGTTAGCAGAACCGCGTTTGTTTTTTTTTGGCTTTGCCGCCTGATGTGGGGAAAGCCTATGGCTTTCCGGGCGGATTGTTTTTTGTTTTCATGAGGCTATGCCTCCATCTTCCGGCCAGGCGCAGCCTCGCCGCCGGAAAAATACTAGGGTCATCGGAAAGGCAAAGCGTTTCCGCACATCAGGCGGCGAAGCCGCTGTTAACTGGTCAACGATCCTTGGTTTCACACCTGACCGAAACCTTCACTTTGACCCGTCACATTGAAGATAGGGAATTGAGGGTGATAGATAGTCACCTTTAGTGCCGTCTGAAACCTCACCAATAGCGGCGTTGCATGCGTTTTCCCAACGATAGACCCACGGCACAGCCCTTGTAAGCTGGAAATCGCGGCTAGGAGCGTTCACCGCTGACTGGACCCACCGCACTGGGTCCGCTAGCCGCGTAAAAGCCTTTCGAAAGCGAGTGCCGACATCGCGCGACGATCATAGTCAGACAATTATCGAGGCTCCAGGCGGCGGACGCGTGCCAACTTCCGCCGACTTGCCGGTCATGCGCCGGAAGCGAAAGCCCCAGTTGCTCCGGGACTTCGCTTTCGGCGCGGACACTTTCTTCGCTCGGTACCAGAGAAAGGAGACCAAATGAACTAATTAGTAATGGATAAGCATTCCTCCGTTAAGTCCCGCGCACCATTAAAAGCCGCACACAGAAACGATAGATGAAACTGATCGACATATCCGACTACAACCGCCCGGCAAAGACCTACTGGTCCCTCATGGTCATTGCCGGTGCAAGTGTATTCGTGTGGGCGGTCTTGCGCTGTTTAAGCCTTTCACCAATCCAGTATGCCGGGTTCGCCGGCCTGCTCTCCTTGGTAATCGTGGCCGGATACAATCCGATTCGCATTCCCAACACCGGCTCCAGTTTCACCGCGGGCGACGTATTCATATTCCTTGGCTTGTTGTTTCTCGGCATACCGGCGGCGATCGTAATCGGAATGGTTGATGCATTTGTTAGTTCGCGAAGGACTTCGAAAAGGGTCAGCAGTTGGATCGGCGCGCCCGCGATGATGGCCGTGACGGTATTGATTGTGGGAAAGGTTTTTTATCTGGTGGTGGCGCGTTACGCCCATGTAGCGCAACAACCGTTGGGGACGACTCACCTGCGTCTGGACCAACTGCTAGGCGCGCTCGCATTGTTGGGCCTACTGCAGTACGTCATTAACGGTTTTACGATTTCGACATTTTATGCGCTGAGAACGCAGCGGCCAATTCTGAGATTCTGGCGCGACGGTTACTTGTGGATGTGGTGGTCCTTTTTGGGTTCGGCAATCGCGACGGCGATTGTCTACTCGGCAGTGACCCATCTGGGATGGGCCTATGTGCTGTTAGGCGTGCCCATGATTGCCGCCACCTTTTGGACTTATAAGATTTACTTTGAACGCGTCAATGCGAAGACTCGGGAAGCTGAAGAACTGAGCCGCCTGCATCTGGCGACTGTCGAAGCCCTGGCCACGGCGATTGATGCGAAAGATCAAACCACACATTTCCATGTGCGCCGCGTGCAGATTTACGCCGAAGGGCTCGGCAAGCTGCTGCATTTGTCCGGTGCCGAGATCCTGGCGCTCAATGCCGGCGCCTTACTGCATGATGTTGGCAAACTTGCGGTGCCTGATCACATTCTGAACAAGCCTGGCACGCTGACCCCGGCCGAATTCGAGAAAACCAAAATTCATACCGTCGTCGGGGCTGAAATACTGGGCCGCATCAACTTCCCCTACCCGGTGCTGCCGATCGTCAGGCATCATCACGAGCGTTGGGATGGCGAAGGATATCCGGACGGCCTGCAAGCGGAACAAATTCCCATCACGGCGCGGGTCATGTCGGTAATCGATTGTTTTGATTCAGTCCGCGAAGACCGTCCGTTTCGTCCCGGCATGTCGCGCGAACGCGCGATCGATTTGCTGCGTCACGAGTCGGGAACACAATTCGATCCCAGGATAGTCGAACTCTTTATCGAGCACCTGCCGCGCTTCGAAACTGAAATAGCAGCGCGCGGCCTCGCCGATCAAATCCATATCACCGTGCCGGGTAGTCCGATGGCGCCGGCGGAAGAACGAGACGCCCAGGCTCGGGAAAACACATCGTTCGCTGCCTATGACCAGATTCGCAACGCGCACCGGGAAGTCTACGCGCTTTATGAGATCGCCCGGACGTTTGGCTCTTCACTGGAAGTAAAGAACACCCTGGCCGTGCTGGTCGACAAAGTAGGCCAGATCGTTCCGTTCGATACATGCGTCGTCTATCTCCACGACGAAGTCAAAGGTTACGCCACCGCGGCGCTCGCGATCGGGCGCAATGCCGAACTACTGCACGCGCGATGTGTTGCTCCGGGTGAAGGCGTAACGGGCTTTGCCCTATCAAACCGTCGGGCCATCAACCGCATTCATCCGAGCCTGGATTTTGCCACCGTGAAGTTGCCGCTCGAAGATGACTATCGCTCAATGGCTTCACTGCCATTGTTCAAGGATGACCTGTTGCTGGGGGCCCTCTCGGTGTACTCGATGAGCCTCGACGAATACAGCGACGATCAGATCCGCCTGCTTGAAACCGTGACCCGGCTGGCGTCCGACGCACTGGCTAACGCTGTGAATCATGCTCGGGCTGAATCGAACGCGCTCACCGATTCGCTCACCGGCCTGCCGAATGCGCGCCGATTACACGTCCGTTTCGAGGAAGAAGTATCGCGCGCGCGCCGCACGGGCCATCCCTTCCAGGTGATCATGCTTGACCTTGACGACTTCAAATTGGTCAACGATACATTCGGGCACAAGCTCGGCGACCGGATGCTGCGTGAAGTCGCCGCTTTGGTTCAGGCTCAATTGCGCGAATACGATTTTCTGGCGCGTTATGCCGGTGATGAATTTGTCGCAATCGTAAATGATGCGACTGTCGATCAAGTAGAGGATCTTCGCGAACGTATCGAAAGAACCGTCTCGAGTTTTACGATCGATGTTCGGGGCCAGGGCCGCGCCCGGGTTGGGATCAGTGTTGGCTCAGCCGTCTATGGAGCTGACGGCGAGACTCTGGACCAGCTTCTGGTAGCCGCCGACCAGGCGATGTATCGCGCCAAATCAACTCACAAAACCGGCGTATTTCGTGCCGCCAGCCCGAAGCCTGCTTCGTCCAAAGCAGTGGCCGAACGCGCTGATGGGCCGCTGGTAACCACCGCGATCAACTAAATTTCTGTTGCAAGATCATTTGGCGCTGGAATTGAGATCACAATTGATAGAATGTCCGTGTGCCTACCCGGAGAATAGAGGGTAGTGTCCTAATTTGAAATTAATCCGCTGCGCGGCCCGCACGTTTACCTGCTAGCTCCGCTTGGAACCGCTCGTCGGCATTTTCTTCGTGCCAATACTCAACAGGTCGGCTGATCCGCATTAGATCGTCCGCCAAGTTCCGACATTCCGGATCGTTATCTACAAGGCGAGGGGTAAGGTCGCCGTTTCGATGTCGGATATTGGCGTGAGAAGGAGCGTCAGCGTCAGGAAATAGCCACAAATCTTGGTTGAGGTCTAGCATGGCTCCAACGTGGATACTCCGAACGCCAAAGATCGGGAGTCCAAACACGTCTTTGCATCCTTGGATCGAATCGACCAGAGACAGCCCGTGAGGATCGCTACTCGCGCGCCGGAAGAAAACGTTAGGCTTGTGTTCGCCGGTCTTCTTGAAAAGCAGATTGTCGTAAGGAATAGCTCTAAAAAGAATGGTTTGGCATGAATATGGCGGAGGGATGTTGGGAACAACCATTATAGAACGTGCGCATAGTTAACGGCTCAGCCATCGGAGCCTATCATTTAATAATTCTTGCGTAACCACGTCGCCCTCGTATCGTCCTTCAGGTTCCCGCCATGAGATAAAATCGGGCTGGGTAGCCTCCCTGCTTCTCACGTTTAGGGCTAAATGGCGTCCCCTGGTTTCCCATTCAATATCGATCCCGCCTTCACCGTCAGGGGTTAATTCTGGCACAGGATAAATAACAGCCTCATACGCATCTTCAAAATAGCGCCGTGCCCTAGCGTGAGTTTCCGGATCTATGCGAAGAGTGAAGCCGTTGTAGTTTTCGATAACTAGAAAGGCATCCAAACGCTCTAACAGCGCTATAAAAGGGTTGATGGACGCAAAGCCCGACACCGTGGATTTTCCGCGGGTCGCATCAGACTTCGGCAGTTCCGCCAGTCTAGGACGCGGTCGTAACGCCCATGATGGATCAATATTAAGTACCGCTGACATTTGGGTTAACATTCTCACTGATAGGAGACGCGAGTGCCTTGTCTAAGTCTTGCTGAAGCTCAGGCGGTAGGATTTCTCTAACCTTCTCAACCATTTGTTGCAACAGCCGAATAGTTTGTATGGCGATTATTGGATTCATCAGAACCGTCACTATAGATTCTCTGAGAATGCCTATTTCAACGTCTCTTTTCACTTCCGGCCCAAGGCTATTTCCCAGCAGCTTGTGACGTATTTTGCTTGGCATTGGTTGCAGTTCACTAAAAAATGAGATTTGAATATCTAGCTGGGGTGACAAGCCAGCCCACGCACCATCGGAATGAACAGTGCGATGATCTTCCGCTTTCCTATAGAAAACGTCTATTTCTCTTACGGGAGCGGGTACGGAAATCTGATCGTTTTCGTCACTCATGGTTAATATGGAATCTGGTTTCTACTCTAAACCACCCTCGCTGTCAATAGTAACCCACCCTAGCCACCGTGTCACTGACTCAGTTAAGGCCATGCCATAACCCCGCGGAAGCCAATACTTACGGCCAAGCCAAAACATGTTTTCGTGGCCACAGATATTCCTTGACAAGTGGATAATTAGTGTGGGACAATATTCTCACGATGGGAAACATACTAGGCAGAGACAAGCAAATTGCGGTGACGGCGGCTCTCGCGGAAGGCAATAGCATTCGTTCAATCGAGCGCATGACGGGTATTCACAGAGACACTATCATGCGTCTGGGACTTAAGATCGGCCAAGGCTGCGCGGCTCTCTTGGATCGGAAGATGCGCGACCTGTCTTGCAAAAGAATTCAAGTGGACGAAATCTGGAGCTACGTGGGAAAACATGATCGGTTCATACAGCCAGAAGATGACGCGCAACTCGGTAGCGTGTGGACGTTCTGCGCGATTGATTCCGATACCAAGATCGTGCCGTCATACAAGATTGGCAAACGTGACGGAGCCACCGCGAATGCTTTCATGTCAGACCTCGCAAGCCGACTTAGAAATCGTATCGAGCTTTCCAGTGACGGCCTCGCGGCGTATTACGACGCCGTGGAATTGGCTTTTGGCGCTGACGTGGATTACAGCCAAGTTGTAAAGAGCTACGCATCAAACGACGGTGCATATTCGCCCGAACGGAAGTACAAAGCGCCGGACTTCGTTTCACTCAGCAAGTACGTCGTAAGCGGCGATCCCGACCTGTCACGGGCCAATACAAGCCACGTGGAACGGCTGAATGCTACTACTCGCCTCCACATGAAACGGATGAATCGCCTGACCTTGGCTTTCTCGAAGAAGCTTGAGAATTTCGAGGCGGCTGTGGCTCTGCACTTTGCCTCTTACAACTTTGTGCGCCGCCACGCGAGCCTGAGAATGACGCCAGCGATGGCCGCAGGAATCACGCGAGACTTTTGGAGCTATGGCGAGCTAGTGGAGGCTGCCAATGGTTGATTACATTGGTGAACTAGAGGCCGCCATTCTTAACCTTCACGGAGCGACCGCTAGCCATCTTGAGACTGTACCCGTCACCGAGACTTTCCAAGGCAAAACGGTCTGGGAAGGTGAAGTGGAAGTCTTTAATCTACGGGGCCATCCCACGGCCAAGAGAGCCTATGCCTGGGGCCATGTGACGGGCGAAGATGATCAAGCGAGACGTTATGTAGCCGTCCTAGACTTGCCGCCCGTCAACTCGCCACAGAGCGCAGTACGAGCGGCCATCATGCAGGAGATTAAAGATGCACGACGAAAAAGTTAAGCGATCTGTAGGGCGTCCGGCGTTCAAAAAAGGCAAAGCCAAGAGCGATATACTAAAGATGCGCGTTCAACCGTCTGAGAGGGCAATGTACGAACGTGCGGCTAAGGCTGCGGGTTCGCCTGACCTCTCTACTTGGGTACGTGAGACTTTGAATCGTTCCGTTAGAGAACCGGACTAGCCTTTCGGTAGTTCGCCACGTGCGACCCGGTCAGCAAAACGAAAGAGGTAGGGTTTCCGTTGTTCGTTCGGCATCTTGGCGACCTCTTCGAGTGGATACCATTTGCCCTTTGAGTCACCAGCAAATAAGAAAGAAAGCTTTTTTGCCTCAACAAAAGAGATCGGCGTTTTAAGGTCTTCTCGGACGTAGAAATACGCGGCCAGCGCATCAAGTGTGGCCTCATAGCGACCCGCAACTATTACCATAATAATAATTGCACTAATGCCGCTTGCTATAGTCCCGTACTCCTGCAATATTCCAACGAACGGTGCTAGCGCGTCCGCTAAATAGTTTAGAAGCCCCCAGACTACGAAAGCACAGACGATTAGGAGCACTCTAGCGCCTAGATGGAAGAGAGTGGTAAACCGAATCATCGAAGAGGCTTATATCACCGATCAAGGAGACGGGACAAATCGGCGTAAGAACAAGCACTATGCCAGAATAGTGGGCCTTGGTTTTCAAATTAGGACACTACCGAATAGAGCGAATCAGAGACATAATTCGACTGAGGGCGTATGATATGACCGTCCACGCCATGGAAGAGATGGCAGAAGACGATCTTGACATAATCGATATTGAGCAAGCTATCTTGACAGGACAAGTTGTACGAAGCGACAAAGACGATCCTCGCGGAGTGAAATACGTGGTAGAAGGTTTTGCTGCTGACAGCGAGACTTCAGTTGGCGTCGTTGGACGCTTCCACGGCAGAGAACGTTATTTAATCGTAACAGTCTATGAAATCGGCAAAGAACAATAACAATTCAGCCTACGGCTACGGCTACGGCTGCGAATACTGCGAAGGAACCGTGCGCCCGAAGAAGGTAGCGCGCGAGGCTTTCAAGCACAAAAAGGGATTCATAATCCTCGAGGATGTCGAGATCGGCGTCTGCGACGCGTGCGGAACGAGGTATTACAGTGCAGATATTCTTCACGCCGTCAACGATATTGCTAACGGCGCAAAGCCCTTCGAGCGATTAGAGAAGATTCCTGTGGCGCATCTCTCGCGCTGATAGATCGGCTCTCGGCCCAATCGGCCACTTACCCAAACGCATCACTTTGCAGGCTTTTTCCTAGAGAAATCCTAATAAACTCTTGACAACTCGCCTCCTACCAGTCAAATTGGAAAGAGTGGTCGCGGGTCCACGTTCTCTTACCCGCGAACTGGCCGGCGTTCTGACTGGCCGGCTGAATCCAACGCCTTCGTCCCAGGCTCTCGACCGCTCGCTGTAGCAAGCGCGGTCATCTAATTACGCCTCCTCATCTTTCAGGAACCCTCGCAAGCGAAGGACTACCACAAAACCGTGCAACGAAGAATGTCAGTTCAATTCACTCCACAAACAACTGTCGCCACACTATTGATCGTCGATAACGATCGAGCGGCGCGCGATGGTCTGCGCAGCGTTTTTGAAAGCGCCGGGCACCGCACGATAGGTGTGCCGGACGCGCCGGCGGCACTGCGCCTGCTCCACAAACAAGCGTGCGACCTGGTGCTGCTCGACGTCGAACTTCCCGAAGTCGACGGTCTCGCGCTCTGCCGTCTGCTGCGCGCCCAGCCGGCACTGACGCAATTACCTTTAGTTGTTTTTTCCGCCGACGATAGCGAAGGCAGCAAGGTCGAGGCCTTTTCTGCCGGCGCCGATGACTACATCGTCAAGCCGTCCACACCCGGCGAGTTAGTTTCGCGCGTCAACTCTCATTTGAATTATGCGCAGCGCGAATCGGAACTAATCGGCAGCAATCGCGAGCTGACCTTTCTCGCCGACCTTGGGCGCGGACTGCTAAGAACCATCGTGCCCGAACAAGTTGCGAGTCGCGTCGCCGGAGCCATCTACGAAGGGACGAACGCTTCACAGAGCGCGTGCGCCATTAATAACAACGGACACGGACTGGCGGTGTGCGTCTTTGATCGGGAAGGTAGCGCCGGCAGTTCTGCGCTGCTCAATATGGATCGGCTGGAAAGATGGTTGGGCTCGGGGCGTTCGAAAGCTCCAACGCGGCTCACTAATCACCGTGAGTTTCTGCTGCGCGACGCAGAACACGAAACGGAATATCTGGTACCAATTCGCTCCGGCGAAAAACTTTTTGGTGCGATGGTTGTGGCTTTCGCGCTCGCGGAAGATTGCACTGAAGAGGAATGCCGGCTGATAAATGCGGCCGCCCAGCAAGCCGCACTCGCCGCAAACATTTCGACGCTCTACCTGGGCGCGCGCGAGTCGGCGGCCACCCTGGCCCGCGAGGTCGATCGCCGCACTGCCGAATCCGAAATGCAGCAGCGCTTCACCGAAGCAATCATCGACACACTCCCTATTTCTCTCTACGCCATCGATCGTGATTACCGGATCGTCGCCTGGAATCGAAATCGCGAATTGGGTGAGCTCGGATTGCCTCGCGGAGAAGCCCTGGGCCGAAACATTTTTGAAGTCCTCACCAAGCAGAGCCGCGAACTGCTGGAGAGAGAATTCAGCCGGGTCTTTGCCACCGGCGAGATTCATCGCATCGAACAGGAAAGCATAACTGAGTCAGGCGAGACCAACCATTGGTTGATTAGCAAGATACCCATGCGCGCCGATGAAAACGACGAGGTATCGCATGTGATCACGGTGGGCGAAAACATTACCTCTCGCGTCCGCGCCCACTTGGCCGTAGCCCGCGCCGACAAACTGGCCGCAGTCGGCCGCCTGGCAGCCGGCGTGGTGCACGAGATTAACAATCCGCTGGCAACAATCGCTGCGTGTGCTGAATCGCTCGAGAAGCGAATCGAAGAGGGTGCCTTTAGCGACTCGCCTGACGCGGAAGATTTGCGCGAGTATTTAGGTTTGATTCGCGACGAGGCTTTCCGCTGTAAGAGTATTACTAACGGGCTGCTTGATTTTAGCCGCCTGCGGGCCGGCCAAAGAGTGCCGGTGGACATGACCGAAATAATCAAAGCCACCGCACGTCTGGTGACACATCAGCAGCGAGGCGATGACATTCAAATCGTCATCGAAGCCGCCGCCGATCTGCCCAGTGTTTCCGGCGACGTCGGCCAGTTGCAGCAGGCCGTGATTGCTTTGGCGACCAACGCGATAGATGCAATGCCCGATGGCGGGACGCTAACGCTGCGGGCCATTCGCTCGAAATCTCGCATACTGGTCCAGGTAATAGATACCGGCATTGGAATCGCGCCTGAAAACATGACCAGGATTTTCGATCCCTTCTTTACGACTAAGGATGTGGGGCACGGCACGGGTCTGGGCCTCGCGGTCTGTTATGGTATTTTATCTGATCATGGGGGCAGGCTGGATGTGCGATCGACCCTGGGCAAAGGCACGACCTTTACTATCACGTTACCGATCGCGGATGAATGAGATTACCTTCCTGGTGCGGAGCATAAGCAGTGAACGAACAGCGTGACGCAAGGCTATTGATAGCTGAAGACGAAGCCAATCTGCGATTGGTTTTGCAGAAGGAACTGCAACGCCTGGGTTATCGAGTGCAGGCCGCCGCCGATGGCGAGGCCGCGCTGCGCAAACTGGAAGAAAGCAATGTAGACGTGCTGCTCTGCGACATTAACATGCCGCGGATGGACGGTATGGAACTTTTGCGCCGCGTTCACGAGCGGCCTAACCCGCCTGAAGTAATCATGCTGACGGGCCAGGGCACGATCGAAACCGCCGTAGAGGCGATGAAGAACGGGGCCTATGACTATCTGACCAAACCCTACAGCATCGGCGAGCTTGATGTGCGCGTGCGGCAGGCGGCGGAAAAGCGAAACCTGCGCGTCGACAATTTGAGATTGCGCGCTCAACTCGAGCGGCAATCCGCGTTGCCGGAAATCGTGAGCCAGTCGCAGGCGATGAATGAAGCAATTCGTTTGGTTGAGCGCGTCGCGCCGTCTGAAGCCTCGGTCTTAATCACCGGCGAGTCGGGCACCGGTAAAGAATTGATCGCGCATGCGGTCCACCGTCTCTCGAATCGGGCGAACGGTTCTTTCATCGATTTGAACTGCGCGGCTTTTCAGGAATCGCTGCTCGAGTCGGAATTATTCGGTTATGAGGCCGGCGCGTTTTCCGGAGCGAAGGCACGCAAGCTGGGACTGATCGAGTTGGCTGACGGCGGCACGCTCTTCCTTGACGAAGTGACTGAACTGCCGCCCAGCCTGCAGGCGAAACTGCTGCGCGCGATCGAGACGCGCACCTTTTTCCGCGTGGGCGGCGTCCGCAAGGTTGAAGTAAACGTGCGCATCGTTGCCGCAACCAATCGCAATCTTGATTCTGTCCTGGCAGATGGCACGTTTCGCGCGGATCTACTTTACCGCATCAACAGTTTCGAGATTCACCTGACGCCGCTGCGCGAACGGCCGGAAGATGTCGAGCCCCTGATGCATTACCTTCTCAAACAACTCGGTGGTTCTCATCCTCCTGAAGTCACGCCCGATGCGTTGGGCCGGATGCGAGCGTATGCTTGGCCGGGTAATGTGCGACAACTGCGCAACTGTCTTGAGCGCGCCATACTTCTATCGAACGAGGGAGTCATTACCGCAAACGAATTGCCACCGGAAGTTGCGCGCATCAGCAATGGAGCCGTGCCATTCACCGCCGCACTCGCTTCCTCAGGCGAACTCTCCGTTCCGGCGAACGCCGGTGACACGGGCGCTTTGTCGGGCTCGAGTTCGCTGCGTGACGTCGAAAAACAACAGATCATCGGCGCACTCGAACAGACCGGATGGCACCGCGGAAAAGCTGCCGAGATGCTTGGCATCTCGCCGTCCACACTCTATCGCCGGCTGCGCGATTACAATCTTGAAAGCCGTCTACGGTAGTGAACATAGACTTTTAAGTCTACGCCACCAAAACAAGAAAGCCGCAGGCAACTCTGCCTGCGGCTTTTCTATGTGACAAATCGCGAATCGCTCTAGCTAATCTCTCGCGCCTTTTGCTGGCGACGCTTGCGGCGATAGGCCAAGCCAGTGCCGAGCAGCCATGACCCGCTAGCTCTTAAGATGCTTACGGTCGATCTTTCCGCGATCGTTCTTTGGTAAGGACGCGACGAACTCGATCCAGCGAGGATATTTGTAAACCGCGATTCTCGATTTGACGAACTGCTTGATGCCGTCCGCCAAGGCTTCGGTGGGTTCGCGGCCTTCGCGAAGCACAACAAAAGCTTTCGGCTTAACCAGTCCGTCACCACGGTCATGGCCGATGACCGCGCATTCCATTACGGCGTCGTGTTGCAGCAGGCAGTTCTCGATCTCCGCGGGCGCAACAAAGACGCCGCTGACTTTCAGCATGTCGTCGGTGCGCCCGTGATAGTAGTAATACCCATCGTTGTCGCAATGCATTTGGTCTCCAGTGGCGCACCAATCGCCGGCAAAAGTCTCTTTTGATTTCTCGTGGGCGTTCCAATAACACAGCGCGGCCGAATCGCCATTAATCCTCAATGTGCCCATCTCGCCGGTCGGCATTTCCTGCCCTTCCGCATCAACGATCCTGGCTTGGTAACCTTCGACGATGCGGCCCAGTGTTCCCGGTTTCACATCGTCCGGACGATTGGTGATATAGATGTGAAACATTTCCGCCGATCCAATGCCGTCGCAAATTTCCACGCCGAAGGTTTCCTTCCAACGAAGGTAGATCTCGATAGGCAAGGCCTCGCCCGCCGAATAACAGAATCGAATGCTGGAAATGTCGCGCGCGCGCGCGTCTTCGGCATTGAGCATGGCATTGATCATCGTCGGCACGGTCGTGAGGATGGTCGGGCGATAACGCTCGATCACTTCGAACATTTTTTCCGGCGTTGAGCGCTCGGCAAACAGAGCCGTGGCACCACCCACCGCAAAAGGAAACAGGAGATTGGTGCCGGTGGCGTAACCAAAGAAGAGTTTGGGAACAGACACGGTCAGGTCGTTTTCGTTGACGCCCATCGTGCGCCTGGCAAAGACTTCGGTGTTGTAAGGCAGATCGTGTTGCAGGTGCACGGCGCCCTTTGGATGTCCCGTCGAGCCTGACGTGAACAACCAGATCGCAATGTCGTCGCGATGAGTATCTGCTGCCGGGCAGATGTCTGGCTGTGACACGACGCTTTCGTTGAAAGAGAAAAACTTTACCCGGCTGTTTTCCGCAGCGATCTGATCTTCATCAACCGCGTCTTCATTTCTTACTACCAGGACGGCTCGCAAATAATTCGCGTCCTGAGCAGCTTCAGCAAACGGCTTAACAAAGGACTCGTGGACGATCGCCGCACGCGCGCGTGTGTATTCGAGATAGTAACGGTAATCGGCGGCGGGCAGGAGCGGATTCACCATCGTGATCACCGCGCCGATGCGCGCCGCGCCAAACCAGGCCCAAACAAACTCAGGACAGTCGGGCAGAACGATCAGCACGCGATCTTCCATCTCGACGCCGGCGTCGCGCAGCGCATTGCCCACGCGATTCGACATCCGCGCCGCCTCGCCGTAGGTATAAGTTTGATCTTTGAAGTAGAGACAGACCTTGTCTTCCCGCCCTTCCTCCAGATTGTGATAGAGGAAGTAGTCGGCCATGTTGAAGTGTTCGGGGAATTCTATGGACAATTGTCTTCGTGTCCTCCCATTGCACCGTGGGTTTAGCCGGGTGACTTTAATGCCCCACTCAAGCCGGAAACCCGGTTTAGACGGTTTTCCATTTCTAACACAACCACTTGTCGCCGGGCTAAAGCCTCGGTGCGAATGAGAAACTCAGGGCGTGTCAGCAGCCCGCACGACATGTGAAGAGGATTCAAGGCGGGGCGCTTACATACCCGACCCACTGGGGTTGGATGGCCGGACCCCGTCGCTATCGCTCCGGGTTCTGTACCGAGACTTTCGTTTCAGGTCTTCGCAAAAGGACAGCCTGCGCTTTCGTGCTTCGCACTCAGGTAAGTTCGCGCGTCCCAAAGCTCGGGAAAGAATTTTTTGTCGAGCGTCTTTTGCAGGTACCCGACACCTTCAGAACCGCCGGTGCCGGGCTTGGCGCCGACCATGCGTTCGACCATCTTGATGTGGTGCGAACGCCAGAGCGAGAAATATTCGTCGTGCTCGATCAGTCCTTCCGCCAGTTGGGATTCTTTATAGAACTGCTCTTCATGCGTCAGCACTTCGACCAGAGCTCGTTGCCGCTTACCGTAATTGCTGCGCCGTTCCTTCGCGTCGCGCGGCGAATCGCTGGCTGGAGTGTCGAACCCATGACGGCGCAGCAGCGCAAAGAAAACCTCAGACAGCGAAGGCGCATTCATGCGTGCCTGCAAGCGCTGGAAAGCAAAGTCGTCGCCCGCGAACGCCCGCAAAATCTTTTCGTCCTTCAAGCCGGACGAGAATTCAATTTCGCGAAATTGCATCGATTGAAAACCGCTCGCCGGATTAAGTTCGTCTCGAAAGCTTAGAAAGCGGACCGGCTTCATGGTTTCCAGAATATGAATTTGAGCGATGAGCAGCTTTTCAATCTCGACGATACGGCGCAATGCCTGGGCGGCCTCGGCGGCGCGGTCTTCTTTCATCAATGCGATCGAGGCATCAATCTCGTGCAGGATTTGCTTGAACCAGAGTTCGTAAGCCTGGTGCACGGTGATGAAAAGCAATTCATCGTGGTGGGCCGGCGTCGACAGACAGGTCTGCAGGTCGATCAACTCGGGCACGCGCAGATATGTGTTGTAGGAGAGCGGTGTGTCTTTACTCTGGTTATTTGACATGTCTTTGGGAGCGCGGGCATCCTGCCCGCACAGCGTGCGCAGCACGCTCAGCTTTCCAAATTGATTCTTCGCGCTTAATGCGGGCAGGATGCCCGCGCTCCATAGATTAAATCCTTAAAATGCCGCGCCGACTTTTTCACTTCCCTCATAAGCCTTCGCGTCGCGAATGTTTTTCATCTCGGCGATGACCAATTCCAATTCTTCATCTTTCGTGTAGAAGTGCGGCGAGATACGCACGCCCGCACCGGGCCGATAATCGACGATGAAGTCCCGCCGCACCAACTCTTTTGTAATCGCGGCCGCATGATCGTCCCAGACTGTGATGGTGCCGCCACGCTGGGCCGGATCCTTTGGACTAGTCACCTGAAAGCCGGCTTCCCGGGCGATCTCGATCAGACGCTGAGTTTGGCGCATGCTTTTCTCGCGAATTTTTTCCACCCCAATCTGGTTTATGACTTCATAGCCGGACTGCGCCGCGTACAAAGCCGGAATCGCCGGCGATCCATGCAGGAACCGCGTGATGTTCGGAGCGTAACGCAGCTCGCCGGCAAACGCGAACGGTTCTTCATGGGCCATCCATCCCGTCGTCTTTGGCTCGAGTCGATCGATCAAATCCGGCCGCACGTAAAGATATCCCGCGCCTGGTCCGCCGCATAGCCACTTCACTGAACCACCGGTGGCGAAATCAACCTGCAAGTCTTTCACGCTGAAAGGCACGGTGCCCGCCGACTGATAAGTATCAAGCATGACCATCGCGCCGACTTCATGAGCACGTTCGGTGATCGCTTTCGCGTCTTGCAGAAAAGCGCTCTTGAAAAGCACGTGCGAGATCGGGACCAACAGCGTCTCTTCATCAATCGCCGCCAGCAGTCTTTCCAATGGCACGGTCATCCCGTCATCAGAGTTTACCGTTTCGATGCGCAGGCCATGTCCACGCGCGTGCGCTTCATAGACGTACATCACCGAAGGAAAATTGAGTTCGGAATAAACAAT
Organism: Blastocatellia bacterium; assembly: GCA_033856915.1. Taxonomy (GTDB): domain Bacteria; phylum Acidobacteriota; class Blastocatellia; order Pyrinomonadales; family Pyrinomonadaceae; genus UBA11740. Next base: position 43,203 of record JAWVEB010000053.1, on the reverse strand, counting down.
CTTGCGGCGTTTCGAATTTTCCGGGAGAGGCAGAAGACAAGAGAGGATGAGCGACTGACAAATCGAAACGTTCTGGTGCATCACAACCGTTTGGGGATCGGCGCCGATGATGCGGGCGACTTCATCCCCCACCGTCACCGGCATGTTCCACCACCCTTCGGCCCACGCGCGCACTCCACGCGTCGCCCAAATGTCAGCGTACTCATGCAGGCGATCGTAGGTCTTGCGCGGCATCGCCCCCAGACTGTGCGAGATCAGATAGACCGCCCGGTCGAGAATGGGAAACTCAGAACGCCATTTAAGAAGGTCGTCGGTCAATGGACTCTCCCTGCGCTGACGGCGCTAATTTACCACAGACACCTTGTATTGAGCGCTCTCCTAAGGAAGCACGCTGCGGCTTTGTCGCTTGATGTGCGGAAGGGCTCCGCCCTTCCGGCTGGCACACTTTTTCTTCACGGCTACGCCCAAAATCACTGTTCGAGGCGCAGCCTCTCACCATTTCGAACTTGAATCAATGGAAAGGCAGAGCCTTTCCGCACATCAGGCGGCAAAGCCGTTGACCTTATCGGTCTGACTTACATGTTAAAGTGTCCGCGCAATGTGGAAGTTCGCGAATCCTATCAAGCATCAAATTCCGGACACCCGTTGGCCTTCGGCGGAAGAGGCCGCGAACTCTCAGCTCTTCCACCCCATAAACATTGGCTCGCTTGAATTGGCTAACCGGACCTGGGTGCCGGCGATGGTTCCCTGGCGCGCCACCGAAGATGGTTTTGTCACGCAGGAAAACCTGGATTGGTATCGACGATTCGCCGCCGGGCAACCCGCTGTGATCGTCGTCGAAGCCACCGGCATTCGCGATGTTCCGAGCGGGCCGCTTTTACGAATCAGCCATGAACGATTTCTTCCCGGGCTGCGTCAACTGGTCGACACGGTCCGCGAGGCCAGTGACGGCCAAACCAAACTTTTCATTCAGATCATCGACTTCCTGGCGGTCAAGCGCCGGCCCGACCCGGCAAAATACTTTCAGCGCTTTCTCGAGATCACTGAAGGCCACCGCCAGGCTATTGCCGCAGTGACTGAAGATTCAAGCTGGATCAGCGCCGATGAAAATAGCGTTCGAGCGTTTCTCAAGGATGCGCCGGATGCAATGATCGATCGCGTGCTCAGCGAGCGCGAGCTTGAATCTCTCCGCTGCGGTTATCGCGAGCGCGTGACGGATACGCACCTACCGCACGTCCGTGAATTGCCGCAGGTTCTGCCTGGCATTTTTGCTGAGGCGGCGCGGCGAGCGCGCGAAGTGGGATTCGACGGTGTCGAGTTGCATTACGCGCACGCCTACACGATGGCCGGTTTCCTGAGCGCGCTTAACAATCGCGACGACGGTTATGGTGGTCCACGCGAAAACCGCGCGCGCTTGCCGCTGGAGGTTTATCGCGCCGTGCGTAAAAGCGTGGGTGACGATTACGTGATCGGCGCGCGCTTCCTCGGCGATGAAGTGATCGCCGGCGGGAATCGCATCGATGATGCCGTTTATTTCGGCGTAGAGTTCGCGAGAGCCGGGATGGATTATCTTTCGATCTCTAAGGGCGGAAAGTTCGAGGACGCTGAGCAACCAAAGATTGGGCAGGCCGTCTATCCTTACACCGGTCAGAGCGGCTACGAATGCATGCCGACGACTCTATCCGACGAACGTGGACCCTTCGGCCGTTCCGTGCCTCTGGTCGCAGAAATCAAACACGCCGTGAATGCAGCGGGCTTCACGACGCCGATTGTGGCTACGGGGGGCATCACGACTTTTTCACAAGCCGAATCAATTCTGCAGAGCCGTCAGGCGGACATCGCCGGTCTAGCGCGCCAGGCTCTGGCCGATCCTGATTGGTTTATCAAAGTGCGGCTGGGTCGCGGCGATGAAATCCGCCGCTGCACCTATACGAATTACTGTGAAGCTTTGGATCAAGCGCATCGACAAGTGACATGTAAGCTTTGGGATCGGAAGGAACTGGATGAGCCTGACATACCCATGGCGGCCGATGGCCGCAGGCGACTCTTGCCGCCGAGATGGAAAAGATAATCCGCAGATTACACAGATTACGCAGAAGAGAAATCGCAGCCGGGTAGACTCAAGCAACTCAACTCGTCCTGATTAACCGTTTGGTTCTAATCTGTGAAATCTGCGTAATCTGTGGATCCTGCTTCGTACGCGGCCACAAACTCGGGATCGCGCCGCCATAAACTCTCGCGATCGACTTTGCCACTCCGCGTCATCAACACGTAAGCCAAGTCAATCGGCGTCAGGTGCATGTAGTCCCGGGCGTTTTCAAACCAAACCATGCTCTCGTAAGCCGCCGCCTGGTATTCCTCGATCACGGGCTTGCGCATCTCTTCGAACCGCCGTAACGCCGCCGCCGCTGCCGGCTCCTTATCAAATGATTCCTTCAAAGCGATGGCGTCTTCCATCGCCAGCTTTGTGCCTGAACCAATTGAGAAATGCGCCGTGTGCAAAGCGTCGCCGAGCAGCACGATATTCTCAAAACTCCAATGCCCGTTCTTCACCAGAATGAAGTTGATCCACTTTGAGTTGTTGGAAAGTAGAGGCTGGCCATTCAAGTCCGGTGCGAATACTTCCGCGATATACGCACGCGTTTCTTCATCAGACATTTTGGCAAAGCCCGCATCGTTCCAGGTGTGCGGGTCACATTCGACGATGAAAGTGCTGGTGGTCGGATCGAACTGATACGAGTGCGCCGCGAACCCACCCGCCGGGCTTGCCCGAAACGTCAGCGTTAGCCCATGAAACAATTGATTCGTGCCGTACCAGATGTATTTGTTAGGACGCACACTCAAATCGGGCTCGAACTGATCCACGAAGCTTTGTCTTACGAAGCTGTTAACACCGTCGGCGCCCACCAGCAGATCGCAATCCGCCTTTAACGAATCGATGTCCGCGACTTCGTGCCAAAATTTGATAATGATCCCGAGTTCCTCGCAACGCTGCTGCAGGATCTTCAGCAGATCCAGGCGCGCTATGCCTGAGAAACTATTCCCATGAATGGAAATCTTTTGATCACGATGGACTACATCGACATTGTCCCAGGCTGCAAAGTTCCGCGTAATGGCGGCGTGGGTCGGCTCATCGGCGGCGCGCAAATTTCGCAGCGTCTTGCCGGAAAACACGACGCCCCAGCCAAACGTGTCATCGGGCCCGTTGCGTTCATAGATTGTGATTTCGTGCGCGGCGTCGGCGTTCTTCATGAGGATGGCGAAGTACATGCCGGCCGGACCGCCACCGATGATTTTGATTTTCATAGAGCTCGTCGATGACCAACCCGTGTCCGACAGACTAAAGGCGACGCATAGCATCGATATGATTTTAGCCCGGCCTTTCAAGGCCGGGAAAAAGCAACAAAGTGTTCTCGTCGGGTAGCGACGGCTGAAACTAGAGTTGGATGCAATCGTCGCTACGCGACGAGAACCGCAATGACCGGATCCTGGCGTTGAAACGCCGGGCTAAATTCAGACCGACGCTACGCGCCGAAGACATCAGATGAGACGTTCCTTCAGTTTATCCAACATTCCGCAGTTCCCATTAGCCTAATCCATCCAACGCCACGCCCAGCCTTTCGACTCCGATCTTGAACAACTCCGGCTCAGCACACATGCCGATCCGAAAGTGCTGGGGCGATTCAAAGAAGCGGCCGGGGACGATGGCCGTCTCATGCTTTTCGTGGAGCGACTTATAGAGATCTTCGACGCGACCTTTCAGCAGGCGCGGAAATGAAGTGGTGCCTGATTCAGCGCGAACAACGTGCAGCTCCTCACGCGAGTCGAGAAACTCACTGAGCACCGTGCGATTTGTTTCCAGAATCATCTTCGCGCGCGCGATGAACTTTGGCAGCTTTGCCAGCGCCACGACGCTGAGTCTTTCAGAAGGCTGAGGCCCGACGGACCCAAAAACATCGTGCAGCAGCCTCATTCGCTGCGCCATTTCGGGCTCAGCCAGAATCCATCCGCAGCGCAGCCCGCTCAGTCCGTATCCCTTCGTCAGGCTGGTCGTCGCGATGAATTCAGGGCCGAGATGAACCGACGAACGCGGCGCTGCTTCAAACATCGTTGCCAGATAAACTTCGTCGACCAGCACCCGCGCGCCTACGCCTTTCGCGAGCTCGCCGATTTGCCGCAGCGTCGCTTCATCAACCAGGACGCTGCTCGGATTATGCATATTCGTCAGCACGATCAAACGCGTGCGCGGCGTAATTCGTTGCGCGAGTTCGTCAACATCGATGCGATATCCGTTCTCAAACGATCGCGGGAAGCGTTTGATCTGAGCCCCAAAATATTCCGCGAGCGCGAGGATGGGTTCGTAGGTCGGTTCCTCAATCAGAACTTCATCGCCATGTTCGATCGCCGCGGCCATTGCGAGATGGTTCGCCATCGAAGTGCCACCGGAAATTGTTACGACAGATTCCGGCGAGACCTGGCTATGCGCGGCCAGCGCCTGGACGAGGGGCCGATAACCATAAGCGTTGTCGCCGTTCAGATCCAGATCTTCGATCGTCGCCTCCAACTCGGCAAAGGGAAGATTAAGTATGCCGCTCAAGGCAAGATCGTATTTGACCATCGGGCGCGTCTTGGCCCAATGCATGTAGGTGGATTGCGTATTCATTTCGCTCGTAAACTGGTCAAAGGTCAAAAATAAGTAGAGTGGTCGTCTTCATTTTCCATTTCTCACTTGTCATTTTTCATTGTCCATTTGCAGACCGCTTTGTTGAGATTACGTGGCAACGTCCAAAGGCAATGACAAATGGAAAATGAAAACTTCTGCGTAAAGACTGTCGCCACTTCGAAGCGCCTGGTCAGGTCTCCAAGTTTGACAACTTTCCCTCTCGACGCCTCCGCAACCACGCCCAAACAAAATACGCCGGCAGCCCGGCCAGCATGATCCCGAGACTGATTGCGGTGTTCATTGGCTCCTTGTAAACCACACTGAATGTAATCACACAACACGCCGCGATGAAGAACAGGGTGGTAAAGGGATGACCCGGAATGCGAAAGAAATCGACCCTCGCTTTCCCGCGATTGCGTGCGCGGAAGACAAAGACGCATACCGCCGTCAAGGCAAAGAACACGACATCCACTGACACGACATAGTTCAGAATTTGTTCGAAGCGGCTGGCGACCAGAGCGATCACGATTGCCAACGCGCCTTGCAAAGCGATGGCGACCGCGGGGACTCGAGCGCGATTCACCCAGGCGAGCTGCTTGAAGAACAGCCCGTCTTCGGCCATGGCGAAATAAACACGCGGCGCGGTTAGCATGCTCTGACTCAGAAACCCGATCGTGGAAATCGCGATGCCGGCAGCGAGGAATCGTCCACCTCTTTCGCCCAGCGCCAGACGCATCACCGCTGACGCCGGCGTCTTGGTTTGCGCCAGCCCTTGCGCGCCCAAGGCGTGCACGCAAACGTAATTCACCGATAGATAAACCACGATCACGCCCAGAACACCGAACAACAATCCGCGCGGCAGGTTCCGCCGAGGCTCGCGTACTTCGCCGGCGACAAAGCACGCCGTTTGCCAACCGCCGTATGCAAATTGGGCCGGAATCAACGCGGCGCCAAACGCGATCAGCGACTGCCAGATCGTCATGGAAGAGCCGGCGGAGTTTGGCAGCACTGCTCCCTGGGCTGGCCCGCTAACCGTCAGTCCAAACGCGACTAGCGCCGTGATCGCGATCAGCTTTAGGATCATGAAAACATTCTGCGTCACGCTGCCGGCGCGCACTCCGATGCAATTTATGATCGTTAGAAGGGCCAGAGCGGCCGAGCCCAAAAGCGCTGCGCGCAAATCCGTCACCTGCACGCCGACTAACTCGAAAACATGGTTCGCAAAGATGAGCGCGACCGCGGCCATCCCGCCGGTCTGAATTACTAACAGCAGGCTCCAACCGTATCCAAAAGCCACCAGAGGGTGAAGCGCATCGCGCAGGTAAACGTATTGGCCGCCGGACTCTGAGCTTTGTGATGAAAGCTCGGCATAGATGAAAGCGCCCACGAGCGCAATCACACCGCCCACCGCCCACGCTCCCAGAATCAGCAAAGGCGTGTGGACCTGCTGCGCGACCACGTAAGGATTAGTGAAGATGCCCGCGCCGATGATCCCGCCCATCACGATCATCGTCGCGTCGAAGAGGCCGAGCCGGCGCGCGAGATGCGACTGAGGTTTGCCGATTTCTTTGCTTGGACTCTTCACTCGTGATTTCGAGATCCTCTGCCGAGACAGTCTCCCGACGACTTGGATCCATCCTGCTGATTCAACGCTGGTTATATAAGAGCAGGATGGCTGCCCATCCTGTCGGTAGAAACTGAGGCGAGTGATCCAGCTCCTGGCCGTACTTGACCATCATTTCAAGAAAATACTTGGCATGAAGAAAGGCCTCCACGATTGGACGAGTTCTCTGTAGCCAATCGCGATTGTGCTCCATCTCGAATTCGACACCAGTCCCAACGGCGACAATTTCTTCGAACCATGCACACAGCTCCCGCTGAACTGCTCCCCCAATAGTTCTGAACATCTCTGCCGCTCGCAGAGTGGAATCCTGAAGGTAGTAAACCTTGAACGAATTATAGTAAAAACGATATATACGGTCCTCGTAGTCAGACCGAAACTGGAAAAGCAGCCGCTCAAGCTGAGGCAAATTAGCTTTGATCGCAACGAGCAGCTTCCGATCTCTTTCAAGCTGCTCCTCCAAATTCGGTGACATCTGCTTGCTCATGTTGACATCGCTCTACTCTTTCAAGAGTTGATTCGCGATCACCAGTTTTTGAATTTCAGAAGTGCCTTCATAGATGCGCAGCGCACGCACGTCGCGATAGAGCCGCTCGACCACGGTGCCGCGCACGAGGCCCGTGCCGCCGTGAATCTGCACGGCTTGATCGACGATGCGACCGGCCGCCTCGGTCGCGAACAGTTTGGCCTGGCTCGCCTCGCGGGTGGAGCTCTCGGCGCCAGCGTCTTTCAAATACGCCGCGCGATAAACCAACAGACGAGCAGCGTCCAACTCGGTTGCCATGTCGGCCAGCTTCTCCTGAATCAACTGATGCCCTGAGAGTGGCCGGCCAAATTGCTCGCGCGACTTTGCATGCAGAATGCTTTCATCTAACGCGCGCCGGGCCATGCCGCACGCGGCGGCGCCCACGCTGGCGCGAAACATATCCAGCGTTTGCAGCGCCAGCCGCAAACCGTCGCCCGGCGCTCCAATCATGTCTTCGCCCGGCACCTTGCAGCCTTTGAATTCCAGCTCGCCGATCGGATGCGGCGCCATCATCTCGGTCCGTTCAGTGACGCTGAACCCCGGCATCCGCGCTGAGATCACGAACGCGGAAATCTCTGCGCGTCCATCTTCGCGCGTTCCCGTGCGCGCAAACACCGTGTAGAAGTCAGCCACGCCGGCGTTTGAGATAAACCGCTTGCGGCCGTCGATAATGTAGGCGTCCTCTTCGCGGCGAGCGGTAGTCTTAATGGCAGCGACGTCTGAACCGGCATCGGGCTCAGTCAAAGCAAACGCACCGATGGCTTTGGCATTTGCAGCCCGCGCCAGCCAGAAGTCGCGCACGTGTTCAGTCGCCGCCAGGCTGATCGCATACGTTCCCAACCCCTGCATCACGAAAGCGAGATCGGCGAGCGATGACGAATATGAAAGCGTCTCGCGAATGATGCAGAACGAGCGCAGATCAAATGGCTGGCCGGGCGTCGCGACGGCATAACGCAACAGATCCGCTTCAAACAGCAGCATGACGTAACCGCGGACAGCTTCGTCGGCGTCTTGCTCGTCATCGCCCGCGCGCACTTCGACTTCGCGCTCGGCTAGATCGGCGACTTCAGCCGACAGCTTTCGCTGATCAGCGGTGAAGAACGGAGTCGTTTCGATGAATCGATCCATTTTTATTCAAACTTCGCTTCGCGCTTCGCCAAAAACGCGTCGTGTGCTTCGTGAAAGTCCGGATGCTGCATGCACAAGGCCTGCGTTACGGCTTCGGCTTCCAGGCCGGACTCGAACCCCATGTGCATCTCGCGATTCAGCATCTCTTTCGTTTTCGCCAGCCCCAGCGCCGGGCCATGGGCCAACTTTTCGGCAAACTCGCGCGTCGCCGCTTCCAGTTGATCGCGCGGCACAACGCGATTGTACAGACCTATCCGCTCAGCCTCTGCCGCTGAAACGAAATCGCCGGTCATCAAAAGTTCGGTAGCTTTCGCAAAGCCAACCATGCGCGGCAAAAGATACGTCGCACCCATATCTGTTCCCGCCAGTCCGACTTTCACAAAGATGAAGGCAATCTTCGCTTCCTCGGCGGCAATGCGGATGTCGGAAGCGAGCGCAATGCACGCTCCTGCTCCGGCCGTCGTTCCATTCAGACTGGCGATCACCGGCTTTGGCAGGGCTCGCATGTTACTGATCAATTCACAGGTTAGACGCGTGAAGTCCAGCAAGCCCGCCGCATCACGTCCTTGCAGTTCGCCGATGATGTCGCGCACGTCGCCGCCCGAACAGAACGCGCGGCCCGCGCCCGTGATCACCACCACGCGTACATCCTTTTCATCGCGCAGCGCGGCGAACAGATCAGTTAGTTCGCGATAGACTTCAAACGTGATCGCGTTCAGACGCTCGGGACGATTAAGCGTGATCGTGGCTATGCCGTCGCGCGCTTCATAAAGAAAACTCTTCGGTGTATTCATGCTCTGTGATCCAGTTATGGCTTATCGATTGTCTCGCTAACCAGCTTTACCGGTGCGGGCAGTGCTCCGGCGCGCAGGATTAACGCGAGATCCTCCGCCGACTGTTTGGTAAAACGGCCGGTAATTTCGCCTTGATCGGAAATCTGCGATTTGATGTAAGCGATGGACTTCACTTCGTCGTTGAGAACGACGCCCAGATATTCGTTGATATTGGCCGACGTCCACGCGCCAAACTTATCCGCCCCGGTCTTGTTAAGCGAAAACTGAATCTGATAATCATCGCCGCCGTACGAGCTTCGTGCGGCGTTGGCGTTTCTTAGTTCGCTGCCGGTAACGATTGCCGGCGCCTCGACGACTATCCACTTTCTCGGGTTTGGATCCTGGCTGCCACTCACAGAATCACGATCGACGTAGGGCAGGACGCGACGATTTTCGGGAATGACGCCTCCCACGAATGAAGCCACAGCGGCTTCTTTGGTCGAGTAGGTTTGAGCGGGCGCCGGGCTGGGCGGACTGACCACGTGGGTGAGTTCAAGCTTCCCGCTGGCGACAATCAACTGCTTCAAGCGCTCGGGATCGGATAGCGCTGGAAGATTCAAAGCGATCTGGCCGTCACCCTTTGGCAGCACTTCAAAGTTGCTAACGCCGAAGGCATTCAGACGCTGCTTAAGCACATTCACGGTCTGTTTCACCGCGGCTTCGCGATCAGTCGCTCCCGGATCGAGCTCCAGCGTCAGATGCCAGGGCAGCGAAGCTTTAGGCCGCAACACAAAAACGGCAAGCACGATACTCGAACCCAGAAGTAGCAGCACGGCAGCGCCCAGCAGCCACGGCAGCGCGCTTCGCTTTTTTGTAATCACCGGTCCGCCGCGCGGTGATTGAGCATCGTGAACCGCCGCAGGTTGGAACACCTGCTTCATTGTGGGAACCTGGTTTTGCGGTGTGGGCAAAGTCAGCGTCGGCGGAGGAACTGTCGCAGCCATTTTGTCTATGAGACTGCTTCCGTCGTCGAGACAAAACCGCAGGCTGTCGTCATCGTAAACTCGGCTGCATGCGGGACAGAGTTTCATCGGCGTGCTTTTCGGCAATCGTTTACGGTCAGTCCAGAACGGCAGTGCCTTCAATTTCGATCTTCGCGCTATCTTCCAGCAGGCTCTTCACTTCAACCAGTACCATCGCCGGAAAATGCTTGCCCATCCGCGCACGATAGCACTCGCCGATTTCTTTCAGGCGCGCGCGATAATCGCTCTTGTCGGTTACGTAAATCACCAACCGCGCAATCTGGTCCGGCTCTCCCCCTGCTTCAGTGACGACGGCGACCAGGTTAGCAAGCGCTCGATCAAATTGCTCGACGATATCCGCGCTGACGATTTTCTGTTGCTGATCCCAGGCGATCTGTCCGGCGATGAACAAAAGACGACCGCCCTCCGTCAAGACACCGTTCGAATAGCCGCGCGGCGCGCCGAGCGATTCAGGATTGATAAAAGTGAAGCCCATCTAGTTTTCAGAGCCTTGCTGGACGATCTCGAGTTGGTTGCCGCCCGGATCGCGCACATAAAAACGCGCCGTGCCCGGCATTGGGCGCGGGTCAGGAATGATTTCAACCTTGGCTTCGCGAAATCTTTTCTCAGCGGCGTTTAGATCCGGAACTACAAAGCAAACGTGGCGCGAGCTCAGCGGGCCCGCCTTTTCGTTATCTACCGACACGTGCAACTGCGTCGCGCCGATTTGATACCACGCACCGCTCTGCCGCGCGGCCGACGGCTTTGGCACTTGCTCAAGACCCAACACGCTGCCGTAGAAGTCCTTCGTCACTGCTTCAAGCTGAGCAGGGACAGTGACATTTACATGATGAAGTTTGATGGCCATCGCTGCTGCTGCAACTAATCCAGTTTGAAATTTGGATTCTCGATAATGCCGAAGATATTTCCGAATGGATCTTTGACGGTAGCGACCTTGATCCCTTCACCAACGTCCTGCAATGCTTCGTGAATGGTAGCGCCCAGTTCAAGAATTCGCTCGCAAGCAGTCACGGCATCATCCACGCCCCAGTAGGCGACGGCGCCGTCGGCCTTATCGTTACTCGTAGGCGCGCCCGGCTGCAAGCCAAGTTCATAACCGGCAACATTGAAACCGACATAGAAGGGTTGGTCAAAGTAAGGGACCACGCCCAGCACTTCGCTGTACCAACGCCTGCCTTTATCGAGGTCGTCGACATGGTAGATTGCGGTCCGTAGTCCGAGAAACATTCTTAGCGCCTCCGGCACTTATGATTGGTGGGGCCCAATGAGTCAACAACGCTGATCCTGGTCCCGCTGAGACCAAATATTTATAGACGAGTTCGCTGCGTTCGAAACCAACCCCGCAGGGGCGACAGGCCGCTCCTAGAGAGCTGCCAGAATAACCCCCATCCAGGGAGCTATAAATATCCGGCCCCTCCGGAGCCAGAGGGTGCGCAAGTGCTCCCAGCTCGATACCGACCCGCTATCGCTCCCGGCTGATTTGCGCCAGCGCACGTTCCGCAAGTCTCTTGTAACCGCGAAAAGTTTGTAGCGCATAGGCCAAGGAATGTTAAGCGAGAAGTTGATCCGGCATAGGGACCTCAACACGATAGCGTCAACCAGCCAGCGAAGCTGGCGAAATACCAGTAGCCCACAGCGCGAGCTGTGGGGTTTGACGCCATTCAAGTATTCAAGCCCCGGCAGGGGCGACATAGCAACCCGTCGAGGAATTATGTCGCCCGCTAAAGCGGGCTCGTTCATTTCTCTTGGCGTAGTACCCACAGCTTGCGCTGTGGGCTACTGATATACCGCCGGCTTCGCCGGCTGGTTGAATCAGTTCTTCACAGTTCGAATTGCGCTCGCAACCTCGGAGCGTTTCACCGATCGCTGCTCTCCTGATCTCAAATCTTTGATCGCGACCTCTCCCCGCGCGCGTTCGTCATCACCGACAATCGCGACTCAGTTTCTTTTTGTCCAAAGCTCAAACCAGCCAGCGCAGCTGGCGAAATGTCAGTAGCCCACAGCGCCAGCTGTGGGTTCGACGCACGATGAATCATTTGAGCCCCGGAGGGGCGACATAAACATCGCATGGCAGATCATGTCGCCCGCTAAAGCGGGCTCGTTCATTTCTCTTAACTTAGCACCCACAGCTTGCGCTGTGGGCTACTAACATATCGCCGGCTTCGCCGGCTGGTTGAATCAACTTTCCTTATCTCGAATTGCCGCCGCAACTTCATTGCGCTTCACCGATCGCTGCTCTCCCGAACGCAGGTCCTTAATAGCAACTTCGCCCCGCACGCGCTCGTCATCACCGACGATCGCGACAAATGAAATACCGCGCGATGAAGCGTACTTGAACTGTTTGCCCATCTTGTCTGCTTCAGGATAGAGATCGACGCGCAAGCCCTGCTTTCTCAATTCAGTCGCCAGCGCCAGCGACTCGGCGACGGAGTCTTCATTCCAGATCGTTACCATTACATCCGCCGGCGATGAAACCAATTCCGACGGAAACATTCCGCGCTCTGTCATCACGACAATGATTCGCTCAAGACCAAGCGAAAAGCCGCACGCCGGAACATCCTTGCCCAGAAACATCCCCACCAGATTGTCATAACGTCCGCCACCCCCGAGACTGCCAGCAAGGTCTCGGACTCTAATCTCCATAATCGCGCCCGTGTAATACGATAGGCCGCGTGCCAAGCTCGGATCGATCTTGATGTGCCCATCAGCAGCTGTCGCTTTGCTGTACTCCAGAATCTTTTTCAGTTCGACGATGCCATGTTTGGCTTGTTCGTGATCGCCGATAGAATCCTGCAAGCCGCTAAGGATGTCAGCATTATAGGACTCCAAATCAGTACTCTGGTCTTGCTCGTTTCCGAACGCGTACTTCTCACTCGTTTGCCACAAAAGTTCTAGGAGCTTACGGGGGGCAGCAGAGTCAATGCCTCGAGCATTGAACTCTTCATACACACCTTCCTTTCCAATCCTATCTAGTTTGTCCAAAGCGACTAGCGCGCCTTCGTGCTTGTCTTGCGTCGTTTCGGCGAGTGCGGCTGCCAGCACCTGTCGATGATTCAAACGAATGGTAAAGCCATCGAATCTTAATTTCGTCAACACGTCACTCGCGGCGGCGAGAATTTCAGCTTCAACCACCATCGACCGCGACCCCAGCACGTCGACATCGCACTGATAAAACTCGCGAAATCTTCCCCGCGCGGGACGATCCGCGCGCCAGACGGGTTGGATTTGATAGCGCTTGAAAAACTTTGGCAGTTCGTTTTGATATTGGGCCACGACGCGCGCCAGGGGCACGGTTAGATCGTAACGCAGAGCCAGATCGGCCTCGCCGCTCTTCTCATGCTCGCCGCGCTTGAGGATTTTGAAGATGAGCTGATTGCCCTCTTCGCCGTACTTGCCCAACAGGGTCTCGATGTTTTCGACGGCGGGGGTTTCCAGCGGCTCGAAACCGTAACGCTCGTACACTTCCTTGATCACGCCGATGACGTATTCGCGTTTGCGCACGTCGGCCGGCAGAAAGTCGCGCATGCCGCGCGCTGGTTGGGTCCTGGATGATGGCATTGGATTAGCTCAGTGTAATTCGCGGGCAATCATAACCTGAAATCAGATTGGGCAGTAGCCCGACTGTCAGAAAGCAGGTCATCAGCAGATTTCACAGATTACGCAGAACAAGCCACAAAGAGGCACACGAAGCACAAAAGCGGTTCGCGGAATTTGTTTGTGCCTTTTGAGCTTTTTTGCGGCTGTGTCCGTTGTCCCCTTTTTTCTATCTGTGAAACTGCGTAATCTGCGGATAATGATCCGCTCTTGAATCTTTGTAACTTTGCGGGTATAAGCAACGTCAATTCAATTACAATTCGTCTGCCCCGCTTTCTTGCTTGAGACAAGCGAGCCGACATTCCAAATCAATTCTTGAACAGGAGTCTACGATGATCCGACGCCAATTTGCCGCCACTCTTCTACTTTTAGCTCTGTTAGTTCCGTACGCCGCCTTCGGCCAGCAAGCCAGTGTCCAGGTGGCCGCGCCCGATCTAAACGATCCTATTGTGCGGATCAAAGATGAAGGCATGAATCGCTCGCAGGTGATGGAGACTCTTTCATACCTGAGCGATGTCATCGGTCCGCGCCTGACGGCGTCGCCGGGAATGAAGCGCGCCAACAACTGGACCCGCGACACGCTGGAGAAGTGGGGCATGCAGAACGCGCATCTTGAAGCGTGGGGACCGTTCGGCCGCGGTTGGAGCTTGAAGCGCTTTAGCGCCCAGGTCGTCGATCCGCTGACAATTCCGCTAATCGCTTATCCAAAGGCGTGGTCGCCGGCGACCAAGGGCCGCATCACCGGCGACGTCGTTTACCTCGATGCGAAGAACGATGCCGATCTGGAAAAGTATAAAGGCAAGTTGAAAGGCGCGATCGTTTTGACGCAGGCCCCGCGTGAATTGAAAGCGCGCTTTGCCCCGCTCGGCACCAGACAAGACGAAAAGACTTTGCTGGCACTGGCCGACGCCCCGGCGCCGGGCGGCGGCCGTGGCTTTGGCGGCGGTGGCGGCGGTGGCGGTTTTCGCATGACGCCGGAACAACGCGCGGTGGTGAATTTCAACGCGCGCAAACTTTTGTTCGCGCAGGAAGAAGGCGCGGCCGTGCTCGCCGATGCCAGCCGGGCCGGCGATGGCGGAACGATCTTTGTGCAGCAAGCCACCGTGCCTGCGATTATCCTGGACGTACAGCCGGCCACTCCCGCGCCGCGCGTGAATGCCTACGACAAGACGGCGCCAAAAATTCTGCCGCAAATCGTTTTGGCTAATGAGCACTACAACCGGATCGTGCGCATGCTGCAGGCCGGCGAGAAAGTAAAAATGGAAGTTAACATCGGCGTCGAATGGCAGGACGCCGACCCGATGGGCTATAACACCGTCGCCGAAATTCCCGGCAGTGATCCGACCTTGAAAGACGAAGTTGTAATGCTGGGCGGCCACATGGATTCATGGCATGCCGGCACCGGTGCGACGGACAACGGCGCCGGGGTGGCGGTGGCGATGGAAGCAATGCGGATCATCCAGACACTCGGACTAAAACCGAAACGCACTATCCGCATCGGGCTTTGGACGGGCGAAGAAGAAGGACTGCTTGGTTCGGCTGCGTACGTCGCCAAGCACTTTGGCAAGCTCGAGCCGGGTAATCCGGGTGTGGTTCCCCCGGGAACTCCCAACAGCCAGCCGGCGGCGCCGCCGAAGCTGACCACGCTGCCTGAATACGAAAAGTTCGACGCGTATTTCAATCTCGACAACGGCACCGGCAAGATTCGCGGAGTTTATCTCCAGGGCAACGAAGCCGTGCGGCCATTGTTCCGGCAATGGCTGACGCCGTTTCGGGATCTGGGCGCGCAGACGCTTTCCATCTCGAACACTGGCGGCACGGACCATCTCTCATTCGATCGCATTGGGCTGCCGGGATTTCAATTCATTCAGGACGAGATTGAATACGACACGCGCACGCACCACTCAAACATGGACGTGTTCGATCGCGTCCAGGCGGACGACATGAAGCAGGCGGCGACCATCATGGCCGCGTTTGTCTATCAGACCGCGAATCGCGATGAAAAGATCCCGCGCAAGCCGGCGCCGGGAAGATAGCTGTAGCGCAAGTTGTTAACTTGCGTCCGGCAGTAGCTCAAGTTGTTAACTTGCGTCGGGCTTCCCTAGAGGATCTCGAACGTAGTTCCACGGCCACTCCTCCCAAGTTCTTGCGAGGCCCGCCTTCACCGGATTATCAAGGACGTATTTTACTATCCGCGACCACTCAGCTCGATTTCGTATGTAATGGTCGAAGCTCTCGTGTTCCCAAAAGGATCCCGAGCGACCCAATATCTGATTGGCGCGCCTGGCCGTATTTCGCTTTAACGAATGCATGATCGACGAAAGAGATTCCGGCGTCGTGTCGCGCCCTAAAGGAGCGAAGACTGAATGCACATGGTTGGGCATTATTGAATATGCGTCCAGCCGATATTTCTTGCCGTCGCGGTGGTGCAAGCTCTCAGCGACAATCCCGGCAACTCGTGGATCAGCTAACCCACGTCGGCCCGATTGGGGCTTTGTCGAGCCAACTTTCCAGCATTGCAAAGTGTCTACGTGCTAGCTGACGAAAGCGCGTTTGACACATTGCGGAGTCATTCTTCAAAGCTGTCTCCAATAGGCTCCGTTCTTCTGCCATTTGCGCCAGCACTTCCTTAGGCAAAGAGCCCGCCACCCGAAAGGTTAGAAATAAAACAGTGTTTAGAGGCTGTATGTGCGGGAGGTTTCGTCTGTAGAAGGACTTGTAACCGAGGCGATCAAGAGTGCTGGGTCTCTTCATCTGATGTTGGTCAAAGACGTGAAGGGTTTGGCCGTGGAACTATGTTACAGATCCACTAGCTATACAGGATGCAAGTTAACAATTTGCGCTACAGCCAATCGCAAGTTAACAACTTGCGCTACTTAATCCCAATCGCGATTTCCAGCCAGTAGCGCCTGAGCTTATCGCGATTCGTTTTCCGGTACGCGGCATAATCGCGCGCGATGCCCTGGTCAGGACGCGCAAACAGAATGTAGGGCTCGAGCAGGCCCGCGTCGTTCACCTTCACCAGATTTTCCAGAGATACTTCCAGTGTCTTGACCTTGCCGGACTTCAGATCTTTGGCAGCGGCCTCAGCGACCATGCGGAGCGCGGCCGCTTCTTCTTTCAAGCTGTGCCGGTAAACTTTTTCGTCCGGGTAATTCCTGAAGAAGTCTCCTTTGGACCAGGCAATCCGCGTGAGATCGTACATCAACCATTCGTTTGACCCGTCATTATTGTCTAAGGTCCGGGGATCGATCGTTAGAGTAGTCTTGCCGTCCTGAGTCGTGGTCGAGTTGGGCGGCTGAATCCGCGGATGGCCCAGCGTCACTTTGTGGCGACTGCCCCATTGGGTGAGACCGACATACGCGCGCTGGCCGTACGGCTCAGCGATGATCGCTTCGACAAACTTGTCGCGTGCCTGATCAGTTTTTCCCTGCGCGTCCAGGCCGTCGCCCCAGTAGCGAAAGGCCGTCTCGCGGTTCTCGTCGATGGCGATGGCTTTGGCAAACCAGCCGCCGGCCGCATCAAAGTGAACGTTACGATACTGCGCATCGGTCGAGGCCGATGCCTTCTTGAACTCGACATCTCCGGCGTACAGCGCCGCGTCGTATAAACGCGGATCTGATTCAAGCGCGCGCTTGTAAGCCGCGAGGGATTTGTCCAGATCGCCGCGAACAAACGCTGCCTCGCCTTCCCTGATCGCAGCCTCGGCGGCCTGGATATCCGAGAACGGAAGTTGGGTGGAGTCCGGCGCAGCCAGGGATTCCAGCACCATCGCGGTCAAATTACTATTATCCCCGAGCGCACGAGAGCGCAGCAGCGTCGTTCGCGCGCGTTCACGTAATTTCTGGCGCAGCGCGGGATCTTTCTCCGTCGCCGAGTTGGCGTACAGCGTAAACCCCAACCTGGAAAGAATGACGGCGTCACTCGGGTTCGCCGCCGCTAATTTTTCCAGCAGCGGCAAAGCGGCGGCGAGGTTGTTCGAGTCATATAGTTCCAGCGCGCGCTTCCGTTCGGCCGGATCCTGCGCCCGCGCGAACGCGCCCGTTGCGAATACGAGCAAAGCAACAAGTACCAGACCGGCATTGAGGAAGATTCTTTTTGCGGTTAAGCTTTGGTTGTTCATAGCGAGAGCCTCTGAAAAATTTCGATTGACCAGAGCAGGTTTGCTTGCGAAGACGGCGCAAGTCTAGGTCTGATTTCGAACGACTGTCAATGCAATTGGTTTGAGGCAATGTCCGACAAAGCTGACGGACCAAAGCCATGTCTCATTTACTGGAAGTTAAAAATCTCCAAACGTATTTTCCCACGCGCGAGGGTCTGGTGCGCGCCGTTGATGGCGTCAGCTTTCATCTCGACCGCGGCGAGCTGCTGGGATTGGTAGGCGAGAGCGGCTGTGGCAAGTCGATGACCGCGCTTTCCATCATGCGTCTAATCTCGCCCCCAGGAAAGATTGTGGACGCGGAAATTCTGTTTGAGGGCAGAGACCTTTTGCAGCTCTCCAATCCTGAAATGCGGGCGGTGCGCGGCAATGACATCGCCATGATTTTTCAGGATCCGATGACTTCGCTCAACCCAGTCTTTACGGTGGGCGAACAAATTGCCGAAGCGCTGCGTCTGCATCGCGGCCTTTCGCGCAAAGCCGCGCGCGCCTCGGCGATTGAGGCAATGCGCGAAGTCTCAATCCCTGATCCGGCGCTGCGGGCTGACGATTATCCACATCAACTTTCCGGCGGCATGCGACAGCGCGTGATGATTGCCATGGCCCTGGCCTGCGATCCGAAGGTGCTGATCGCCGACGAGCCGACCACGGCGCTCGATGTGACGATTCAGGCGCAGATTCTCGATTTGCTTAACCAATTGCGCAAAACACGCGAGCTGGCCGTGCTGCTGATCACGCATGACCTCGGCGTAGTCGCGGAAGTTGCCGAACGTGTCGCGGTAATGTACACGGGAAAAATCGTCGAGGAATCGCCGGTCGACGAATTGTTCGCGCGACCGAAACATCCGTACACCGAAGGCCTTTTGCGGTCGGTGCCGAAGCTGACTGCCAAAGACGTAGCCAAAGCCGAACGGCTCCAAACTATCGAAGGAACAGTGCCGAGGCCGACTGCGCTGCCGCCCGGTTGTCACTTCGAGCCGCGCTGTCAGTATCGAATGCCGCGATGTAAGGAAGGCGAAATTCCACTTTACGATGTGGGGCCCGGCGTGCAGGTGAGATGTGTTTTGTTTGATCCGAACGCAGTTGCGGCTGTGCCGCAGCACAGGGCGGAAAGGCTCGGCCTTTCCGGCGACGATCTCAATCGGAAGTGAGGCTACGCCTCACTACGGAGGCATAGCCTCCTTAGACCAGAAAACCAATTCACGGTAAGGCAAAGCCTTACCGCAGTGTGCGGCGGCAAAGCCGCATCATGACCTTGACCTCAGATCAAAATCACAAAGAAGAACTCGTTCGCGTCGGCGGACTGGTAAAGCATTTCCCCGTAGAGAACAGCGACGATGTCTGGCGCGCCGTTGATGGCGTGTCATTCGAGATCTTAAGCGGCGAGACGCTCGGGTTGGTCGGCGAATCGGGATGCGGCAAATCCACTGTCGGACGTTGCCTCTTGCGCCTGATCGAGCCGACGCACGGCGAGATTCAGTTCGCCGGCCGCGAAGTTACCACCATGGGCAAGGGCGAGCTGCGGCAGTTGCGCCGCGAGATGCAGATCATCTTTCAGGATCCGAGCGCGTCGCTGAATCCGCGTATGAAGATTGGCGACATTATTGCCGAACCGCTAATCATTCATAAAATCGGGAATCGAGCGGAACAACGCGAGCGCGTAGCCTGGCTGCTGGGCAAGGTCGGCCTCGACCCTGATTTCATGAAACGTTATAGCCATGAATTCTCTGGCGGTCAGTTGCAACGCATCGGCGTAGCGCGCGCGCTGGCGCTGAATCCAAAATTGATCGTGGCGGACGAGCCCGTCTCAGCCCTCGATGTTTCGGTCCAGGCCCAGGTAGTCAATCTGTTGCAGGACTTGCAGAAAGAATTTGGACTTACCTATCTTTTTATTTCCCATGGGCTCGCGGTGGTCGAGCACATCTCGACGCGAGTCGCCGTGATGTACCTGGGTCGAATCGTCGAGATCGCCAGCGCGGCGGAACTCTATTTTAACCCGCTCCACCCTTACACCCTGGCGTTGCTCTCGGCGATCCCGGTTCCCGATCCAAAGACGCACCGCGACCGCGTGATCTTGAAAGGCGATGTGCCCACTTCGCGGAATCCGCCGTCGGGATGTCGGTTTCGGACTCGGTGTCCGATTGCGATTGACGAATGCGCGCGCATCGATCCAGAGTTGCGGGAGATTTCACCGGGGCACACAGCCGCCTGCATCCGCGTCGAGGGCTACGATGCGGCGCGACCGGTTGAGTCGCCCGCTGCGCTCAATGGTTGAGCGCGCCACAAAGGCATTCTTTGGAGTGCGCGGACTTGTCAGCGCTTTAGTAAGCGGCGACTCGTCGCGAGCCTTGAAAGCGGAACAAGTTACCGCATTCCAATTCTGGTTTGGACGCAGGACCAGGTTTGAAACATGAATCGTATTGCCAACGTAACAACAACTCGAGCCACGCCTAAATTACATTCCGGACGGAAAAGAGATCTCCCCGTCCTTCAGCTTTCAACAGGAGGATAGTTTCATGAGCGATCCGAATCAGGAGTTTCAAGCACCGCCACCGCCTTTCGCATCCAAACCGGAACCGCCAACGGTCGAGATGTCTACCGCCGCCACGCTTACGGGTATCTTCTTCGAGCCTGGTCGCGTGTTTGAGGCTTTACGCTCGCGGCCAAGGTTTCTCGCTGCCGGCCTGGTCTTGCTGCTGGTAACAATCGGGCTAACCGCGGCCGTATATCAGCGGATTGATATGGGGCAGTACATCCGGGAGAAGATGGAAAAGTCTTCGCGCAGCGCGAGCCAAACTCCTGAGCAAAGAGAAATGGGAGTTAAGTTTGGAAAGATGGCTGGGGCTGTCGGTATTCCAATATCGGTCCCGATAACGGTTGCTGCTGGCGCAGCCTTATATTTGCTCGGCGTAATGGCGTTTGGCGGCTCGATTACTTACAAAAAGTCGCTTTCCGTTTGGGTATATTCGTCGTTGCCGCCCTCGATCCTGGCGGCGATCGTTGCCGTGCTGGTGCTATTTTTGAAAGCTCCGGATCAGATTGATCCGGAGCACTTATTGGTTACCAATCCCGGGGCGTTCATGGGACCGGACTCATCACCAGTTCTGGTTGCGTTGCTCGGCCAATTCGATCTCCTTAGGTTCTATGGATTGTTCCTGGCAGCGCTTGGCCTCCAAAAGTTGGCAAAGTTGTCATCCGGTTCAGCGTGGGGAGTGGTGATTGGTTTCTATCTAATTCGTGCGGTTCTGGCAGTTTGTTCCGCGGCGATCTTCGGCGGTTAGGAGAAAAGGAACTCTGTAGGGGCAAGGCTTGTCTTTGCCCGGCTTTAAAACAAAGTCGGGCAGGTACAAGACCTGCCCCTACATTTATTCGTATCGCAGCGATTCAATGGGATCGAGCCGCGCGGCCTTCCACGCCGGCCACAATCCAAAGACCATGCCGATGCCCACGCTGGCGAAAAAGCCGGCGACCGGCGCCCACAGCGGCACGTAAGACGGCATAATCAGTTTCACCACCAGGGTCAACAGCCAGCCAATCGCCAGACCCACGAATCCCCCAAAGCCGGTCAACGTCATCGCTTCGATCAGGAATTGCCAGAGGATGTCTCTGCGGCGCGCCCCGATGGCTTTGCGCACGCCAATCTCCCGCGTGCGCTCAGTCACCGACACCAGCATGATATTCATCACGCCGATGCCGCCCACCATCAAACCGACTGATGAAATGACCACCATGGCGATGGCGATGCCGCCGGTGATCGAATGAAAGGTGCTGATCAGCGATTCGGTTGTTTCGATGCCGAAGTTATCAGGATTGCCGAAAGGAACTTGCCGGCGCACTCGCAGGGCGTCAGTCACCTGGTCCATGGCCTCCTGCATCATCCCGGGTTTGGCTACTGCCAGCAGATAAATGTCTTCTGAGTTGGGTTTTAGTTTGCGCGCGTTGTTGTAAGGCATGTAGACAACATTGTTCTGATCGTCACTTCCGCCGCTAAACAGAAACTGTTCGCGCTTCTGCAGCACACCCACCACGCGATACTCTTCCGAGCCGATTTTGAGCGTGTTGTCCAGCGGCGAGCCGAACGGAAAGAAATCGTCCGCCACTTTCGAGCCCACCACGCAGACGTTCTGATTCTGATCGTTTTCGAACTGCGAAAAAAAGCGGCCTTCGGTGACAGTTTGCGTGCCTGCCTTTTCGAAATCCGGCAGCGTTCCCTGCAGCGACACCGACGCGGAGGTCTTGCCGCCGCCGCTGACCAGAATCTTCTGCCCAAAAAAGTTGTTGGTGATTTCCAGGAAAGGCACCGCGACTTCCACGGCCGGCAATTTGGAGAGGGCAATGGCGTCGTCATAGGACAGGGGCTTGCGCATGCGCTCTTCGCGTGACATGCGCCCGACGTGAATGCCCGGATTGTACTTGCTGATATACATCGAACGCGTGCCGAACGATTCGACCTCTTTCGTAAAGGCCGTGTCGATGCCGCTGATAATCGAGGCGATCAGCATCACGGTGACGACGCCGATGATGACGCCGATCACCGTTAGAAACGATCTCAGCTTATTGTCGCGCAGGGTCGCCAGCGCCAACCAAAGGTTTTCGAGGATGTCGTTTCTGATTAATTTCATCGTTTTGTTCTTCGTACCAATGAGCCGCGGAGCGGCAAAAAGATCTGTAGCCCATGGCGCGAGCCATGGGACCGCAACCCGGCACACAATCGAGCCCCTATTGGGGCGAAACGTTGTGCGCGGCCACAGGTGTCGCCGCTCTGCGGCTGCTCGTTCAAACGCCGAAGGTACCCAAGGCTCACGCCGTGGGCTATAGATCCTTTTGCCACTCCGCGGCTATCCCCAGGAACGGGGCCATCAACCGTCAGCGCGCAGCGCCTCAATCGGATCCAGCCGCGCTGCTTTCCATGCGGGCACGATTCCGGAAAGGACCCCTACTCCTCCCGAAGCCGCCAGCGCTCCGAGCACGGCGAGGATCGAAAGATAAGTAGGAAAGAAAGTTGCGGTAACGATCTTGCCCACCACCCACGCCAGAAAAATACCGACGGCGCCGCCAATCGTGGCCAGTGTAATTGCCTCTACCAGGAATTGCTTCAGGATGTCGGCCCGGCGCGCGCCCAGCGATTTGCGCAATCCAATTTCTTTGGTGCGCTCAGTCACTGAAACGAGCATGATATTCATGATTACGATCGCGCCCACGATCAACGCGATTCCGGGAACAAAGATCGCCACCAGAAAGATCGTTCCGAAGAGTCGATCGCGCAAACCTGTGATGGCGTCTGGTGTGACAATGCCGAAGTTGTCTTTTTCGTTGGGCGCCAGGTGATGGCGCGCGCGCATCAGGAACCTCGTCTCGTCAACTGCGTCGTTAAAGACGTCGTCAGTCTTTGAAGTAGCCGTAAAGTAAAGCGAACGCTGCCGGACCAGCGCGCCAAAATCGATCGAATAGGTCTTGAGCGGAATTACGACAAAGCTGTCCTGCGGAATGCCGAAGACAGTGCCCTTCACCTCTTCAACTCCAATCACGCGATAAGGGAGGCCGCGAATGGAAATCTCGCCGCCGATGGGATCGCCGCCCGGAAATAATTTGTTGGCAATGTCGACGCCCACATAGGCCACTCGCGTGGCGCCGGCGTTCTCGGTGTCGGTGAAGAAACGACCGTTGGCGATATTTCGGTTATCGATGTCCGCCGTATTTGCGGTGGCTCCCATCACATTCACGTCGTCCAAAACCTGATCGTTGCGCTTGATCTGCGACCCAGTGCCGCGAGCTTTGGCGCCAATCTTCCCGATCAAGGTTGCGTGATCTTTCAGATAGTCGTAGTCGTCGAGCGTCAGTTCTTTATTGCGGCGTTGCGCGGCGGCGATGGTGTCGGTGTCCTTGAAATCCTCAAACGGATTGAAGCGTTGCACGGAAAACGACTTGGCGCCGATGCCGGCGATCTTTTCGTCGATGTAAACGTTGAAGCCCTGAATCAGGGAGACCACGGTGACAAACGCCGTGACCCCGACGATCATGCCCAGCAGCGTCAGCGCCGAGCGCAACTTGTGCGCCCAGATTGCCGCCACTGCGACTTTAAGGATTTCGATAAGTTTCACAGTTATTAGTATACGGACGACGAGTGCTTTAGGTTACGGGACGGTCGCTGTTATAGCCCTCTTCTTCTGGGAGAGAGCCGAGCGAGAAATCTGGCTTGTGCCAATGTTATCGTCGACAACACGACGGATAATCAAAATAAATGCCTCGCCCTAAGCTTCGCACCCTCTCATTTGCCCCTCTCCCAGTGGGCGAGGGGAATACGAACCTCGCTAACATCGTGTCGAGCCTCACCCATCAATCGAATTCAACTCTCACTGATGGGCTGAGCCCTTCCGCGAATCCTCATTCATATCTTAACGATTCAATCGGATCCA
This sequence comes from Blastocatellia bacterium, assembly GCA_033856915.1. Lineage (GTDB taxonomy): Bacteria > Acidobacteriota > Blastocatellia > Pyrinomonadales > Pyrinomonadaceae > UBA11740. Next base: position 19,280 of record JAWVEB010000053.1, on the reverse strand, counting down.
GCCGCGCTGCTTTCCATGCCGGCCATAACCCGAAGACTATTCCCACGGTCGCCGAAATGCCTACCCCGACCCCAATCGCCCAGGCCGGGACAAAGGCCGGCAGCGGCGAGTACTTATTCATCAGGATGCTGGCCAACTCACCGATGATCAGCCCGATGAAGCCGCCAATTCCGGTTAGCACGACGGCTTCGATTAAGAACTGCGAAAGAATATTGCCTCGGGTAGCACCGACTGCCTTGCGCAAGCCGATCTCTTTCGTCCTCTCAGTCACCGACACCAGCATGATGTTCATCACGCCGATGCCGCCAATCATCAGCGCGACAAACGAAATCGCGGTCAGCACCAGATACGTCGCCCCGGTTAATTGATTATAGACATCCAGCAGCGCGTCCTGCGACGACATGCCGAAACTGTTGGGCGCACCCGCGGGCACGTTGCGGCGCCGGCGCAGGATGTCGGTCATCTCGTCCATTGCCGATTTCACATAAGCCCGCGACAACGGCCGGACGATAATCACATAGACGCTCTCGGGGAAATGTAATTCCGGATAATACTTTTCGAAAGTCTTGATCGGTATAAAGATCGAATTGTCGCGTGATTGCCCGAGGAAGTTCCCCAGAGGTTCCATCACTCCGATTACTCTGAAAGGCCGGCCGGCAATCTTCACTTGTTTATTCAGAGGATCGGTAAAGGGAAAGAGCGCCCGCACCAGGTCCTGTCCGATGACGCAGACATTTGCGCGGCCTTCGACATCGAGATCGGTGATGAAGCGGCCCTGATCGACATAGCTCGACTGGGTGAACTCGTAGTAAGGAGTAACCCCGACGAGGATCGGCGTGTCGCTTTGCTTGTCTTCATAGCGGACCGTTTCGGCAATCTTGCGGTAGAGCGGCGAAACGCTCAGGACCGAAGGCGCTTCACGGCGTATCGCGTCGGCATCTTCGAGGGTCAACTCTTTGCGGTGCAGTTCTTCGGTATTCGGTTGATGGCCAAGGCTGGGATCGAACTTCGTCGCCCAGATCGCATTTGAGCCGAGCGCTTCGATCTGTTCCGCAAAGGCTTTGTCCAATCCCTGAATGATTGAGACCATGAAGACGACCGTGATCACGCCCACGCTTACGCCCAGGATCGTCAGCAGCGAGCGCAGCTTGTTCGCGCGCACCGTGTCGAGCGCCATGTAAGCGGACTCTTTGATGTCGATGAAGTTCATCTAAGTTGAGCGCCACCTTAATGGAGCGCGGGCATCCCTGCCCGCCCCTGAGCGCGCAGCGCGAAAATTCGTCTCCCGATTCACTCCTCCAAAGAATAGGCGCGAAACCACGCGCTGCTAAACCGCCATTCCCTCGGCGTATCGCACAGACCAGCCCTTACTGGGTTACCCTCAATATAACTAACCACATTTTCAAAATGCTTCGCATTTCGGATGTAACGATCAAAGTAGTCCTCAAACCAGAACCGGCCCTTTCTTCCAAGGATCTTATTGGCCTCTTGAGCAGTATAGGACTTGATCGAATGCATAATATCGGATAGCGATTTCGCGTAACATGGCGCGGCAAGCAAGTGAATATGGTTTGGCATTAGCACCCAGGCGGACAATCGATAACGGTCGCCATCAAAGTGAAGCAAGGCGTTCTGAACCAAGTCAACTATCCTGGGTTCCGAGAGGTAACAAGCTCCGTAACCTTGATCCAGGTAGGCCTGAATTCGCCAGCGCAACTTCTCCTCAAACTCAGCAGATTCCCGGGCCAACTCGTGCTGCCAAGTTTCGAGCAAAGCTTGCGGCATCGAATCATGCAGGCGAAACGTGACTGATTGAAAAACTTCCCCGGCATCAAAGTGGGGAAGATAACCGCGACTGTGCCAACCCGGCGGCTTGTAATCGCTTGTTGGGTCTTTCACGGTTACACTCGTTTTCGCGCTACGCGCTCAGTGCGGGCAGGGATGCCCGCGCTCCAGCAGCGCGACCTTTTCATTCCGATCTTAACGCTTCGATCGGATCCAGCTTAGCCGCGCGCCACGCCGGCCATAGGCCGCTGATCACACCAACAATCGACGACATGCTGACTCCGAGCACCGCGGACCAGACACTGAAAAGCAACGGAAAGCCGATCAATAAGGCAATCAACCAGGCCACGCCAAATCCGCTCAAGACGCCCAGCACACCTCCGATCGCGGTGACCGTCACCGCCTCGATCAAGAACTGAGTCAGGATGTCTTTGCGACGCGCGCCCACGGCCTTGCGGATGCCAATCTCTTTGGTGCGCTCAGTCACCGACACCAGCATGATATTCATCACCACGATCCCGCCCACAACCAGCGAAATGGCCGAGACCCCGATCGTCACCACATAGATATTCGAGGTCGCGCTGCTGTAGAGATTTAGAAAGACATCCTGGGTCTCGAGCGCAAAGCCGTCGTCTTCATCCTGGAAATTCTTGCCGCGCCGGTTACGCAAAACAGCGCGCGCCTGGTCTTCAGCTTGCTCGAGTTGCGCCTTTGTTTCCGTTTGCACAAATACCACCAGCGAATTATGCGCGCCAAAATTCTTTTCGAAATTCGCATAAGGGATGTAGATGACGTTGTCGCGCGACGCGCCAAAAATCTTTCCCAACGGTTGCAGCACACCGATGATTGTGTACCGGTGGCCGCCGGTCCAGATGTCCTGGCCGATCGCTCGATCCAGAGGCACATCCGGGAAGAGGTTCGTGACGATGTCCGGACCCACGACGCAAACCTCGCGCGCCGCGGCGCTTTCACTTTCAGTCCACAGGCGGCCGACATCGATGGTCACCCCGTCAATATCAAACATCGCCGCGGGGGCGATCGCGCGCATGCGCACCCCTTCAAATTTCTGGTCGCCGTGCTTGGCAATTTCGAAGCTGTTGGCAGCGATGCCCGTGCGCCAGCACGATGTGCAGGATCGGAAAATGGCTTCCGCATCTTCGCGGATAACATCCTTGCGCTTGTTGAATTTGATGAAGTCTTCGCGTGAGGTAATGACCTGGGGACGCTTTGAGATGGTAAAGACGGTCGAACCCTGTGAAGAGAAGGTCGAAGCCACCGTCTGATCCAGGCCCTTGATGATCGTTACGACGGCAATCACCGCGGTCACCCCGACGATGATTCCAATCAGGGTCAGTCCCGTGCGCAGTTTGTTTTGCCGCAGACTGGATACCGCAACCAGGAAGGCTTCCCAAAGCGCGGCGAGCCTCAGAGCCGGCCTGAAGTTCGAAAATGAACGGATTCCGGCTGGCAGAGAGATCCGCCGGCCGAAACCGGAGGTCTCCGGTTTTACGTCGCTGCGGGGGAACATCGCAGCGCCTCCTATCTGATGCGCTCGTCTTTTTCGATCAACCCATCGCGGATCGAGATGATGCGATGCGCGCGCGCTGCAATGTCGTGCTCGTGCGTGACGAGCACAATGGTGTTGCCTTCTTCGTGCAGTTTCTCGAAGAGCTTCATGATGTCGTAGCTGGTGGCCGTGTCCAGGGCGCCGGTAGGCTCGTCCGCCAGCAGGATCGATGGATGGTTCACCAGGGCGCGAGCGATCGCCACCCGCTGACGCTGGCCGCCGGAGAGTTCGTTAGGCCGGTGCGTCATGCGATCAGTTAGATCGACCGCCGCGAGGGCCTGCTTGGCCATCTCCTTGCGTTTGGCTCCGGGGATGCCGCCGTAGATCAGCGGCAGTTCGACGTTGTGCAGCGCGGTGGCACGGGCGAGCAGGTTAAAAGTCTGAAACACAAATCCGACTTCCTGGTTGCGAATTCGCGCCAGCTCGTCGTCGTCCATCTCAGAAACATTTTTTCCGTTCAGCCAGTACTCGCCCTGTGAAGGCGTGTCGAGACAGCCGATCAAATTCATCAGCGTCGACTTTCCCGATCCGGACGGGCCGGTAATAGCCAGATAGTCGCCTCGCTTCACCTCGAACGAAACTCCATGCAGCGCGTGCACCTTCTCCGCGCCCATGTCGTAGGTCTTCCAGAGATCGCGCATGGCGATCAGCGTCTCAGTCTTGCCGTTTGCCGGCACCTCAGAGTTCCCGATCAGACCGGAAGTAGTTTGCGATGTTGCGACCGTAGCCTCGGTCATTAGCTTCCTCCGCCGGCATTGGCATTGGCGCCCGCAGCTTTCGTTTGCCGCTTCACACTGGCGCCTTCCTTCAAAGTCTTCAGCACGCGGCTTGGGCCGGTGATGACTTCGGCCCCGGCTTGCAGGCCGCTGGTAATTTCGATGTCCGACTCGCCGGTGATCCCGGTGGTGACTTCAACAAATTTCACCTTGTTATTCTTGTCCAGTAGGTAAACGCCCTTTTGTTCTTTCGGCTTTTCGCCAACCGGAGTCGGGGCGCTGCTGGCGATCGAAGGCCCGGGCGACGGCGCCGACGGCAGCTTCTCCACGATCGCCTGGAGCGGCACAGCGATCACGTTGGTCTTGGTCTTCGTCGTAATCGTCGCGGTGGAACTCATGCCGGGACGCAGCTTGGCGCGCACGTCATCAGTCAGATCTTTCAGCTCAAGAGTGACCTTGAATTCTTTCGCCTCTTGCACGTTCACGCGATTGTTAAGACCGCCCGTGGTATCGGACTTGGCGACGGCCAGCGGGTTTTTCATCGTTACGACGGCGTTGACTTCCTTGTCGCCCAGCGCGTCAACCTTCACCTTCGCCTGTTGTCCGACATCCACGTTGGAGATTTCGGTTTCGTCGACGTTGACTTCAACGTTGATAGTCGACATGTCGGCGATGGTCATCAGCGGCGTCGAAGACAAAGCTGACACGGCGTATTCTCCTACCCGGGTGGGAATATCGGCGATGACTCCGTTGAGCGGGGAATACTGGGTAGCTTTTTCGCGCTGGCTCGACTGGCCGCGCAGAAATGCCTGTTGTTGGCTGGCCCGTGCTTCGCTCGTCTTCACACCGGTCTGAGCTTCTTTCACCGCCACCTTCTGCTGGTTGGCCCGTTCCTGTGCTTCTTTGACCGCGAGCTTTTGCGATTCGAGATTGGCTTTCGCAGTGTCAAGCGCAATCTTTGTCTGGTCGTAGCGATCGCGCGCCGCGTCATAGTCGAAGCGTGACGCCACACCCTTTTCGATCAATTCAGTGGAGCGCTTCAGCTCGCGCTGGGCGGTATTCACATCGATCATCGCACGATCGACGGCCGTCTGTTGCGCAATTACCTGCTGACGCGCGGCGGCAACAGCGGCGTCGGTGACAGCGAGACCCTGCTGAGCTGACGCAACCGCATTGCGCGAGCTCTGCACGTCGCTGAGCGAAGCCTGGGTGGCTGCAAACTGCGCTTCCTGGCTGGACTGCAACTGGGTCGGATCGATGCGCACCAGGGCCTGGTTTTTGGTCACCTGGTCGCCGGGATTGACGTAAATCTCCAAAATGCGGCCCGCGATTTCGCTGGTCAGCTTGATATAACGAACGGGCCGCACCTCGCCTGAGGCCGTAACGGTTGATCGCAGTTCAGGCCGCACGTCGATCTTTACGGTGGTGACTTCGGCCTCGTCTTTACGGGTGGCGACGACACTGATGATTACTATCAGCGCCAGTACCACGACCGCTGAAACCGCGATGATGATTTTCTTCTTTCTACTGAGGGCCATTGAGTTTCGGATCCTTAATTAACTTAGTTTAGTCGGGTTTCGCGCTTGTCGGACTTGATGCACGCGCCGCGAATAGTTCACGTTGAGATGTTTTTACGATGGAATCCGGCGTCCGGTTTCAAAGAAATCTCTATGCGACAACCAATTATAGCCGATCGTCGCAATGCTGCCGAACCCATTCGAGTCCAGCCCGGCATCTGAATCGCGGACGGTGCATACGGATTCTTTTAGCCGGCAAGCCCGCTGATCCAATACCGTTGGCGCGGTCAACTGTTTCGCGCTAAGATGTCTAGCCACGCCGGTTGTTTCGCTGACAACCCTGCGCGCCGGAAACTAATGATCATCTGCGAGCGGTGCGGCACAGAGAACCTGAATGGATCGCGCTATTGCGATGAGTGCGGCGCTGCCCTCTGGCTGGCGGGCAAATCGGGCGGGCTATCGTTACCCGGGTCAAAAAAGAACGGATCCGATAATGGAAGTAACGAGGCGCCAGCGACGGTCGCACAGTCAACCGGAAAAGCGAGTTCGCCGTTGATGTCTGAGCAACAAACTGCCGTGCCGCTGGTCGCCTCCGGCAACCCTGTGCATGCAACCCTCGTAATAGAACGCGGCAACTCTTCGGGCAAGCAATTCCCTTTGAGCAATCAGGAGGCCAACATCGGCCGCTGGGATGCGGACGGCGGGGTCTTTCCGGACGTCGATTTGGATTCTGACGATCCTGAAGCCAAGGTGTCGCGGCGGCACGCGCGCATTTCGTTGCGCGAGGGCAAATACGTAATCGAGGATTTGGGATCTACGAATGGGACTTTTGTGAATCGCGGGCATCGCTTGACGCCCGGCGAACGTCAGCCGCTGAAGGACGGCGACGAAATTATTGTAGGTAAGACTTTTTTGCGTTTTCGAGTTGCCAGGTAAGAGACTTGCGGCTAACGGCCGCGTAACCTGGCCTTCGTTTTTCGACTCCCCGGCAATTAGCAAATGACTTGTTGTGAATGTGGGGCCACTTTAGGCCTCGACGAAAATTTCTGCGGCAGTTGCGGCGCGCGCGGTCAGCGCGACGACACGCCCTTGGTGTCGAATAGCGGAGCTGTGAGCAAAGAAGCCCCGGCAGAAAGCGAGGACTCGAAACTAATCGTTTCGAATTATTCACACAAGCTAGCCGAAGACGGCAGTACCTGGAGGGAAGAGGAAGCGAAACCGGCGGTGACGCCCACAAAGGAAGCCCGCGGCACCGGCGAACTGGTCGAGAGCGCCGAGTTATCATCGATGACTTCCCGCGTCGACGACGTTCCCGACAAACGGCCAAAGCCCAAAGCGCTCGCCGGCGGAAAAGTTCTTAACGCTCGTTATGAGATCGTGCGCCGGATCGGCGGCGGCGGAATGGGCGCCGTCTATTTGGCAAAGGATCGGAACCTGGGCGAAGCGCCACGCGCCGTCAAGGAAATGATCGAGTCGAACATTGACGATGCACAGCATGAAAAGGCGATCGCCGACTTCAAACGCGAATCGCTGCTGCTCACTGAACTCGAACATCCGTCGATTCCCACCGTCTACGACTATTTTTATGACGACGCTTCGGAACGTTTCTATCTGGTGATGAAGTTCATTCCCGGGAACGATCTGTCCTCGCGCCTGCGAAATGCGCCGGGCGGGCGCATCGATGAGCTGATTGTGACTGAGTGGGGCATCCAGGTCGCCGACGTCCTGCACTATCTGCACACGCGGCCCCAGCCAATCATCTATCGCGACCTCAAACCGGCGAACCTGATGATTGACAGCAACAACAACCGGATCATGCTGATCGATTTCGGCATCGCCCGCTGGGTTAACAAGAAAGAAAAGGGCGTCACCGCCGTGGGCACGATGGGCTATGCGCCGCCTGAGTTATTCAGTGGCCAGGCTGATGCGCGCGTCGACATATACAGTCTGGGCGCGACGATGTTTCATTTGATGACCGGCTCAGATCCACAGGACAACCCGCTGCTCATTTTTGACTTTACCAAGAACCCGCGCCCGCGCCAGATCAACCCTGCACTTTCCAGCGAGGTGGAACGGCTGCTGATCCGAGCGGTTGAATATAAGCCGGAACATCGCTTTCAGACGGGCGCCGAACTGCGCGACGCGCTCGCCAGCCATCTCGAAAAGCTGCGCTCTGGCCAGGTCAGTTACGGCGCGCCCGCTGCTGAGTTGGGCGGCGAAACCATGCGCGTGGCCATGGTGTTTTGCGGATTCTGCGGCGGTCGCATCGCGGCTGATGATGTTTTCTGTGCGCATTGCGGCTCGCGCCAGCCAATGGCCGGCGGTGACGCTGACGCCGCACTGGCGCAGGCGCGCGCCACGGCCAAGCTGATCGTGAACGGCACGACTGAGCTGGATGCTTCATTCCTGTTGCAAAAGGACAGCAACCTGGTGGGACGCACGGATCCTCTGTCGAACATTTTTCCGGAAGTAGATCTATCGCGGTTCGATCCGCAGACAAAAGTCTCGCGCCGTCACGCGCGCATCTGGCGCGAAGGTGAAGCATTCATGGTCGAGGACCTCGGTTCGGTAAATGGGACCGTGATCAATGATATCATCCGCCTCGAGCCCAGACAGCCGCGGCCGCTGGACAGCGGTGATCGGATTCGCATGGGCGAGACCACGCTGCACTTTCTGATTGGCTAGTAACCGCATTTTAGATTTTTGATTTGTGATTTGGTCTGGACCCTCGTGTCCGAAATCAAAGTTGGGCCGACCGAGTGAGCAATCGCCAATCAAAAATCCAAAATAGAAAGCCCTCTATGACTGCAAAGGTTCAAACTGCGAAACCAACGCCCGGGAGTGTGAAGACCCTGGCTGAGCCGCGCGCCCGCCTGCGCTTTCGCGCGCCCTTCGCTCTCCGCTGCGGCGCGTTGTTAATCGACTATATCCTGCTCGCGCTCATCCTGACTTTCAGTACCATGATCGCTCGTCTGATGGGCGGGGGCGCGCGCATTGCCGGCGGCACGGCAGAGAAAGTCGGGGTTCTTGTGACCCTAATCGTCGCCGTGCTTGACCTGGTGGTGATGGCCGGGCTGACCGGGAAAACAGTGGGCAAGTGGACGACGGGTCTGCGGCTTGAGCGTACCGACGGCCGCCTGCCGGGAATTGGCCGGGCCGCGTTGCGTCATCTGGTGGGATATCCTTTGTCGCTCTTGCCGTTTGGTCTGGGGTTTTTGATCGTGGCAGTTAGTCCGACCGGGCGCGCGCTGCACGATCTGATTGCCGGCACAATCGTCGTGCGAAGATCAGTCGCCCCCATAATGGCGCCCGCGCGCAAACCGCGTCCGCAGGGCGCGCAGGTGTAGCGCAAGCTGTTAACTTGCGGTTGTAGTTGTCAATATCTCTGTCGTATCCAGGACGCAAGTTAACAACTTGCGCTACAAAATGGCTGAGTTAATCGTCAAATATCCGGATCGAGGCGCTGAGCATTTTCAGATCAGCCGTCTGCGCGTCACGATTGGACGCTCTGCGCGAAACGATCTATGTATTCCGGATCCTTTCGCGTCGCGAGTGCATGCCGAAGTGCGCAGCGAAGGTGACGAATACTTTCTCCAGGATCTGGGATCCGCAAACGGCACTCTCTATAACGGCGCAGTAGTCGAGACGCCGATCACGCTCACTCGCGGCGGCCGCATACAGATCGGCGAGACTGAAATCGTTTTCAACGACAGTCCGTTTCCGCTCAGCAGCGGAGCCACGATGATCACCGACAACTCGTCGTCCATCCCTGAAGCGACGATCGCCCTGTCTTCAGCCGATCGCACTACTTCTGGTCTGTTCGAAGCGATCGAAGGCGCGCGCAGCCAATCACAGGAAACCGCTACCGCCTATCGCGGCGCCAGGCAAAGCGATCTGTTGGCCTTGATCAGCAAGGTGGGCGTGGCCCTGCTTGCCTCAGTCACCCTGAACGAAACTCTCGAGCAGGTTGTGAGCCTCGTCTTCGAAGCCGTCCCCGCCGATCGCTGCATGATCATGATGCGCGAGAAGAATAGCCCGGAGCTGAAAGTGGCCGTCGCCCGTCTGCGCGACCGCGCGGGCGAGATCGGCGAGATTCGCATCAGCCGCTCGGTGATCGATGAAGTAGTGACCAACGGCAAATCCGTTTTGACTTCCGATGCCCAGGCCGATCCGCGATTTGCCGGCGGTACCGTGATGCTGCAGGGGGTGCGCTCAGTGCTGGCCGTGCCGCTGGGCGTGGGGGCCAATGTTTTCGGCATCATCTATGCCGACTCTCCTCTGGCCGAAGGCCGCTTTACCGAAGATCATTTGAAGCTGCTGACTACGCTGGCGTCGGTCGCGGCGATTCGCGTCGAGAACGCGCGGCTAACCGAAGAGCAGATGGAACGCGAACGATTGGAACGCGAACAGCAGGTCGCCAGCGAGATCCAACAGCGCTTTCTGCCCGCCTCGGCGCCCATCGTTGCCGGTTATGAACTGCAGGGGATCAGCTTTCCCTGTTACGAAATCGGCGGCGACTATTACGATTTCATTCACCGTGAAAACGGCAGGCTGATCGTCGCCCTGGGCGACGTTTCCGGCAAAGGCACCGCGGCCGCTTTGCTGATGTCATCGTTGCACGCCGCGGTGCACGCCCAGGCCGACATTCACGAGTCCCTCGCTAAAACCATCGGCGCAGTTAATCGCTATTTGGTCGAAAGCATTCCCGCGAATCGATTCGTCACGCTTTTCTATGCCGAGCTGGATCCGAAGAACGGCAACCTCGTATTCCTTAACGCGGGCCACAATCCGCCGCTGATCGTTCATGCGGGAGGCACGATGGAACAGCTCGCGGCCGGTGGCTTGCCGTTGGGGATCATGTCGAATGCCGATTTTCGCGAAGGACGCACGCAACTTCATCCTGGCGACGTGCTGGTGATTTATTCGGACGGAGTTTCGGAAGCCTGCAACCCCGCCGGCGAAGAGTTTGGTCCTACGCGTCTTTATGAAGTGGTGGCGCGGAACCTCGACGCTTCCGCGGGCGGGCTGCGCGATCGGATCGAATCTGCGCTGACCAAATTCTGCCAGGGCACGCCCGCGGCCGACGACATCACCCTCGTGATTTGCAAGCGACTGGCTGAGGCTTCGGAAGTGGCAGCCGTGGCCGGGGGCTAGGGCTGTGGCGCGAAATTTAGATTCGTAATAATTATTATTGCGCTTCCGAATGCCAGAATCATTGCCGAATATATAACAAAATACGCCACTAGAAGCCTTTCGGGAAATTCAAGTTGCTGCGCCGTCACCCCTTCAGTGCTGCCGCGAGATATTTCGGCAATCAGGTCCCCGCCACACGTTACACTGTCGCCATACATGACGCTCGATCTCACTCTTACTGAGGACGCGCACCGGGTTTTTCTTTTAATCCTCGGGCGGCCGTGGTCTTCTCCACAAAGAACAGCGCGTCGTAAACCTTCGGAATTACTTGTTTGGCAAAGAATTTGTCGGCGAATTGCTCACTATAAACGGCGCCTATGCTTCTTGTGGTTCTGGCTTCACTGAACCAGTTTGCCACTGGCCCGTCCTTTGGTAAGGCGTGCAGATCAATTGCCGCTACTTGCAGCTTCGCCGATGCGAGCATAGCGTCAAGACTTCCTTCCGGCGCTGGATCGATATTGAAAGTTTGCAGCCCGTTTTTAGAGGGAGGCATTTCCACGGCCCGGAATGATCCCTGATTGAAGGCGAAGCCGAAGACTACCATCTGACTGCCAAACATCCTGCGCAGCGCCGTCCCCATGGGATCGAAACCAAAGTTATTCGAGGTCCCGACGTGTCCATTGTGTGCCCAGACGACAATTTTCGCGCCCGGATTCTGGTCGAGGATCCATTTGATGTTGTCGGCCATGCTTTGATCGCGCGAGACTTCGTTGGTCCGCAGTTGCATACACTGCAGCACGACCCGGGCATTCTGAATGACCCACTCAACATCGCGCGGCGCGATACCATTCTTCGCATACATCGCGCGGGATTCTTCGAGGTGACGCACGACGCCCAGCCAGGCAGCGACAGCGGCCTTTGTTTCGACCGGCTGATCGAAGTTGTACTCCAACTGCATCCACATTGAAACCGCATGTCCGTCTTTCATTGCCGGCTCAAATTTAATGCCTTTGGCCGCAGCGATCGCTGCTTCAGTCAATCCGTAAGGCAACTCCTTGACGGGATGGATCTGTGTGACTTGCCCGATGGAGGTAAAGACGGCTCTCAGCACAACCGTGCCCGTAATCTGGTTCTTGCGGGCATCGGCCGTGTAATTCGGCTCGGGTTTAGAGAGGATACGTGGCTTCTGGGATACTTCTTTGCCGCTGAAAACCCTGCTGTAGTCGGTCGCGCTGCCAGCGGCAGGACGAATCCCGGGCCCAATGCCGCTGGGGCGAGGGTCGCCCACGGCAGTGTTAGCCGCGAGATATTTCATGCGCAGACTTTGCTTGCCGCTGTGAAACACATCGGTGACCAATTGCACTTGGTAGCCATTGCCGCCGCCGTGAAAACCCAAAGGCGTTTTCGGTGGATAGCGAACTGCGTCGGAATTGTCGAGCAGTGGCGATTCGAAGTCGAGATCCAAGCTGTCATTGGCCGGATACGAGACCCCATCAACTTCGATCGTCAGCGAGTCGAACCAGGCTGTGCCATTCGCCGGAAAGAGCGCACCAAAATTAATATTCGTAGCGTCGGCCGCAACCGACATTTCGATGTCGTAGCGTTTCCAATCCGTAGTCCCAGTGACGCCGCGGTCGCGCATGTTGTCGAATGCCAAAACGTCCGAGCTACCGTCTACTCGCCACCAAAGACCCGCGTACCCTTCGGTGACATCTTGTGTCTTGATGTAGCCACTGAAGCGGACGCGCTTCCCGGCCGCATCCTTAACCGGAAACGATCCCGTGGCTACACCGAAACTGCGCGAATTTGATTGCGGCGCAGCTTTGGCCAAATCTGAGGCTTGGCGCAGGCCCTCAGCGTATTCGGTGTCGTTCTTGTCGACGAAATCGCGAACGATGTCGGCGGCGACGTTGGGAGTCTGCATATCGAACCCGGTGAATTGGACGCGTCCCTTGCCGGACTTATTGAACTCGCGCATCCACTGGACCATGTCGAGAACTTCTTCAGTATTCCAGGTCCAGAAATACATGCCTCCGATCAGCTTCGCCGGATCGCCATTGCCGTTCAGGACATAGTCGTTGAGGCGGTACGCCTCAGGCATGTTGGCTTCGATCGAAAAGATCGTGAAGCCCTTTTCGGTAGCGAGAAATTCCAGCATGCGATGCTTGAGTTGAAAGAACTCGCGCGTGCCGTGCGTGGCTTCACCCAGCGCGACGATCCGCGCGTCACCAACAATCTTCTTCAAAGGCTGCATGTCGGCGAAACCGTGGCCCGCTTCGACTGTGTCGAGGCGAATCGCGTTTGCTGCCAGCCAGCTTCGGGAGGCGTCAGTGTTTTCCTTTTCCTGAGCGAGGCTAAGGCTCGGCCTTGCGGCCGAGATTCCTTCCTCGAAGTTCAAGTTAACGGGCTGTCGAGGAAATTCATGGGGCTGTCTGGGCTGCTGCTTCCCTTCCATTTGCTCTGGCGTTAGCAAGTTGGTCGACGGCACGTCCTGCCCAACTACATCGAAGGTAAAATCGTCCAGCCAGGCCTGCCCTTTACCGGATACTAATCCGCCGAAAGCAATATCAATCGCGGCCGCGGGAACGTCCAGGGTGAGCTCATACTTTTTCCAGTCGCTCGTCCCCTTCACGCTCCGATTGCCCATATTGTCGAAGCCGAGCATGCCCTTCGCGCCATCAATGCGAAACCATGGCGCTGCAGCCTCCACGTCCTCTGATTTGATCCAAGCTGACATCCGCAGACGCTTGCCGCGATAATCGTCAGCCTTGAACGTTTGCATCAATGCGCCAAAACCCTCAGGCTTATCGCCAATGAACTTAATTCGGCCACTCGCTTTGCCGCCGTGCTTCACGGTTGTGTCAACGCTCACCTCGTAATGCTGCGGATCATTACCGACCCTGAACCAACCCTGCGGCGGATCGGGTGTCAAGGTAGTGAGGCGACTTCCATAAGCAATTGCTCCAAAGATAATTAGCAGCAGCGCAACCGCGATTAGCTTAAGCTGGCTGAGCCGATATTTTCCGGTTCGGGACGAAGCGATTGCAAGTGAGTTGATTGACATAGTGAAAATTCCTTTCGTCTAGTCGGGCGTTCGTGAGGACAACGAATCTACCTGGTGACCTTCCGAATGATACGCCTTTCCAGTGTGTGAGCAAGATAATTGGAGAAGGAAGCAGAAGTTAACCCAACCGTAAAAAGGGCCGGCCTAAGAACCCTTTGGGAAATCCGTCTGAGGTTTCGATATGAATCGAAGGGGGGACCAGCAGGCTGCAAAAAAACTAATACGATCCGCGGACCTACACGAAACCAGCACGAAGAATCAGTCCGGTTCAGTTGATCTTGTGTGACTACGCGGATCGTTCACCGGTATTACTGATGCTCAACAGCTTTTCAGCAGCCGTTAGAAGACAGAGCGGTTACGTTCGTTCGCTTTTATCTCCAAACTAAACCGCGATTCGATCCCCTCGATCCGGCCGTCGATTCTGGCGGCGAGGTATTCACCCACGACCGGCCCGTGCTTGAAACCGTGCCCCGAACCGCCGCCAACCAGCCATACGTTAGCAAAGTCCGGATGAAGGTCGATCAGAAAGTCCCCGTTGGAAGTGTTTTCGTACTGACAGACGCGCGTCTCGGTTACCGGAGCATCCTTCAACTCGGGCAGGCGCCGGGCGAGATAGCGGCGCACCTCCGCCAGTCCCTGCTCGGTAACGACTCGATTCCCGTTATCAGGATCAAATGGTGGCCCGTGACGATCGATCGCGATCTTGATGCCGCGTCCTTCCGTGTCCGGTAAGCCATAAGCTTCGTCTTTGAAGTCGATCCAGGTGGGCAATGCCGGCGGACCAAAGCGTTGACCGGCGGGAGCGCCGAAGAAGAAGACCTCCTGCCGCGTGGGATGAATTCGATCCGCCAACAAACTGGGAAATATTTTCGGCAGCCACGGTCCACAGGCAAAGACGTAGGTGCCGGCTGAGATCCGCCGGCCACTTACAGTCTCAATATGATCGAGTTTCCCACTGGCGGCCGAGCCGTCCGGCGTCGCTACTGCATCCTGCAAATATTCAACGCCGGTCTTAATTGCGACGAAAGTAACGGCTTGCACCGCGCGGCGCGCAAGGAGCACTCCGCTGTCAGGTTCGAACAGGGCCCAGGAGATTCGCTCCAGACCAATCTGTGGATAACGCCGGCTGACTTCCGCGATCGTCAACTCTTCAAAGGGAATCCCAACCTTCTGGAGCGTCGCGGCTGACTGCGCCGGATACGGATCGTCTTCATGGGCTAACCAGAGCACACCGGTTTGCTGAAACAGCCTTTGATCAATTCGAGCAAACAATTCCTTCCAGAGCTGCATGGACCTGAGAGCAGAGCGCGTGTAAATCTCATCAACCCCGTAACCCATCCGAATGATGCGCGATTCGCCACCCGAACTCGAACGGCTATGGCCGGGACCGTGGGCGTCGATGAGAACGACTCGCTGCCCCGATCGTTGAAGCTGATAAGCCGTCCAGGCGCCAAAGACGCCCGCGCCGACAACTGCCACGTCATAGGTGCTGTCGTTCACTGCGCGTTACTCAAATGCCTTCGAGGTAGGCCGCTTCGCCATGGATGGCCATATCGAGCCCTTCCGTCTCTCCGGCTTCATCGACTTTCACTTTGGTGATCCGGTCTATGATCCACAACATCCCGTAAGTAAAGACGAACGCCCAGACGGAAGAAAGAAGTACCGCGCCCAGTTGCACCAGGAAGAAGTGAGAGTTGCCGCGGAGTAAACCATCCACACCCGCCGGATTGAAGAGCGTGGTTGCGAAGACGCCGCAAAGCACGATGCCGAGGAAGCCGCCAACGCCGTGCACGCCCCAGACATCCAGCGCGTCATCCCAACGAAGTTTGTTCTTCAGCGCCACGGCGTAAAAGCAAACGACGCCCGCGACGATTCCGATCAGACAGGCCGTGGCCGGAGAAACATAACCAGCGGCCGGCGTGATCGTGGCGAGACCCGCTACGGCGCCCGTGAGCAAGCCAAGAAACTTCGGCTTCTTGGTCGTCATCCAATCCATGCAGAGCCACGCCACCGCCGCGAAGCTGGCGGCCAGGTCGGTATTCAGAAAGGCGACCGCCGTAACTGAGTCGACGCGAAACTCGCTGCCCGCGTTGAAGCCGTACCAACCGAACCAGAGCATCCCCGTGCCCAGCGCTACGAGCGGGATCGAATGCGGCCCAGCGTCCGCAACCTTGCGCCGGCCCACGTACAGCACCGACGCCAACGCTGCGATGCCGGCGATGTTGTGGACCACGATGCCCCCGGCGAAATCCAGCACGCCCCAACTCGCCATCACCCCGCCGCCCCAAACCATGTGCACAAACGGAAAGTAGACCAGCGTGAGCCAGCCGGTGAGAAAGAGCATGTAGGCCTTGAAAGTCACGCGATTCGCAAACGCGCCCGTGATCAGAGCCGGCGTGATGATCGCAAACATCATCTGGTAAGCGCAGAAGACAAACATCGGGATTGAAGGATTAATTAGCGACGGCGTGTCCAACGTTATCCCGCGGAGAAAGGCCCAGTGGAAGTTCCCCAGGATGCCATAGAAATCGGTGCCGCTTTTGAGATCCCCGCTGAAGCAGACCGAGAAACCAAACGCCCACCACAGCACCGTAGTCCAACCCATGGACACGAAACTCTGGATCATTATGGCCAGCACATTCTTGCGCCCGACCAGACCTCCATAGAAGAAAGCCAGCCCCGGCGTCATCAGCATGACCAGGCTGGAACAGAGGAGCATGAAAGCCGTGTTGCCGGTATCGATGATTAGAGGGGGCATTTTGGTTTCTCCTTCAGCAGATTCTTATGAAAGTCGTTAGGCGGTCTTCCAGTAGCGATCGACGAGTTCAAAGATTGATTCACGATCCAAGAATAGCAATGACCCGTGAACACCGCGTGGAACCTTGTGAACAATCTTTTCCTTTGCGTTCGACGTGAACCGCCCACTAATGGCAATGATAAAAGTTGAGATGTAGCGGGGCTCAGTGGAAGCGATGTCGTAATACGGCATCTTGAAAGCGTCATCCGCCTGTCCGACGAGTTCGTCGATGGCCGAGTTTACCTCTCCGCTGACGTCGCCAGCCTTGGCTTGCAGGCCGTAGTGGCGTAGCACACCGAACGGGGTTAGTTCCGAGAACGTGAAGTCCTTGCCATATTCGCGCGCGCCCTGCGTGTAGCGAACGGATAGAAACCGCATTCGCCGTAATAACGGAGCGACGACCTCTTCGCAAAAGGCGCGCTCGTCCTTCGCGTACTCTGGTTTCCAGCCGATCCCACCCAATGCGATTTCGGCCTCGCGAATAATTTTCTTGAGAATATCCGCGCTTGCTTGGAGCACCTCGGCTGCAGGGCCATCGGCAAGCGGAATTTGCAAAGTTAGCCGCTTCCAATCGTCTTCTAGTTCAATGTTGCCCAGGGTAACGTCAGCAAAAAACGGGAGTTGATCTCTGATCGCCCCGAGGAATGTCGCGAGGCCCCAAGTACCCTCCCAGTACTTGTTCGGCTGGTGGCAAATGTGCTCCGCCATGAGGTCACCAGAGTCGTTTCGATAGATCTCAGCCTCATGAAACAAGAATGTTCCGAATCCGTCGGTGCTCTGAACCTGGAGTGTGAGGGCGGCCGGAAACGCTTCGAGCGAGGCGTTAGCGAGGGCCGCTTGATCGCATTCGGCGATTACATGCCCATCGCCGATATCATCGATTACTTCGAGTTCCGCCCCGCCGAGCAGCGGTATCGTTTCTCCGTCAGAAGTGTCAAGCGTGAATTTGGCGAGTGTGGGCTGTGTCACGGGTTCCTCGATGATTGGTCGACCGAAGCCCGGCTAACGAAGCACTTCAACCGTGCGCCTGTCGATGCGAAACGCTTCCGCATGATACGCCTTTCGAGCGAGTGATCAAGATTTGCCGAGGGGCAGTAGCCCAACGTGAGGGAGGGGGTGGATTAGTTGCTCGTTCCACGAAGTGACACGCCCTTGCTCACGCGCTGGCTACTGCCCTGGGGAGAGGCTTGCTTTGTAAGCGCTCATGGCAGCATAATTTTCCGCATGACAGAGAAGGAAATGGTGCTGAAAACTGTCCGCGAGTTGCCGGACGATTGCTCTATCGACGAGATCGCTGACCGCATTGAGTTCCTGGCGGCCGTGCAGAAAGGTTTCGATCAGTTGGACCGCGGCGAAGGCATTCCCCACGGCGAGATCAAGAAACAGTTGGCCTCATGGCTTACAAACTGATTTGGTCGCCCAGCCTCCCGCGACGACCTCCGCGACATTCTATCGTTCAACGTGGGCTCACGGTTTTAGCCGTCTTCAGACGGCTTCCCCGAAGGGTTACTAGACCAGCCGTTTTACGGCTGGGTCCACTCGGCAGTAAACATTTGTCAGTCCGTTTCAACGGGCTTATCAAACGGCTTCAGCCAACCAGTCACTGAAGCGCAATTGGTAAGGACGCTAAAGCGCCCTACGAGTAACCCTGCCAAGTCCTCACCAGCCCTAAAAGGGCTGGCCTAATAACCCTGCGGGCAAGCCGC
This sequence comes from Blastocatellia bacterium, assembly GCA_033856915.1. Lineage (GTDB taxonomy): Bacteria > Acidobacteriota > Blastocatellia > Pyrinomonadales > Pyrinomonadaceae > UBA11740. The sequence goes on along the minus strand of JAWVEB010000053.1, from coordinate 995 downwards.
ATGAATGCGGCTTACACCTTCCGACTACCCCAGGTTGATCATCGAAATTAGAATCAAGCTCTGAAGGAGCAAGATAGATCCAATCCCGGTGAGGTAGAAAAACTTATTCCGCGCCTTCAGCGCTCGGCTCCTTTTTTTCTTAACAGTTCCAGGGGCGTTGCCCCTGGCTATTACATCTCACGCCGTTGGCGTGATGATGACGCCTTGCTTACGCGCGGGCTACCGCCCCGCGTGATCAAAGTTCATTCCGTAACCGATCCGCGTGTGATGGGCCGGCGACGAGACGCATCACAGCGTGCCCGATGGCCACGATACCAACATAGGCTAGGGCGTCTGCGATGATGGGGGCGATGCCCGGTGCGAAGACCATCCATGCCGGGAACTTCGCGGCGTACAGGTAATCCCGTGGTGGGCCGATGATCGCCACGACGCCAAGGCACACTGCCAAGCCCCTCCATCCGAACCGGCGCGCCACCCGCCAGGTAACGAGATAAATCGGTGAGCAAGAGATGGCGAGTCCGAGGTAGAACAGCGCCACGAAGGACGGTGTCCAGAAGATCGGCACGCGCCACAGGCTCAACGCGTTGCCGGCGACGATCGCTCCCATCCCGAAACATCCTACAGCCGCTCCACCGGCTAAGGCCCCCGCGATCCGACGCGAAGTGGCCCGGGTGAAGTAGATGACGCCAACCAACGCGACCATGTACGCGCAGCTCACAACGATAAGTTGATTGGTTGTCATGTAACTCTTGAGTCCTTTTCAGGAGTGCTGCGCATCATACGCCTTTCGAACATGTAATCACGATTAACTCGGTGACAGGATGCTTACGCTCCCCGCGGTACTGGTGCAGTTTGGAGTTAGTTGACCTCTCATTAGCACCGCGGCTTTAGAAACTATGAAAGTCGGGTCTCCATGAGTGGTCTAAGATGTTGGTGCTAATCCAACTCAACGAGCTTACCCGTAAGGATGGCTCAAGACCAAAACAAAAAGGAGA
>JAWVEB010000052.1:0-92139 GCA_033856915.1 Blastocatellia bacterium | reverse complement strand
GCCCTTCGGCCGCGGCATATTCGTCTACACAGCAATCTTCGGCATCTTGAGTTCCGTCGCGATGAGAATCGAAGAATCGAAGGCCTGACCCCTTGATCGTTTCATTGTGATGTCGGAACGATCGTGGGGCCGACCGAAGAGTACAGGGACGATTGGGCGATGACTAAATAGAAGTGTAGAGGCAGACGCCTCGGCATGAACTAATCACAAAATGAAGCTTTCCGATGACGAACTGAGACTACTTCATTCCAACCATGATGATCGTGAAGGAGCCGGGAACGGCGCGGCCGCGGCCGGGTCCCCCAGGAGTCCCGGGCGATGGAGATGGGGGAGGTGGCGCGGCTTCCGACGCCATCGCGAACAGATGACCCGTCTTGCTGTCGAACGCGATCGTGCGGGCGCCGTTTGAGGGCCACGTCTTCAAGTTCTGTTCGACCTCGAACTTGGTCGGGCTCTTCTCCTTGATGATTGTCATCGTGCCGTTGCCTTGGGTGCTGAACGCTTCCATCGTCGCGGGATTGAACGCTGCGCCGTCGGAGCCGCCGGCCAGCGGAAGCCTCGCGAGGACGCTGCCGTCCCTGGCACTCAAGACGACAAAGGTCTGCGGCGGCTTCGCGTTCGGATCGGGCGTCGACGGAGGTCCCGCCGGCGGCGCCTGACCTGGCGTCCCACGGGGCGGGGCCGGACCGATGGCGCTGCACGCCGCAAATAGAATCTGATTCTTGATATCCAACGCCAGCCCATTGCACCCGCCGTTCTCGCCGAACGGAAACGTCGCCTTCACCTTCATTGTTTTCGCGTCGATCACCGCTACGCCGCCCGGCCGCTCCTGGAGAACCTGGTAGACAGTCCCCTTGCCATCGGCGATGGTCTGCTCGGGCGTTCCGCCGAGATCGATGTTGCCGAGTACCGCCCCATCCTTCGCGTCCACCACCATTAGGCTCTTGGTCGGATGACTGCCGACGTAGACTCGATCGTCTGAGGTGTCGCAGTAAATGCCATCGGCCCTGAATCCTGCCGGCACGGCAATCGTCTTAATGAGCTTCATCGTCTTGACATCGAACATCGATAAATCTGGATGGTCGCTGGTGAAGCCATGCCCGGTGTTCGGGCACACGGTCGCGCCGTTACCACCAACGCCAGGAATCGTGCCGACCGGCGCGAGGGTGTCCAGATCGAAGATCGTCAGACGCTTTTCGAAGGCCGGCACTTCGGGCCTCGTGTCCGTTGCCGGTTGCACTTGCGTCGCGCCGCGCGTGATATACAGTCGCCGGCCGACTGGGTCCGCGAAGATGTAATCCGTGCCGCCCTCGCCTCCGACCTTTGCGGTCTTGAGTACTTTATACGGGCCGTCTGATTGGGCCTGGAACGCGAGGCCTAATGACGTCAAAAGGGCGACTACGCCGGCGGCGAAAAGTGTGGTTCGTTTCATGGACACTCCCTGGAGATACTGTAATACTGCGTCTTGTTCCTCTTTTTCATCGCGGGCGCAAACGAGGTCGGCGGTCGAGGATGGACGCGCAGGACTCGGTCGTTTGGTTTTGAAATAAAGTGAAGAAGTAAATGCGATGGGGTCAGGCCTCCGATTTGCGATTCTTCGCTGCCAAAAGACCTACTGGCAAATTAGGAATCGCAAATCGCAGGCCTGACCCCAATCCCTTCGTTCACACAACAACATGGAGGAACCTGTGGACACGTGACGAAGCACGCCTTCAATCCTCATATTCGACCAGACATACGCTTGCGTGGATTTTTCCGTGCCGGAACGACCGCTCGATCGTTGACTTTGCGAAACGTTACCGAGATGCGCCGACCCCTCTTTAACCCGCCGGGCTCACTAAGTCTGGAGGGAATCTCATGGGTCCAGTGATAGCGGACCTCTCCAGCCATAATCGTGACGCTCCGTTGTTCGAGTAGCTTATGCATCTTGGTAGTTGAACTCCTTCGATCGTCTCGGAAGATCATTTCCCAAGACTCCAACAAGCTCAGCATTGCAACGCCGTCGTCGAAGCAGGGAGTGCAATCCGTATGTCTACTGATTCCTTGCTTGCCCACGTATTCATTGACGATCACCTGATCCGCGAGGTGCGGTAGGTATCCTTCGGATTTAAGTCTTTTTGCGAGGAGCATGGCCCATTCAGGCAATGGACCCAGACGCATCGACATATCGATCTCTCGGGCCTTGTAGTCGTAGCGCCATCCGTAATGTTGCACTCGCCGCTTAAGATCGTTTCTCCAGGGACCATCGTCAATCGCGGCGACAATCTGCCTCTCCTGGGTCTCACTCAGGAAATCAGGAACATAGATCAATCCTGGAACTCGTTCAGCACTTGCCTCCTCCCTTCCCCGATGTAATTCGGTCCGGGGCATCTCCGGGGGAGGAAAGACGACTGCCCCTTCAGTTGCGATGCATCGGAGAAACTCGCCAGCATCAAGCAACGACTCGATCTTCGCATCAGGTGGGAGAAGAATATCTATTTCGCTCTTCGCAAGGAGAACCTTTTGTTCGTCGTTGATTACTCTAATTTCTCCCGTGAACGGAATGCTCCCTCCAGTCGGGACCGTGATCCGCGTTTGGGTTGAGGACCAATTGTTGGCTTTGCTGATTTTTACGGCCTCGTTCTTGGTCGAGGGAGCGGAGAGATCCGCTGTGAACCATTTTCCCCGCGCATTCAAGGGCTTTCTTGCGAACACTGTCCCCGACCAAGAAAGCACGACTTCGGTACCTTCCCGCCGCCATTTCGGCTTCTCATCCGCGAGTGCCCTCCAATTCTTCGCATCGGGAAGGACACCGAACACACGCAAAGCATGAATCGCTAAAATACGTTGTTGTTCTGCATCTCCTCTGAGGGAAGTCGGCAGACGTCGATAACCATGCAAAAGTCCGCACAGTATCGCCGCAAACCACCAGACTGGAGGAGGTAGCGATGGTAGGTCGTCATTCCATTTTCTGAACACCGAGGGATCTGGCCTAGCCAGAACTAACTGAATCGCCTTGCCAATGGGATTCTCCTTCCAGTCACTAAGCTCCAGCCGCTCTTTTCCGCGAAGTATTCGTGTCGTCTGATCAGACCAGCTTCGAAACTGATCCGAGAAATCCGGGTCGAACTGAGATGAGATTCCGTGCAGCAGTTCCGCCGAATTTCCTAGCCCTTCCCTTGACGCGGTGCGGAATGCGGAGATCGCGGCAAACCACCATCGTGCATGAAGGTTTGCGTCTGACCGAGGCGCAGGCGCTTCCACCCATGGAAGACACGTTCCCCACTGCACACCTAGGTATCCGGCGCTTAATGCCAACTCAGATGACCGCTCGGGGCCCAGGCTCTCGCAAAGAAGGTCCAGCCAAGGATCAACGCGGGGAATGGCCCACAGGGCCATTGCCACTGAGCCCCTGACTCTGTCCATTTCTTTGGGTAAAACGATTCCCGAAAGACCGTGGTGGTCGGTCGGCAGATCCTCGCGAATAATTGGTTCCTGATCATATCTCACAACACGAGGTAAAGCAGGAAGAGTCAGATTAGATACTTGACGAACCAAACCATTCAATCGTGCACTGTGCTCCGAGTTGGACACGAGAACTTCTGAGATAGCAAAAGTTGGGAGCGCGCCGGGCCAGAACACGACCTTGCCACTCATGTCTTTGGAGTCCGGTAACGAGATTACCCACTCACTGTCAACGCGTTGCAATATGCGGATTTCCGGGAGGCGTGCAGGATCAAACTTTAGACGCACGAGGATAGGATGCTCGCTCTGTGATCCCAAGCCTTCTTCTGCAAATGCACCCACCCCAAGCAAGTAACCTGGCCGATCTCCACGGGGTCGGAGCCAGTTGTCCTGGAGGGCTTCCAGCAGAGTCCGGTGGTCAATCGAAAGACCGAACCACAACGCCACGGTTGGACTGAGTGGAGGTTCGGTTTCTTCTCGCCTTGAAACGAACGTCATCGGTAGCTGTCCGGTACTCATTCGCGCTCCAAGATATCGGGTCCCGGCAATGCAGCCTCACCGGCCTCCGAAAGAGGTGCACCATGCACCAAGAACAAATAGTCACGCGCACGGGCGCACATCATGTACATTGTTCGCCTCATCGCTTCGCTGACGCAAGGGATGAACCTCTCCAACTGCAATATGAAGACGGTATCGAACTCCTGTCCCTTAACAGACTCACTGTTCAAGATTGTGATGCCTTCATCGAGCAGGGCAATTGTGTCCTCGTTATTGAGCTGATTAGTGTATATATCGATTCGCCTATTCGGTAATCGGCGCGACAATTCGCTGTGAATACGTTCTCCCACGTCATTGCGATGAACGACGATACCAACTGTTCCGCCGCGGGTTTCAAACCACGTGCTGATGAACTCCACCGTGGATTCCTCGCTGCTTCTCATCAATCGTGGCCGTTGACCAATAGGTTCTCGTCGCGTCATTGTGGCTGGAAGCATTCCGCGGTGAAAATGCTCAGCCAATGAGGCGATCTCCGGACGATTCCGGTGGTTTTCTTTAAGCAATATTGGCTGAGGTAACTCGGCAGCAACTCGGATATTACTCAACGTGGTTTTGCGATCTCCCAACGCCTGCTCTTCGTCGGCAAAGACGGTCAGAACTACCGCAGCGTGTTGATTTAGGTATTGAAAGAAGCCTTCTGGAAGATCTTGTCCTTCATCGACAACGACATGGTCCCATCGCGCCTTGGAATTGCGATCTTTGAGGCTTTCCATCATCTTAACCCAATCATAGCGGTAAGGATCGAAGATCGGAGACTCCGGACGCTTTCCCGTGCGATCCACGTAATCATGCCAAGCAAACTTATGCATTGTTCTATGGATAGGTCCGTCCTCGCTCACGAGCGTAGCTAGCCTCCTTAACATCCTATTAAAGGTCACCAACGCAACGGCGCTATCAGCGTCTGAAGCAGCACCAGCGCGACGAACTGCGAGCACGGTTTTACCTGATCCCGGTGGACCTGCCACAAATAGGCGTTGGTCCAGAGGGTAATCCATGACTCGCAACTGCTCAGGAATGAGCTCTTCGTATGCGGGTAGCCTCATCACGCAATTTCCTATACGTTAAGGACCGTTTGAGCATCTCGCTGAAACAACGCATATCTGAGTGGACGCGTTTGGACGCCGCGAAATCTATCAATCGTAATCTCCCCTCTGTCATCCGCGATGATTCTGAAACCGATGTCTCGGAGGAGATTCCTAAATAGGGCAAGACTCCGATTCGCCCACGGGCGCGGCGAGTTCGTGTACAAAACCGTCACTGGCCCACGGCCAAAGAGGTTACAAACTCCCTCGATGTTTCGTACGAAGGCAGCCACATCCAGAGTAGGGCTCGCGAGCAGGTACGAAGCAACCACCAGAATCGGGCTCCAGTCCGGCGGCCGTTGCCACACAATGTCATTGAAATCTGCGACCCACTGACGGTCGGAACAGTTAAGAGCTCCCAAATGCTGCGCAGAACTAGCCAGCCGCTCTCCCAGATCTCGCATTGAAACAGACCGATCGACTCCGATGTAACTGAACGGTATATTAATAACTGCCGAGAGGGCCAGCCCACCCGTGAACGGCCCGCACCCTGCGTCAACGACAATTAATGGATCATCAGGGCTTCCATTCCTGAAAAGTTGACTAAAGGCCTCGATGAGTTCCTCCAAATGACCAGGCTGATTGAAGAACGCGTAAAGGAGCGCCCGCTCGGCTCCGCTCAAATGGAGATAGGGTGTATCAAAGTCGGCTTGGCCCCCGCCAATAACCTGATTGAAAATCTCCCCCGTGGATAGGTTTAGGACAAGATTGTCGTGAGTGGTCGGATGGTTATTGACCACATCGATTATCTCCTGACGACGCAACTGATCTAACCAATTTGGAATTACCATCTGCCACTCCTGATTGGAAGGCATTCATACACTGCGGGCTCCAGTTTTGCAAGAATGGCATCTATCGATGGGGCCTGCGATTTTGCGATTCTTAGAAGTTTCATAGGCATCTGGTCGCGCAAAGGAGAATCGCAAAATCGCAAGCCTGACCCCGATCTTAATCTGACCCGATCTTAATCCTCACATTCATGATTCTCCCGCTTCGCGGTATCATCCCTGCGTCCGAGTCTAATCAATCATGATCGAACCAATTCTCAAAACGCTCCGCAAAGTGATTTCGCGTCCGTACTAGATTGACCATGAGAAAACAACCGGTCACACGAAGACAGTTTTTGGGAAGCGGTATTGCGGCGGCGGGAGCGATGACGATTGGCGGCGCGTTACCCGCAAACGCACGAGATTGGGAAGAGTACTCCGCGCACTTTGACAGATCGATCAGCGATGGGTTGCCGGCGGGTCCGCTGCGACCGGACGACGAGACTGCGTGGAAGGCGGTCGCGAAAAACTATGACGTCACAAACAAAATAGCCAATCTTGAAAACGGCTATTGGGGAATCATGGCTAATCCGGTGCTCGCTGAATACCAGCGGCTCACCGAATTCATAAATAAGGAGAATACGACCTTTGCCCGGCCCCGGTGGTCCGAAACGTACCGCGGTGTGAGAGACACGGTGGCGGCTTTTCTGAATGTTGGCCCGGACGAAATTGCTTTAACCCGAGGCGCGACCGAGGCGCTGCAGGCACTGATTGGCGGTTATAACAAACTTACAGCGGGCGACACAGTTCTTTACGCGGACCTGGATTACTCGGAGATGAAGAACGCGATGCGTTGGCTGGAAGTTCGCCGCGGCGTCAAGGCGGTGAAGCTGACATTTCCTGAACCAACGCTTGATCGGCCGCTTCAGGAAGCAGACATCCTTGGTTTTTACGACAAAGCTCTGTCAGCCAATCCGGGAACAAAGCTGCTGCTGTTGACGCACCTCAACAACTGGACTGGATTGATCATTCCGGTTGCCAGGATCGCGAGGATGGCAAGAGATCGCGGCGCTGACGTGATACTCGACGCGGCCCACTCAGTCGGTCAGGTAGAACTCAACCTCAAGGGACTTGGCTGCGATTTCATCGGCGTCAATCTGCACAAATGGGTGGGCGCACCAATTGGTTGCGGCGTCATCTATATCAAGAAAGATCGGATCGATGCGATTGACCCATACATGGGAAAACCGACCGACGTCTCGAACATTGACGGGCGCATCGATACCGGAACACTAAATTTCGCGGCGCACATGACCATCCCGGCCGCGATCGCTTTCCACAACAAAATCGGAACCGCAGCCAAAGAGGCGCGGCTTCGATACCTCAGAAACCTTTGGGTCGCACCTGCCCGAAAAATGAAAGGGCTCACCGTTCTCACGCCGGACGACAGAGCGATGGTCGCGGCGCTGACCTCATTCCGTCTTGATGGCGTGACTTCAACCAGTGCGAACGATGCCGTCGTCAGGCAGCTGGCTGAAAAATTCGGCGTACTGACGGTCCGGCGAACGGGCCCAGCTGCCGGCGATTGCATTCGCGTGACCCCGTCTGTTTATACCTCGGCGGACGACGTCATGAAGTTGGTAAACGCGCTGCGTTCGATTACGGCTTTGAGGTGACATAACCCGCGAAGCGGGTGTCGTGCGCTCCGCGCATTATCTTGGTGAAGAATCAATCGCAGGCCTGACACCGATTTCGTTCCGCAATCCGAAAGGTTGCAAGAAAGTAGCCAGTGGTCGGAGTCCGCGGAGACCACCGGAAAAGTCGTTAGTTATGACCGCACCCCGAAGGGGTGCCAGACGTCACAATAGATACTTCTCGTCAAATTCGATACCCGCCGCGTTGAGAAGCTCTCTCAATTCATCAACAAACGATCGTTTACGATGATGCGCCTCCTGCGTGGCAATGTAGCGCCGCACTGAGTCGGTCGCCGTGGGGCTTACGGTGAACGCCGCATAACCTTCTTGCCACGTGAATCTGCGATCAAAATTCTGTTTGGCCCACATGGACGATTCATTCCATATTGCGGTCAAACTTTCGAAGCCTCAAGGATTGGGATTGAGAATCGCAGAATCGAAGGCCTGACCCCGACTCGTTCTTCGTGCGATTCTCGATCGTTGTGCTAGCGCGCCAGAATCGCAAAAATTGCAGGCCTGACCCCGATTTCGTTCCGCTCACGTCAAGATTGAGCCGGCTGAGAAGGGGCGGAGTTTGAACTCACGTCCGACGTGGCCGTAGTTAGAGCTCGGGAACCATCCACAGATTACGCAGATTACACAGATTGAAAGATTAAGACTCAACCTGGGCCGCTCAATCAACCTAATCTGCGTAGTTTGTGGATAAGTCCCAACTGGAATGCGAGATGGGCTGAGAAGCATAGGCAGAATGGGATCGAATCGTGGTCAGGTGTGCGATTCTAGCTTCATGCGGCCATGCCGCCGCACATGGCGGTAAGCCTTCGGCTTACCGGCAGCTGGCCTCTTTTTTAATGTGCGGCTATGCCGCCCGTTCGAGGCTCAGCCTCGAATCATCTTTGAATCACCCAACGGAAAGGCAGAGCCTTTCCGCCATGTGCGGCGGCAAAGCCGCGGGCAGCCACGTTGCAGGGGCGATGATTTAGTCCACAGTTTCGAACCACTCATCGAACCACTTTTGAGCAAAATCAGTCTACTGACTAGGCTGATGGTATTTCTGAGGGTAGAGGCCGCGGGTACAGATATAGTAATACACTCCCGGCGGTTGCAGGCTTGTGAAATCGGGCAAACCAAAGTTCGATGTTCCATCGCCACCGTACGTCGTTTGCAACAGGTTAGCCAACTGGGGGTTATTAGCGATCGGCAATAACTGACCGTTGCATAGTGACCATCCTTTCGGCGGGTCAGGAGATGGGAATGACATGACTCCGCCGACAAGACCCTGGGCCACGCCGCCCGACGGCACGTTGGCAATTGAGTAAATCGATTGCGGCAGCGGCGGGTTCGATCCCTGACTCGGTAAGACGGGCGGTGCTTGCGTCAGGTCCGGAATCCCGAAAGTAGTCTTTCCGTCACCGCCAAAGGTGGTTCCGAGAAATTTGAAAAGTGAAGGGCTTTGCTCTATCGAAAGCGTTTGGCCGTCACAATTGATCCATATTGGCGCATGGGGGGGAACAAACGGAGGGACGTAAGGAAGAAGCGCGAGCTCGCCGATAAAGGCTTCGCTCGTGTCCGTGGGAGCATTGCCAACAACCGCCATACAGTACTTCCCACCCTGTTCCGTGAGATTTGGGAAATCAGGCACCCCAAAACTTGAAGTGCCGTCACCGCCGAAGTTGGTTCCGATCAACGAAAACAATTCGGAGAACTTCTGGATTGACAACAGTTGTCCATTGCACGCGACCCAGTCCGCCGGCACGAAATCAAACGCGAAGACATTAACCTGGCCAATCAACTGCCTATTCATTGGACCCTCCTCGAGTTAAGACAGTGAGAAATCTGATCAACCTATTGAACATGCGAGGCGGAGCTTACTCTCGCCCATGTCGGCGGTCAATCATTGTTCGCCCGGAAATTGTTTGAGACTCCGCAATTCGTTGTCCGGTTTCGCCTCGGGAAACTCGAAACTGGGGTCAGGCTTGCGATTTTGCGATTCTCAATCATTAGCCGCTTGTTTATTTTGGTGGCGGCGGGATTGCAAAATCGCAGGCGTGTCTCCGATTCGATCTGTCAAACCTATATCATAATACGCCGCTATAGAGTGAATGCTGAACGAAGGCTGTTCGATAAATTACACAACCTGACCGGCGGCGAAAGCCGAGGCCCAGGCCCACTGAAAGTTGTAGCCACCCAGTTGGCCCGTCACATCTACAACTTCGCCGAAAGGAGAGCCCGGGGACGCGCCTGGCTTCCATTGTTTGTGACGAGAGCTCCGCGGTAGAGACGCCTCCGACTCCGCACGCTGAAACACGCTTTGCGGCCCTGGGGTTTGCTCGCTTCGCTCGCTGCACCCCAGGCTTTATGCTGTCGTGCGCTACGCGCACTCTGAACGCGTTGATAAAAGAACGCGCGACCATCGACGTCGCGCGATGAAGTTCAACAACAAAATGATCCAGGGGTGGCGCGCTTTGCGCTTACCCCTGGCTATTATCTTTCACGATTTCAACGTGATGACGCGCTCCCTCACTGCCGTCTACGCATTCGGTGTTGGCGACTTTGGTGGCTCTTCGGGTGTCGCCTTCTTTCTCTTCGGCGCGCGCTCGACGTGTCTTGCGGTTTCCCATTCAGCCAACACCGCTGCGTTGTTGCGATAGAAGTTGTTAACGACTACATCCATGGCGCGGGCGGTCTTCAGGCCTTTGGCGTCGGTTTCGTCGATTGAGACACCGGCCGACTTCACGTCGGCGCGGCCTTCGGATTGATCGCCGATCGCGTCTTGCAATGCGGCGATGTCGGCATTCAGGTCTTCTACGAAATCTGAAGGCATTGCGTGGCTGATGAATTCTGCTTTCACTGCGGCGTCGGCGACAAGCGCGGCGATTCCACGAGCCAGATCCAGCATGGCCTGATCGTTGTCGCCGCGCGGCATGCGGAACTTGTCGTCAAAGCCCGGCTTGGTCTCGCCGATGACGCGCGCGGTGCGCACGATGGCCTCGATGTCTTCGCGCAGAGCTTCACGGGCGGCGCCGCGGGTGGCGGTGCCGGCGAGCTTGGCGCCTTTGCCAACCTCTTCGGACGAGACGTGGCCGTCGAGATCGGCGATCACCGAGTTCAAGTCTGTAAGCAGTTGTGGCCAGACTGTGGTGGCCGGAATGTCTGTGTGCGAAGCGCCGAAGGCCTTCAAGCGCAGGAACATTTCGCGGTTGCGATGGTGTCTGTCTTCCATATCGAAGCCTCCCTCTGGGATTCAAGAAAAGGTTTCGCTTCTCGGTCGTGGATCGAGGAGCGTAAGGGCGCCGCAATTACGGGATGGCGCGTTTCAGGGCAAAAACGGGCGGATTCTAGCAAGGTTTACGGGCAAGTCAAGCAAAAACTTTGGCAAGACTGGACAAAGCGCCCACATTTGCGAGGATCAGCGCGATTTTGGCGGGTTTCCGGCGCATGCAGTTAGGGAACATTCGCGTGTAGTTGGGAAGCAAACGCGTGCAGTTGGGTAGCATGCACGTGCAGTTTGCCAGCCTGCGACGGTAGTGGAGCAACAGGCGGGCGCAGTTGAGGGGCGTGCCGACGCCGTCCGCAGGTTGTCCGGATACATTTTAAGGGCGGACGCGTGCAGTTTTGAGGCATGCGCGTGCGGTTGGCGGGCGTGAGAGGAGGCATCGTGAGATCATCTACGAAGTTAATCCGCAAGTTTTCCCTGACCCTGAGAGGTTAGAAAGGCCTTTATCCAAACTGCCGAATCCGCTCTTGCAGGAATTGCCGCTCTGGTTCCTGTTGGGTCAGGGCCAGAGCTTTCTCATAAGAGGACCGAGCCTCAGCAGTCCTGCCCAGCCGGCGGTACATATCTGCACGGGCTGAATGCGCCAGGTAATAATTTGCCAATTCGCCATGTTCCAACACCGCGTCGATCTGCGTTCCCAGTGGGAGAAGGGAGAAGACTTTATTTCCCTCTCCCACTGGGAGACGGTTAGGGTGAGGGCTTAGGCTGCGAACTCCAATTGATTACCTTTGTCGTTGAATGCCATTCGCGCACTGTAGAAATCAAAGAAAGGTTGCTTCGGTAAACCCTCATCCCCAACCCTACTCCCAGTGGGAGAAGGGAGAAAGACTTCAAATCAGTAACCGATTCTGCGATTTGCGATTCGCGGTGGCTCTACCGTTACACAGTCTCATCATCCGCATCAATGCCCATAGCCTTCTTCCAGATGGCTACTTTCTCCGGATGTTGTGGGAAAGCCGTGGTGACGATTTGGTCCAGCTCCTCGATTATCGGCTCAGCCTGCAGCATGAGCGCGCAGATACGCGGGTCCTCGTCGATCTCAACGCTGCTTTTGCCCTCTGAGAGCGCGTCCGCCTCAGTCACGAGCCGCTCCAGCATGGATACAATGTTTTCGTTCTTCATCACGGCGTTGCCTCCGCGGCGATTTAGGAGATAGCATGCCACGCTTCATTAAGCTGTCGGTGTTGACCCGTCGCTACCACCACCCCACGCGGGCTGCCCGCGACGGCAATAGGTTGTTCTTGGAGTGCGGCGGCTCGACGCCGCTTTCCTACGCAAACCGAAGCGCCGTCAAGCCGGCGCACTCCACATCTGCCGCCCGCTTCGCGGGCTTGTTCGTTTTTTCCGACAGGTTCCCCGGGGCTTACGCCCCGGGCTTTATGCTGTCACCCGCTTCGCGGGTTTTCGACGCCAGGAGGTTTTCTCGAAGCCACGAAGCGACGGAATCACACGCGCCTATGTCGTATTCAAAGCATGTGTCGAACATAACGTTTCGCTCGCTCTCAGTTGAGGCGGATTGGAATTCGTCGCCCAAGATAGCCGCGACGGCAACTCAGGGCTGGAGGTCGATACCACTTCGCGGTACGAAGCGTAATAATTTCAGCGGGGGTCATAGTTGGATTTCTCCCTCGCTTTTCTTCCTTTTCTTTACTTCGCCACTGCCAATCCATCCGCGACGCCAGAATAATCCGAGCATCCCCACCGCCACTACAATCATGATGATCCAAACTGTGTAATAACCGTAGCGGGAGTGCAACTCGGGCATGTTATCAAAGTTCATCCCGTAAACTCCGGCGATAAAGGTCAGCGGTAGCATGATCGCCGAAAAGATTGTGAGCACTTTCATGATCTCGTTCAAACGGTTCGACACGACCGACAGATAAGCTTCCAGCGAGCCGCTAATCAGATCGCGATAGCTCTCGGCTAAATCGGTGACACGCACCAGGTGGTCGTAGATGTCGCGAAAGAAAGGCAGGACGGGCCCCGAGATTAATTGAAACTGGCCATGGCTCATGCGATACAAAACCTCGAGCTGCTTTGAAGAGATCCGCCGCAATCGCAGCACGCTTCGCTTCAGTCCCAGTATCTCGCCAAGGATCTGCTCATTAGCACGATGCAAGGTAAAGATATTGTCTTCCAGTTCATTTATTCGTTCGTCAAAGTCATCCATCACGGGCAGGTATTCATCCACGATGCTGTCGATGATTGCATGCAACAGAAACGTGGCGCCGCGTTGGCAGGTCACCGGGCTGGAGCGCACGGTTTGCTTTACCTTGTTGATGCTGTCAAACCTGTCGTGATGGTAGGTGAGCACATAATTGCGTCCCAAAAAACCGTCCAGCTCGATGGTATTGAAACGATCGGGGCTAGCGTCGGTCTTTACCGCGTGCACGATGAAATAGATGTAATCGGGAAACTCTTCGACTTTGGGGTGGTGCCGGTTGGCGCGGCAATCTTCGACTGTTAAGGGATGAAAGTGAAAGATGTCGAGGAGTAGATGATCGTCGGCCTCGGTGGGCGCTTCGAGGTCAACCCAGAAGACGACCTTGTCGTCTTTCAGAAGCTCAGGAATCTGTTCGACGGTGAAACCTTCTTCCACCCGATCGGAACCTTCACGATAAACGAAAATGTCCATGAGATCCTGTGGCACAGACTTGAGTCTGTGTTCTGAAGTAGCCTAAGACTCAATCAAAGACTGAAGTCTGTGGCACTTCTACTCGACGCGAATTCGACAGGCTGTTACCATACCACCTCTTTGCTGACTGAAATCAAGTCCAATCATAAATGTCTATAACTCAAACAAAGATTTTTGTTGCCGATGACGTGAGCGACAAGGGCTTGCAGCCTTTGCGCGATGCGGGATTTTTGGTCGAGAAGAAAACCGGGCTCGCGCCCGACGCGTTGCGAGACGCCCTCGCTGATAGCGACGGACTGGTCGTGCGCAGCGAGACCAAAGTCACCTCCGACCTGATGGATTCCGCGCGGAAATTGCGGGTGATTGGCCGCGCCGGCGTCGGCGTCGACAACATCGATGTGCCCGCGGCCACTGCGCGAGGTCTCGTAGTGATGAACGCGCCCGACGGCAACACGATCACTACTGCCGAACACACTCTGGCGTTGCTGATTGCCCTGGCGCGAAACATACCGCAAGCAAACGCGAGCGTGAAAGCAGGGAAGTGGGAACGAAAGCGTTTTATTGGAGCCGAGCTGCAAGGCAAGACGCTGGGCGTAGTCGGTCTCGGCCGGATCGGGCGTGCGGTGGCGGCGCGGGCGCGCGCCTTTGGCATGAAGATCGTCGGGCACGATCCTTTTATCGCTCCCGACCAGGCTCGCGATCTGGAAATCGAAGCAGCATCGCTCGATGAAGTGTGCGCGCGCGCGGATTTTCTTACCGTGCATACGCCTTTGACCTCCGAGACTCGTGGAATCATTGGCGTCCAGGCGTTCGCAAAAATGCGCAAGGGTGTGCGGGTAATCAATTGTGCGCGCGGCGGACTGTTGGACGAGAGCGCTCTCTATCAAGCCATAAAATCGGGCGTGGTCGCGGGCGCAGCGCTGGATGTCTTCGAGCAGGAACCACCGCCGCCGGATCATCCTTTGCTCAGTCTCGAAGAAGTGATCGTAACTCCGCATCTCGGCGCCTCTACAACTGAAGCGCAGGAAGGCGTCGCCGTCACCGTCGCTGAACAGATGCGCGACTATCTGTTGACCGGCGCGTTGCGGGGCGCTGTTAACGTGCCGGCTCTGGGCGCGAAGGAATTGAACGCGCTGCGGCCGTACCTGGCTTTGGCTGAGAGTCTCGGCCGATTCCAGGCGCAGATCGTAGACAGTGCGGTACGAGAAGTGCGGCTGGAGTTTGCCGGCGAGATG
Organism: Blastocatellia bacterium; assembly: GCA_033856915.1. Lineage (GTDB taxonomy): Bacteria > Acidobacteriota > Blastocatellia > Pyrinomonadales > Pyrinomonadaceae > UBA11740. The sequence continues at coordinate 77,447 of JAWVEB010000052.1, read as the reverse complement.
GTTGAGCTGGATGCCGCGCCCGTGACGCGCGCGTTTCTGGCGGGCTTGCTGCGCGATGTCAGCGCCCGCGTCAATGTCGTCAACGCATTTTTGATCGCTGAAGAGAGGCGCATCACGGTGACAACTTCGTACGTGCGTGGCGGCCAACTAGCTCCAGCGATTCGCACGCGCGTAGTATGCGCAGGCGCAGAACAGACGGCGTCCGGCACAGTCTTCGGCATCGCCGGTGAACGCGAAGGCCGCATCACAGAGATCAATGATTTTCGCATCGAGGCCGCCCCACGCGGGCGCATGCTCGTAATGCACAATCGCGACGTTCCGGGCGTGATTGGCCGGGTCGGCACAATTCTCGGTGAGCAAGGCATAAACATCAGCGCGTTTCATCTGGGACGTCGCGAGCGGGGCGGGGAAGCGATGGCGGTGATTGAGGTTGACGCACCTTTGGATCGAGAAACGCTTGAGGATATTCGCAACCTTGATCCGGTGATTTCAGCGCGCCAGATCGAACTGTGAATGTCAGTTAATAGTGTTCATTACATCCATGAGGCCGGACGGTACCTTCCTTTAATAGCAGCAGAAGCGAAACCGCTCGGCAAAATCCCAGACCCTTCGAGAGCAGAATTAGCGGGGCAGGCACCATGATCTCTGACGATGTTTCTCTGATCCTCAGTCTCAAGGACCATGCGGAAGATTGTCTGATCGAGCTCCATGAATGCGCTGAGGCGGATCGAAAAATGAAGGCCTACTGGCGGAGCATTTATTTGCGATCGGTCTTTGCCTTCATCGACGGCACGGTGCGAGGACTGTCATTTCAAGCGTATGGCAGCCGTAAGCGTTCAGGCGTGACGTTGTCTGAAAAAGAGATCATCATGCTTGAGTCCTATTTTGATTTCGCAGAGGGCCGCGTAACCAGGACATCGCTCAGCGAGGCGCAAATACTTGCAGATATTGAACTCGCTTTTTTTGCTTTTGCTCGGGTTAACTATTCACCTTATGTGCTGCCGATTCATGAGGGAGGTTGGCTGCTGATTAAAGAGATCGCCGAGATGAGGACGCGAAACCACAATTTGGAGAGAGACGAACTTGACGTATATCCGGAGAACGTGGACGTGCTAATGCACGGGATGGAGTGGTTTGTTGGTTGTTTGATTGACCTGTTGAAGAGCAGTGAAGAGGCTCTGGCTGAAATGACGGCTGACGCTCACCTCGATGACCATGAACACATCATGTAACGAAATGACCTTACCCGAAGCAGCAATTGCAGGTCGCTCCCGGATCGATACGATCGATCTTCTGCGCGGCATTGTGATGGTGATCATGATGCTGGATCATACGCGCGACTTTGTGCACTCGGGTGGGTTCCTTTTCGATCCGACCGATCTCACGAAAACCACAGTCGCGATTTTCCTTACCCGTTGGATTACGCATTATTGCGCGCCGATTTTTGTTTTCCTTGCGGGCACGGGAGCTTATCTTCAATTAGCCCGTGGGAAGAGTAAGCGCGACCTATCGAAATTCCTGTTGACGCGCGGAGTCTGGCTCGTTGTGCTCGAGCTGACAGTTGTACGTTTGGGCATCTTCTTCAGTTTTGACTATCGCTTCCTTGGTTTTCTGCAGGTGATTTGGGTGATAGGGGTGTCGATGATTTTTCTCGCGGCCTTGATCCATCTGCCGCTCAGAGTAATTGCGGCGTTCGGGATTGCGATGATTGCTCTGCACAACCTGCTCGATCGTTTTCAAGTGACGGGGTGGCAAGGCCCCGGCAGTCCCGTGCCAGGCTTTGGCGGCAAGCTTTGGATGCTTGCACATCAGGGTTTCTCGATCTTCCCGATCCTGGGTTTTCCGAGTCCTCTGGTCGTCGTTGTCTATCCGTTGATTCCGTGGATTGGAGTCATGGCGGTTGGATACGCGTTCGGCGCTCTCTATCAGATCGATGCTCAGCGCCGTCGGCGTTGGTTATTGTGGATGGGATTGACGGCGACGTCGCTGTTCATCCTTGTCCGCGCCCTGGACGTCTATGGGGATCCTGCCCACTGGTCAAAACAAAAGAACGCAGTGTTCACTGTGCTCTCGTTTGTAAACACGACCAAGTATCCGCCGTCGCTCCAATTCTTATTGATGACGCTGGGACCAGCGATGCTGATGTTGTGGTGGTTTGATTCAAGAGCTGGGTCAGCGCCGCTCGGCAGCGGGGTTCGATCCATCTTCGTTACCTTCGGCCGCGTGCCTTTGTTCTTCTATCTGCTGCAGTGGTACACAGCGCATCTGATCGCAGTCTTGCTGGGCTTGCTTGCCGGGCAACCGGTGGCGTGGCAGTTTCAAAGTCCGATCGATAAGTTTACCAACCCTCCTCCCACCGGAGTCGGATTCAATTTGTGGGTCGTTTACGCTTGCTGGATAGCCGGCGTGCTCCTGCTTTATCCGCTTTGCAAATGGTTCGCTGCCCTGAAGGCGCGGCGGCGTGATTGGTGGCTGTCCTACCTGTAACGATCGCAGTTCTAAATTATGTTCGAGCAAGCTTGAAGGGAGATTAAAATGCCTAGAGTAGTTCATTTTGAAATTCATGCGGGCGATCCTGAACGCGCTATTAACTTCTACCAAAAGTGCTTTGGATGGACTTTCCAGAAATGGGAGGGACCGATGCCTTACTGGTTGATTACTACTGGTCCGGACGATCAGCCGGGGATCAATGGCGGATTAGTTCCACGACTGGGAGAGATCGACGGTCAAGCTGTGATCGCCTATGTTTGCACGCTCGGTGTCGAGTCGCTTGACGAGTCGATCGCTACGGTTGAGTCAAATGGCGGGACGGTCTCGCTTCCCAAGATGCCCATTCCGGGCATGGGATGGCTGGCGTATTACAAGGACACCGAAGGCAATATCTTTGGGATGATGCAACCTGATTCAAACGCGAAATAGCCGGAGAGCTTCGATACCGATGTGCTACTCTCAACGCACTCTGGTCGAACTTGATTTGGTTCTGCTGCTAAAAACTAATGCTGAGTGAAGCTGTCCTCCATTATCACGATCTGCTGGCCGACGCAGAACTCGCGGAGAGTTCATTAACGATGCTTGACGAGGGTCTCGAGCGGTCGCGTCTCATTTTTGGGGGGCGGCGGCTGTCGCCCTATCTGCGGCCTCACTTTGTAACTGAAGAAGACTTCGCGCGTGTCTGTCAGGTGTGCGAAATCGTTTGGGGCGCGATTGAGAAAGTTAAAGACGCGGCCGTTACCGATCTGTCTCTGCTCGACGAACTTGGTCTCACCGAGATCGAGCGCGAACTGGTCCAGATCGATCCGGGTTATCGTGCGGTTTCTCCGACGGCGCGCCTCGATTCATTTCTTACCGAAGACGTGTACAGCTTTGTCGAGTTGAATGGCGAGAGTCCGGCCGGCATCGCTTATGCCGATGCCGCGTACGAGATCTTTACCGCCCTGCCGGTGATGAAGCGGTTCGCCGAGACTTACAAGTTGCGGCGCTTTGAAGGCCGGCCATTGATGCTGAAGCTGCTCATCGACTGCTATGAAGAGTTCCTGGGCGCCAAACCGGCCAACCCTCCGCACATCGCGATTGTCGATCTGAAAGGCATGCCGACACAGAAAGAGTTCGAGCTTTTCCGTGAGTATTTCGAAGCTGCCGGATACCCCTCAGTCATTGCGGCGCCTGAAGACCTGAAGTTTAGTAACGGCCGTCTGCGCGCCGGCGAATTCGAAATCGACATTGTCTATAAGCGTCTGCTGGTCAATGAGTATTTGCCGATCATGGATCAGCATCCGGCGCTACTCAATGCTTACCGAGCGCGTGCGATATGCATGGTCAATAGCTTTCGTTCCAAGATCATTCACAAGAAGGCGCTGTTTGCTGTCCTCACCGACGCGCGGCACTCCGCACTTTTCAGTGAGGAAGAACGGGCGATGATTAGCGGCCACGTTCCCTGGACGCGTTTGGTGCGCGCGGGCAAGAGCGATTACTACGGCGAAGAGATCGATCTGCTTGAGTTCATCCGCGGGTGTCGCGATCGTCTGGTGCTCAAGCCGAACGATGACTATGGTGGACACGGAATTTACATCGGTTGGAATACGGACGAAGTTGGCTGGGACAAGGCAATTCAAGACGCGCTCGCAAACGGAGATTACCTCGTGCAGGAACGCGTGCCGACGGCCCGCGAAGTTTTTCCGGCGCTGACGCCTGAAGGAACAATCGCTTTCGCCGAGCAGTTAGTCGACCTCGATCCACTGCTTTTCAACGGTAAGGTTGGGTCGGCATTTACGCGTCTGTCTTCGAATGAACTTGCTAACGTCACGTCTGGCGGCGGCATGGTGCCGACGTTTATTATTAGCAAGCGATAGGGTCTGAGGATCATTAGCACCGCACTTCAGTGCGGTGACGGGGCGAGATTTGTTTCGCTTCACGCTAACTCACCACACCTCATTCGCATTGACATCTCTGTCTCTACCGCGCTAACGTGTAACCCCGTGGATCCCACGGACAAAAATTCCAAACAAATTGCAGTCGCAGTAATCCCCGCTCGCTACGGTTCCACACGTCTGCCCGGCAAGCCGCTAATGGAAATCGCCGGCAAGCCGTTGATTTTGTGGGTGGCGGAACGGGCTTTGGCGGCGCATAGTGTATCGCGGGCGATCGTGGCCACGGACGATGCGCGGATCTTCGAAACGGTTATCTCGGCCGGTTTCGAAGCAATGATGACGCGGCAGGATCATGCGAGCGGTACTGACCGGGTTGCTGAAGTGGCGCGCAATCTCGACGCTGGGATCATCGTCAACGTCCAAGGAGACGAACCTTTGATCGAGCCCGAGACAATCGACCGCGCGGTCAATGAGCTGCAGGAAAACAGTGAAGTGATGATGGCTACCACCTCTGAACCGATTGCTGAAGCTGCGGAGGTCTTAAACCCGGCGGTGGTTAAGGTCGTAGTTGACGGGCAGGGCTATGCGACTTCCTTTTCGCGTAATCCGATTCCGTGGCCTAATCAGGCCGTGACAAAACATGGGTCGATCGAAGCAGCGCTCAGGAATGAACCGGCGCTGCTTTTTTCTTTTAGAAAACACACGGGTCTGTATGTGTACCGGCGCGAATTTCTTTTAGAGTTCGCTGGCTGGCCGCAGTCGGAATCCGAGCGTCGGGAATCGCTCGAGCAATTACGCGCGGTCGATCGCGGCGTGAAAATCAAAGTCGTTGCGGCCGCGGCGCCGTCCATTGGAGTAGATACGATGGAAGATTTGGAGCGAGTGCGCGCGCTGGTTGAGCGCGAAACACGAATCGCTGTTTAGTGCCACAGACTTCAGTCTGTGCCACTCAGAGTGAGGATTGAATGAGTGCTGGCGATTGGATTGGACTCGGAATTATCGCGCTCGTGATTGTGGGCGGGTTGCTGTTGCTCAATCACATCACCAAGCCCTATGACGTGAAGGACGAAGAAGAGTTCCAGCGGCGGAGAAGAGAAGGCGGGCGGGCCACCGGATTGATGGGCTTGCAGGGAATTCTGGACCCGGCCGCTAAGAAATCGATTGAGGTCCAGCAGGATCTGCGGCGAGGAATTTATGACGACGAAGAAGAGCCCGACGATCCGCCGGAGGCGGGAGCCGAGGCAAGGAAAAAGTAAAAAGGTAAAAGGCAAAAAGAAGGACTGCCCAACCTCAGCTTCACGTTTTACTTTTACCTTTTTACTTTTGAATTTCCGAAGGAGTGAACGATGCCTAAATATATTTTCGTGACAGGTGGCGTGGTTTCGAGTTTGGGCAAAGGCCTGGCGGCGTCTTCTATCGGGGCCTTGCTGGAAGCGCGCGGCTTGCGAGTGACGCTGATCAAACTTGATCCTTACCTGAACGTCGATCCGGGCACGATGTCGCCTTTCCAGCATGGCGAAGTCTTCGTCACCGATGACGGCGCTGAGACGGATCTGGATCTCGGCCATTACGAACGCTTCACGCACGCTCATCTTTCGCAGGCCAACAACTGGACCACCGGGCGAATCTATCTTTCAGTAATCGAGAAGGAACGCCGCGGCGATTATCTCGGCAAAACGATCCAGGTCATCCCTCACGTCACCAACGAAATCAAAGAAGCGATTCGCGCGGTCACGCTGAACGGCGAAGCCGATGTCGTGATTGTGGAAATCGGCGGCACGGTCGGCGACATTGAATCGCTGCCGTTTCTCGAAGCGATTCGGCAGATGGGCAATGAAGACGGCCGCGAGAACGCGCTCTTCATCCACGCGACCCTGGTGCCTTACATCGCCGCCGCCGGCGAACTGAAAACTAAACCAACTCAGCATTCCGTGCGCGAGTTGCGCGAGATCGGCATTGCGCCCGACGTGCTGTTGTGTCGTTCAGACCGGCCGCTGTCGCACGATCTCCGCTCAAAGATTGCGCTCTTCTGTAACGTCAAGGAATCGGCGGTCATCAGCGCGCAGGATGTCGACACCATCTATGACGTACCGTTGTCGCTTCACGATCAGGGTTTGGACGAGCTGATTGTTTCCTCTTTGAAATTGAGTGAGATGGCGGGACCAGGTGACCTCACCGGCTGGCGCAAACTAGTTTCGACAGTGCGGCAGCCTTCGGCGGGCGAGACGGCGATTGCGATTGTCGGCAAGTATGTCGAGCTCGAGGATTCTTATAAGTCTCTGCGCGAAGCGCTGACCCACGGCGGCGTTGCGAACAATCTGCGCGTCAATGTTCGTTGGATCGAGTCGGAAGAGTTGATGGACGACACTTACGAGTCGCGGCTCAGAGATTTTGACGCGATCCTGGTGCCGGGAGGTTTTGGCAAGCGCGGTGTCGAAGGAATGATCCGCGCGATCTCTTATGCGCGGCGCACCCGCACGCCGTACTTTGGAATTTGCCTGGGCATGCAAACGGCCTGCATTGAATACGCACGGTACGCGTGTGACTTGAAGGATGCCGACTCGACCGAGTTCAATGTGGAAACACCGCATTCGATTATTTTCAAGCTTCGTGATTTGGTTGACGTCGAACAGCTCGGCGGGACAATGCGTCTGGGCGCCTGGCCATGCCGTTTGAGTGAAGGCTCTCTGGCCCGCCAGATTTACGGGGGCGTGGAAGAAATCAGCGAGCGCCACCGGCATCGTTACGAGTTTAATCCCGCGTTTCGCGGGAGGCTGGAGCAGAGCGGACTAATCTTCAGCGGTGTTTCACCGGATGAAAAATTTATCGAGATCGTCGAGCTCTCGCGCGATGAACACCCCTGGTTTCTTGCTTGTCAGTTTCATCCGGAGTTCAAATCGAAGCCGCTGGCTCCGCATCCTTTGTTCGCTTCCTTTGTTCACGCGGCATTTCAGAATCGGCTGCAGACTGAGACGTCGGTCGAGCAGATTGCCGAAGCGGATGTGCCTACGATGGAGCGAGCGGCGACGGCTAGCGAGAACTAACTCGAGAGAGCCTTGCGCCGATGGAGCCCGCGTTCCCAGCTTGGCACGCCTTATGCGCAGAGAGTTCACTTTCCGTTCAAAGCCGCTTTGACTCGCTTCTGAAGTTGGCGTGAGCCCGATATGGAGCAATCTCACGCTACTTTCGCACCAGCGTATCTTCCGCGAACAACACCCATTTGCCCGCTGCGTCCTTCTGTTGCATCAGGAAAGTCCAGATCTTTTTCTCAGGACTCCAGGTGAACGTATTCAGAAAAGGCCCGTCGGGATATTCGAAAACAAACTTGATGCTGTTGCCCTTGCGCATGCCATAGCCCAATGTTTCAGAAAACCTGCCGCCAAACACGTCGATCCAATGCGCAACGTATCGATCGCTCGCGTTGTCATAACCGACATAGATGTTTGCTTCGTACTGCGGCGGAAGGTTCACGTCCTTCATCCGAATCACCAGAAACTGATGATTCAGCACCCACTCGGCAACGGCTGTGCTCTCGGTCGTGCGCGTTTTGAATTTACGATGGATGTTCCAGTCGCCAACGAGGTTATCGAGGAGCGGATCGTGAAGAACGCGATCCCGACTGTCCAGAGCCTGTTGGGCCGGGACTCGAATACAAGCCAACAACAGCAAAATCACTAACAACATGTTTCGCTTCATGATTCGCATAATGTAGCGCAAGCTGGCAGCTTGCGCCTAGACCGAGAAGTTGCTCGTACTGGTTCGATTTGAGAGTGGCATTCGGCTAGTGCTGGGGACGCGGACGGCCCGTCCGCAGCTCGCCGGACTTCTCGATCGTCTCGGCAAGACCGCGCAAATGGATTTGTTCGCGACTCGCGCTCAGTGCGAACGAGACTGTCGGCGTTCCCAGGAAAGAACGATCCGCGAAAGTACACGAAAGTGGAAAAAAAGAATTTGGATCGTATCCCGCGCCCGAAATCGTGAATGCATGTTTAGCGCGGCTCTTGATGCGAAATTTCGGTTCATGAGCCATAATGCTAATGCTCTCTCTGAACCGAATCAAACATGTTTCAATGCCCCAGATGCGGCCGGCAATTTCCCAGCGACGTGCACGTCTGTCCCGACGACTTCACGCCTTTGCAGGCCGACGCCACCATCGCGGATGTTCCGATCGACCCGCTAATCGGCCGGGTATTCGATCACAAATATCGTCTGGACGCTCGTCTCGGCGGCGGCGGCATGGGCACTGTCTATCGGGCCACGCACTTGATGATCGAGCGGCCGGTCGCCGTCAAAGTACTGAGCCAGCGATTCGTCGGTGACCAAACCGCCCAGCAGAGATTTCGTCGCGAGGCCCGCGCCTCTGGCCGTATGCAGCATCCGAACGCCGTGATGGTCAACGATTTTGGCGGGACCGAAGACGGTTGGCTCTACATCGTGATGGAACTGCTCGAAGGCCAGACGCTGCGCGACCTGGTGGCGCGTGAAGCTCCTCTCGATTCCGCTCGGGCCGTGTCGTTCATGTTACAGACAAGTGCGGCCGTGGGCGCGGCGCACGATGCGGGATTGATTCATCGTGATCTGAAACCGGCAAATATCTTTATCGAGCACCGACCCAACTTCGCCGCGATCGTGAAGGTCCTCGATTTCGGGTTAGCGAAGTTCATGGTCGAAGAGCACGACGACGATTACAACACGTTGACTCAAGTCGGAGCGATCATCGGGACCCCGCGTTATATGTCCCCCGAACAATGTTCCGGCTTCGCACCCCTAACCCCGGCGTCGGATGTTTATAGCCTGGGAATAATTCTCTACGAGATGTTGACGGGAGCGGTCCCGTTTACAGCGGAAACGCCTTTGGCCGTTGCGCTGAAACAGGTTTCTGAAGCGCCGCGGCCGCCTCGTGAGATCGTATCGGCCATTCCGGCAGAGCTTGAACGGGTCGTCATGCACGCGCTGGCGAAAGATCCGCGCGCCCGTCCCGCCGACGCGAATGCTTTTCGTCGTGAGTTGCATGCGGTCGCCGCCAATTTGGGACTCGAGCACTCTGACAGCCTGCTTTCGCCCTCACTGGCTGATCTGCGCAGCGCCGGGACCGAAAGTCCTTCGGGCCGCCTGGTGATCGATTTAGCCACATTGCGCCAAGTGCAGGCTGCCAGCACGGGCGATAGTTTCTCGTCCCGCGTAACTAAAGAGCAGACAGGCGCGGCTGACCTCGGGAATGCGAAGCGGCCTCAATTTGCCCGTATGAATGTTTCGCTCGCAAGAGCAATTTCTCCTCAGAGCAAGAACCGATTCCGTCTGGTTCTAGCCGCGCTGGTCGTGATCGTCGCGATTATCGGTTCGGCATTGCTGGCTGCTCGCTGGTGGCCAGGGAATGGTGTAGGCGATGGCGGCCATACAGCCAGCGCTGACTCCGCGGCATCGCCCAGTCCGTCCGTCTCGCCGACACCCTCGCCGTCGCCGTCACCTTTGCCGAAGCCGACCCGGAAGCCCGAGCCGAGGAAAGAGAAGCCGTCGAAGATGAAATCTATTTGGAACAAGATGAAGGGCATTCTGAAACCGTGATGTGGCGCGCGGTGGCGCTGGTTAACAGGGGCTGCGCGGAAGAATCACTGCCGAAGTTAATTGAACGGATTGTAGCGGTGGGCGGAAATGAGTAGCGGCGATTGTGGCTTTGCAGAGAAATGGATCGACAAGTCCGCGCAGCGGACGACTGACAATAGCCCAGCAGTTTACTGCTGCGGTCGGGAGCTAAGTTAACCGCAGTCCGCGAAGCGGACGGCTGAAAGGCAGATGCAGCTCAACCCTCTCAGTCGTCCGTTTCACGGACTTCGTCGCAAAGCCGACGGTTTTCCCAGCGATGAATCGCTGGGCTATTATCAGTCGTCCGCTCACGCGGACTCGGCGCGCTTTTACTTACTTACGTGCTGGATTAGACTGAACAACTTGATCTAAACAAATAACCGCTGACGCAGACATGCAGATAAGTCCACACACAAAGTCCTTTCAGGTTGGCTCGGCCACGTTTGGCGATGGGCGGCTGACGATCATTGCCGGGCCGTGCGTGATCGAATCTGAGGAGCATGCAATGATGATGGCTCGCGAATGCGCGCAGCGCGCGCGCAATGCGGGATTGGATTTTGTTTTCAAGAGTTCGTTTGATAAAGCGAATCGATCTTCGATTAAGAGCTTTCGCGGAATTGGCATGGAAGCGGGCCTGGAAATTCTCAAGCACATCAAAACCGAACTCGGCGTTCCCGTCGTTACTGACATCCATGATCCGGCGCAGGTTGACGCCGTGGCTGAGGTCGCCGACATCCTTCAGATTCCAGCCTTTCTCTGCCGGCAGACGGATTTGATTCTCGCGGCTGCGGGTTCGGGCCGCGCCGTCAATATCAAGAAGGGACAGTTCCTGGCGCCGGAAGACGCGCGCAACATCGTCGAAAAGGCGCAGGCTGCGGGTTGTGAGAGATTGATGCTGACCGAACGCGGCGTAAGTTTTGGCTATAACAATCTGGTTGTGGATATGCGTTCGTTTCCGATCATGAGCGAGTTCGGCGTGCCGATCGTTTTCGATGTGACCCACTCGCTGCAGCTTCCGGGCGGTCTCGGTAATGCAACCGGCGGTTTGGCTCAGTACATCGAACCACTCGCGCGAGCCGGCGTCGCCTGTGGGGTTGACGCCGTTTTCATGGAAGTTCACGACGCACCTGAGAGAGCGCCGTCCGACGGCCCAAATATGTTGCCTCTTGCGCGCATGGGCGCGCTGCTCGAAAGCCTGCGCGATATACACGCGCTGGTTTCTGAACGCGTTAATCGGGCCGCGTCGTAGGACGAGATGGATTAGTTTTAGAGTTCAAGCTTAGCTTGCTCTAACCAGACACAACCTGAAGGTTGAACTCTGGACTTAAGTCATCCAGCACCATTTATGAATCGTAAACGCATTCTTGTCGTCGTCTCGGTACTGTGTCTCCTGCTCTCAGCGCTGTCAGGTAGCGCGCAGGATGAACCACGCGCTGCCTGGCAAGCCACCAACTTCGATATCACCGTCAACAATCTCGGCGCCGAGCGCGCGCTGAATGCGCGGGCAATAGTTACGCTGCGCAACGTTGGCCGCGGCTCGGGCTCCACGCTGAGTTTGCGGATCAGCACCAGGGCCGAGATCAAATCGCTGAGCGTGGGTGGTGTAACGGCGGCTTATCGGGCGCTGCCGGAACCGCGCGGTGGTGCGCAACGCCTGACGATTACCCTGCCGGCTGCAGTCGCCCCCAACGGAAGCGTGACCGCGACCGTTGAGTATCGTCTGCCGGTGGCTGAAAACTCGGGGCTCGCTGCGATCTCGCCGGTAATGTCGCAGTTCTTGCCTCTCGGTCTTTGGTATCCGATGGCCAATACTCCCTTCGCGGTGCGCGGCGCGGACTATGCGCCGTTTCGCGTAACGGTCAATGGCGCGAACGCGCTCTCTTCAGGTACGGAAAAAAGCGCGAACGGCAATAGCGTTTTCGAACAGACGCTCAACGGGCAGCCGTTCTTTGTCGCCGGCGCGTGGGATCGAGTCGAAGGCGGCGGCAACGCAAAAGGCATCAGCGCGTATCTGGCCAAGGGTGGAAACGCCGACGAACAGAAACAAGCAGAGTCGCTGATCGCGTTGGCGAATGATGCGCGGATGTTCTATGCCGCATTGTTTGGAACGGCGCCGGCGGTTCCACTGCGTTTGATTGCGGTAAATCGCGGCGCCGGTTTCGACGATGCCGGCACCGTGCTGATTAGTGAAGGATCGTTTAGACGGAAAAAGATTGACTCAGTGACGGCGCTGGGCATTGCCGAAGGATTGGCGCGCCTCTGGATTGGCGCCGATGCGACCGTGCGCGGCGAGGGCTACGGCGTTTTGCGCGAAGGTCTGGTGCGATTTGCGGCGTCGCTGTTTATCGAAAAGCAATTTGGCGCGGAGGCGGCTGACGCCGAGCGCGGTCGGGAACGTCTGTCGTATTCAGCGATCGCAAAGCGCGACGCGCCGCTTTCACGCATGACGCTGCTGGACGGTACGTATTTCAACTCAGAAGCGAACAAGGGTGCGATGGTCTGGCGTCTGATCGATCACAAAGTTGGCCGTGATGAATTCGCGGCGATCGTGCGTGGCCTGCTGGCGGCTGCGAAAACCGACCCGGAGGGCCTCTCACTTGCTCGCGTGCGCAACACGTTTATCGAGCGCGGCGGAGCTGCCATGAAAAGCCTGCTTGAACAGCAGTTGGATCAATCGACTGACCTGGATCTAATGGCCGGCTTGCCTCACCTCGATGGCGGACAATGGACTGCGGCGTTGCGCAATCTGGGTTCGACTGAGGTTACGGTGAATGTCCTGGGCACGACTGATACTGGTCAGCAAATCACTACCCAGGCAACAATTCCGCCGCACGATTTTGGCCAGGTAGCTTTTAAGAATGGATCGAAGATTGTGCGCGTGGAAGTCGATCCGGAAAAGTTTTATCCGCAAACAGACTACGCCAACGACACCGCGCCGCGAACGGTAGAAATGGCGACTTCTTTAGCTGAAGCAACCCGCTTGTTTGGCGCGCAGGAATATGTGAAAGCGGAAGCACTGGCGCGCGACCTCCTCGCTGGTTCGCCGCGAATGCAGGAAGCGCGCATTGTTTTTGCACGGACTCTGCTCGCGGAAAATAAGACTGATGAAGCGGAACGCGAATTCCGGCAGTTGGCTGGCGAGCGCTTGCCGATGCCCGCGGCCCTGGCCTGGTCCAGTATCGGCCTGGGAGAGATTGCGCTCCGTCGCGGCCAGGGCGCCGAAGCCGCGCGCCACTTCACGGATGCCGTGCGGGCTGACGCCGAGTATGCTTCGACCTTGTACGCGCGCGCGGCTCGCATACGCGCCGAAGCCGCGGCCAATGCGAGCCCTGCGATTGACGACTCCGCGCGGACTTTCATCTCCCAGCTTGATACAGCGATTCGCAGCGGGAGACAGACTGAGATAGCGCCCATGATTGTGCCGGGCGAGTTGGCTGGATTTATTCGCGGCGCGGTCGGCACTCAGCCGGAAGCGTGGCAGACTCGCGTGCTGCGCAGTGAACAACTCGACGCCAACCGGATGGCGCTCGACGTCGCGATAAATAGCCGACAACTGGGTGCGGATCACGCCGGCACTGCGGTTTTCATCCTGGCTCGCGTCGCCGGAGTCTGGAAGCTGAATGCAATTGATTTCTTTGAAGTGAGATGAGAAAGCAGTAAGCAGTAAGCAGAAGTATGGAACGTAAGCACTGGACAGGTGAAGCGAGCGAATCTCATTAGCACCTGGCTTCAGCCAGGTGGACACAATGCGCGCTATTGACCCTGAGCCGTTTCAACGGCTTACAGTTAGGAACCGTTCAAACGGTTAGTGTGATAATGACGCCCTGATCACCGCACTGAAGTGCGGTGCTAATGAGAGGGGCGCATCAGAACTTGAAACTCTGAATGGATGAACTAAACAGAAAACTAAACGTCTTGCGTGAGCGAATTCGCAGCGTCGGATCGTGCGTGGTGGCGTTTTCAGGCGGCGTCGATTCGACCTTTGTCCTAAAGGTCGCACACGAAACGTTGAGTGAGCGCGTGATTGGAGTGACCGCGCTCAGTGAATCGCTTCCTGCCGGCGAGTTGGAAGAAGCGCAGGATCTCGCGCGCCGGATTGGCGCGCGGCATGTCGTGCTGCGGACGTTTGAAACTCGCGACGAAAACTATCTCGCTAACGCAGCCAATCGTTGTTACTTTTGTAAGATTGAAATGTATACGCGGATTAGCGACTTTGCCAGCGAAGAGGGCGTCGGCGCAGTGCTTGATGGGTTGAATCAGGATGACCTCCAGGATCGTCGTCCCGGGAGGGCAGCCGCGATTGAGCGTGGTGTGATTTCACCTCTCGTTGACGCTGGCCTGACCAAGACTGAGATTCGCACGCTGTCCCGCGAAATGGGACTGCCGACCTGGGATAAGCCGGCCCTCGCTTGCCTGTCGTCGCGTATTCCGCATGGCACTCCAATCAGTTTGCAGGCGCTGAGTCAGGTCGATCGGGCCGAAAGTTATCTGCGCCGGCTGGGTGTGGGCCAGGTGCGCGTTCGTCATCACGGCGCCGTCGCGCGAATTGAGGTCGAGCCAAACGATTTTCCTCTGCTGAAGTTGAAGGAAGCCGAGATCAACGCTCATCTTAACTCGCTCGGTTTCGCGGAGGTTGTGGTAGATCCGGCGGGCTATCGCACCGGCAGTTCCAACTCACTCTCCGCGCAAGTCTAATGCAAGCTGAACTACTCCGCGATCTCTTAAACGAAGTGCGCGCCGGAACGCGTACAGTCGAAAGCGCCCTGGATCGTCTGCGTGATTTGCCGTTCGAGAATTTAGGTTATGCGCGGCTTGATCATCATCGCGCGCTGCGCACAGGCTTTCCCGAAGTTGTGTTTTGTGAAGGCAAAAGAGTCGATCAGATTGTCGAGATACTGGAGAGACTCGAACAGAAGCATTCTCTGATTTTGGCGACCCGCGCCTCCAGCGAAGTTTATGACGCCGTAGCCGCGCGCATGCCGGCTGCCAGCTATTTTGAAAACGCGCGAATCATTCAAATCGGCGTGAACGGCGCCAAGCCAACCGAAACCACGGTGCTGATTGTCTGTGCCGGAACCGCCGATGTGCCGGTCGCTGAAGAGGCCGCCGTCACCGCGAGCGCGCTGGGCAGTCGAGTCGAGAAACTCTACGACGTGGGCGTTGCGGGTGTGCATCGCCTGCTGGCCGCGCGTGATAGATTGAATGCCGCAAATGTGATCGTGGTAGTGGCTGGGATGGACGGCGTTTTGCCAACGATCGTTGGCGGTTTAGTGGCGGCGCCGGTGATCGCGGTGCCGACCAGCATCGGCTACGGAACTGGTCTGGGCGGTGTCAGCGCGTTGATGACTATGTTGAATGCGTGTGCTCCGGGCATTGCGGTCGTGAATATCGATAATGGTTTTGGCGCAGGTTACCTTGGCCATTTGATCAATACTCGCGGCGTTGCCGAAAATCGGGAAACCTGAAACAAAGTGAACTCAGATCATCACATCGCGGAAGTCGAGCGGCGGGCCCGACGCATCAAGCTTCTCTTGATGGATTGTGATGGAGTGCTAACTGACGGTCGTCTGGAGTTGCTGGAAAACGGTGACGAGCAGAAGACTTTTCACGCGCGGGACGGGCAGGGAATTTCTCTTTTTCATCGGGCTGGATTGAAGACGGGAATCATTTCGGGCCGGACGTCCAGCGCCGTCGAACGCCGCGCACAGGATCTCGAAATGACTTATGTGCGCCAGTACGCCAAGGACAAAATAGCAGCGCTCGATGAAATTTTGACGCTGGCGAATGTGTCTCTACATGAGTGTGCTTACATCGGGGATGATCTCGCGGATATCCCGGTGATGCACCGTGTCGAATTTGCAGTCGCCGTCGCTGATGCTGCCTTTGAAACAAAGCAGGCGGCGCACTTTGTCACCGAACAGAAGGGCGGCCACGGCGCGGTTCGCGAAGTAACGGACTTGATTCTCAAAGCGCAGGGCCGCTGGGAAGAATTAATGAAGCGGTTTGCCGGTTGAAGGAGCGCGGACAGTCCCAGTCCGCACGGAACCAGGGGCGCGAAATCGTTCGCGCTTCGCGGTCAGGGCGGACGAGCCGTCCGCGCGACCAGCAATCACGATCTTCCTGATTTGAACATGAACCAGTTTCATATTCGGGTCGTGTCCTAATTTGATTTTTCCTAGCCCCTGCAGTATTTGCTTTGCGCCTTTGCGTGAAACAATTCGAGCGAGAAAGAATTTCGCGCAAGAGCGCGGAGTGAAATCAAGAGGCGCAAACGCAAAGTAGGGCACTACGCCATATCCGCCTCCGTTGACTTTCAATGGACGAGGAAATAATCTTCTCCTTCACTGAGCGGGCGTAACTCAATGGTAGAGTGTCAGCTTCCCAAGCTGGATGTTGCGGGTTCGATCCCCGTCGCCCGCTCCAATTTTCTAAAGTAATTCTCAGACTCAATTTTCAAGAGTTAGTAAACGTCAGAACCGTCCCGCGAACGTCCCGCAAATCCTCTCTGCGCAACTGTCAGCCTCCAGGACGTTAAACTCAAGATGTCTCGTGCTACTTGATTCGCGCGTATCAATCCCACAGCAATTCAAAATCTGCTGGCCTGCCCACCGGCAACCCTCCACGACTTCAGCGTTTGATTGGATCAGAACCTCTCTTTGGGACGGTAGCCAGTACAGTAGACGTTACCGAAAAGTCTAGATCGATTCCGCGGTGAAGAAAGACGGAGAGTACTCAACGCGTTCCCGACGTAGTGTTGTGGACTCTCTTGACGGACCCGCATCCTGAGGTATAGAGTGCCATCACTCGCGCTTCAGGAAACTAAGACAGCGCGTAATTGTTCTTTGGAATCTTAATCAGATCGCTATTTCAATTCTGTATCCGAGAGGATACTGGGTTGACCGTCACAGGTGCCCATAGAGGGTGACAAGGGAAGCGGGTTTAATGCCCGCACGGTTCCCGCCACTGTGTACCGGCGATTGCGTAGCTTCCATGATGATGGTCACTGGTCTCATTCGGAGATTGGGAAGGCCGCGAAGCGACGCGTTCGAGCCGGGAGTCAGGAAACCTTGCCTGCTGTTAGATGGAAGCGACCACTTACGCTCCGGGAAAGGGCGAGTGGCGTCGAGCTCTAATCAGTGTAATAGCTCCGCCAGTTTTTAATGGTCTAGCTATTACCTGAGAAGCAAACAGATAATTCTTTGACGCCCTCGATCTTCTGCAACAGGAGATCGAGGGCGTGTCTGTTTCGGCTGTACATACTCAACGCTCGTATCCATTCCTCAATTTCCTGCCTCGTAATCCGGTCGCATTTCCGTCTTTTTGAATTTCGAGTTAGCGCGGAGACTGCGGCTCATGTTACCGCCTGCATTAGTTATCGCCGGCACGCATAGTGGTGTCGGGAAAACTACCATATCAATTGCTCTAATGGCTGCTCTGAGGCGGCGCGGCCTTCGTGTGCAGCCGTTCAAGGTGGGACCTGATTTCATTGATCCGACGCTACACACGCGCGCGGCATGCCGCATTAGCCGGAATCTTGACGGCTGGATGCTGGAACCCGCAGCCAATCTCCGAACCTTCACTCGGTTTTCAATTGATGCCGACTTCAGTGTGGTTGAAGGCGTGATGGGCCTCTTCGATGGGCGCGACGCATTGACCGATAAAGGTTCCACCGCGGAAATGTCGAAGTTGCTGGATCTGCCGGTCTTGTTAGTCGTCGATGCTTCGGCGATGGCGCGCTCGGCGGCGGCCATCGTCCACGGCTATGAGAGCTTCGACCAAGAGCTTGATGTGGCGGGCATCATTTTCAACCGCGTAGCAAGCGCAGGCCACTTCGCTTACCTGCGTGAGTCTGTTGAAGCAACTTGTCGTGCACGCGTGCTCGGGTGGCTCTCCACCGACGAATCTGTCGCGCTGCCCGAACGTCATTTGGGATTGTTCATGCCCAATGAAGTCTTGAACGATGCACGCTTCGATGCGCTTGTCTCGTGGATTGAGAGGGGAGTTGATATCGACGAGCTAATACGTCTCGCGCGAGAGCGTTCAGAGAGGCAAGCTGTCGTCGAATCACAGCCAGTCGAGATAGAAAACACAGCTCTGCAAGAAGATCAACCGTTTGATCGACGACCGAGAATCGGCATCGCTCGCGATAGCGCATTCTGTTTCTACTACCAGGACAACCTTGATTTGCTTGTCAACGCTGGTGCTGAGATTGTCGAGTTCAGTCCAATTAAGCAGGAAAGACTGCCGGAAAGTCTTGACGGACTTTACCTGGGCGGCGGCTATCCGGAGTTGTACGCAGCAGCGCTCGCCGCCAACGAAACGATGCGTGACGACGTTGCTCGTTTCGCTCAAAGCGGCAAGCCCGTCTATGGCGAGTGTGGCGGCTTGATGTATCTGACGGAAGCTATTGTTGACCAAGAGAGCCATTCCTTTCCGATGGTCGGCGTATTCCCGACCCGTGCCCGAATGCAGCCCCGGCTGGCCGCATTGGGCTATGCGGAAGTTGAAGGGATGAACAAGACAGGATGGCTACGGCCAGACGAGAGAGCGCGCGGACATGAATTTCGTTACTCAGTGATTGACGACATGCCCGAACAAATTCAGCGGTGTTACCGCGTGAGCACGATGGCGGGCGAACGACAAGATGGATTTTCCGTCGGCAGCGTGTTGGGGAGCTATGTACATTTGCATTTCGGATCGTGCCCGCGATTTGCAGCGCGCTTTGTTGCCGCGTGTGCGGGAAGGTAGAAGTTTTTCGATTGGCGAGAGAAGACAAAGAGGGTTCTGAATTCTTTGCTACTCTCTTTTCTTGACAACCATGATGCGCTAGAGGTGAGCGGGAAGAGCGGTGTAATGCCGCCACTGCCCTCGCAACTGTAAACGGCAACGAAATCCGCGACGAATAAGCCACTGTCCCAGATGGATGGGAAGGCGCGGAGAGTAGGTCAGCATTTTGGCCGTAAGTCAGGAGACCGGCCTCTGAAAAGCGCGTCTTTGCCACTCTTCCGAAGGGGAGGAGAAGGAGACACTTGAATCATGAAAAGAATTAACAGCAGAAGACTCATAGTGATCGCGTTTGGGTTCTTATTAGTGCTTTCCCACTCAGCGTCGGCTCAGAGTGACACCACCATCATCACGGGCCACGTAAAAGATCCGCAAGGGGCAAGTCTGCCGGGGGCGACTGTGACACTTTATTCCCGAGAGCGTACTTCCAGCCTGACGACGACCACTGATTCAACGGGCAGCTATCGCTTTGAGAAATTGGCGCCCGGAGAGTACCTGGTAGAGGCAGAAGCGCAAGGATTCGCGTCCGTAAGTGCACAGCAAGTGACCGTAGAGCGAGGTAAGCTCGCAACGCTCGATATCTCCCTCGAACTATCAAGCGTGCGTAGCACGGTTGTGGTCACTGCATCCGACACTCCTCAGTCAGTCGACGAAGTTTCAAAGGCGGTCACGGTTGTAGACAAGCAAGACATTGATGATCGCGATGAGTTGGCGATCGCGGAATCATTGCGGACAGTGCCTGGTTTGCGCGTGCAGCAGCTTGGTGGCCCCGGGTCGTTCACTTCGATCAAAACACGGGGCCTACGCAACGAAGACACCGCCGTGTTGATTGACGGCCTGCGTTTTCGCGATGCTGCCGCAACGCAGGGTGATGCCTCTGGTTTTTTGGAGGACCTGGTTGTCACGGATGTTAGCCGGGTTGAAGTTCTGCGCGGGTCAGGCTCGTCACTCTATGGCTCGAACGCAATTGGTGGCGTCATCAATCTTGTAACCGATGAAGGCGGTGGACCTATCCATGGCAACGTGCTTGGGGAAGGTGGCGGACTGGGACTGTTTCGTGGTCGAGGTCAGGTGGCGGGAGGTTCTCGTAGCAACAGCATTGTTTATAGCGCCGGCGTGTCGCACCTGAATGTCACACGTGGAGTTGACGGTCAGGATGAAGCCCGAAACACAAGCGGACAAGGCCGGGTTCTGTTTCGCCTGACACCCACGACCTCGCTCTCAGGGCGTATCTATGCGGCCAGTTCCAGATTGCAACTGAATAACAGCCCACAAGGGATCGGCAAGCTGCCCGCTACTGGAATCATTGAAGCCATTCCACTCTCTCTGACTGAGTTGCGCCGATTTGAAGCGGGGGTTCCCACCTCGCAACTGAATGTGGGGGCCGCAACCTTCATTCCGGCGGCGAACGATCCCGACAACCTGCGCAAGTCAAACTTCTTCTCAGGTGCGCTCATCTTTACGCAGCGTCCAACGGAGAGGTTCGGATATAGCATTAGCTATCAAGGTCTGACGACGCACCGTAGTAGCCTTAGCGGCCCGCTGGGAGTTGGATTTCAACCAGTCGGGGGAAGTATGAGATCGGACTTCGATGGCCTGATTCATACGCTGAATGCGCGTTTCGATGCGCGCGTGGGTCACGTCAACTTTATCACCGGCGGTTACGAGTTTGAAAGCGAGAACTTCAAGAACCCGTCATTTCAAGTCAATCCCGCCAACAACTCGACGGTTGATGTGACAGAGAGAAGTCATGCGCTGTTCGTTCAGGATCAATTGCGGTTGCTGGAAGACCGGCTGCAAATCTCTGTTGGCTTTCGCACACAATTCTTTCGACTGCAGCAACCTCTATTCACGCCGTCAGCATCGGCACCATATCGAGGCATCACTTTTCAATCTCCGCCGACGGCTTATACGGGCGACGGCTCTATCGCCTATCTTTTCCGTTCGTCGGGCACGAAGTTGCGTGCCCACGTTGGGAATGGCTATCGCGCGCCGTCGCTGTTCGAACGTTTCGGCACGTCATTCGGCAGCTTCGGCTACTCCATCTTTGGCGATCCGCGTTTGCGGCCTGACCGCTCGGTCGCCTTTGACGCAGGCATTGACCAGACGCTGTACCGCAATCGCTTGCGCGCCTCGGCGACGTACTTCTACACGCGTCTTCAAGAGGTGATCATCTTCGACTTTTCGGGCGTGATCAGTCCGGCAACAGATCCGTTTGGTCGCTTTGGCGGGTATCGAAATACAAATGGCGGGATCGCTCGCGGTGCGGAGTTGAGCCTGACAGCAACGCCCACGCGCACACTGAATCTTTCAGCCGCTTATACCTATACAAAAGCCCAGCAGCGCACGCCTCAAGTACCCGGCACGGTGCGTTCGCTGGTAATCCCCAATCATCAATTCTCACTCGTTGCGACGCAGCGCTTCGGGCGTCGCTTCCTGGTTAATTTTGATCTCTCCGCATCGAGCGATTACATCGGAGCAATATTTGACCCGGTAACATTTGTCAGCCGTGGTTATCGCTTCCGTGGATTAGCTAAGGCTGATATTGGCGCCAGCTACACACTACCAATCAAGGAATCTCGTTCGCTTCGTTTCTTCGGTTACGTGGACAATTTGTTCGACCGCGAATACTTCGAGAGTGGGTTTCGCACTCCGGGGCGAACGGGCCGCGCGGGGGCGATGTTCAGCTTTTAAGCGATGGCTGACGGCAGCACGGGTGCAGTAGTCCCGCTCGTTGAAGGCGAGGACTACTATCTGGATCACGGGCTGATGGTATTGACAGCCCGTTATCACCTGCGACGCGGCTACTGCTGCGGCCAGGGCTGCCGTCACTGTCCGTTCGAAGAATTACCTAAGGGGAGCACCGATGCCTAAAGTAATGACACGACCAGGTAAAGCAGCAGCACTGTTTCTGGCGCTGCTCGTCTTGCTTTGTCTGCTTACAGGTTGTCGCCAAGGTCAACAGCGCGCAAGAACGGAACCGCGTCCGCAGCGGATCGTTTCGCTGAGCCCGAGTGTGACCGAGATTCTTTATGGCATCGGCGCCTGGCCACAAGTCATTGCCGTTTCACAGTTCTGTACGTACCCGGATGACGTGAAGAACAAACCTCGGGTTAATGGTTGGGACAAGACCAACTTGGAGCAGGTGATGGCCCTCAAGCCCGATTTCGTCATCGGCGTCGATGCCCAAGAGCCATTTCTCCGAGATAAGCTTACCGGCCTGGGAGTACGATCTCTGTTCGTCAAAAGCCAAACTCTGGCTGACATCATGGCGTCAATGGTGGAGATCGGGCGTGGAACCGGCCATGAAAAGGAAGCCACGGATTTAGCTGCTAAGACACAGGCCGAGATCGAGGCAGTCCGGAAGGCCGTTGGCGATCGCCCACACCCTCGGGTGCTCTGCGTAGTCGACCGGGTACCGGGTACTATCCGTGATCTCTACACCGCCACTAAGGGCAGTTATCTCGACGAACTCATCAGCATTGCCGGCGGCGAATCTATAGCCCCGCAGGCTGAACATGGCTACGGCAAGATCAATAAGGAGGCAGTTCTTACCCTAAACCCTGAAGTGATCATCGATATGGTCCAGGGCTCGAAAGGGAATTTTGGCGAGGACCCAATAGCCGTGTGGAATGAACTTGCGGAGGTGCGCGCCGTCCGCGAAAAGAGGATCTTCCCCCTGCGCGATCCTTCAGTGATTCATCCCAGTCAGTTCGTTGGCCATACCGCGTTGCTGTTTGCGAGAGCGCTTCACCCGGAGAGTTTTTCTGATGCCAAGTGAATCTGTGACTACCGTTCCGCTTATTCAAGCTCGTAACTTGAGCTTCTCATACTCATCATTGCCGGCGGTAGTCGACGTTTCATTGTCGCTTCCTCGTGGTGCAATGGGAGCGCTTATCGGTGCGAACGGATCAGGTAAGTCAACCCTCATTCGGTTACTCGCTGGACTACTCCCACCCGGCAGCGGCGAAGTGATCTTCGATGGCGCTTCACTCTCAACCATCCACCCCCGTGAACGGGCCAAGCGCATCGCGTATGTCCCTCAATCGACCTCCAACGTTTTTCCTTTTACGGCGCTGGAGGTGGTCTTGACTGGTCGCAGCCCGTATAGCGGCCGGTTTCGTTTTGAGAGCGTACACGATGAACAGATCGCATTGGCTGCACTCGACGCGCTTGATGCTGCACATCTCGCCGGCCGTCACATTACAGAGTTGTCAGGGGGCGAGCGGCAATTGGTCACGGTAGCTCGTGCTCTGGCGCAGGAGCCGGACGCGCTGTTGCTCGATGAACCAGCTAGCGCATTGGATCTAAAGCATCGAACACAATTGACGAGGGCGCTGCGCAAACTAAGAGACGAGCGCGGGATCACCATTCTGATGATCACTCATGACTTGATGCTGCTCGATTCAGCCGCTGATTTGGTCTTCGCCATGAAATGCGGGGGTTTGATCGCTAGCGGCAAGCCTGAGGTAGTACTCACCGAGGCTGTGCTCGGTGAAGTCTATGACGCGCCTGTCCGAACCATGCGTAGTGATGGGCGGACCTTTGTCTGGTCGGAGTTGTGATGCCAAGCCTAAGCCAACGTGCACGACAATCTGATGCCGCAGAGTTGAAAGCTGCCGTCGACAACTCGCGCCCAGAAAAGCGGGCACGCGTGGGTCTACGTTTGCGCGTCGCACTGCCTCTCTTGATTATCATTCTAATCATCGCCTTCCTCGTTGGTCTCTATGTGGGCTACCAACCACTTAGCATTTCCGCGCTCAAAACCGATCCAATCGCGCGCGCTGTGTTCTTTCGTTTGCGCCTGCCACGAGTCGTAATGGCGGGACTCGTCGGGGCCTCGCTGGCGATGGTGGGAGCCGCTCTGCAGGCGCTCTTTCGCAACCCTCTCGCCGATCCATTTACGCTCGGCGTATCTGGCGGGGCGTCTTTAGGGGCCAGCGTTGCGATTGGTTTTGGCCTCGGGCTGAACCTGGTAGGGGTGCCTTTTATTTTTATCGCGGCGTTTGTCGGCGCGTCAATGTCGGTGCTATTGGTCTATCGACTAGCGCGATCGGGCGGTGGGACGATGCTCCCGGGAGCATTGTTACTGGCCGGTGTGGTTTTAAATCTGAGCGCTTCGGCGGGTGTCCTGGTGATTCAGTATCTCGCTTCGTATGGACGGGCATTGCAAATTCTGCGTTGGTTGATCGGCAGTCTTGATGTTGTCGGTTTTGATCTGATTTGGAAAATGCTCGTCTTCCTCATACCTGGCTGGCTGGTTCTCATCGCGCATGCGCGAGATCTTCACCTGCTGGCGACAGGTGAATCAGATTCAGCGGCGAGCCTTGGCGTCGATGTTAGGCGTACGGAACGAATGGTCTTCCTGGCCAGTTCCTTGATTGTGGCGGTAACTGTTTCGGTTGGTGGTGCGATTGGTTTTGTGGGCCTGATTGTGCCGCACGCGGCGAGACTTATTTTTGGTCAGGATGTGCGAGTGTTGCTACCGGCTTCGTTCCTCTTGGGTGCGGCCTTCTTAATACTTGCTGACACGCTCGCGCGAGTGGTGATTTCGCCGGGCGAATTGCCTGTCGGAGCGATCACCGCGTTGCTGGGCGGCCCGGTGTTTCTGCTTTTGCTGAAGCGACAACAACGTTACTCGGCAATGTAGCGTGCACCAGGGAAGGTGCGGGGCAAAAACATATGGATGAAAGCGAACATCGCTTCACCGAGGCAGAACGTCGCGGAGTCTATCGCGCGATCTACGAGCGGCGCGACGTGCGTTCATCCTTTAAGCCCGATGAGATACGGGACGACGTACTCGCGCGCCTCCTTGACGCCGCGCACCACGCCCCATCAGTCGGATTCATGCAACCGTGGGGCTTCATCGTCATCCGCGACCGAGACGTTCGCGATACAGTTCACGGAATCTTCGAACGCGCTAGCCGCACGGCGGCTCAGATCTATACGGATGATCGTCGCGCTATGTACGAGACGCTGAAGCTGGCGGGCATACTCGAAGCGCCTATCAATCTTTGTGTCACCTGCGATGAAGCGACCGTGCGTGGACACGGACTGGGGCGGCAGACAATGCGTGAGACTGCGCTCTATTCAACGGTTTGCGCGGTGCAGAATCTTTGGCTCGCGGCGCGCGCTGAGGGTATCGGCGTCGGCTGGGTCAGCATCCTTGACGTTGACGAACTACGCTCCGCTCTAGACATTCCGGAAGCTATTGTGCCCATTGCCTACTTGTGTCTGGGTTACGTTACCGAGTTCGGCACCGAGCCCGAGTTGGAAATCAAAGGCTGGGAGCAACGTGCGCCACTCGCCGGCTTGATTCACTTCGAACGCTACGGTGCGACTGACGAATCCCGCGCCGACGAATTTCTAGCTTCCATCAGCGCGGATCGAAAGTCGAAGGACAAGTCATGACGGCGAAGGCGTTGATGGTATTGGGCACGGCTTCCGACGCGGGCAAATCGCTCACCGTTGGAGCGTTGTGCCGCATCCTGCGGCAGGATGGTTTCGACGTCGCACCTTTCAAAGCCCAAAACATGGCGCTCAATTCCTTCGCCACCCGTGAAGGTCACGAAATAGGACGAGCACAAGCAATGCAGGCTGAAGCTGCGCGGGTTGATCCGCACGTTGATATGAATCCGATCTTACTCAAACCAACTTCCGATGTCGGTTCGCAAGTGGTCATTAACGGCAAGGTGCTAGGGAACTTTAGCGGAGTTGACTACTACCGTCTCAGGCCGCAGTTGCTGGAAGCTGTCAGTTCGGCTTACCGCCGTCTCGCGGCCCGCTATGAAGTTGTGGTGCTGGAGGGTGCGGGCTCCCCAGTCGAGATGAATCTTAAGGACCGCGACGTAGTGAATATGAAGATGGCGGAGATCGCGGATGCGGCGTGCCTCCTGGTTACCGACATCGATCGCGGCGGCGTGTTCGCTTCGCTCGTCGGTACGTACGCTTTACTTGAGCCGCAAGAGCGCAGTCGATTCTTTGGCTTTCTCGTCAATAAGTTTCGTGGGGACGTGAGTCTTTTCACACCTGGCATTAGCTATTTAGAGGAACGTTTGTCTCAAAGATGTCTCGGCGTGATTCCGTACCTGCACGAACACGGTATCGACGACGAGGACAGCGTTTCGCTCGAACGCCGCGCCGTGCGGCCTCCGTTCGACCGCAAAGATTGTTTGTGCGTGTGTGTGGTCGGACTTCCTTACCTTTCAAACTTCACGGATTTTACCGCGCTGGAAAATGTGCCAGGTGTAGTTGTCTATTACACGCGGCGACCTGAAGAAGCGCGCGCCGCTGATGTACTAATTCTGCCCGGTAGCAAGAACACAATCCCTGACTTGCTTTGGCTCAGGAAGAACGGATGGGAACCGGTAATCGAATCGCACGCAGCAGCCGGCAAGCCGCTGATGGGAATATGCGGAGGTTTCCAGATGCTGGGACGTGAGATACGCGATCCACATCACACGGAGAGTGACATTGAGTTTGTGGCAGGGCTTGGCCTCTTGGATTTCACCACTGTGCTGGAGAGCGAGAAAGTCACTCGGCAAGCTACGGCGCGATTCGCCAAACCGGATTGTCTTGGTCTTGGCGCCGACAATCATGCCGACCCCCTATTCAGCGGATACGAGATTCATTTGGGCGAGACAATCTTTGGAAATGGAACTCAAGCGCTCTTTGAACTGCAACGGTTGGGTGAGACACAGTGTCATCAGGACGGAGCCATCAGCACCGATGGACGGGTACTTGGCACTTACTTGCATGGCCTCTTCGACTCGGCTGAAGGGCTAGACCTGCTCTTAAATCACTGGCGAAAAATTTGCGGCAAGGCGGAGTCGTCGTTGATTGCCACTGATCCATTGGCCGAACGCGAGCGTCGCTACGATGCGCTCGCCGACCACTTCCGGAGCAATCTGAAAATGGATGTTATTTACCGTGCACTCAATGAGCAAAGATGATCTCTCCTGCCTCGTTCGCGCTGGCTTACGTGTTGGATTGGGTGATCGGCGACCCGACGTGGCTGCCACACCCAGTGCGATGGATGGGACGGATGATAAAAGGTGGTGAGAGGCTCCTGCGGAGATTCAGCCGCGCGCCAGGCAGCGAGATCGTCGCCGGGCTGGTGTTAACTGTGATCGTGGTCAGCACATTCGGATTTGGCAGTTGGATCTTGTTGCGTTGGCTGGGAGCTTGGAATCCAAAGCTCGCATTTGCCGTCTCGGTCTATCTCGCGGCATCGACGCTTGCTACGCGTTCGCTGCTTGACGAGGCGCGAGTGGTGAGACGCTTTCTCGGAAACGACAATCTGCCTTCTGCGCGGCAGCAAGTCGCGCGGATTGTAGGTCGCGACACGCAGGAATTGAACGAACCTGAAGTAACCCGAGCGGTGATTGAGACGCTTGCGGAGAGCGCATCGGATGGCATTGTCGCTCCAATGTTTTATCTGGCGATCGGCGGCGTACCAGCCGCGCTAGCTTACAAAGCCATAAACACGCTCGATTCGATGATCGGACATCGAAACAAACACTATGAGTTCTTTGGGAAGTGCGCTGCGAGACTAGATGATGTTGCCAGTTTCATTCCAGCGCGGGTAACGGCTCAGCTGTTGGTATGCGCGGCTTGGACCCTACATCTGGATTGGCGCGGAGCTTGGCGGATCATGAGGCGAGATGGTGCGAAGCATAAAAGCCCGAACGCCGGACGACCCGAAGCGGCGATGGCTGGCGCGCTCGGCGTACGAATCGGCGGCACTAACATTTACGATGGTGAAAGACACGATGGTCAATACTTGGGCGACATGCATACGTCGCTGGACGACCATGCTTTGAGAAATGCTTTGCGACTGACGGGCTGCGTTTCGCTATTAATGTTCGCGCTGTGTCTATCAGTGCGATTGCTGGTTCGCTGGTAGTGGTCAAATTGTTGGACCTTGCATCTATGAACGATAAACAGAACAGCGTAGGCCCACGCTCATTGCCGCCGCGATTGCCGCAGAACGAAGCGGAGCTTAAGAGGACTATTATCCTGCTGGGAAATCGTAAGCAGGTTGAACTCAAAACGGATGCGCGGCGTCAACTGGAGAGCTTGATTGAAGTCTACCCAACCATGAAAGAAGCGACTCTATGGAAGCGCGTGTTACGTCGAGCATGCCAGGGGAAGTTTCCAACCGCTAAATGAGTTACGCCGGAATGAAAGAACGATCGCGCAGAGTGCAGCCGATTCACGTCGCGCACGGCGGAAGAGTGTACGAAGCCGCCCGGCGTTGGGGAATCGAACCCCACGAAGTCTTGGATTTCAGCGCGAACATCAATCCACTTGGTCCGCCGCAAGGAGTTCTCTCGGCAATCGAAAATGCGGTCAGGCCGATTAGCCTCAGAGTCTATCCGGACGTTCACAATTTCGTCAGCGCAATAGCAGACAAGTACCGTCTAATGCCGGACGAGATAATCGTTGGCAGCGGAACGGCGTCTCTGATTTTCGCAGTCATGCATGCCCTCTCTCCCAAAAGGGTGCTGATACTTGAGCCTGCCTTCGTTGAATACTCGCGAGGCGCTGCGGCAGTGAACGCACAGAAAACAACTGAACTATTGACCGAAGAGAAAAGCTTCACGCCCGATTTTGCGAGCCTTGTGCGCGCTGTCAAGGAGCGGCAGTTTGATTTAGTGATCTTGAACTCACCTCACAATCCGACGGGCGCTTTGTATCCGAGAGATGCGCTGCTCTCGTTAATTCAAGCAACGGAAGAGCAGAACGCTGCGATGTTGTTTGATGAAGCCTTCATCGACTATACGTCGCAAAGAAGCTTGGTTTCCTTGGCGGCGACAAAACCTCATTTAATCGTGCTGCGGTCACTCACAAAGTTTTATGCGATGCCTAGCATTCGTGTTGGCTATGCGGTAACCAATGCGAAATTGGCTGCAAGAATCAAAAGCCAAATCGATCCATGGTCGGTATCAACAGTTGCCCTCGAAGCTGGACGTGCTGCCCTGGACGAAAGGAAGTTCGGCACGGAATCTTGTCGCATCAATGCCATCGCCCGTGAAGAATTCGCGGGCGCGCTGCGCCGCATCGGCTTAGCGGTTTTGCCTTCAGCCGCTAACTTCCTACTGACCAAACTGCCTAACGGTTCAGGCGGGGATTTACAAAGCTGGCTGGAATCAGAACGGATTCTGATTCGAAGGTGCGATTCATTTGACGGACTGTCAGATGAGTTCATACGTTTGGCTGTACGTTCCAGGTCCGACAACGAGCGACTCATCTCTCTAATTGAAAAGTGGCTCAGAAGGAAGGGGTTAGAATATTAGTCTTAAAGATGAACCCTATGAAGCAAATTAGTCTCGTGTTGCCATTGTGGCGCAAGACCAAAGTGTGCGAAGCCTGCGGTGAGTCGTTCGCCTGCGAAGTTTCGTTGGGTCGGGGCTGCTGGTGTGGGGAACTCAAACTGAGTGAGGACATTCGACAGGAGTTGCGCGCAAAGTACAAAGACTGTTTGTGCCGCGCCTGTCTGGAAGAGGCCAAAGCCAAGAACTCAAATTCACAGGCGCAAAGCGAACTCTGATGATTGACCACTTAACTTCCTATCCACGACGCATCATCTGTCTCACCGAAGAGACGACCGAGACGCTTTACTTGCTCGGCGAGCAGGAGCGTATTGTCGGTGTGTCCGGCTACACCGTGCGACCGCCGGAGGCTCGTTTGAAGCCAAAGGTCTCCGCGTTCATCAACGCCAAGTTCGATAAGATTCTTGAGCTAGAGCCCGACCTGGTTTTAGCCTTCTCAGATCTGCAAGCCGACATCGCAGCTGAATTGATTCGGCGCGGCGTAACCGTGATGACTTTCAATCAGCGCAGCATCGCGGAAATCATGGAGATGATTCTGACTGTCGGGCGCATTGTTGGTGGCGAAGAAAGAGCACAAGCGTTGGTTGGGCTTTTGCAGGCTGAACTGGATGCTATTCGCGATTCAGCCACCCGGTTCGGTCATCGCCCGCGAGTCCTGTTTGAAGAATGGTACGACCCGCTTATCTCCGGAATTCGTTGGGTTGAGGAGTTGATCGAAACGGCAGGCGGCGAATGCATCTTTCCCGAGCTGCGGAAATACCAATCCGCTAAGAATAGAATCGTTGAGTCGGCGGACGTGATCGCTAAAGACCCGGAAGTCATCATCGGTTCTTGGTGTGGGCGCACCGTGAAGAAAGAATGGATTCGCAAGCGCGTCGCCTGGGACCAGATAAGCGCTATTCGTAACAATCATATCTACGAAGTGAAGTCAGCATACATCCTTCAACCTGGCCCGGCTGCGTTAACGGAAGGCTTGCGCCAATTGCACGCGATCCTTGCGCACGCGGTCAATCAACCGATTGAAGACGTCTTACTACCAAAGGAAAAAACGGACGCGGCACTCGGTTTGCCGCCTCCAGCCAAACCGTTCGAGCACGCCGCTGTCCAGTAGCGATCCGTAAATTTATGTACCAGAGCGTAAACACAAGGGGTCGGATGATTCTGCTTCTCGGCGGGGCGCGGGCCGGTAAGAGCGCCTACGCGATGCGACTGGCGCAGGACGGCGAAGGCGGTTCCGGTAACGAGGTCTGTTTCATCGCCACCGCAGAAGGGTTAGACGAAGACATGACGAAACGAATTGCGCGGCATCGAGCGGAAAGGCCAACCAACTGGCGCACGATTGAAGAGCCTTGTCAGATTGATGAAGCACTCAGACAAGCGAGTGAGGCTCGAATCGTAATCGTAGATTGCCTGACATTGTTCGTTTCCAATTGGCTCATGCGCCACGAAGATGAGCATGAGTGTGAGCAGTTTGTGCGCCGTATCACTCGTGACTTTCTGGCGCTCGCGCGCACCCGGAAGCAGACGGTCATTTGTGTCACCAACGAGGTGGGATTGGGTGTCATTCCCGACACGGGCCTGGGCCGAATGTTCCGAGACCTGCTTGGACGAGTGAACCAGGAGTTCGCAACCGCTGCCGATGAGGTCTATCTGCTTGTCGCCGGTCTGCCTTTGCAATTAAAGCCAACAGCTGGCGATTTACCTTAGCCCGTATCAAACAATGGACAACCCAACTTCGCTTATCGCGCAAGTATGTCGTCAGATTGAACCACTCGATCACGCGTGGCTGAGCGCAGCCCGTGAACGACAACTGACTCTCACAAAACCACCGGACAGTCTTGGGCGCCTCGAAGAGATAGCCAACCGTTTAGCAGCGATTCAGCGGACCACCACTCCCGTTGTAAAGAAGAAGCGAATCTATGTTGTCGCTGGGGATCATGGGGTAACGACTGAGGGCGTTAGCGCCTATCCGCGCGAAGTCACTCCGCAAATGGTTGACAACTTTTTGAGAGGCGGCGCCGCCATCAATGTGCTGGCCCGTGCTGGAGGAATCGAAGTAAGGGTCGTTGATGCCGGCGTCGATGCGGATCTGAGCGATCGCGCTGAGTTGATTCATGCCAAGGTAATGCGTGGCACGGCCAACTTCGCCGTTGGCCCGGCGATGTCACGCCTTGAAGCCGAAGCGTGTCTAGTGAAAGGTATCGAGTTAGCACAAGCCGCTGCCAATGACGGAATCAATCTCCTTGGTATTGGCGAGATGGGAATAGGAAATACCACAGCGGCGAGCGCTATCATTGCCGTTCTGCTCAAGTGCGATCCAGAAGCCGTGACTGGCAGAGGAACTGGTGTTGATGATGCTGGTCTGGCGCACAAAATCGAAGTAATTCGTCGAGCTGTCGAAATCAATAAGCCTGACCCCGACGATGCCTTAGACGTACTTGCCAAAGTTGGCGGCGCGGAAATTGGCGTGATGGCCGGAATCGTGCTCGGTGCGGCGGCAAAGCATCTGCCGGTTGTGGCTGATGGCTTCATTAGCACGACGGCGGCGGCGCTAGCTCTGAGGTTACAACCGAACGCGCGTGATTATTTATTCAATGGACATCGATCGGCAGAACGCGGACATGCCGCTTTGATTGAATTCATCGGCGAGCAACCTCTGCTCGATCTGTCGATGAGACTAGGTGAAGGCACCGGAGCTGCCTTCGCGATGAATATCATTGAAGGCGCGGCGAAACTGCTTAGTGAGATGGCAACTTTCGCGGATGCGGGAGTAAGCAACAAAGAGTAAGAGCTGACGCATAATATGATCCGACGTTTCTTCGTTGCTATTCAATTCCTGACCGGACTGCCCGTCCCGCGAGCTCTCAACAGCTCCGAGACAGACATCGGCAAGGCGTCAGCTTTCTTTCCTCTGATCGGAGTAATAGTAGGCGGCGGCGGCGCTCTCGTGTTTGTGGGCTTGCAGAGAATTCTTCCGCTACCCGCCTCCGTGTTGTGCGCAATTGTCTTCGCGACGCTCATTACTAACGCCTTTCATGAAG
Organism: Blastocatellia bacterium; assembly: GCA_033856915.1. Lineage (GTDB taxonomy): Bacteria > Acidobacteriota > Blastocatellia > Pyrinomonadales > Pyrinomonadaceae > UBA11740. Next base: position 45,338 of record JAWVEB010000052.1, on the reverse strand, counting down.
ATGGATTGGCGGATTCGTTTGATGGGTTTGGCGGGGGTTGGACAAAGGATCGCGTTCTGGAAATCATGCGCGACAGCCGCATCGGAACCTACGGCACCCTGGCACTGATCTTTGTTATACTTGGAAAGCTCACCTTCCTTTCGTTACTGCCGCCGGGACAGATTTGGCGCTGGCTGATCGTCGCTCACACGGCGTCACGTTGGACGATTCTTCCGCTGTGCGCGTGGTTGCCATATGCGCGTGCTGAAGGGCAAGGCAAACTTGTAGTGAAGCAAGTTGGCGTTCTGGAAATCACAATCGGTATGTTTACGCTGCTACTGGTCTTCATACTCCTTCCGTGGCAAGCGGCATTGGCAGCATTACTGGTGACAACTCTCGTGACTCTCCTTAGCGGCTTATACTTTCGCGCTCGCCTCCACGGAATCACTGGCGATTGCTTAGGCGCGGCGAACCAACTGACGGAAGTTGGTTTGTACCTAACAGCGGTAATTCTGCTCCGATTTAACTTTATCCGATGAATGAAAAGAGCACTCAAGAGCGACTGCGCCTCTACCTGATTCGACACGGCGAAGTGGAAGGAGCAGCATCCGGAAAACTGCTCGGACGGACGGATACTCCATTGTCGGACCAGGGATTGGAGCAGGCGCGCCAATTGGCGGACGTGTTATCTACGGTGCAACTGTCGGCCATATATTGCAGTGATCTACAACGAGCGAGAACAACAGCGGAGATAATAGCCAAGCGTAGCAACTTGAACGTGCGAGAAAGCTCCGCATGGCGTGAGATTGACATGGGTGAATGGGAAAGCCACACGCTCGCCGCGTTGCATGACGAGGCACCAGAACTTATCGCACAGCTTTTCAGCGATCCTGCTTCGTTCGAGTATCCTGGTGGTGAATCGTTTGCTGGTTTTACGACGCGAGTACAACGAGCGCTGGATCAGTTGCTAATTACTCATCGAACCGGCGAGGTAGCGCTAGTCGCTCACGGCGGCGTTTGCCGCGCCATCATAGGGAGCGCCTTGGGGATGCCGACAGGCAACTGGCTGCGGCTCGCGCAACGTTACGGCTGTCTGAGCGTCATTGATTGGTATGGTATTAATCCCGTGCTGCAATCGCTCAATCGCGTATGCGAGAGTGGGATCTATTTCAATTGATCAAGCTCACTTCGAGCACAAAAGGCAAGCCTCAAATCTCCGGTTGCGAACATTAGGGATGATAGAAACGTCCCGCAAGACGTCCCGCAGCAGTACGCAAATCAGGCAATGCATGCACGGTATGCAGCGCATGCACGCAGTTTTTTTCTGAGCAATTTTGTAAGTGTTGAAAATAAAGAGCGCTGTATTTACCTTCCCAAGTTGGTAATACGGGTTCGATTCCCGTCGCCCGCTCCAGTTTGCTGAGTAATTCTTGATCTCAATTTTCAAACGTTAGAAACGTCCCGCAAAACGTCCCGCAGATTCTCTCTGCGCAACTGTCAGACTCCAGATGTGATACTCGAAAGTGTCCACTCTCGTTGGTCCGCTCATATTAATATCGTAGCAACCCAAGATTTGCTGGCCCACCGGCAACTCTCAATGACTTCACTCGGTGTTTGGATTTCGGAAGGTGGGATACGACTAACGAAGAATTACGTGCTACGCTGGGCGTGCTAAAACCCATATAACAATGAGGGACGCAAGATGGTCAAAACAATCTCGCGAGATGACTTGAAGCAGAAGATCGATCGAAAGGATCCGTTTCTGTTAGTCGAAACGTTGCCGGAAACGGCTTACCATCATGCCCATCTGCCGGGCGCGATCAACTTGCCACTAGATCAACTTGCGCACCTGGCTTCGAAGCTGCTACCGGACAAGGCGGCGGACATCGTAGTTTATTGTGCCAGTCCTGCCTGACACGCATCAGAAAACGCTGCCCGTGAACTGGCGGCGCTGGGTTACACAAACGTGCGCGATTATGATCAGGGCAAGCAAGACTGGATTGAAGCAGGACTGCAAGTCGAGAGCGAACACAAGCATTGAATTCGAGTTGAGCATCGGTTGTGGGCGGATTCGTGACCATCTGATCGCGAGATTGAACGAATGATTCACCTGTGCCGCTCGTTAATTGTTTGAGTCAGAGGAAGAATCCTTCCCGATGAAGGCCTCGGCAGCGTCGCGCAAGTCGGTTGTCAGCCATGCTCCATGCTCAGTTGAGGTCGTGCGGAAGAATCGGACAAGCAGCCTCAGCGTAGCCATGAAATGTCTGGAGTTAACCGGACGGATAGGAAAGCAAAGTTAAATGGATACACAGAAACTGGACTACTTTCGCAGCCTGCTGCTCGAACAACGGCGGCAGGCTGCTGAAGACGTACGTGCCGATCAGGCCACTGCGCTTGAAGGTGATGATGGCGTGAGAGACAGCGGGGACATGTCCGAGCTGGACGTTAACGCGTCTACAGCCCTTAATCTTGGTGGGCGCCAGGCGCAACTGATCGAGGAAATCGATCAAGCCTTGCTCCGGATTGAGGACGGAACTTATGGGCAGTGTGCGCGTTGCGGCAAACCGATCGATGAGCAGCGACTCAAGGCGATGCCGAGCGCGAAGTATGATGCTGAATGTCAGGCCGCGATTGAAGCAGCTCAGGGGATAGATGAGATGCCAACACTTTAGAACGCTGAGGCAAGGCCCTGAGGGTGTGGACGTCACACCGGGTGTTGTCCGCACGGAGGCACACAACAAGACTTGGGCGCGCTAGTGAACACTTGAATCACTAGCCGCCCCTTTATTGGTGAACGAATATTCTTCACGGAGACTAATATATGGCTACGAGCGCAGAATGGCATGAAGACTACGAACAGATGAGCGATGCGGCTTTAAACTTTTCGCGCGCTGTAAAGTCAGTGCAGAAGGAGTTGGAAGCCGTCGATTGGTACAACCAGCGCGCAGAGGCGACCAAAGACGAACAACTGCGCAACATTCTCCTCCACAACCGTGATGAGAAATCGAGCACGCAATGATGATGCTGGAATACTTCCGGCGGATCAATCCCATCTTCAACAAGCACATGAGGACTTACTTTTTTACCAAAGAGGATATTACTAAAATCGAAAAGGTCGCGGAAGATAAGTAAGCTAATGCAGATTGCCAAGAACGAGGAAGCCGCCGCTTCGATAGTATTCGGTTTCTGCTCGTATCGGGCGAGCCCCTTAAAGAGCCGGTGGCGTGGTACGGGCCGATCGTAATGAACACACAAGAGCAACTGCAACAGGCGTTCGCTGAGCTGAGTGAAGGCACGTTTCTAAATACACGGACGTAGAGTCTGCCATTGCTTTACTGATTCAAGCACGGGCCACAGGGTTGTTAGAGAAAAGCTCCGCGCTGCACGACCCATCGCGTCGCTGGGAGCAATGCCAGACGCCCCCGGCTCGATTGTTATGCTGGTCCAGTGGAGGTAACGACGCCCGTGGCAACGACCAACAAAATATTTGGGCTGCCAAGGAATATTTCCCTCTTAGGCTGACCAGTCTCTTCAACGATTTCTCGTCGGAGATGGTGTTCTCGAGCTTTCCAGCGCGGGATCGCTCGCCTGGGTCTACAGTACTGATCTTATGATCAAAACACTTCTTCAAACAGACCCAGATCATGTCTTCGCTTTCCTTAGGACTGTCGCCGGAATAATTATTTGGCCGTTCGGAATGCAAAAACTTTTTGGTTGGTTTGGCGGGGTGGGAATCAAGGGAACGCTTGAAGAAATGTCGGTCAAGAAGATTCCCAAATTCATTGCTTGGTTGGTTATCATCGGGCAGTCCTTTGGAAGCACCGCATTAATCTTTGGTTTTTTGGGGAGAATCGCGGCTGGTGGTTTGTTCATTATCTTTACCGGTGCCCTGATATTCCATTTGCCTAATGGCTGGACAATGAATTGGTTTGGCGAAAAAAAAGGAGAGGGGATTGAGTATCACGTACTGTTACTGGCGCTGCTCCTGGCAGTCCTTATTAAGGGAAGTGGGGCCTTGTCAGTCGATCTTTGGCTGATAACTAAGATGTGATTGTCGAGGCAGGGACGCGTGTCCGTTTCCCGCAACCTGACGGATTGCATTGTGCTGGCGCAGCATCCTTGATGGTATAGGGCGGCGGTCATTCGAACAGTTCTGAATGGATTTATCGAGTTGGTTCAGGAGTGAGAGTTCGCAATCAACCTTACCAAAATCTAATACTCCGCAAACGCATCATCAGGATAACAATATAACCATCGCTCTCCCGGTTCGGCCGAAGCAATCACCGGATGCCCACTCGCGTGCGCGTGCTTAGTCGCGTGGCGATTTGGTGAGTCGTCACAACAAAGCGTGGCACGGCATGTTTGACAGGTCCGCAGGTGGACCCAGCCGGCACCGATTTTGACGCACTCCTCGCATTCCCGACGCGTCGGGTGCTTGACCTTGGTAATCGCGTTTAGATGCGAACAAGTCTCTTCAGCCATGTCTCTCCTCTATTCGGCGAGCACTTGGTGTACAAACGACACCGCAATCGAACCTTCACCGACGGCGGACGCTACCCGTTTCACATTGCCGCCACGAATATCTCCGACCGCGAACACGCCGGGCAAGCTGGTTTCCAGCAAATAAGGCGGGCGAGAGAGAGGCCACTTTGCTTTCGCCAAATCTTCCGTCGTGAGTTCTGAGCCAGTCTTGATAAACCCGCCCTGATCACACTCAACACAACCGCCGAGCCATGCAGAATTCGGTACCGCGCCGGTCATCGAAAACAGATGGGCAATGTTGCGCGGCTCGGTCTGGCCGGTTTGATTGTTGCGCCACTGAACGCGTTCAAGGTGGTCGATTCCTTCCAGCGCCACCACTTCGGTGTTGGTATGAAGTTCTATGTTCGGCGTTTCTTCGATGCGGCGGATTAGATAGCGCGACATTGTTTTAGCCAAGCCGTCCGCGCGAACGAGCATATAGACTCGTCTGGTCGTTTGCGCCAGAAAGACCGCCGCCTGACCGGCAGAGTTGCCGCCACCGACGACAACTATTTCTTCACCGCCACACAACTGCGCTTCCAGATGCGTGGCTCCGTAGTAGACACCAGCACCCTCAAACTTCGAAAGATTTTCCAGTTGAAGTCTTCGGTATTGCGCTCCCGAAGCAATCACCACCGTCCGCGCAGGAACGTGTTGCCCATTCCCAATCAACACCGCGTAAGGCCGGCGAGCACAAGCCAGGCCTTTCGCGTCCTTGGCAATCAACATCTGCACGCCGAACTTTTGCGCCTGCGTGTAGGCGCGACCGGCGAGCTCGTGTCCCGAGATTCCGGTAGGGAAGCCGAGATAGTTTTCGATTTTCGAACTCGCTCCCGCCTGACCTCCCGGAGCATTTGATTCGAGCACCAGGACATCAAGACCTTCTGACGCTCCATACACAGCGGCTGCCAGACCTGCCGGCCCTGCGCCGACAATGATTAGATCGCGCACATGCGCTTGATCGATTCCTTCGTTGAATCCGAGGCAGCCGGTGATTTCCTCATTGGTTGGATTCCGCAGTACTGCGGTGCCGCGACAGATCAGAACGGGCAGGTCATCAATCGAAAGAGAAAAGCGATCGAGTATTTCCTGAACCTCGGCATCACGCTCGAGATCGATGTAGGAATAGGGTTGGTAGTTGCGAGTGAGAAACTCCTTGATACGAAGAGTGTCAAGCAAATGACTTGAGCCAATTAAGACGATGTCACCAACTTCACGCGCAATTAATTCCAGACGACGCAGGATGAAAGCTCGCAGAAAGATATCGCTGAGTTCGCTGTCGGTCTCAACCAGCGCCTGCAAAGCCTCGCGCTCGATTTCGATCAGTTCTGATTTTTCAGCGGCGCGTATGCGCACAAGTCCACGCCGGCCCGAGAGCATGTTCAGTTCGCCGGTGTACATACCCGGATTGCAAATGGCGACGAGGTGCTCCTGATTGTCCGAGACCTGCAGAATATGCAGTTGTCCGCTAACCACGACGAAGAATTTCGTAACGTGCTGATTGAGTTCGACGACGATCTCGTTCTGTTCGACGGTCCGGCGTCGGCCGTGTGCGAGTACGCGAGCTTGTTGCGCGGAGGTCAGAATGGGAAACATCTCGCTGGGAGTACTTCCCGGCGGCGGCGTTAAAGCACTCTCAGGGGTTGCGTTAGAAGTGTCGTTCATGCAGCGTCTTCATAGAAAACCTTTTTTGATGATCCTAGTACCGCAGAACCTTGTCTTACGCCGCCGCCGATTTTTCGTCTGTGAAGAGTGCCAACAGTTCTGCGTTCACCTTATCTTTTAGGGTCGTGCACATGCCGTGGGGCGCGCCCTGGTAGATGACAAGCTTGGCGTTCTTAATTATCTTCGACGAGATTAACGCAGAGTCTGCGATTGGCACGATCTGATCGTCATCGCCATGCAGAACGAGTGTTGGGACATCGATCTTTTTCAGATCTTCCGTGAGATCCGTTTCTGAAAATGCCTTGATGCAGAAGTAAGCGCCTGGAAAGCCGCACATCATCCCTTGCAACCAGAAGGATTCGCGCACGCCGTCCGAAATCTTCGCCCCGGGACGATTGTAACCGTAGAACGGCATGCTGAGATCTTTGAAGAATTGCGACCGATCCGCTTGCACGGCCGAGCGAAGTTTGTCGAACTCTTCGATCGGCGTACCGCCCGGATTTGACTCCGACTTCACCATCACCGGTGGAATCGCGCCAATCAGAACGGCTTTGCTCACACGTTTGGTTCCGTGGCGTCCGAGGTAACGCGTGACTTCGCCACCGCCTGTCGAGTGACCCACGTGAATTGCGTCCTTCAGCTCGAGGGCCTGGGTTAACTCCGCCAGATCATCGGCGTAGGTATCGAGATCATTTCCATTCCATGGCTGGCTTGATCGCCCATGGCCCCTTCGATCATGGGCGATACAGCGATAACCGCGCTGCGCCAGAAAGAACATCTGATCTTCAAAGGCATCCGCCGACAGCGGCCAGCCGTGGCTGAAGACAACCGGCTTCCCTCGCCCCAGTCCTTGTAATAGATCTGCGTTCCGTCCTTTGTTGTGATCGCACTCATTTCAAGTCCTCCTCAAAATGTCTTGGATTCCTTAGTCGACCGTTGGCGTATGCCATGGATTTCTCGCTGGTGCGAGCCCTAGTCTCACTGCCGTCTTGACCAAGTCAGCGAGCGATTCAGCCTTCATCCTTTGCATCATTTTTCCACGGTGAGCTTTTACTGTTATTTCACTGATCCCAAGTTTCATACCGATCTGTTTATTCAACATACCGGAAACTACCAAGTTCATGACGTCCCGCTCACGGGGCGTTAGTGATTCATAATTGCTGCGCAGCGCCGCTATTTCAGCCTGATCGTCGAGCACCGCGGCGCTGCGCCTGATGGCGTGTCGAATGGCATTTAGGAGCACTTCGTCATCAAACGGCTTGGTCAAGAATTCGACGGCGCCCGCCTTCATCGCCTGCACCGTCATAGGAACGTCGCCATGTCCTGTAATGAAGATGATTGGCATGTCCGTCCGGTCGGACGCGATCAGCTTCTGCAACTCAAGACCGTTAAGGTCCGGAAGCGAAATATCGAGCACCAAACAGCTTGGCATCGTTGTGCGCGGGTGCTCCAGAAATTCACCTGCGGAAGCAAACGTCTCCGGCTGCCAGCCCGCAAATTTGATCAGCAACTCCAGCGATTCGCGTACCGAAATGTCGTCGTCAACCACAAAGACAATCGGCTTCTGCTGCGAGTTTGCTGATGGTGACATCGTGTCCAGCCAAAAAGTTGAAATGATCAGTTTGCTCGAAGCGCTGTGTTAAGTGCCTGCAAGAGATCCGCAGCCTCAAACGGCTTGAACAGGCAGTCCACCGCGCCCTCGGCGATCAAACGTGGACGAATCGCTTCATCTCGTTGGGCCGTGATGAAGACGATTGGGATTGATTGATCGCGACGCGTTAGCTCTTTTTGTAGATCAGGCCCGGTCATACCCGGCATGGCCACATCGAGAAGCAGACATCTCGTCTCCGCGATCGATTTAGAAGCCAGGAACTCTTCAGCGGACGAGAACGTTTGCGCCTCGAAACCAAATTCCTTCAGCAAATCAGGCAAAGACTCGCGCACGGATTCGTCGTCATCAACCACTGTTATTAACGGACGGGTAGCCATTAGCTATGAACTCGCAACTCGTTTTCTCATCCAACCGAACGCTAGTTACCGAGAATGCGCCGAATCAAAGCCAGATGTCTATCGTACTTTGGTATCGGTATCGACCGCGACCAATACCAGGCATCGACCGATACTTTGGTCTAATAGATTCTTATTCTGACTTGTGATTTACTCCCCCCCGAGCAGTGAATCCGAATCGGATGAAGACAGCCGAAGGTTTCCACAAGGGTATGTTTTAGGGGTGGCACCATTATGAAAAGGATCACTCTGTTGCTGGTTGGGGTTGGAACACTGGCGGGGATTGTCGTGTTAACGATTACCACATCTCGCAATGTCAGTGCTCAAGGGGCCGCCGCAATCTTCGGAATCAAAATTCCGGACGGCTATCGCGACTGGAGGTTCATCTCCGTGGCGCACGAAGCAGGCGAACTCAACGATATTCGAACCATCCTGGGTAACGATCCCGCGATCAAGGCCTATCGGCAAGGAACGCTTCCGTTCCCTGAGGGCACAATCATTGCCCGCATTGCGTGGCGCTATCTGCCCTCTGCAGAGAACAACGAAATCTTTGGGCGTGAGCAGTCATTCGTTCCGGGAGAACAGCCACCCTGGTACCTCCAGTTCATGGTAAAGGGCACAAAGAAATACGCAGCGACGGGTGGTTGGGGATACGCGCAATTCGATAAGGACGGCAAGCGTGGTTCTGAGTCGGATATGAAGAAGTGCTTCCCGTGCCACCAGGCCATCAAGGCGCGTGACTTCGTCTTCACCCGTTACGCACCCTGATACGACGACTGTCCGACCCCGGAAGGAGCAATCATTGTGAAACGGATCACGCTATTGATAATTGCAATTGGTGCATTGGCCGGCGTTGTTGCCTTGACGGCACGAGCGTCTCGCCACAGTGCTACTCAAGAAGGCGCGCCGATCTTCGTCACCCAAATTCCCGACGGATACCGAGAATGGAGGTTTATCTCCGTAGCGCACGAGGAAGGCAACCTCAACAGTTTCGGCTCCATTTTGGGCAACGACGTCGCGATCAAGGCCTATCGGGAAGGAACGCTTCCATTCCCAGACGGCGCCATCATCGCGGCGTTGCACTACAAATTCGTACCGTCAGCAGAAAACAACAAAGCCTTTGGCCGTGACCAGTCTTTCGTTGCCGGGGCTCCGACGAACGTTCAATTTATGGTCAAGGACTCAAAGAAGTACGCCGCGACCGGTGGTTGGGGGTTTGGTCATTTCAACCACGACGGGAAGACGGTAGAGGACACATTCATGAAAACCTGCTTTCCATGTCACCAGAAAATCAAAGAGCGCGATCTGGTGTTTACCCGTTACGCACCTTGAGATCGGTATTCAGAGGTAAAGCGATGAAACCACAAAACAATGACTTAACGACGAGTCAAAGGCCGGCCGCGTTGAAACAACCAGGTGACGCATCCCGCCGTCGCTTTCTCAAGAGTTCGATGTTTGGTCTGGCACTCGCGCTCAGCCCCAGTGCGATCACTGAGGTATTTGCAGATTCGAAATCCGGGAATATGAGGAAGGATAATGCCATGACTCAAAGCAGTGCTACACAACCAGCCGGCGAGCAGACAGACAAAACTGCTATTCGTCCGTTTCAATTCAACTTTCCAGATGCTGAACTTGCCGATCTGCGGCGGCGGGTCAACGCGACCAGGTGGCCTGATCGAGAACAGGTCACGGACGCATCGCAGGGTGTGCAGCTTGCAACGATGCAGAACCTGGCACGCTATTGGGGATCCGACTATGACTGGCGCAAGGGCGAGGCGAAACTGAAGGCCGTGCCGCACTTCGTCACCGAGATCGATGGCCTCGACATTCATTTCATTCACGTGCGCTCGAAGCATGAAAATGCGCTGCCGATGATCGTCACGCATGGCTGGCCCGGCTCGATCATCGAGCAGATGAAGATCATCGAGCCGCTGACCAACCCGACCGCGCATGGCGGAACCACAGCGGACGCCTTTCATCTCGTGATTCCGTCTCTGCCGGGCTACGGGTTTTCAGGCAAGCCGACGAAGCCGGGATGGAATCCCGTTAGCATTGCGAAGGCATGGGCGACGCTCATGCAACGCCTCGGCTACACAAAATACGTGGCGCAGGGTGGCGACTGGGGCAACGCGGTTTCAGAGGTGATGGCTTTGCAACAACCGCCTGGATTGCTCGGCATTCACACCAACATGGCGGCGACAGTTCCGCCCGATGTTTCGAAAGCGCTCTCTGCCGGAGGCCCGCCGCCCGCCGGCCTTTCGCCGGAGGAAAAGTTCGCTTGGGATGGGCTCGATGACTTCTATAAGAATGGGCTGGGCTACGCCCTCGAGATGAACGCCCGTCCGCAAACCCTCTACGGAATTGTCGATTCGCCGGTTGGTCTGGCGAGCTGGATCCTCGATCACGACATTCGCAGCTACCAGATGATCGCACGCGTTTTCGACGGCAAGGCTGAAGGGCTGAGCCGCGACGATGTGCTCGACAACATCACGCTCTACTGGTTGACGAATACCGCGATCTCTTCGGCGCGCCTCTACTGGGACACCGCGCATAATTTGCCGCCAGGCGGTTTCTTCGATGTGCGGGGCCTCAAGATTCCGGTCGCCGTGAGCGCTTTCGCAGAGGAGATCTACCAGGCACCGAAGAGTTGGGCTGAGAAGGCGTATCCAAAACTCATCCACTACGGCAGATTCCCCAAAGGCACGCATTTCGCGGCTTGGGAACAACCGGACCTGTTCGTCGGTGAAATGCGCGCGAGTTTCAAATCACTGCGCTGAAACAACTGATCCGTTCGTGGAAAGGTACAGTCTTTGAGCCAACTGAAAACAATTCTGCCCGAGGATGTTGAATGGAAGCCTTTCGCGGCGTTTCCATCTTCAGTACGTCTTGCGGTCATCGCAGGTCAGCCGTCTGAACCCGGTCCTTATATGATCAGGGTAAAGGTTCCGGGTGGCGTAAAGCTGATGCCGCATCGGCATTCTGAGAATCGCATATACACGGTAATTTCCGGCGTCTTCTACGTCGGCCAGGGCGAGGAATTCGACGCCGCCAAACTGGAAGCGTACCCGCCCGGTGCGGTGATCTTTCTGCCGGGCAATACATCACATTTCCACTGGGCTAAGTCTGGCGAGTACATCTCTCAGGTCAGCGCGACTGGACCTCTGGGCTTTGAATATGTGAACTCGAAAGACGATCCGCGAAACAATAACTCATAGCGGGGGTTGAATAGTTGAAGGCGCAGGATGAACAATCAACAAAAGATTTATCGGATTGGAGTCACCAATGAGCAACGTACAAATCGACCAGAAGAGTTATGAGATGCCCCCGCGAGGGGGGATCACCGTCGCGCATTTTCTCACCGTCGCCGATGTCGAGCGATCGGCTCGCTACTACGAAAAGGTCTTCGGTGCTCGCATTCTGACCATGGGTGACGGCAACGCACCCCCCTACCTTCAGCTTGCGAATATCTGGATGATTCTGAACGTTGGGGGCGGGCCGACCCCGGACAAGCCCACGGTAACGCTCAGCGTGCCTGACCCGAATCACATCAACAGCTTTATGAATTTCCGCGTTGCGGATATTCAGGCGTGCTACGAATTGTGGAAAAGCCGGGGAGCCGAGTTCCTCACACCGCCGATTCCCAAGTACGGCGAGATTCGTTGCTACATCCGCGACCCTGACGGATACATTATCGAGGTCGGACAGAGCACCGACCTCAAATATGGTTAACGCTTGGCGCGGACAGCATGCCGCTCTTCGCCTCGTCGTTGCTCTTCTGCCAACGTTTGCCTTGAAAAGTCACTCGTTCTGATATCGAAAGGAGTATCAGGTGGATGGCACAAATGGACTGAGAGAGACCACGCTTAGTGTGAATATTTTTACCGCTCCGGGAAAGGCTATGGTTGGCGAACGGCCAAAGCCCTTAAAGTCCGGCGAATACATCACACAGGTGACGGCGATTGGACCGCTGGGCCTTGAATACGTGAACGCGAAAGACGATCCGCGGAACGAGAATTCCACGAGGTGAGGGCCAGATAGAAGGAGGTAGTGGCGATGGGAAGAGTGAATGCGGGACACAAACTCAGCGAAGGCGAAATGCGCGTCTTAGATATCGACGGAACCAAGGTTAGTATTGCGCCGCTGGAGGAAGTCTATATGGCTTCGATGACGTCTGCACGCACATGGGGTGCTCGCTCGGAGAGGGTAAGCTTGAGGGCACGACCGTGACGTGCCCTTGTCATGGCAGTCAGTTCGATGTGACTTCCGGGGCCGTAATTCGGGGACCGGCACAGCGGCCCGTACGTGTCCGTTCTGTGCAGATCGACGGCGACGACCTCCTGGTTGAATCGTGAGATAAGGTTGAACGCGTGGAATCTCATAAGGCTTTGGCTCGAATGGAGAACTTATGTCAGACGATGATCCGAAATCGCGTCCGCGAAATCCGACAAGGCGCAAGTTCCTTTTGACATCCGGAAGCGGCGTGGCAGCGAGCCTTGTCGCGGGGTATGTACCGGCAATCGCGAAAGGCGCTACCGAAGAGAGCACCTCGGCTCTCACCGAGCAGCCAAACGTCGAGGGCGCCGTCCCCATCACCCTCCGCATCAATGGTAAGGAGCACTCACTTCGAATTGATCCACGCACAACGCTGCTGGATTGCATCCGCGAAACTGTTGCACTCACCGGAACCAAAAAAGGCTGCGATCACGGGCAATGCGGCGCGTGTACTGTGCATGTGAACAGCAAGCGGGTGCTTTCCTGCCTCAACCTGGCGCTGATGCACGATGGAGAAGAGATAACTACTGTGGAAGGCCTGGGTACGCCCGACGCAATGCATCCGATGCAGGCGTCATTCCTTGCCTGCGACGCTTATCAGTGCGGCTATTGCACGTCAGGTCAGATCATGTCGGCCGTCGCTCTGCTCAAGGAACCGTGCGGTCCCGATGACGCGTCGGTGAAGGAACTGATGAGCGGCAACATTTGCCGCTGCGGTGCTTACTCCAATATCGTCGAAGCGATCCAACAAGTTCGCAAAAACGCCTAGCGAAGGAGGATTTTCGATGCACACCTTTGAGTTCATCAGACCAACAGATCCCGGATCGGCCATTGCGGTCGCCGCGCAATCGAAAACGGCCCAGCAGGGCGCGGACGTGCGGTTCATGGGTGGAGGCACGACGCTGATCGATCTCATGAAGCTGAACGTGGAGGCGCCCGACCGTGTGCTCGACATCAATCGTCTCCCGCTGGACAAGATCGAGGCCACGCCTGATGGCGGTCTGAAGATCGGGGCGACGGTTCGGAATTCCGATCTCGCGCATCACCCGAAGGTGCAGAAAGACTATCTCGTCTTGTCGCAAGCGATTTTGAACGGCGCCTCGGCACAGATCCGCAATATGGCCACGGTTGGCGGCAATCTGCTGCAGCGTACACGCTGTGTTTACTTCCGTGATACGGCCATGTCCTGCAACAAGCGTGAACCCGGCAGCGGCTGTCCGGCGATCACTGGCCACAATCGCACGCTTGCAATCCTGGGTACAAGCGAACATTGCATCGCGACGAATCCCTCGGATATGTGCGTGGCGATGGCGGCGCTTGAGGCGACGATACACGTGCAGGGGCCAAAAGGATCGCGCGCCATTCCGTTCGGCGATTTTCATCTTCTTCCGGGCAACACGCCGCACCGCGAAACCGTTTTGGAGCCGGGCGACCTAATCACAGATGTAACGCTCCCGCCACCAATCGTCGGAAGCAAGCAGCTGTACTTGAAGCTGCGCGATCGCGCGTCGTACGAGTTCGCGTTGGCGTCGGCTGCAATAGTGCTCACGATCACCGACGGCAAAATCACCCGTGCCCGCGTCGCCCTCGGCGGTGTAGGCACGAAACCGTGGCGATCACCAGAGGCTGAACGTGCACTAACCGGCCAAACAGCAAACGAAGCGACCTTTCATCAAGCGGCCGAAGCGGCGCTACGCGGCGCTAAGCCGCAGAGTGAGAATCGCTTCAAGATCGAATTGGCCAAGCGTTGTCTCACGCATGCGTTACGAACGGTAGTAATCACCTGACGGCGGAGGATCAAACCATGGCGACAACACAGCAATTGCCCCCGACTTCTCCGATCGGCCGAGACACACCTCGTGTCGATGGGCCGCGCAAAGTCACTGGTTTGGCGCAGTACACCTCCGATTTCCATTTTCCTGGGATGCTCTACGCCGTTCCGGTTGAGGCGACGATCGCAAATGGGAAATTGCTCAAGCTGGATACTGCTGCGGCTGAGAAGATGTCCGGCGTGCGCGCCGTGTTTCATGGCGCGAATATTGGAAAGATCTTTCGCTCAACGCAAGCACCGGGCTTCGATCGCGTTTGCGAAGAGCGTCGTCCACCATTCGAAGACGACGTGATCCGTTACTACGGACAGTACATCGCGCTGGCGGTGGCCGAGACATTCGAAGCGGCCAAAGCTGCAGCTGATGCAGTGCGCGCGACCTACACCAAAGAAAAGCCGAACGTAGAAGCCAGGCTTGAAGCCGGTCCCGATCGAGATGTGGTGCTCACCACTTACGGTCCGGTGCCGAGGGAGCAAAGCAAACGCGGAGACCCCGAAGGAGCGTTCGCCAGCGCGCCGATTAAGCTCGACGAAACTTATGTTACGCCTGCGGAGACTCACAACCCGCTCGAATTGCACGCCACAACTGCGCTCTGGGATGGAGACATGCTGACGGTGTATGACTCAACGCAAGGTGTGGTCAATGCGCGCAGCGTGTTAGCGCAAATGTTTGGCTTGCCGAAGGAGAGTGTTCGGGTAATTTCGAAGTTTCTGGGATCGGGATTCGGCGGAAAACTTTATCCGTGGACGCACGTTCCGCTGGCCGTCGCTGCAGCCCGGCAACTGGGCAAGCCGGTGAAACTGGTTGTCAGCCGCAAAATGATGTTTCAGTCAGTCGGGCATCGTGCGCGTACCCAGCAGCGCCTGCGTCTGGGTGCCACTCGCGACGGCAAGTTGATCTCGCTCATGCAGGACTACGTTTATCACATGTCAGTGCTCGATGATTATCACGAAGACTGTGGCGACGCCACGCCCTTTCACTACAGCACGCCGAATCTGCGCGTGAGCTTCGGGCGTGCAAGGAGGAACATAGGAGCGACAGCGGATATGCGCGGTCCGGGCGCCGTCCCTGGCTTGTATGCGACGGAATCGGCTATGAACGAGATGGCGGACCAGTTGAAGATCGATCCGGTTCGCTTCCGAATTCTGAATGAGCCGAAGCTCGACGAATCGAATGGCCTCCCTTTCTCCTCTCGCCATTACCTCGAATGCCTGAATGTAGGCGCGGAGAAATTCGGTTGGGCCAAGCGCAACTCGGCGGTGGGTTCAATGAAACGCGATGGTCTTACGTTGGGCTGGGGAATGGCCGGGGCCGCGTGGCCGGCGGATCGGTTTGCCGCTGAAGCGAACGTGCAACTGCGTGACGACGGTACCGTCCGCGTGGCCTCGGCGGCACAGGACATCGGCACCGGTACGTATACGATCATGGCGCAGCTTGCGGCTGAGAAAACAGGTGTTCCACTGAACAAGGTCGAGGTTGTGTTGGGCGATAGCTCATTGCCGGATGGTCCAATCTCCGGCGCCTCGATGGCCACCGAGTCCTTGATCCCAGCAGTGTTCGGAGGAGCGAATGAGGCGATCGCATCGCTGCTAATTATTGCCGCCACCAACCCGCGCTCGCCATTCATTGGACACAAGCCCGATGATCTCGCGCTTGCCGATGGCCGCGTATTCGTCAAGGCTGAAGGTCCTGAGAAAGGTCTCCCGTTTGGTGACTTACTTCGCCGCGCCAACGCCCGGTTGGTGACTGGCAGCGGCAAAGGCGAACAGACTTTTTTTGTTCCGGGCGCGAAGTTCTCCAAGCATTCGTTCGGCTGCCACTTCGTCGAGGTAACGTGGCAACCTGAAATCGCGCGCTTACGCGTGAGCCGGGTCGTGTCGGTGATGGATGCCGGCCGGATTTTGAACCCACTCGCAGGCCGAAACCAGATCCAGGGCGCGGTGGTGATGGGCATCGGCATGGCCCTGTTCGAAGAAACCACTTACGATCCGCAGAACGGGGCCCCCATCAACAGCAACCTGGCCGACTACATGGTGACAGTGAATGCCGACGCGCCGCCCATCGACGTCACGTTCCTGGATCATCCCGACAAGGAGATTAACGAACTCGGCGCACGCGGAATTGGTGAGATCGGGCTGGCCGGCATTGCTGCTGCGATTACGGCGGCGGTCCATCATGCAACTGGAGTTCGCGTGCGAGAACTTCCAGTGAAGATCGAGAATTTATTGGGGTGAGTTAGTGTGGCCCGTCGACAACGCACGGAATCGAAAACGAGAACGTTGCACCTGCACTTTCGTTTGGTGTCGCCCATATACGGCCGCTATGATTCTCAATGATCGAGCGACTTACAGACAGTCCAATCCCCATCCCATCGTCTTTGGTTGTGTAGAACGTCTGGAATAACCGATCGAGCGATTGCGGCTCGAAACCTATTCCAGCATCCTGAACACTCAGTCGCACCCTGTCGCGTTCCTCTGGCTCCGTTTTGAACAGCAGTTCGCGCGGGCGATCATCGACAGCGCTCATGGCATCAGAGCCGTTGCGCAGCAGATTCATAATCACTTGTTGCAGCTGTACGCGATCGCCCATTACCAGAGGGAGTTCGTCGGCAAGTTTGGTACGCGTAATCACGCGATTGCGCTCCAACTCGGAGCGCGAAAGCGCAATTACTTCGCGGGTCGCCTCATTCAGATCGACCAACTCCGCCGCGGCATCCTTTTTAGTGAATAGCGCCCGGAGTCGTGTGATCACATCCGCAGCGCGGCGACCGTCACGAATTGTGCGCTTGGTGGTTTCGCGCGCGCCGTCCACGTTGGGCGGCTCAGCATCCAACATTCGCATACACGTGCTGGCGTTCGTGATGATGCCCGACAATGGCTGATTGACCTCATGCGCGATCGAAGCCGTCAAAGCTCCCAGGCTCATGACCCTGGCCACGCGCGCGAGTTCTGACCGTGCTCTATCCAGAGCTTCGTCCGACAGCCGGCGGGCGGTCACATCCCGAACTGCCGCGATGTACTCCAGTTCGCCATCCGGACGCCGAGTCGCTTGAGCCACGGCATGCATGTACTTAATCGATCGATCAGGCATTAGGAGGCGATATTGCCATTCGAAATCATTGGCGCCGTTTCGAGCCTGTTCGACCATCTTCTCGTACAAGGTAAGATCTTCCGGATGCACGCGCGTACGGATTACATCGAGCGTGATGATGGTGCCCATATCGAATTCATAAATGCGATAGAGCTCCTCTGACCAGGTGATTTCATTCGCTTCCACGCGCCAGGAAAAACTGCCGGTCCGGCTGAGCTGTTGCGCTTGAGCGAGAAATGCAGCGCTGCGACGAAGTTCCTCCTCAATAGTCTTGCGGCCAGTGACATCCGAAGTGAATCCCACCATTCGCAGCGGCTCGCCCGCGTCATCAAAAAACATTCGGCCATTTGTCGAGAGCCAGTGAAGGCTTCCATCAGGCCACACCACGCGATACTCGGCCGCAACCTTTCCGGTCTCGTGAGCATGCTGAATCGCTTCGACGACCGTCGGCCAGTCGGGCGCATACATCATCTTTTTCCACGTCCGATATGTTCCGTCAAAAGCGCCCGGCGGCAGTCCGAACAAAGCTTCTTGTTCAGGCGACCAGTCGTTTGTCTCCTTCTGAATGTACCAATCAAAAGCCATCGCTCCGGCAGACTTCTGCGCGAGGTCGAGCAACTCCTGCTCGGCCTCCAGTTGCTTTACGGCGCGCTGACGCTCAATCGCCACCGCCGCCAGATGCGTCATTTGTCCTATGACATCCTGTAGCTGCGGGGTAGGTCCGCCGGGTTCACGTGAATACAGAGCGAAGGTTCCGAGGACAGCATTTTCCGATGATAAGATCGGCGTCGACCAGCACGCCCTAAGCCCATAGGATAATGCCAGAGGACGCCAACCGTACGCGTCCCACTGTAAGTCCGAAGCGACGTCGGCGATGATAACCTGCTCCTTCAGGAAAACTGCTCTGGCGCATGGACCCGAATCAGGATTGATGGGCCACCTCAGGATCGCTTCGTTGTAGCTTGGTGGCAGGCTCGGTGCCCTTGCGACTTCCACCGAGGTGCCGCTTGAATCTAGCAATAAAATTCCGCAGATGCATCCACTGGCAGTTTCTTCCACCAGCCGGCACAAGGCATCCAGAATTGAGGTAAGCGTATTCCCTCCGGCTACCATTTCAAGGAGCCGTTTTTCCCCGGCGAGCAGCGCCTCCGCCCGCTTACGGTCCTCGATGTCGAACGCGGTCGCATACCATCGATCTATCTTTCCCTGATCATCGAGCAGAGGATTGTAGCGAACCAGGAACCAGCGATATTTGCCGTCCTTACCCCGAGCGCGCTGCTCATATTCAAACGGTAGGGGGTGTTTGAGCGCCTCCTTGCGCTCCTCGCGGAGTCTTTTCACATCGTCCGTATGGTAAACCCGAGTGCGAAAGTCCTCTGTCTGCACCTCCTGCAGGCTGATACCGTGATAATCCAACACCGCTTGATTTACCGATAGTACGGTCCCATCTGGTTGCGACACTTGTATCAAGGTTGGGATGGTGTTTATTGTCAGACTCAAATTGCGTTCGGCAGACCGTAATGCTTCTTCAGCGCGCTTACGGTCATCAACATCGATCTGCAGGTGAAACCAATGAAGGATGCGTCCCTGTGCATCCCGTAAAGGTAATCCAAGCACATTGAACCAGCGATAGACGCCATCCGCACGGCGGTGTCGCCTTTCGACGTTATAGGCGGTGCCTTTTTGGTGCGCCTCCGTTTGCAGGGTCACGGTGCGCTCAAGGTCATCCGGGTGAACGACGTCGGAACTCTTCCAACCCTTCAATTCCTCAGAGGTCCGGCCGAAATATTCAAGGGTTGGTTTATTGACCGCCTCGACCTCACCGGTCGGTGAGGTGATCGCAACGGGAACCGGAATGCTCTCAACGATCAAGTTAAAAAGCTCCCCTTCCCGGAGCGTCTCTTCCGCGCGCTTGTGTTCGGCAAGTTCTCGTTTTAGTTGTTCGATAGTCGCGGTTAGTTCCGCAGTGCGTTGAGCGACGCGCTCCTCAAGCTTATCAACGAAGCTCTTTTGTTTCGCGAGCGAAGATCCTGCGGACCTCTTCATGGCTGACCCTTCTGGCTTGTCTGCTTACCGATTCACTGGGGAACGGCGTCGAAAAGGGGAACTTAAGTGACGGGGATTCTATCCTCTAAAGGGACCTAATACCAAGGTATCGATCGATACCTTGGTGCAATGGATTCGCCTTCTCAACTGTGGTCTACTCCGCACCTGTAAGGAACCCGGAATGAATCGTTAATGTCGGACAAAAGGAGAAACACCGATGAATCGTTCAACTTCGTGCCGCAAACGAATTCACAATACTGCGATCGCGATCTTTGCGTTTGCTCTCAGTCTCGGCTTGATCGTGTCGAGCCACGCTCAGAGCTACAGATCGAAAGGTGATCGAAAGAAACTCGACAAGGCGCGCCCAGCCGGACTGCAAGAGAGCAACGCGACGCGCCGCGACAAAGACGCAATCCGTCCATTCCGTGTCCATGTGCCTGAAAAGGAAATCACCGACCTGCGCCGCCGGATTCGTGAAACTCGGTGGCCGGATAAGGAAACCGTCGCTGATCGGTCGCAGGGCGCGCAGTTGGCGAAGCTGCAGGAGCTGGTTCGATACTGGGGCAGCGATTATGACTGGCGCAAAGCGGAAGCGAAACTAAATGCTCTGCCGCAATTCGTGACCAATATCGATGGTGTGGACATTCACTACATCCACGTCCGCTCCAAGTGCCCCAACGCGCTTCCGGTGCTCATCACGCACGGTTGGCCAGGCTCCGTGTTCGAGTTCTTGGGCACCATCGGTCCACTCACTGATCCGGTCGCCCACGGAGGTTCTGCCGCGGACGCTTTCGATGTCGTGATCCCGTCGATACCGGGCTATGGCTTTTCGGGCAGGCCAACCGACACTGGGTGGGGTCCAGAGCGCATCGCACGAGCATGGGCCGAGCTAATGAGACGCCTCGGCTACACTCGCTACGTCGCCCAGGGCGGCGACTGGGGTGCCCCCATATCCTCCGAGCTGGCTCGGCTGACGCCCCCAGGATTGCTCGGCATCCACCTGAACCTGCCGGCGACAGTACCACCCGAAGTGTCAGCGGCTCTGCTTACTGGATCTTCTGCACTGGCGGGGATCTCAGACCAGGAACGCACCGTGTTCGACTCGCTTCAGAAATACGGAATGAGCGGGAGCTCGAGCTACTTCGCCATGCTGACTGCGAGGCCACAGGCAATGGGATACAGCTTGAACGACTCGCCGGTTGGTATGGCAGCGTTCATGCTAGTGCATCCGGGGTTCGCGAAATGGATTTACGGCGACGATCCCACGAAGACTCCGACCAGGGACCAGGTCCTCGACGACTTTACGCTGTACTGGCTTACCAACACCTCGGCCTCGGCAGGGCGCCTGTATTGGGAGAATGTCGGACGGAACCCCACAGCATCGGCCGCGTGGAAGACGACCGAGATCTCACTGCCTGTGGCGATCACAGTTTTTCCCGAGGACGTCTATCGCCCCCCGGAGACATGGGCACGGCGTGCCTACAAGAACCTGAGCTACTTCCATGAGGTAGACAAGGGCGGGCACTTCGCTGCGTGGGAGCAGCCGGAACTGTTTGCGGCCGAGCTCCGCGCTGCCTTTAGGACGCTCCGTTAATCGTCAGGTGATTCTGTTGGTTGATATTCGCATTCAACAAATCTGAATTTCGATTTAGTAAATTGCCTGATCTGAAACGGTTCGACTGGTTTTGATCCCAACAAAGGAGGAACTACTTATGTCCATCAAAGGCAACGTGCTCCCCCAATATCTCGGTAGCGGCGATCCCGCTCTCAAAGACTACTACCCGGCGTGGCTGAACAACATGGCCGATGACGCAACCGTGCAGGGCTCGATGTTGGACGGCGCCGTGCAGGGCGCGGAGGCCGTCCGGTCAGTCGTGCTCACCATCAAGTCGCTGTATGACCGCCAGGAGTTCAAGTTCGTCGGCCCCTATGGCGACAACGGCTGGATCGAGGACTACGTCGCTGAAGTCCACGGCGAGCCGCTCGGTTGTGTCGTCCTGATCAAGCGCAACGACGCCGGCCAGACCCAGCACGTAGTGGCGAGCTATCGGCCGCGCACCACGGTGGTGTCCTTCGCCCGCCTGCTGAGTGAGAAGTTCGCGGGTACCCCCATTGCCGAGCACTTCGCCGCCAGCGAGTCCTGAAACTGATGCGTAATGAAGAACGGTCCTTTTTGCTTCGAGTCGATACCTTAGTATCGATCGATACCTTCGTCTAATAGACCAATTTCCTTACTTGGATTGTAATTCTCCAGCACGCAGCAATCGAACAATCAGATCGGAACACCGCTTAAGAAAAAGCGTCGTTCGCCCATCGGCGGCGCGCGCAGCGTGACCGGCGCGAGTTTCTTTCTAGCAAGGAGGCAATGACAGTGAGCACACCCAAGTCAAGCCGAGAAAGCGAATTGGTTTTCGAGACATTGAATGTACGTAACGAAGGGGCTGTCCTCTTTGTAGAAATTTCGGCCCCGCCCATGAATCTTGAGGGGCCTGAGCTCATCCGCGATCTCGTATCACTGATTCAACCAGCGGAGGCTGACGAAACTGTTCAAGTACTCGTATTCAAGAGCGCCGACCCCGACTATTTCATTGCCCACGTCGACGTAACCCGAATCAAAGAGAATCGAGAGGCAGCAGCGAAGCTGGACGGTGATCCGTCGATCGGCCAGGTGCTTCGTCACCTGAGCGCCAGCCGCCTCGTCTCCATCGCGCAGATCGAAGGTCGTGTACGCGGCGTAGGAAGCGAATTCATACTCGCGTGCGACATGCGCTTTGCCGCCCGCGAGTCGGCGATCTTCGGTCAGTTCGAGCCGTCGTTTGGAGTAATCCCCGGAGCAGGCGGCGCCCAACATCTCACGCGGTTGATGGGCCGCGGCCGCGCACTCGAAGTGATGTTGAGCGCACAGGACTACGACGCGGATCTAGCCGAACGTTACGGCTGGGTCAATCGGGCGTTGCCGGCTGATGAGATCGACGAGTTCGTCAGCTCGCTTGCTCATCGGATCGCAAAGTTTCCGGCTGCCGGCCACGCTGTCGTCAAAGAGCGAGTAAATGCAATCGCGCTTCCGACTGTTGAGGACATCCGTCGCGATTCGGATCTCTTCCTTGAGGGCACGCGCACGAATGAGTTCCAGGAACTCACGAAGGCCGCGATGAAACGCGGGTTTCAGACAAGAGACGGGGAAATGGATTTGGCTCAATTGGTAGGAGAAATCAACGAACACCATACAGAGTAAACCAGTTGGTACGAGCAACGAGTTAGATTAAGGAGCAGACATGTCTACAATTCACTTCAAACTGACAACAACCGCGACTCCGGAGCAGTTCATTGCCGGGCTCACCGACTTCGGTCCAGGCCGCGAGAAGATCTTTGGCAATAGCACGGATCAGTACCTGAAAGTGCATAAGCAGGGCACCAACTATGCCGATGTCACCGAGGGTTCCGGAGGCATCTGGGAACGACTGAGCTACAACTGGTCCGATCCCACACACATAGTTCTTACCACCACTGACTCGAACTTGTGGGGCGGCCGGTCAGGTCACACTTATACCTTAACGCGGCAACCCAACGGGACGACCGACGTGGACGTCGTGATCGTGCGCGAAGGCAAGAACCTCAAGGGGCAATTGCTCGGCGCGTTCCTTGGGGTTGTCGGCAAGGGACAGTTGGAGAAGGTGTTCGCAAGGAGCCTGAAAGCCATCGAAGCACGGAACTACGAAGTCGGTGCGGCGGCAAAGGCGTGAGCGAAGTCGGTGCCATGCTTCAGCTGCTCTCAGCTATCAATGAGCCGGTCGGTGTAGTTTGCCTACGCTGCCGCAACACAGCTAGGAGGAATCGCAATGCATCCTTTACGCAAACTAAGGGAATCCGGTAAGTACACAGTTGCCCAGATGCGCGAGCTGCTTGCCGACAACGCCGTATTCAACAGCCCGCTCCTGATTCGGCCGATCGAGGGCGGTGAAGTGCTCGCGACGATTTTCGCTCAGTCGAGTGCTACGCGAGGCTCCGGTACCTATACGGCCGAGTTCAAGCTCGATGAGCGCACCACCTTCTTGCGCTGGGTGGGAACCATGGATGGCCACAAGATCGAGAGCTGGGAGGTCATCGTGGATAACGAGCAGGGGCTGATAGTGGAGCGCACTATTGCGATGCGGCCGTATCCGGCGGTGAAACTGTTCCGCGATGCCATGTATGCAGCACTCAAGGATAAGCTGCCGCCTGATGTTTGGGACTATCCAACGCCATAGTGGCGTGCGGAGGTAGGGACACTTCAGTTGTCTTGGGTTAGCGAATGTTTCAGAAGATCACAATCTATGGTGACTACATAATTCATTTTCGATCAGTGCATTCAGTAGAGGAGATAACATGACGGCCTCGAAAGAATCTGGACTCGCGACAATCGACATCAAACTCGAAGTAATCGTCATTCCAGTCTCTGATGCCGCACGCGCGGAGCAGTTCTATCGCAAGCTCGGTTGGCGACAAGACGTTACACCACCCGGCTCCGGGGTATTCCAATTCACGCCACACGGTTCTGCCTGCTCCGTGCAATTCGGCAAGGGCCTCACCACGGCCGCTCCCGGCTCGGCTCAGAAAACGTACTTGATCGTCTCTGATATTGAGGCGGCGCGAAACACGCTGGTCGCCGTCGGCATCGACGTAAGTGAGATATTCCACATCAGCCCTAGTGGTCCTGTCGCGGGTGTTGATCCTGAACACGGCACTTATCGCTCGCGCGCATTGTTCAGCGATCCCGATGGCAATAGTTGGATGCTCCAGGAAATTACAACTCGGCTTCCCGGTCGCATCGACTCCGGTGTGACTTCGTTTGGTTCGGTAACCGATCTCATTGGTGCGTTGATTCGCGCGGCGACGGCTCATGGAGAGCATGAAAAACGCATGGGCGGCCAGAGAGATGAGAACTGGCCCGTTTGGTACGCCGAGTACATGGCGGCGGAGCAATCCGGAGCAGAGTTACCGACCTAAGCGACTATGACTTGGTCGTCGTCCACGGAGTTGCGCAATACGACCGCCGTATCGGGGATCGACGCCGCATTCAACGGATCTGACTGTCGATCTTGGTGAACGCATTGGAGGAAACAACATGGCTAAGCCCATTCTGGTCACCGGCGCAGCGGGCCGCGTCGGCGCGGTAGGGCGCACGGTCACCGAACTGCTATTGGAGCAAGGCAAAGCGGTGCGCGCGATGGTGCGAACTGAAGACGAACGCGCGCAGGCGTTGCGCGACAAGGGTGCGGAGGTCGTGGTCGGTGATCTGCTCGATCTCGATTCGATGCATAGGGTAATTGCCGGCTGCGAGACGATGTACTTCGGCATGTCGGTTTCGGACGACTATCTGGCCGCGACGGTCAATACGGCGGCGGTAGCGAAGTATCACGGCGTGAAGGCGTTCATCAATATGTCGCAGATGACAGTGTCACAGATGAGCATTACCGAAACTACTCCGAGCCCGCAGCAGAAGCTCCACTGGCTCGCCGAGCAGGCGCTGAGCTGGTCCGGGCTGTCGGTCGTGCACGTGCGGCCGACACTGTTGTTCGAAGGCTCCCTTCTGATCCTCACTTCGGATTCGGTCAGGGCGTCAAATCAAATTAGACTACCATTCGGCGAGGGCAAAACTTCGCCTGTGGCAGTGGGAGACGTTGCCCGCGTGATCGCAGCGCTGCTCGCCGATCCACAGCCGCACATCGGCAAGATCTATCAACTGACTGGACCGCAGTCCGAAAACATGAATTTCTATGCACAGGAGTATTCGAAGGCGCTTGGCCGCACAATCACCTATCAGGACATTCCGGTCGGACCGTGGCGGGACGCACTGCTCGAACGTGGCTTTCCGGTTCACCTGGTGAGCCACCTCGCGACCGTGGCCGACCTGCATCGCGCGGGTCGCTATGATCGCATGTCGAACGACGTGCTCACGCTGACAGGGAAAGGGCCGCTGAGCGTGCAGGAGCTGGTCAGGAAAAATGCCGCGGCATTTACAGCGTCGGCCAAAGCGGCCCGTGTGTCTGCGGATGCTCACGGTCAACAAATCTGACTTCGACAAGCAGTCGTATCGCTCCATTCGAAGAGGTTGTCGGTTTCAAGTATCATCAAAAGCGATGACCACAGAGCACTCGGATCTGACTATCGATGAATACCTTCGTGAACGGCTCATGCCGGTGGAAGGGTCGATTCCGCATATATCCGGCATTGAGATGTACGGGAATTCTGTTCCTGCGGGAACGGTCGGCGGCGACCTATTTGAATATATAAACTTCCAACAGCGTTATGACGTGGATGCGCGCATTCAACAGGCCCTGAAGTTATCGAAGGAATACCTCGATCCGCTTCCGGCAGGCGCACCGCCGCGTAATTCAGTAGACGATCATGTGGAGTGGTTAAGGTCCAGGCCGGATTATAGGTCCGAAATGGAAGCCGAATACAGAGATGCACGAAGCTCGGAGCAGGTGCGGGTCGCCGAAGCCCTCCACGAGCTCTCTAGTATTGCAGGAGTCCTGCTGGTGGACGCACAGGGACACGGACTTATTGCGGCGAAAATTGCCTCGACTGTGCACGATACGTTTCATGCTTTCATGCTCTCCGAGCTTGATCAGCACGGAACGACGACGCCGGAGCTGTTTGAAAACATCAACTTGCGTTTGGCGCAATCGGTCACGGCTCGTAACGCACTGGGTATAAGTGAGAAAGAAAATGCGCGCGAGCTTGCGACTATGCTTTATGGCGAAGTGCATCCCTACGGCTATTTCCGATTTGTAAATTTTGGACACCCGCCGCCGCTCGTGTTCTCTGCTGAATATCGCAAATTTGTGGAGCTGGATAAAGATCGAATGGTGCAATTCCTGCCATTGGGCTTACAGATCCCCGCTGATCATCCGGATCGTAAGCGGTATTTCTCAATGCAATTTCGGCCCCGGCCGGCTAACTCTTCCGATGTTGCCGAAATTACGCTAATGAGCCCGGGCGACATTCTTTTCCTTTATACCGACGGTGTCTATGACGGGAGCGATGATGAAGAACGCCACCACCTCGAATCTGTGATGCGGGAGACCTATTCGAAATCAGCAAGAGACATCTGCAATGCGCTGATGGAACACGCCACAAAAGACGACGACCATCTGCGGCAGATTGGAGAAGAGGACCGGATTGACGACAAAACAGTCTTCATCATTAAGCGGGAATGAAGAAGCACAAGCTCTATTAAGAAAAAGAAGCTTCATGCGCGTGTTGCCTAGACTTGAGAATCCATGGGAGGACATTGATGGAGACCATAAGCATCGCAATAGCAACAATGAAGATCGCTGTGGCAAAGCTGAGCGGTATCACGACATTGTCTCTTCTATCATTCATTGGTGGCGCCGCAGTGCCTCTCGGTTTCAGCAATATCGGCGAATCGACAAACTTCCAGCATGTCTACGAGCTGCGCCTGTATCGCGTTAACGAGGGCAAAATGGATGCACTGATCGCTCGGTTTGGCGATCACACTGACGCTATTTTCAAACGGCATAACATGAAGAGCATTGGCTTTTGGCGTCCGCAAGACGAGCCATATTCGCAGAACCTTTTTGTGTACATCCTTGAGCACCCGAGCCGCGAGGAGGCAAAGAAAAATTGGGCTGCGTTCCAGGCCGATCCTGAATGGAAAAAGGTAAAGGCCGATTCTGAGATTAATGGTGCGCTGGCAAACCATATCGAGAGCTACTTCATGGATCCGACAAACTTTTCAGCGCTCAAGTAGAACGCCGAAGCGTGAAACACTCATTCCCCGGACGCAGTTGGTATTTAGCAAAGGAGCAGAAAATGAACATAGGGATCATCGGTGCAGGAAACATTGGCGGCAATCTAACTCGCCGTTTCCAGGAACTCGGTCACAAAGTATTCGTAGCTAACTCACGCGGCCCCGAAAGCCTCGCCGATCTCGCTGCGGAGACTGGCGCCACACCCGTCTCTGTTCAAGAAGCGGTCCGAAGTGGCGAGGTCGTCATCGTAACAATTCCGCAGAAGAACATTCCCAGTCTCCCGCGCGATCTGTTCGTCGGAGTACCGGACAGCATAGTCGTCGTCGACACGGGCAACTACTATCCGCAACAGCGTGATGGTCGCATCGCAGGAATCGAAGATGGAATGGTCGAGAGCCGTTGGGTATCGCAGCAACTAGGTCGGCCAGTAGTGAAAGCCTTTAATAATATCTATGCAGAACATCTTTTGAAGTCAGGCAAGCCGGCCGGAACTCCAGGCCGGATCGCTCTTCCGGTTGCGGGCGATGACGAGCGGACGAAGTCCGTCGTCTTAAAGCTGGTGGTTGAACTCGGCTTTGATGGGGTCGATGCAGGCAGTCTCGATGACTCGTGGCGGCAACAGCCCGGCACTCCGGTATATGCGGCCGATTTCGATGCTGAAGGTGTCCTTCGCGCATTAGCAAGTGCAAGTAAAGAGCGGAAGCCTGAATGGCGAGCCAAATCCGGCAAAGCTGCTAAAACAGACTAGCCGTCTGGGTGTGCCGACGACGCAACACCAGGGAAACCATTTATGGACAGATGGCGAAACATGTTAATCGGAATTATTGCTGGCGTACTTGTTGTAGCGGCGTTGAGCTATGCCACCGGTTTGACGAAGCTAATACGCAGTTCATTTGGCAGCACTACTGAATACAAAACTTCGGAAGCCGCCACTGCTCCCGATTTGGCTAACGGTGAATGGATCAACTCAGAACCGTTGAAGCTAAGAGATCTGCGTGGTCGCGTGGTACTGATCGAGTTCTGGACTTTCGGTTGCATTAACTGCCGCAACACCCTGCCGTTCGTCAAAGGCTGGCACGATCGTTATCACGACAAGGGCCTGACCATTATCGGCGTGCACTCACCTGAGTTTGATGAAGAGCGGAAAGTCGAAAACCTCCGCCGCGAAGTTACTTCTCTGGGCATTCGTTACGCTGTGGTTACTGATAACGACTACCAAACCTGGAACGCTTATCACGTCGAGGCGTGGCCCACAACCTTTTTGTTGGACAAGCAAGGACGAATTCGATGGATGCATGTGGGTGAAGGGGCCTATGACGACGCCGAACGGTTAATTCAGAAGTTGCTCGCCGACAATGCCACCTAGTCACCTCGGCAATTCTTCCGCGATGAGATGTGTTGTTTTTGGTGGTTGAGCGCCAACATGAAAGGCTTGAACGCGTTGCTCTATTTTCCTGTCCTCGGCTGTGGTCCTTTCGTGCTGTCGTAGATGTTCGCCCCAGGATTCAGTCACGAAAATCTCGAGATATCGTTCCGGATCGGCAGAGTCGCGCAGCACGTTCCAACGAATCGCACCGTCACGGAGGCGGATTCGTCTCAAGTCTTTCAGCGCCTCCAAAAACCCTTCCGCCGTCTTTGGATCGATTCGATATTCAATCGAAGTTATGGCCGGACCAGCAGATGTGTCAGTCTCAATTCGCATCACCGGCTCCGGCCAGTGATTTGAGGGAGCGAGCGACAAATTCTTTTTGCCGACCAGACGGTAACGCCAGGTGAAAAGCAGACCTATCACGAGCCCGACCGCCGAAATCAGAAGCGCACTCGATATTCCGAAGCGCGCGGCCATGAACCCCCAAAGGGCGCTGCCACCGGCCAGACCTCCGGTGAAGACTAATAAGTACACTGCCAATACTCGCGCTCGCACCCACTGAGGCGTTGCTGTCTGCGCCGCAACATTCAAGCTCGCCAGTACCGAGATCCAAGCTATCCCTGCCACTACCAAAGCGATCGCGAGGAAGAGAAATGAATGAACGTAGGCGAGAGCAATCGCGCTTAGAGCAAAGACGATGCTGCCGCTCGCTACTAGTTGATTGATGGCGAACCGCTTCCTGAGTGCCGGTAAGAGCCATGCTCCGGCAATTGCGCCAATGCCCACGCAGCCAAGCAACGCCCCATAGCCAAATGAACTTAGTCCCAGGCCGCGGCGGGCTTGCTGAGGTAACAGCGCCCACAAGGCGCTGGCGCAAATAATGAAAGCAGCGCAGCGGAGCAGCACCGTTTGCAGTTCCGGTGAATGACGCAAGTAGCGCGTGCCGGCACGCATGGCGCTGATGATTTCTTCGGGCGGCAGCTTGCTCGTTCGCGGCGCGGGCTGCCATCGATAGACGACGAAGAATACTGCCAGGAACGAAACGGCATTAATAAAGAAAACGGCCCATGGGCCTGACGCGACTATGATGAAGCCTCCGATGGCCGGGCCAACAGCCCGTGCAATGTTCACGGCCACGCCGCCAAGCGAGAGAGCTGCCGGCAAATCTTCGCTGGGAACCAACTCGGGCGTAATTGCTTGCCAAACGGGATTACTTACTGCCGAACCGATGCCGAGAAGAAATGTCATGGAGAGCAGACGGCCAGTAGTCATGTGACCGGTCAGTGCCATGAGCCCCATCGTAGTCGCCACGATCACCATCCACACTTGCATGACGATCAGCAAGCGGCGTCGATCGACGATGTCCGCGAGCGCACCGGCCGGCAACGCCGCCAATACGACCGGTAAGCTGCCCGCCGTCTCCACTAATGCCACCAGCACAGGCGAAAGCGTAAGTGACGTCATCAACCAGCTCTCGCCCACGTCCTGCATCCAGGAGCCGAGGTTGGACACAATGCTCGCGATCCACAGCGCGCGGAAGACGGAGTGACGCAGAGGACTCCACACTGAGGCGGTTTGAGACGGGCTTGCCTCGGCCGGCAGATTGCTAATTTTTCTGGAGCGCTTCGCCACCGCGATCTATTCCAAATCTTTGCGAAGGTTAGTCCTGATCGATTAATTCTATTCGGCGCATCTTTGTGATTATAACCGGGACACCTCGAAAGGGTCGGTAACTTTCAGTCTCCGAGATTAGACAGTTGCGACGCGAGCTTTTTCTGGAGCAGTGAGAGGCCGTTGGCGATCACCGAAAGCATCTCCGAAGTGATCGAAATCTCGCGCGAGAAAACGTCCCGCAAAACGTCCCGCAGCGATACGCAAATCAGGCAGCGCATGCACGGTATGCAGTGCATGCACGCATATTTTTATTGGGCGGTTTTGTAAGTGTTGAAAATAAAGAGTGCTTAATTTACTTTCCCAAGCTGGATGTTGCGGGTTCGATCCCCGTCGCCCGCTCCATGCTCCGCTTTACTCGCAAAGCCTGGATGTGAGCAAGTCTCTTAGACCATCTCTCTCTTCTACTGGGCCAGCACCTGGTGCACAAACGACACGGCGATCGAACCTTCACCGACGGCGGACGCTACTCGTTTCACGTTGCCGCCCCGAATATCTCCGACAGCGAACACGCCCGGCAAACTTGTTTCCAGCAAATAAGGCGGGCGTGAAAGAGGCCACTTGGCTTTCGCCAAATCTTCCGTCGTGAGATTTAAGCCGGTCTTGATAAACCCGCGCTGGTCACACGCCACACACCCACCGAGCCATGCAGAATTCGGCACCGCTCCGGTCATCGAGAAGAGATGGGCTATATCGCGCGACTCAGTCCGTCCAGTTTTATTATTTCGCCATGTCGCGCGCTCAAGATGATCGTTTCCTGCCAGCGCAACCACTTCAGTGTTGGTATGAAGTTCTATGTTAGGAGTCTCTTCGATGCGCCGGATCAGGTAGCGGGACATTGTCTTTGCCAATCCGTCAGATCGAACGAGCATATAGACTCGTCTGGTCGTCTGCGCCAGAAAGACTGCTGCCTGACCGGCAGAGTTGCCGCCGCCCACGACAATTACTTCTTCACCGCCACACAACTGCGCTTCCAGATGGGTAGCCCCGTAATAGACGCCAGCACCCTCAAACTTCGAGAGATTTTCCAGCTGGAGTCTTCGGTACTGCGCGCCGGAAGCAATCACTATTGTGCGCGCAGGAACACTCTTCCCATCGCCAATCAGCACGGCGTAAGGCCGGCGATCACAAGCCACGCCTTTCGCGTCCTTAGCTATCAAGATCTGCGCGCCGAACTTTTGCGCCTGCGTGTAGGCGCGACCGGCAAGATCATGTCCCGATATGCCCGTGGGGAAGCCAAGATAGTTTTCGATTTTTGAACTGGCTCCCGCCTGGCCGCCGGGTCCATTCGATTCGAGCACCAGAACATCAAGCCCCTCAGATGCTCCATACACTGCGGCCGCCAGACCCGCGGGTCCAGCGCCAACGATGACCAGATCGCGCACATGCGCTTGATCGATTCCTTCGTTGAATCCGAGGCAGCCGGTGATTTCCTCATTGGTTGGATTGCGTAGTACTGCGGCGCCGCGACAGATCAGAACGGGCAGGTCATCAATTGAAAGAGAGAAGCGATCCAGCATTTCCTGAACCTCATCATCATGCTCGAGGTCGATGTAGGAAAAAGGTTGGTAATTGCGAGTGAGAAACTCCTTGATGTGAAAGGTATCAAGCGAATGGCTGGAGCCAATTAGAACGATGTCACCAACTTCGCGCGCAATTAATTCCAGACGACGCAGGATGAAGGCTCGCAGAAAGATATCACTTAGTTCGCTGTCGGTTTCGACCATGGCCTGCAAAGCCTCGCGCTCGATTTCGATGAGTTCTGATTTTTCGCCTGCGCGTATGCGCACGAGTCCCCGACGGCCCGAGAGCACGTTTAGTTCGCCGGTGAACATGCCCGGATTGCAAATGGCGACGACGTGCTCCTGATTGTTCGAGACCTGCAGGATATGCAATTGTCCGCTAATGACAACGAAGACTTTGGCTAGGTGCTCATTGAGCTCGACAACGATCTCGTTCGGTTCGACGGTTCGAAGTTGAGCGTGGGCGAGAACGCGAGCTTGTTGCGCCGAGGTGAGAACGGGAAACATCGCGCTGGGAGTAGTTCCCGGCGGTGGCGATAAGGCATCCTCAACGTCTCGCAGTTCCGACATATTGTGCGGCTCTAGAGTGTCGATCGGGCAGAGCCTACTGTGACTTGTTGATGAACGAGACGAGTTGCGGAATGACCTCACTCGGCGCTTCCTCCATCAACCAATGACCCTTACCTTTGATAACAACGCCTTCGACGTTTGTATCAATCAGACGGGCCTGCTCAATCAAAAACTCTCCTGAAGCTTTTTCTCCAGTCAGCACCAGCATCGGCATTGTCAGTTTCGTTTCGGCAAATTGCGCGAAGTCTTTTGCATCCTGTTCGAAGTTGCGGAAGACTTCGAAGCCGGCCCGCATCGCGCCGGGTTGCGCATACGATCGGGCATAAAACTGTCGATCCGTTTCCGATACTGAATGCTTCGGATCAGCGGCGAAGTCATTCCAGAAATGCTCAAAATAAATTCTTTCGCGCCCAGTGACGAGCTTGAGTGGGGTTTCGCCGTAAAAGTGAAAGTGCCAAAGGTCTCTTAGCAGCCAGACGGTTTTCCAATCGCCGACGCCTGGAAGGAACGCATCCATTAAGACAATGCAATCGACTTCAGCTGGATATTGCGCGGCATAAGCGTAAGCGACCATCAATCCAATGTCGTGACCAACAACAGTCTCGCGTTGATAACCGAGCGATTGCGCCAAGGCATGAATATCCTGGGCCATCGTCTTCTTGTCGTAACCCGCCGTCGGCTTGGACGATTGGCCGAAGCCGCGCAGGTCCGGCGCTATTACGGTATGACTCTTTGCCAACTCAACCATCAGCGGCCGCCACATGTGACTATTCTCGGCATAGCCGTGCAGCAGAATTACTGGGTTGCCCTTCCCCGCAACCAAATAATAAAGTCGAACTCCGTTGACGTTTGCGAACCGATCTTCGATCCGCTTCTGCGCATGAACCGGATGGCAAGTTGTCAG
Organism: Blastocatellia bacterium; assembly: GCA_033856915.1. Taxonomy (GTDB): domain Bacteria; phylum Acidobacteriota; class Blastocatellia; order Pyrinomonadales; family Pyrinomonadaceae; genus UBA11740. The sequence continues at coordinate 12,135 of JAWVEB010000052.1, read as the reverse complement.
CGCAAAAAAGAGAATCGCGGCGCTGATGTATGAAGCACGCATGAACAGTTTCATGGAAGTCCTGTTACTCATTCGAAGGATGATATTTGTGGAGCCTCAATTTTGTAGTGCGGTGACCTCTCACCACCTTCAAAGCGCCGTTAGGCGCGCGATGTTTATAGAACTTCGGAAACGGAATAATCCCAGCTCCGTTAGGAGCGGACCATGTCGCTCCTAACGGAGCGAAGATTTTCCAAGGAGGCACGTCGGTACTATAAACATTCGGCTCATAACGGAGCCTTTCCCCGGCCACTAGTTCCGCGGATCGGCGGTCACCCGAATCTGCTTCACACTCCAACCTTAGACCGTCGGAATTGTTCCGCCGTCAATGACGTATTCGCTTCCGGTGATCGAGGAAGCACGGTCCGATGCCAGAAACGCCACCAACTCGGCGACTTCGTCAGGCCGATTCGGCCGGCCGAGAGGAATGCCGCCGAGTGAATCCATAATGCGTTGCCTTGCGGCATCCTGGCTAATGCCCGTTCGCTCCGCGATCTCATTGACCATGCCGACGGCCGCGTCTGTCTCGGTGTATCCGGGCGCAACTGAGTTCACCCGAATGCCCTTCGGACTCACCTCTTTTGAAAGGCCTTTGCTGTAGTTGGTTAAGGCAGCCTTGGCTGCTGCATAAGCAAGCGTTGCGTCGAAAAGCGGAAGCGTTCGTTGAATTGAAGAGATGTGGATGATCACGCCGGAGCCCTGTTCCAGCATCGATGGCAGAAACGCGCGATCGAGACGAACAGCAGCGAAGAGGTTCGTATCAAACGCATGTTGCCAATCGTCATCAGACAGCGCTAATGCGCCACCGCCGCGGGCCGCCGAACCACCAACGTTGTGAATCAGGATATCCAGACCCTTGAAACGATCCGTTACGGCTTTTACAACTGTCGCTATTCCGTCTCGAGTACTGACATCTGCCTGAACAAAACCATCAGCGGGAGTTTCCGGCGAAACAGATCGGGCGGTAGCGATTACGTCTCCACCACCTCGAATCAGACGGTCGACTATGGCCTCGCCAATGCCTCTGGTGCCACCTGTAACCAGAATTCGCCTGCCCTTGAATTCAGTTGGTTCCGCGTTTGGCTCGTTGTTGTGCACTTGTAAACTCCCCATAAGTTTTTGAGGGCGAATCCATGCTCAGACTGTTGCGGCCATCTCACCTTTGAAAAACGCCAGCAGGTCGGCGTTGATCTGGTCGGCGTTGGTCGTTGGCATGCCGTGCGGAAAACCTTTGTAGGTTTTCAATACCGCGCCCTTTACCAACTTTGCGCTCAGTGGGCCGGAGTCGGCATAAGGGACGATCTGGTCATCATCGCCATGCATCACCAAAGTCGGCACCGAGATCTTCTGCAGGTCCTCCGTGAAGTCCGTCTGGGAGAAAGCCACGATGCCATCATAGTGCGCCTTGGCGCCGCCCATCATTCCCTGGCGCCACCAATTCGAGATCACACCCTGGGAAACCTTTGCGCCCGGCCGGTTATAGCCGTAAAAGGGGCCAGTCGGCACATCCAGATAGAATTGCGCGCGGTTCGTCGCCACCTGCGCCTGGAAGTCGTCGAATACTTCTTTCGGCAGGCCGCCGGGATTCGCGTCGGTCTTCACCATCAGTGGGGGCACTGCACTAATGAGCACGGCATTAGCGACGCGACTCTCACCGTGGCGCGCTATGTAACGGGTGACCTCGCCGCCGCCGGTCGAGTGGCCAACATGGATTGCATTCTTTAAGTCGAGATGCCCGGTGAGTTCGGCGAGGTCATCGGCATAGTGATCCATATCGTGTCCGTCGCCGGGTTGGCTGGATCGTCCGTGACCGCGCCGGTCATGGGCGATGACCCGATAGCCATGATTTAGGAAGAACATCATTTGGGTGTCCCAGTCATCAGCTGAAAGCGGCCAGCCGTGACTGAATACTATGGGTTGTCCTGATCCCCAGTCCTTGTAATAGATTTGCGTTCCGTCTTTTGTCGTGATCGTAGGCATACGTCCTCCTCTTATTTCTCACCCATTACACCATTGGATTTCCGAAAACAGTTTCGCAACTCAGCTCGCGGTTGCCGCAGCAGCTCCCTGTGCAGCTTGTTTGATAAGCGCGGCCACCGCATTTGGTTTTGAGACGTAGATTGCGTGACTGCCGGCTACCTCAACGACTGTCGATCCGGCTCGCTCCGACATGAAACGCTGGGCCGGCGGAGGAATCATCTTGTCCTCGGTTACGAGCAAGTACCAACTCGGCTTGGTTTTCCAAGCGGGTTCACTGATCGTGCCGCTCAGCGCCTCGACGCCCCACGGGACTTGAGAGTCGGCCATGAACGCCGCCTTTTCCGGTTCCACGTCAGCCGCGAATGACGCTGCGAACTTCGTCTTATCAAGAAAGAGATAACCGTCTTGCGGTGGCAGGATCGGTGGTACCGGAGCGTCAGGTGGTGGATCCTTGATCAAACTCGCCACCGACTCACCCTTGTCGGGCGCAAACGCGGTGATATATACAAGCCCCGCAACTTTTGGATCGTTGCCGGCCTCGGTGATTACCGCCCCACCGTATGAATGTCCGACGAGAACTACGGGGCCAGTCTGAGCGTCAATAATGCGCCTGGTCGCGGCGACATCGTCGGCGAGCGATGTCGTCGGATTCTGAACGATCGCGACGTTGTAGCCGTCCTTCCGCAAAATGTTATAGACACCCTCCCAACCAGAACCGTCCACAAAACCACCGTGCACCAAGACAACGGTCTTTGCTCCCAAACTTGGTCTTGCAGTCATGATAATCCTCCTTCTCTTGAAACGGATTTTGTTTTAGTCAACGAAGTGCTGAACAAATCAAAGTGTCTGTCAGCGAGGCCCCATAATACTCCCTAACATGGCATTTGTGGATCGCCTAGGAACCGGTTGAATCCTGATTCGGCGTTACGACATTCGCTCTTGGCCATGTTGAGTTTGACCAAGGCCGTTTCAGGCTTCGTCGTTCTCGGAAACTGCTCACACATCCCTATCTCAAATTTGTTAATCCGGTAATTGTTCAGCGATTAGATGAGTGATCTTCGGTGGCCGGGCGCCGACATCAAAGGCGTGAGCGCGCCGTTCCGCTTCCCGGTCCCCGGCGGTGATTCTTTCGTGCTGGCGTAAATGTTCGGCCCACGATTCAGTCACAAAAGTCTCGACGTATCTTTGCGGATCGGCCGAGTCGCGAAGTAGGTTCCAACGAATCGCGCCGTCGCGCTGACGGATTCGTTTCATTTCTTTCATCGCTTGCAAAAACTCTGCGGCAGTCTTCGGATCGATTCTGTATTCAATCGTAGTGATTGCTGGTCCTTCACTCGCATCGGCATCAATCATCATCACCGGCTGCGGCCAGTGCATTGAAGGAGTGAGCGATAAACTATTCTTGCCCACCAGACGATAACGCCACGTTAAAGGAAGACCGATTACCAACCCCACTGCTGATAACGAGAGCGCATTGGCGATGCCGGCCCGTGATGCGATGAAACCCCACAGAGCGCTGCCGCCGGCCAGACCTCCCGTGAAAACCAGAAGGTAGATGGCCATGACTCTTGCCCGCACCCACGACGGGGTCGCAGTCTGAGCCGGAATGTTCAAAGCCGACAAGACCGAGATCCAGGCGATACCTCCGATTACCAAAGCGAGAGCGAGCACTGCAAATGAATGGACATAAGCGAGAGCAATCGTTGCCAACGCAAATAATGTAGTGCCCGCCGCTACCAATCTATTCATGGCAAGCCGCTCTCTGACCTTCGGCAACAACCATGCGCCTGTTATGGCGCCGAGACCGAGACAGCCAAGAAGCACGCCATAATCAAAGGGACTCAGTCCCAAACCTCTGCGAGCCTGCTGAGGCAACAGCGCCCACAGTGCACTCGCGCAAATAATGAAAGCGCCACAGCGGATCAGCACCGTTTGCAGTTCGGGTGAGTTGCGCAAATACCGTGTGCCGGCACGCATCGCGCCGATGATCTCTTCGGGAGGGAGTTTGCTCGAACGCGGAGCAGGTTGCCAACGATAGACGACGAAGAATACTGCCAGGAACGAACCGGCATTCAGAAAGAACACAGCCCAGGGACCAGACGCGGCCACGATCAAGCCGCCCACCGCCGGACCGATCGCTCGCGCAATGTTAATGGCGACACCGCTCAACGAGAGCGCCGCCGGCAAATCTGACGGAGAGACCAACTCAGGCACGATCGCTTGCCAGGCTGGATTGCTTACTGCCGAACCGATGCCGAGCAGAAAAGTCAGGGAGAGCAAACGACCTGGAGTCATCAAGCCCATCAAGGCCACTGCACCCATTGCCACCGCGACAATGACCATCCAGGCATGCATCAGCAACAACAAACGGCGGCGATCTATGATGTCTGCAAGTGCTCCGGCCGGTAGAGCCGCCAGTACGACAGGAAGGCTGCCTGCGGTCTCTACTAAGGCGACCAGCAACGGAGAAGGCGTTAACGAAGTCATCAGCCAACTCTCGCCCACGTCCTGCATCCACGATCCGATGTTGGACACCACGCTCGCTATCCAAAGCGCGCGGAATAGCGACTGACGGAGTGGGCTCCAGGCTGATGCGAGCGGCGGCGAAGCATCACTCGACGGAACTCTGTCTCTTCTTGTCACCGACTTCGCCATGTGAGTGAATCGTTCTCTCGATTTCGACCAAACTCACTCCAGCGACTCAGCTGGATCGCGTCGCTGAAGTGGTTGAAACGGAGGGGGATTTCCCCTCAAAAATAACATGCTTATCTTTCAGAGTAATAGCTGCAGGCAGCCTGAAAACAGGTGTCATCGCATTGCTTACTCTAAATGGTAAGCCGAAAAGCTTCGAAGCCGAACTAGCAATGGCGCGGACCAGTCGCCGCCGAGCACGAGCATCCTGAGGATCAATCGGCCCGCGATCGAAATAGGCGATTTCAATTGGATACTCTGGGGGCGGGGTCAGGTTGCGATTCCCAATTTTCTCGTGAGAAGTACCGTGGAGTATCGTGTGAATCTGTGCGTTGAGGTTAGTCGATTACACTGATGACGATCTTTCCCCGGGCTCTGCCCGAGGCAGAATACTCGAGGGCGGATTGACAATCGGAAATGGGAACAATCCTATCGACAATTGGTCTAATCACACCTTTCGCGACTAAGACGGCGATTTGGGCCAACTCTTCTCCCAGCGGCTTCATGAAGATGAAGCGATAATTCACTACCGCTTTCCTGGCTCTTGAATTGACTCCCAATCCCACGATTCCCAGGAGCAAAGATCGCACGATATTCAAATGCATTTCCTTAGCCGTACGGTAATCCGGCGATCCGGCGATGGAGACCAACCACCCGTCAGGTCGGATGACAGTAAACGACTTATCCATGGAGTCTCCTCCCAAAGTATCGAATACGACGTCAAGATTGTTCACCCGCTTTTCGAAATCTTCATCCTGATAATTGATATCGTGATCGGCGCCTAAGCTTTTTACGAACTCCAGGTTCTTGCCGCTGGTTGTAGTCCATACCTCCGCGCCGATATGTTTTGCCAATTGAATCGCAAACGTCCCAATCCCTCCGGACCCAGCGTGAATCAAAACTTTTTGACCAGGCTGGAGGTTCGCTGTGTCCACCAGCGCTTGCCAACTGGTTAATCCAACGAGCGGCAGGCTGGCAGCTTCGTGGTAATTCAAATTCGGCGGCATCAGCGCCGCCTCGCTTTGATCAATCGAGATGAACTCACCAAAAGTGCCTATTCGCCCGCTTCCTGGACGAGAGAAGATTCGATCTCCAACCTTGAATCGAGTGACATTTTCTCCGATTTGAACGACTTCGCCTGCGCAGTCATGCCCTAAAATAAGCGGGAATCGATAGCGCCTCAAGAGACGCAATTTGCCATCTCGCAACTTGAAATCGACTGGATTCACACTTGCAGCATGAACCCTCACCAAAATGTCAGAGGGGCCAGGGTTAGGGGATGGAAGATTTCCCGCCCTTAGAACTCGATTCCGTCCGTATCCTTCAATGAAAGCGGCGATCACGTGGGCAGTTTATTTCGTGCCGCGTTCGTTTGTCGAATGTTCACTGTAGGTAAAGGTCGAGGACGCCCTACTGCGACTAAAACAAAGCATAAAAAAACGGCCCCGTAACTGTGGTCACAGAGCCGTCGCTGTCCAGCGGTTGTTAACTTACGACAACTGATTCATCGCTTCGCAGAACCCTCAGGTCGCTTCAGGATTTCCGCCAGCGCCCGCAATCGGTTTGAGTCTGCTGTACTCTTCGTCATGGCAGCGCTCTTTTCCAACGAGGGTGCGAGGCTCTTGAGTTTTGCGAGCTCTCCTGGATTCATGCGCGAAGTCTCTGCGTTTTGGATCGCCTGCCGCAGGGCGGCGATTCGATCAGCGGGCAGAGCTTGTGATCGCTCTAACTGATCCACGTACGCCTTCGCCACGACCAACTGTCGCGGCCACTCAATTTTTTCCTGGTTCTGCACATTGAACTCAGCCACGCGAACCGCTTTCGCGGCGTCGAGCTCGTTCTGGGTCAGGAACTGCGTCGGCGTCAGCTCAAAGACGTCCAGACCGCGGGCGATCTCCGAAGCGTAGATTTGGCCGTTGTACCAGTAGGCGGCCCAGTCGCCGCCGAGCACGAGCGTCTTGGGATCAATCGGCCCGCGATCGAAATAGGCGATTTCAACCGGATGCTCTGCGTCGGTGAAATCCATCACCGAGATGCCGCCCTGGTACCAGGCTTGGACTTCGATGTCGCGGCCGGGAATTGGAATGAGCGACCCGTTGTGCGCCACACAGTTCTCGCTGTCGCCCTGAGCCGCCGGCAACTTATAGTAGCTGGCGAAGCTCAGCTTGTTATTCTTTAAGTTGAAGAGGGCATCAGCGCCCCATTTGTTCGGATCGTTCGCCCGGCATCGCGCGCCCAGTCCGCCGCCCCACTCATCGGTGAAAACGACTTTCGTCCCATCATTTGAAAACGAGGCTGAGTGCCAATACGAATAGTTCGGATCGTTTACCGCATCCAGACGCTTTGGGTGCACCGGGTCTTTAATGTCCAGCAGGATTCCATTTCCGGAGCAGGCGCCGGCCGCCAACCCCAGCGCTGAATACACGGTGATGTCGTGGCACTGATTGGTGTCCGATGGCTTTTCCAATCCGTCCTTGCCATGGGTACCGCCGTTATTCAGGCCATTCAGGGCGCCCGTCCTGGGATCGATAAACACACGAGGACTGGACACTACCTCCGCATTCTGCGGCGCAGCCAGCGGAACCTTGATCACATCAATGCGAAACAGCGCTGTATTCGGATCCTTCTCCGGTGCTTCACCCGAGCACCCGGCCAACTCTTCGTTTTGACGGACAAAAGAGGTGCCGGATACATAGAGGTAGACATTGTTCTTATCATTCGGATCGACGACCAGCGTATGCGTGTGCGAGCCGCGGCAAGTCTGCACTGCGGCCAACTGCTTGGGATTCTTGACGTCGGCAATATCGAAAATTCTCACGCCGCGGAAACGATCTTTTTGGGCTGCCGGTAAGCTCGGCTTGTTTTCCTGTCCAGCGGCTGGCGGGGGGTTCGGCGGAAATCCCTGTACGCCGCAATCTATCCGACCGTTCGTCATCTCGACCGACATAAACATGAGGTTCTTATAAACCGACACGTCGCCCTGCCCACCAGGACAAATCATCGAGGTCAATAGACTTGTCTTCGCCGGATTTGAGATGTCATAGATATTCACGCCGTAGAAATTTCCCAGAAACAGATGATTGCCCTGGAACGCCAGGTCCGAGTTCGCAAATCCCAGCCCGGCTAACACCAACTTTATGGCATTTGGCATCTTCGAAGGGTCGGCTACGCCGAGCACCGTAGTCAGTGTCTTGTTCACTTTCGGATCATTAGGATCGTTGGAGCCAAGTTCGAACGCGTCAGGTTTCTTGAGCAGCAAGAGATGCTTGATGCCCATCGCTGCTTCGCCTGCGTCGTACATGCCCGGCGACAATTTCGCGCGCGGATCATTCACGTCCGAGCCCGTCATGCCGGCCGGTAACGGCGGCGCCGGTTGAGGAGCAAACGGATTCGCGGGTTGCGGAGCGGCCGGTGTTGCCGATGGCGCAGGCGACGGCGAAGGCGTTTGCGCCTGCGTCCTCATTGAAAACCAACAGCACAAAACGAGCGAAGCTAATAGCATCCTGAAAGCGGTGATGGTTACTCGGTTCATCGTTTCTCCTCTAAAGGTTTTTTCTGCAACATGGTAGTGCCTTAATTTGCAGCCGGACAATCCGCGGACAGCATGGAGTCAGTACCGGGAGCGGTAGCGACCGGGTCTCCCTTGCGATTTCAAGCACGTCACACAACGACCCGGTCGCTACCGCTCCCGGTACTGACCTTATCCTCAAATTAGGGCACTGCCCCCAGCATGTTCTGCATAATCCGAATCTCGGCCCGTTGACCACTGTCGACATCCGTCGCGAAATTAAATAGTTCAGCGTCCTGCCCTGAACCAGCAGTGTCGAACAAGTCTTTCACCATAATCAAGGCGCCGTTGTGGTGCTGAATCATCCCTGTCAAAAACAGTTGGTCGAACTCCGCGCCCTTTGCTTTTCTTAGAGCCTCCATCTGCTTTGGCGTAAGCATTCCCGGCATAAGCATCGGCTGGCTCGACATTTTCATATCCGGCATATTCATACCAGACATATCCATACCTGACGTTTTTGCCATCGGCATCTCCGTAGGCTCATCTCGCACGGCGAGCCATCGTTTCATAAATTTTATTTCTTCCGACTGCGAATGGCTGATCCGCGCGCCGAGCAAGCGCAGCTCCTTATTCTGAGTGCTTGATTCGATGAGCGCGGTCATCTCAACCGCTTGCGCGTGATGCATGATCATACCCTGCATGAACTGAACATCTGCCGGCGAACGTGGCGGCAGTATCGCCCTCGTCGATGGCGGCAGTGTCCGGGTCGGCTGGCCCGGCGCACCGGGCTGCACTACGACCGGCGTCCCTTGATCAAGCTGCTGTGCGCAGACCGGCAGCGCGAACAAGCCCGCAAGAGTACTGGCGGCGACCAACCGGCTTCGCCACGTTCCGCCTCCCATTAGTGAACGGAGCTTACGCTGGCCCTTAAAATAAAAAGACTTCATCGGCGCGAATGGTTAAGCATTGAGGGTGTCACCTTATCACAAAGCGCCGCTAAGGGCACTTGGGTCAGGCCTGCGATTCGAGGGAGGGTTTCGGCGACGAATCGTCCGCAAACGGCCCGCAGCTAGGTGCAACTCAGGCACTGCATGGAGGGTATGCGTTGGATGCACATTGATTTTTTCTGATCCGTTTTGTAAGTTGTGAAAACAAAAGAGCGGTAATTTTGATTTCCCAAGCTGGATGTTGCGAGTTCAATCCCCGTCGCCCGCTCCAAATATTTTCGGGAAGTGCTTCCCGCGAGCGTCCATAGTCGAGGATACCATCCATGAGAATTCTCTTACTATTGCTGCCGTTCCTGGTGCCTGGCCCGTCAAGTCAGGACCCGTCGACCAACCCCGACACGGCCCCCGTCATCGTCACGAGTTTTAAGTGGGCCAGAGATCGTAAGCCGATCGAGAACGCTGTTTCGGTCGTCGTCCCTCCGGCCCCGGCCGTGACCGCCGCCGATAAGAATTTCGAAAGGCAGAAAAGGGTCAACGCGTCGGCTGGCGATCGCGATCCCAACGCCGATACAGTCGATAGCCGCAGCGCCGAGCTTGATCGGATCGTGCAGGAGTCTCGCGAGGCCCAACCGGTTGAGGGCGTTACTTACACAGTGAAAGTGCAAAATGGAAGCGGCAAACTTATTCAAAACATTTTCTGGGAGTACCAGTTCAAAGAGACCGCCAACCCGGCCAATCTGACGCGGCGGCAGTTCCTGTGCAGCGCTCGCATCAATCCCGATAAGGGAAAAGATCTCCAGGTCTTCAGCCTGTCCGGGCCCAGCGATGTTGTGAATGTGAAAAGCCTGACCAAAGCTCGGGCGGATCAATTTCAGGAGGGCGTCATGATCAATCGAGTGGAATACGCCGACGGGTCGTCCTGGCAACGGAAAGACTGGAACGTTAACGATCTGAAATTGGTTCCCAAGGCACGTTCGGAAACCCGCAACTTGCCGATGTGCAGAAGCCTTTGATCTCTTTCAGGACGGCAAATTCGGAAGGACCTTTATGGACAGTAGAGTTACCGAAGTCGCGCCGGATGTCTTTCGCATCTCGACCTTTCATCCGGAGTATCAGATTCAATTCAACCAGTATCTCATCAAAGACGATCAGCCTTTCCTGATGCACACCGGCTTCAAAAAGATGTTCGATGTCACGCGTGAGGCAGTGGCTTCGATTATTGATCCGGCAAAACTTCGCTGGATTGGTTTCAGCCATTTCGAATCCGATGAGTGTGGCGCGCTGAACCAGTGGTTAAGAGTTGCTCCTGATGCCCAGGCCGTTTGCAGTCTGGTCGGTGCGATGGTGATGGTTAGTGATTTCGCAGATCGGCCGCCCAAGCCTCTCAATGACGGCGAGGTTCTTGAAATCGGAGCTCACCGCCTGCGGTTTCTGGCCACGCCGCACGTCCCGCATTGCTGGGATGCCGGTTTATTTTTTGAAGAGACTGATCGAACGTTGCTTTGTTCGGACCTGTTTTTTCATCCCGGCGATCCCGAGCAGTTGACCGAGTCGGATGTCGTGGGCCGGGCCCAACAATCCATCATCGAGGGCATGGCGGGACCGCTCGCCAAAGACATGGCCTACACACCCTACACGGACGCGACCATGAAGCGGTTGGCCGATCTGGAGCCACAAATTTTGGCGTTAATGCACGGATCGACTTTTCGCGGAGACGGGCGCAAAGCGATTCTCGATCTGGCGGGAGTATTCAAAGAGACGCATGGGCGCGCTGACGCTTGAACGCTCATGAGTACGCTTTTTTTCCTGCACAAGCTAAGCCGGCTACCCAAACTCGACCCAAGTGCCCACGTTTGCTTCCTGCGCCTTTTGATAGACATGCGCCGCGGCAGCGAGGTCTTCCACCGCCAAGCCAAGCGATTTAAATAGAGTGATCTCTTCCGGCGACGTGCGGCCGGGGTGAGCGCCGGTCAGTACTTCTCCCAAATCCGCGCGGATGTGTTCGGGGCCGATCGCGCCTTCCTTCGCTGCGATTAAGTAATCTCCAGCTTCGTTCAAGGCAGACTCGCGACGATCAACAAACAGACTGGCAGCGACGACGGTCGCGGTGTCGACTTCGCGGGCTTTGGGCGAGAAAGTCCCGATGGCGTTGATGTGCGCGCCGGGTGAAATCCATTTACGTTCCAGTACTGGCTCTCTTGAAGTGGTCGCCGTAACGATTATGTCCGCGCCGCGCACGGCTTCTTCCACCGTCTCACACGGCTCGATAAGAGTAGGGAAGTGAGGCTGAATTTCGCTTGCGAAGTTCTGTGCGTTTTCAAAACGACGGCTGGCTATGCGGACCCTCCTGATTGAACGAACGCAGTTCATCGCAGCCAGGTGAGGCCGGGCCTGCACGCCGGCGCCGATGATTGCCAGATCGCCCGCGCCGTCCCTCGCCAGCAGGCGTGTGGCGAGCGCGCTCACTGCGGCAGTACGAATGGCAGTTATCGCGGAGGCATTTATGAGAGCGAGCAGTTCACCCGTGGTCCCGTCGAAGAGCATCACCCCGCCCTGGTGAGCGTCTTTGCCAATCGCCGCGTTACCGGGAAACACGCAGATCGCTTTCAAGCCGAACAACGAAGATGGGCCTTCGCGAAAAGTCGGCATCATGGCTAACACGCCTTTAACCCTTGGTGGTTTGAAGATCGTGCGCAACGGTTGATGAGCTTCGCCGGCAGCCAGCGCGTTGAAGACATCTTCCATCGCCGAGATACATTCGGACATGGGGAGAAGCTTCACGACTTCGGAGTGGTTCAAGACAAGGAGTTTCATAGGGATTTAGTTAGACGTTCTGCGAATCGGTCCTTCATTTTTGATGGCGCTATCCTACGCTGTTGACCTTGAGCTGTCAGGTCTATTTAGTGCCGGGAGCGCGGACGTCTCGTCCGCACAGCGTGTGCCAGCGCTCGCTTCTTTTCTTACTAGTGA
>JAWVEB010000051.1:0-63510 GCA_033856915.1 Blastocatellia bacterium | reverse complement strand
GGCGTGCCGGACGAAGAGCTCCGGGTACTGGTGGTGCGCGCCGTGAGGTCGAATTTCCCTCGTTTGGAGACGTGGTGGAGGCGTGGTCCTCGGTTTCGCCGACGTTCGCCGTGTCAGGCGACCGAGTGTCGGTGCGCCTCGATTGCGCCTGCTCAAGAGGATTCGCGATGCCCCGACGCGGCGCGGGGCTGTGAGGTCATGCGTCCAGAAACAGCGCGGCGTGCCGGACGAAGAGCTCCGGGTACTGGTGGTGCGCGCCGTGATTGGAGTCGGGGTAGATGATCAGCTGCGCATACGGCATGTTCTGCTGCATGATGAAAGAGTTCACCGTGGGCATGAGCACGTCGTTACTGCCGTTCACGACGAGTGTGGGCTGCTTGATCGTCTTCAGATAGTCGGAGGACCCCTCTTGCTGGACGCCCCACTTGCGAATCGCTTCGACCTGGGCGGGCGACACTTTGTCGTTCACTTCGGGATCGCGGCCCTCTTGCCGACGATGCGTGCGCTTCAGGTATTCTCGCTCCTCTGGAGCGAAAACCTCTGGCTCCTAACAGAGCGAAAACAAAACCGCTGGCCGCCTGGAGCGAAAACTACTTCAAAGGCGATCCACGGGCCGATGCTTCAGGCTGAGTTTTCAGCAAACGCCGAAAAAGTGGCCCGAGCTAGAACGAAAAACCCCTGTGATTCAAGGGAATTCCAAGTGGCACTCAGCGTGCAACCGTTCAAGCGTGGCACCTGAGAACAAACGAACGTGACCTTAAGAATCGAAAAAGACTCGGATGGACGGATGACGACGTTAAGGCTGATTGGCCGCGTGCGGCGGGAGCATATAGAAGAATTGAAAGCGCAAATAGAGGCCGGCGGGGCGAGCGTCACGCTCGACTTGAACGAAGTCAGGCTGGTCGACTTGGATGTCATTCGCTTCCTCGCAACATGTCAAACACAAGGCATCTCCCTCGTCCATTGTTCTCGTTATATAAACAACTGGATCGCCAAAGAGCGGTTCAGAGGTCAATAAAGTTCGCGGAGAATTCAACCCGCAATCAAGCGAATTGAGATGAGTTGATTCCGGTGCGATATACTAACGATTCACAAAATGCTCTACGCTGCGTCGGCACGGAAACCTAAAGATTGTGAATCCCCGTTAGTGTGTACGCTATGTATGATCTGATCATAATTGGTGCTGGCCCAGGTGGAATTGCACTTGCAGCCGAGGCCTGTGCGTCGGGTATCAATCAATCGCAAATACTAGTTCTGGAAAAGGGCGCGACTCACAACTCCGCAATTCGACAACTTTATCCCGATCAGAAACTCACTACGGCGAACTACAAGGGATTCGACGCAAGGTGCGAGGGACTTCTATGCGTCTCCGACATGACCAAGTCGGAGACTATAGAGTTTTTCGATAAGGTCATTGCAGACTACCGACTCAACATTCAATTTAACGCAGAGGTCTTCGGTATGCAGGGACTCAATCAGGCTAGCGAAGCGCGCTTTCGAGTGGAATCCTCAAGTGGAGCTTACGAAAGCAGGGTTCTCGCGGTCGCGATCGGGATATTTGGCCGCCCGAATAGACCAAAGGAATATCGACTGCTGCCGCCTCTTAAAGAAAGACTCTTGTTCGACATGACGTCACATCCGATCCAAAACGAGGATGTGCTGGTCGTTGGTGGTGGTGACACAGCAGCGGAGTACGTTCAGCACCTATTCCAACAACTCAACCGCGTTACTCTTTCATACCGCCAGGCCGAGTTTACTCGCTTAAGTAGGCAGAATCACGACGCACTTTTTGCAATGGAAGAACGTAACGAGGTTGAAATACTGCGAGGCTCGAATATTAAACAGGTCGAGGACGAAGCCGGACGGCCCCGTATTGTCTTCGTTGAACCTGAATTTTCCACGCGCACATTTGATCGAGTGATATACGCGCTTGGAGGTACGACGCCGACAAATTTCCTGCGTACTTTGGGGATAGCCTTTGATGATCAAGGCCCGGTGTTCGATGAAGCGGGTGCGACAAATGTACCAGGTCTTTACCTGATCGGAGATTTGGTTGTTGGCACGAAGGGTGGATCAATCATTACTGCTTTTAACTCCGCTGTTCACGCCATGAAGCGTATTTGCGTCCACGATTTGCCCTGCAACTCGCGAAGCCGTAGCGGAACTACTCGATCGTGAGCGGGAATCGCGTTGGTGATAGTTGGCTGGGTTACCCAGGACGGGCAATGCCGACGTCAGTGCCGACAGCGGAAGCGGAAGCACGCCGCGGATAGGAGCCGGGTCGAGGCCGATAGTTGCTGCGGACAGTCCGCGCCCGGCTAGAATCTGCGCTAGCAGGCCGCCGAACGAGTGACCGATGATGGCCGTCGTTTTCGGAAGGTCCGAACCAAGACTTCTAATCTTCTAATCAAAACGGCATCTTCGACAATTGGTTTTATCCGGCGGCCTTGCTGAAACGGCTCTTGATCCACCAGTCAATCGTCAAGCGGAGACCTTCTTCCAGGCCAACTTCCGGACGGTAACCAAGCAGCGAACGGGCAAGACTAAGATCCGCGAGGCTATCGCGCACGTCACCGGCTCGAGGGGAAGCATACTCGGCCTTTAGGCTGCTCCGGCCCGTCAGCTTCTTCACCATTTCAAAAACCTCATTGATGGTTACCCGCTCGCCGGTGGCAATATTGATTACCTGCCCGACCGCCAAGTCAGACTCGGCCGCCTTTAGGTTCGCATCAACAACATTTGAGATATAGGTAAAGTCCCGAGACTGCTCACCGTCCCCGTATATTGTCGGCTGTTTTTCGTTCAGCGCCGAATCGATAAAACGGGAGATTACGCCGGAGTATTGCGAGCCTGGATCCTGACGCGGACCGAATACATTAAAGTAGCGCAGTGAGACAGTCTCCAGCGCGTATGATCGAGTGAAGACCTGACAGTAGTACTCTCCCACCAATTTGGCGACCGCATAAGGTGACATCGGATCTGGTCGCATGTCCTCACGCTTGGGCAGCTCCGGCTGATCACCATAGGCTGAACTCGATGCGGCATAGACCAGGCGGCGAATCTTTTGATCTCGGGCTGCGAGTAGCAATGAAAAGGTGGCGTTGACGCTGGCTTCGTGCGTTTCCGTTGGCTTGGCTACTGAGCGTGGGACGGAAGGAATAGCGGCCTCGTGGAATACAAACTCGACATCCTCGAGCGCGCGACTCAAAGCTTTTTGGTCAACAAGACTTCCCTGAATGAAATCAATATCGCCGCCAATGTCGGCGAGGTTCTCGGTATACCCAGTTGATAGGTCATCGATTATGCGAACCCGGGCACCGCGGTCGATTAAGGCGGCCGCGATGTGAGATCCGATGAAGCCCGCGCCTCCTGTAACCAGTGCTATTCCTGAAAGTGGCACGGTCCTTAGCGTCCTACTCCGACATATTGAAAGCCCGTTTCGCGCATCTCCGCCGGCTCATAAATATTGCGCAAGTCGGCAATCCTGGGAACCTTCATCAAGCCTCGAATGCGTTCCATATCCAGGGCGCGAAATTGGTTCCACTCCGTCATAAAGACCAGCGCCTCCGCACCCGTCGCGGCCTCGTACTCATCATGAGCGTACTCTATCTCTGGTAAGACCTTCCGCGCCTCGTCGGCGGCAACGGGATCGTAAGCGCTAACGATCGCGCCCTTCTCGACTAATCCGTGGATTATTTCTACCGACGGCGCATCACGCATGTCGTCAGTCTCTGGTTTGAAAGCCAGGCCTAGGACGGCGATTCTCTTTCCGCTCAAACCCTCCGCCAGGCGTTCAATCTTTGGCACCATAGAAAGCCGCTGCTGATGATTGACCTCAATCACCGCATCAACTATCCGAGTTGGAGACGAGAATTCACGCGCGATAGCCGAAAGAGCACGGATATCTTTTGGAAAACACGATCCCCCGAATCCAGGTCCCGGGTGGAGAAATTTGGTTCCGATTCGCCGGTCCATGCCTATGGCTCGTGCGACTTCGTGAACATCGCAACCCACCTTATCGCAAAGATTCGCGATCTCGTTGATGAAAGAGATCTTGGTTGCCAGAAAGGCGTTGGCTGCGTACTTAATTAGTTCTGCGCCTTCCAGCGAGGTAATTACAAACGGTGTTTCGATAAGGTAAAGCGGGCGATAGAGATCACGCATGATAGCAATCGATTCTTCATCGCTACTTCCAATCACGACGCGGTCGGGCCGCATGAAGTCACTGATTGCCGCGCCCTCGCGCAAGAATTCCGGGTTTGAGACCACACTGAATTCGACAGGCTTCCGTTGATGACTCTGAATCAGGGACGTGATCCGTTTTCCGGTTCCCACAGGAACCGTGGATTTGGTCGCCACCACTTTGTAGCTGTCCATGTGCTCAGCTATCTTCCGCACAACATCTTCGACATGGGAAAGATCAGCGGAGCCGTCGGCGCTGGATGGGGTGCCGACGGCGAGAAAGATCACTAAAGACTGTTGAATAGCTGATCGGCTATCGGTAGTGAATCGCAGCCGTCCGGCCTGCAAATTCTTCTTAACCAGATGGTCAAGACCTGGCTCGTAAATTGTTGTGTTGCCGAGTGCAAGTTGGGAAATCTTTTCGGCGTCTACGTCGACGCAGGTAACATCCACGCCGAACTCGGCAAAGCAGGCCCCGGTAACAAGTCCCACATAACCGGAACCAATGACGGCAATGTGCATTGGGTTGCTCTTACGTAATCCGATATTTCCGTCTACGAAAATTTACGGGCCACGCGCGCGATTGACGCGTGACCCGCAAAATTGTATTCAAATGCCGCGCGACTTGCGCACCATTTGCCGAAATGGGTTCTACCTACTTCGTTGGGCTGACTACGGTAACCGAGCCACCGAAGTTCAGATCATTGTTGTGAGTTGTGGCAAGAATTGCCGCCGCAACCGCTCCACCGGCCGCCAACAATAGCGCCGCCAAAGCACCGCCACTGAGGTGACCGAAGCTGTCCGCCTTCGTCAGACGTGTGCAGCGCGTTCCAGGCTGCGGAGTTCCCGCGGATTCAGAAGTACCCGCGGCAACCGCTTTGGTCTTTCCGGCTGACCGCAACTCGACCAATCCGCCCTGAGAAGCGACGATCATGTTGCCGCACTCAATATCGACCATAAGCGCGGCCGCCTGCTGGGCATCAGCGACAGCTGCGCCGTCCTTAGCGGTAACGATCGCCGCAGTACCTGCCAGCGTCGCAACTCGAACTCTACCCGAATCCAGCGAGGCTGAAATATTCCCGGCGCTGAAATTCAGTTTGAGGCTGGTATTCGGGAACAACTCAACGCGACCAAGCTTTCCGAGGCTAATGGTCGCACTGCTATTGGCTCCCGTTGCAATAACGCTGTCAGAGAAAACAGTGGCGCCCGAGATAGCGGCCTGACCGTTAACGGTGACTTGCCCGGAAACCGAAAGCTCGCCCGACGCTGCTTTCTGCCCCGGTGTTGCCAGTGCCACCATTGAGTAAACGCTTAACACGGCAACCGCGACACAGAATGCGATAGACTTACGGCTCCAAGTTCTGCTAATCATCATTTCCTCCCGTACAAGTGAACAAGTTTTGTGGAAGCGCGCTACGATTACTAATAGTCTTACAGTAGACGGAAATTGGTAACCCGTCTCGACTCAATAATCTCGCACGCGCGAGATACTAAAAAAAGAAAGCATGCCGGACCAGGTAAGGCATTTCCAGCCTTGCCTCTTTTACACGAAATCCGGACCATATGTCAAGAATTAACCCTTGATCCCCAAGATCAAAGCCACAGTAATTAGCTAGCTTTCGGGGAAGATAGCACGCGGTTCGGCCTCTGTAAAGAGCTTTTTTCCCGAATGCTGTCAAGAATTTGTGTTTTATGGGTTGCGCCAAGTGAAGCCAACCCCGAGTTGAAGTTACTACAAATAAAGAGGAAACGCTAGCGCGAGCATCTGACGGACCGAACGCGAGCTTATCGCGGAATGCTCCGCCGAGGACGAGTTCCCGTCTGTCCGACCCGCTGCCCACTGGCCGCTCCATTCCCTGAACGTGCCGAGAGAGTAACCGGATCCTTCTTCTGGCGCTGCATTAACTCCGCCTGCTCGTACGGATCTAGACGAGCAAAGAGGTAAAAAACCTCTCCCGAGTGGACCACTGACAGAAACCTGAATTTGCTCCCAATTATTTCATTCGGACGAAAAGTCGTGACATTAGGGGGGGCCTCGAACAGCGTACCCAGTTCGTCATGAGTCACCGCTTCAAGCTCGGGAACGTAATCATTGTCACTTTGGCGGACTATCCGAATCGCCGTTTGTCGCAGCGCCCGAATGCGACTCACGTTCCGGCGGTAATAGGCTGCGGTGATTTCTCTGCGGCTGGCTCGATCATCCACGACCTCCTGCTCGTTACTGAGGTATCCCAGATACGCGCGCATGACGGGTCCGAACTCAACATCAGAATCGCCATCTATCGACGCGGTCGAACGCTGAGCCATCGCCGCCCCGCTCAGAAGCAAAACGATTGATAGCAAGATGCAGAGACGCCGCAGATTAATTAAGTTAGGCATGGAACACACCTCAAAAGGGTTTGGGCCTTCATCCGAAACGCCAGTCGCATTGAACCCGAAATGACGGACTACTCTAGCGCAAGCAAGCGCCTGTCGGCCAGTTGTAATGGCCCGAGATTGTACTCCCGCTGTGATCGCGCTGTATTGCACCGGTAATTCAGCGATGTTACATTTCAATTTCAAGATGAGTGATAAGCAGGACGAACACGAATTTCCCGGACGCCGCGTGGCGCTCGGCGTAACCGGTGGAATCGCCGCATATAAGGCCATCGAGGTGCTGCGCGGTTTGCAGCGCGTAGGCTGCGAAGTACGGGTCACCATGACCAGGCACGCGTGCGAGTTCATTCAACCTCTTACCTTCCGCGCGCTCTCGGGAGCCTACGTGCTCGTTGACGATTACGCGCCGGACAATCCCGACCCAATCGCTCACATTACTTTTTCGCAGACGATCGATTTGTTCGTTATCGCACCGGCGACCGCCAACACACTAGCCAAACTGGCCAACGGGATCGCGGATGACTTTCTCAGCTCGACCTATTTGGCCTGCGCCGCTCCGGTACTGATAGCGCCTGCGATGAATCCAGTGATGTGGCAGCATCCGGCAACGCAGCGGAATTTGCAGAAGTTGCGCGACGACGGAGTCCAAATCATCGACCCCGACGAAGGCGAGATGGCCTGCGGCACGTTCGGGCCTGGCAGGCTCAGCGAGCCTGAAAGAATTGTGTCAGCCGCCCTTGAATCGCTTCGCCGGAACCGGATCCGGACAGGCAAGACGAGCAACGGAGGCCAGCCATCTGGGCTGATGTCTAACCGCACTGAAGACCTGCTTGGTGAGCGTTTTTTGATCACTGCCGGCGCGACTCGCGAACCGATCGATCCGGTTCGCTTTATTTCGAATCGTTCTTCCGGACGGATGGGGTTTGCACTCGCCGAAGCCGCTCGCGACCGAGGCGCCAGGGTTACGATCGTCGCCGGAATAACCAGTATCGACCCGCCTTCCGGCGTGCGTGTTGTTCAAGTTAGTTCGGCGGAAGAAATGCGACGCGCGGTTATCAAAGAGACCGGCACGGCCTCTATTTTCATAGCCGCGGCGGCTGTTTCGGATTATCGAGCGAAGGACGAGGCCAGCACCAAGATCAAGAAGTCCAAAGCTAAGATGATTCTGAAACTGGAACGCACCGCTGACATTCTGGGCGAAGTTGCTCGGGCAAGAACCAAAGGGCAACTGTTAATAGGATTCGCGGCAGAAACAAATGACTTGCTGACTCACGCGCGCGCCAAACTTATCGACAAGGACCTCGACGCGATAGTCGCCAATGACGTATCGCGCGCAGATGCGGGCTTTGATTCCGAAAACAACGCAGTTGCGATTCTGTTTCGCGACGGCAGGCAAACTGTCGAGTTACCGTTGATGTCCAAGCCCGAAGCCGCTCATCGCATTCTGGATGAGGTGGTAAAGTTACGCGGCGCCAACCCAATCAGCAAAGCCGCTTCAATTGAGAGTGCCTGACAAATGAAACCTGATCCAACCGCGCGCGAATTGCTCGACTTGCTTGAACAGTCACGTGAGCACGCACGATATTTTGCCGAGCTTGGTGTCGAGACAATTGCGTTATCAAACGAACGCATATCGGCAGTGTCACCCACACCTCTGCCGGCAAGTCGGTTGGCCCAACCTTCCACACAGCGCCGCGATCTAACCGCGTCTGAACGATCTTCGTCGATGAAGCCGGCGGCAGTTACTATCTCAAGTCCGATGCCGCCGGCTTCCCTCTTCGGCGAACGGGCCGCCGCTCAATTTTCATCAACCGAATCCACCGAAAGTATGGAGGACGTGTGGCGCGACATCGGCGACTGTACTCGCTGCGGTTTATGTGAGGGACGCACGCAGGTCGTCAACACATTTGGAAATCATAAGGCCCGTTTGATGTTTGTCGGAGAAGCCCCGGGCGCTGAGGAAGACGCGCAAGGCAAACCGTTCGTCGGCCGCGCCGGACAACTGCTTACCAAAATCATTGAAGCGATCGGCATGAAGCGCGAAGAGGTGCTGATCGGCAACGTCAACCGCTGCCGCCCGCCCGGCAATCGCCAGCCGACCCTTGAGGAAGCCGCGATCTGCCGGCCCTTTCTATTTCGCGAGATCGCCGCGGTACAACCTGACGTGATCGTCGTGATGGGAAATACTGCGCTGCGGAACTTACTGGAAGTACGCGAAGGCATCACCCGCGTGCGCGGAAAGTTTCAGGATTTTCGCGGCATCAAAGTCATGCCGACGTTCCATCCCGCTTATTTGCTGCGCGACCCGTCAAAGAAAAGAGAGACCTGGGAAGACTTAAAGAAAGTCCGGGATTATCTCGACAATCTTCCAACCGAACGTGATTAGACTTCCGCCATGAAAGACCGTCGCAGTCAAGGCCAGAGAACACTCCGCTAACTCGATTCGATCCATTGCGCTAACCGCTTTTTCAAACCGATTAGTCGTGCCGCCGAAATGAGACCGATTGAGCCCGTAAAGATTGAATCCGAAACGACGGCTAAGCTTGTGAGACGAATCACGCTGGCAGTTTTCAAACCCGATTGCGCGAAGTCTATATCGGTTGCGTTGAGAACCTCGTCAACTCCAGGAACCGCTTGCGCGATTTGCGTTGAGATCATACAGACAAGCCAATCGCGGTGACCCGAAGGCAAGGGCGCGAGTAAGAGAGCCGGACGGAGTTTGCCGGGAAGCAAATCGGTCTGCGGAAATCTGAACAGGACGAGTTGCCCCGACTTTTTCACTGCCATTTTTCTTTCAGGTCGGCTTCGGTGTATTCGGCCGAGTCTTCGTTCTCTAGCCCGCGCATCGCCTGAGCCAAAGAAAACTTCTTCCAATCGGCTTCCTCGCCAGAGTCTTCGGATTGCGCAACTCTTTGCGCGAGGAAGTCAATGAAGTTTAAGACCTCGCGCTGAAGCGGCTGCGGTAGTTTTTGCAGTCTGTCGCTGATTTGTTCTTTCGCACTCATACGTCAAGGTTACTTCAAACGACTATTCTCTGTCAGCCATTGGCCGGCGCCATAGTCTCCTAACATGTGTTGCTCGTATTTGTCTTTAGCCGACTAACAAGAGAAACACAACCGTAGCCCCGACTGAAATGCCAAGCGCGGCATTCCTGCGCTCATTGTTTTCAGTCTGCAACGCTACTGCGACTCCAATGACGACGAATACAACGGCCAGCCCAATAGCCACCGGAGAATTACCTGAACAGCGTTGTTATTGACAGTATCTGGGCGACCTTGCATTACTGCATAACAGCCAGAGGAAACCGTCGAACAAAGTAACAAGACTGCTAGGCGGAATTGCTTCATTACAACCCCTTTCACTGACGAAGGAAGGAAGCGAGGCGACAAAAGCGAGTGAGGTTACCACTATCCGGGCGTTGCCGCCAACTTTCTCGCGAACTAGCAACACGCTATGAGGACACTATCCCGGCGACGTACGAAGAAAGACGGTCTAAGGCTGGAATGCGCATCGCTGCTCGTCGGTAGTGGCAAGGTTTTTTTTGACCGCGACGACACAACTCAGGTTTTTCGCCCACCGCCTGCGCGCTTTCGCATCTTCGCCTAGACGAGGTAACCTCTCAGGCACCCACGATGAGCTTCCCCGCTGAGAAATCGACCCAGTCAACGCCGCTGTATGCTCAGGTGGCGTTTCCGGTCCACCTCAGCAAGACCTTCACCTATCGGCTGCCGCCGGCGATCCGGCAGGTCGCACGTCTCGGATCGCGCGTCGTGGCGCAGCTCGGCGCGAAACCCTTAACGGGGTACATCGTGGCGCTGCTTCCTCATCTGCGAACCGGCACGAGCCTGGTCGAATCCGAAATCAAGGAAGTTCAGGAACTGCTCGACGTCGATCCGCCGCTCACTTCCGAGGTTCTGGAGATTACCCGCTGGGTCGCGGATTATTATGCAGCGCCGTGGGGAGAAGTGATGCGCGCGGCCTTGCCAGCGGGAATCAACGCAACCGTCGAACAGACAGTCTCGATCACTGAGCAGGGACGTGAAGCGCTTTCGAATCTCGAGACCAGCGATTCCGCCAAAGCCAGAACTAACGCGCTGCGATTGCTCGCCGCCGAAGGTGAGTTCGAGCTAAACGCCTTTTGCCTACGAATCGGCGCCGCGAAGACTCCGCAGTGGCTGCGAGAACTCGAAACCGAAGGCTTGATTGAGCGCGCTTATCGAACGCGCTCGACGGTAACACGGGCCAAACGACGCAAAGCCGTTCGTCTTATTAAATCTGAGGCAGACGAATCGCAACCCGGCAACAAACGGGTGACGCCGGCGCAGCAGCGCGCAATCGAAGTTCTTGTTGCTCGTCAAAACCCAATGGCCGTCAGCGACTTGATCAAGGCCGCGAACGTAAGCGAGTCAGTCATACGCACCCTCGCCAAGCGGGGCGTCGTTACGGAATTCGAAGAAGATGTGCGGCGGGATCCACTGTCGCGAGCCGAGCTACCGGACACGGAAGTTTTCAATCTGACGGATGCACAAACCAGTGCCCTGCGATCTATAGAAGAGCGGCTGGGCGACCAAACCTTCGCGCCGGTGCTCCTGCATGGCGTCACCGGCAGTGGCAAGACCGAGATTTATATACGCGCGATGCAAGCCGCGCTCGACCTTAATCGAGGCGCAATGATGCTGGTTCCTGAGATTGCCTTGACTCCGATACTGTCCCGCCGTTTGCGATCTCACTTTGGCGATCAAATAGCGATTTTTCATTCCTCGCTGTCCAAAGGCGAGCGGTTCGACGAATGGTCCCGTCTGCGTAGCGGCGAAGCGCGCGTCGTGCTGGGCACGCGCTCGGCCGTGTTTGCACCAGTCCGGAACCTCGGCATCACCATCATCGACGAAGAGCAGGACTCTTCTTACCGCCAGGAGGAGTCCCCTTTCTATCACGCGCGCGACAGCGCCATCGTGCGGGCGCAGAAAGAATCCGCGGTCGTGGTGCTGGGCACCGCCACGCCTTCGCTGGAATCGTTTCATAACGCGCAGACCGGCAAGTATGAATATCTGTATCTGCCTGAGCGCGTCGCGAATCGCGCGATGGCCCGGGCCGAGATGATCGACATGCGCGAGGTCTTCGCCCGGCGCAAGAAGCCGGCGGTCTTTTCGGATGAGTTACTACAGGAGATCGCCGAGACCCACGCGCGCGGCGAGCAGTCCATCATCCTTTTGAATCGGCGTGGCTATTCGAGTTTCATTCTGTGCCGCTCTTGCGGTGAATCGATCAACTGTCCGAATTGCGACGTTTCGCTCACCTATCATCAAACTGATCGCATCTTGATTTGCCACTACTGCAATCACCATCAGCGCGCGCCCACGCAGTGTCCGACTTGCGCCAGCAAATACATCTACTACGTCGGTGAAGGCACCGAGCAGATCGAAGAACTTCTGCGCAAGCGATTCCCTTCTCTGCGCATCGGGCGCATCGATCGCGACACCAAATCGCGCCGGCACCAGTTCGAGAAAACCCTGATTGACTTCGACAAGGGCGACCTGGATTTGCTGGTCGGGACGCAGATGCTGGCGAAGGGCCATGACTTTCCCAACGTGACTTTGGTAGGCGTGGTGTCGGTCGATGCAGGATTGGCTTTGCCCGACTTCCGGGCTGCCGAACGGACCTTCCAACTAATTACACAGGTTGCCGGACGGGCCGGACGCGGTGATCTGCCCGGACGGGTCCTGATTCAAACCTATCATCCGCATCACTATGCGCTGCGACATGCCTGCGCTCAGGACTATCGTGGATTTTACGACGAAGAGATTCGGCATCGACGCAATCACGGCTATCCCCCGTTCGTCGCGCTGGCGTTGCTGCTGGTTCGTCATAAGGATGCGGCGCGAGCCAACGCCACCGCGCAACAGCTACGTCAGGCTCTGGCTGAAGCGAACAGCGATCATGCTTGCCGGATACTGGGTCCGGCTCCCGCGCCCTTCGCGCGACTGCGCGGCGAGCATCGCGTGCAATTGCTGATCAAGTCACGCAGCCGAAAACAAATGCGTGCCGTGATCGATTCGGCGCTGCAGACACTCGAGAAAGGCGGAAACGATTTGCGTTCAGTGACGCTGGAGATCGATCCGGTAAGTATGATGTGACACAAGAACGGCTGCGACTTGCGGCTCTGCCGCCGCACACGGCGGTAAGCCTCCGGCTTACCGTTACACGGTCTATCTTGTAGGAGGCTACGCCTCCCTTGGAAAGAGGAGCTGGAGGCGTAGCCTCCCTGAGAAAATAATTTGGACCCACCGGAAAGCCATAGGCTTTCCGCTATGTGCTGCGGCATAGCCGCTCGTGCACCGACATAACCGAATGCGATAGACTCACGGCCATGAAGCTTTCCGAACTTGCAGCTCAAACCGGCGCTCGCTTTTCCTCAGGCGACGCAGATATAGAAATAGAAGGCGCCGCCGGACTCGATCAAGCTGGACTGGGCCAGGTCACGTTTCTGTCGAATCCACGATACACATCACGTGTGACAACGACTGCTGCGTCGGCGATTTATCTTGCCGAAGATGCTGAAGTAACCAGGGAAGACCTGGCGGTGTTGCGCGCAAAGGACCCCTATCTCGCATTCACCCGCGCGCTGATTCTCTTTCATCCGCCACCGCCGTTCGTGCCGGCAATTCATCCTTCAGCGGTGATCGATCCAACTGCAAATATTGCTCACGATGTCTTCGTGGGAGCCCACGTGGTGGTCGGGCTCGGCGCAATTATTGGAAATCGAACTCAGCTCCATCCCAACGTAACCATCGCCGACAATGTAACTATCGGGAGTGACTCCGTGATTCATTCCGGCGTAGCGGTTCGAGAGAACTCAGTCGTGGGGCGGCGCGTCATCATCCACAATAACGCCGTCATCGGCAGCGATGGTTTTGGCTTTGCCAAAGACGAATCACGCCGCTGGTTGAAAATTCCACAGACGGGCCGGGTCGTGATCGAAGACGACGTTGAGATTGGCGCCGGCACGACCATCGATCGCGCTTCCACCGGCGAGACTCGCATCAAGCGCGGGGCCAAGCTCGACAACCTGATTCAGGTCGGTCACTCGTGCGCTATCGGCGAAGATGCTTTAGTATGTGCACAGGTTGGAATGGCCGGCAGTTCGCGCGTCGGTGATCGCGTCATCCTCACCGGACAGGTGGGCATCGGCGGTCACATCACGGTTGGTGACGACGCGATCCTTTATCCACAGAGCGGCGTGCCAAACGATGTCGCCGCCGGCGAGATACTGGTCGGCACTCCGGCATTTGAAGTAAGCGCTTTCTGGCGCGCGATCGCGGTCTTCAAAAAACTTGGAGACCTGCCGAAACGAATCCGGGCTTTGGAGAAGAGACTGGATGAGATCGAGAAAAGATCCGGCTGAGACGCCGCGCATGTCGCGCGAGGAAACCAGAACGGCCTTCTTGTTCTGGCTTCTCTGGTCAGCCTATCTTTGCTTATCGGTGATTTTGGTAGCCTCGCTGCTGACCGATTGGCCCGCGTTCCTTCACAACCCGAACCCTTATTTCTTCAGGTAATCGCCCCGCCATCGACAATCACGACTTCGCCATTCATGAACGAGTTGCGATCGCTGACCATAAACGCGGCGTACTCTGCCAACTCTTCGGGACGGCCAAGACGGCCGGCGGAGGCCCAGAAGGCGTGCATCTGCAGCAGCCGTTCCGGTAGCTGCTGCGCCAGATCCGTATCGAAGATCCCCGCGGCAATCGCATTGACTGTAACGCCAAACGTTCCGGCCTCGCGCGAGAGACATTTCGTGAAGCCGATCATCGCGGCTTTTGAAGTTGCGTAGTGGACCGCGGTAGGCAGCGCCCGCATGGCGCCGATGGAAGTAATGTTCAGGATCTTTCCTTTGCGCTGCCGGATCATCTGCTTGTAGATAGGCTTGGTTACCGCAAACAGGCTGCCGACATTGGTGCCGATGACTTCGTCCCACGCGCGATCGGTCGTAGTCGCGAAGTTGTCGCCGCGATTGATGGCCGCGTTGTTCACCAGGATATCGATGCCACCCCATTCGGTGACTAACTCCCTGGTTAAATGCTTCATGCCGAAGCGATCGGTCACCGACACTTTGAATGAACGGGCCCGGCGTCCATGCGCTTCGATCTTTTGCCGCACTTCGTCCGCCAGATCGTCGCGCGAACCATAATTGAACGCCACGTCAGCGCCTTCGCGAGCGAACACTTCGCACAGAGCGGCCCCGATGCCGCGCGTGCCGCCCGTGATAAAGGCCCGCTTTCCTTCAAGTAAGAGGCTCAATCTTTACGATCTCCTGTGCGGCAGGCCCAATGCGCTGCCGTAAAATTCGGCTCGGATTTAAGAGCTTGGATAAACGGGGATTAGAACGCGAAGCGAGGGCGACAGTCAAGACGAGCGAGAGGTAAGCGATTGGCCTCTCATTAGCACCGCACTTTAGTGCGGTGATCAGAGGGTCATGAGGTGACGCTAACCGTTTTAACGGGATTACGCCAGCGCGCTCTCGACCAGATGTTCCTGCACGGGCAGATTTTCTTCAGGGGCCGGCGGGGCTGGAATCAATGCAGTGATCTCTTCGACGATGCGCTTGGTGGCGTTGGGAATCGCCAGGCTGATGGTCGCGGCGCGCATGGCCGCATAATGTTTCGAATCGTCGATCATGCGCCGCACTACGGGCACCACGTCCGACGCGCGTCGCAGCAAAACGGCCGCTCCGCTCTTGACGATCAAGTTAACCGTGCCCGCTTCCTGCGGCATCGGTTCAGTGATGCCATCGGCGATGATCGGCACCCGGCAACTCAACGCTTCGAAGGTGGTCAATCCGCCGAGCTTCGAAATCATTACGTTGGCCGCGCCCAGCAATTTCTCAACCTCGTCCGAGTAGCCAATCACTTTGATCGGAAACTTAGCTTCGGCCGCCAGCGTTTCGACCTCGTGCTTCAGGGCCTCGTTCTTACCGGCGAGAAAGATTGCCTGCACGTCCAGTTCGCCGCGCACCAATTCGCGGAAGATCTGCGGAATGTTGCCGCCGCCTTCCCAGCCGGCGTTGACGAAGACCGTGAACTTGTCGGCATCGAGGCCCAGCGCGGTACGCGCGACCTGGGCGGCCTGATCGCTGGGAAAGGAAAACTTTGGATGTACGGGCATTCCGGAAACCTTGATGCGCTCGGGCGCAATGCCGTAATCGATCAACTGCCGGCGCGCGTCTTCGGTAGCGCAGAGGTACAACCGCACGTCGTCGCACGCCCAGCCCTTCCAAAAACCGTAATAGGGATCCGTCACTACAGTGACCAGCGGAATGCGATCGGCCAAGCCCAATTCTTTCAGGACGCGCGCGAAAAGGTGTTGCGTCAACGGATGCACGCTCACGACGATGTGCGGGCACCAGCGTTCAAACAGCTCGCGCACAAAACCGATGCATCGCGATTGAAAGAACTCGCGGGTCTCGGGACGAAAACGGTTAACGGCCCAGTAGAGGTACTTCATCCAATGCTGCTTGTTGCGCAGCATCCAGTTATAAAGCGCGACCATCTTCGCAGTGATGTGATGTGAATCTTCGACCGCTCGGACGACGCGAATCGCGTAAGAGTCGCCCTCGACGATACCCTGTATTCCGGCCACGATTGCTGCCGCTGCCGAGCGATGGCCGCCACCGGTATCGGAAGAGATGATCAGGATTTTTGGAGTCTGCCTGGAAGACACGCCTCCAGATTCCTCGATGTTCCTTCGCTCAACCGTATCTACCATAAGAGGTATGGTTTCCAGTCTTTCTTTTTGGGCCATAGCGCACAATGTTTATCTTTTCCGGCCATCACATAACCTGAGATCAAAAGAGAAACACACGTAAAAGTTATCGCAAAAACGAAGAACATGACATCCCAGTCCCTGATCTTGCCACCGTTCTGCTCCGACAGGGACCCTGAGAACAAAACTAGTGAAGCGACCGTGAATCCAGTGATCAGGATGAACGTGATCGGAAGCAGAATCCGGTACACTGCCTTCTTATATTTTATCGACTTAAACTTTATTGACTTATACTCTATCCACTTCTCACTCTTATTGATTTTCCACCTTTGTATTCCTCTTCGTATTCCTCTCAATAGAAGCAGATACGGCAGGCCCAGCAAGACTACGATTAAGCCCAAAGGCGAAAACAACGCGAAACGCTGATCCGGGGCGGGCATACGCGTTCGGATCGAAACGACCATCCACCAAAGCACAGAGGCCACTACGGCCACAAAGACGAGCAGGGACATCATTCTGATGCCCGGGCTTCTCTGGTTGTCTCTCCGATACTCTGTCGCCAGCAGCATTAGGGAGAACATGACGACCGTCACCCCCGTGAAAATATTCACGCTTGCAAATAGGAATGGCCTTGCCCCTAAACCTTTCGGCAAATTAAGAAGGAACGCGGATGTTTCTGCCATTAGGTGCGCACCGACGAAACAGCAAAACGTGGCTATTATCAGGGAGGTTATCAGAGCGGGGCGATTATTCACTCTATTTGACCTATCTTCGATCACTAAGGTCGGCTCGCCTTTGGCAGGGAGCGATCGAAGATGCCAGATAGACAGAACTAGTGTAAGGACGGTGATACTTACTCCTCCGACGGCCACCAAAAAGCTCCCATACTGCTCAGAGAGTTTGCCGTAATCCGTCATTGCTCAAGCCTTAACCGCAATTCCGTCAGCCTGGGGTTCGATCTGCTTCTCGAGTTCCTTGCGCGCCTTCTTCATCTCACGCTCGATCTTCTTGATTTGAATAAGATGCTTCGGGTTGAAAGGCAGTGACGGGTAATAGCAATTCGATTCGTGGGTGCAGAAGCAGCCGTCCGCCGCTTGCTTGCGACGCACTTTCATCTCGGGTGAAAGCCACAGGCCCTGGAAGTTCCAGTCGTGGTCGCGCAGGTTCCCAATCGGCGCCAGGTTCTCGCAGGACGACAGCGTGCCTTCATCGTAAATAACCGCACCGGCGGTGCCTGCGTAACAGGTCAACTGTGCCTGTTGCGTCTCCTGGGTCTTCGCAATCAGCCCGTGCATGTAGATGTCGATGGCCGCTTTAAAGTAGCCGGCCTTCCCGCCATAGTTATTCTTGATCGCGGCATGCCGCGAATCGTCATCGATCATCTGGGCGAGTTTAGCGTAGCGACTATGATCGATATCCAACTCGACGGGATCGGCTGAGGGCGGACGAATGTAATTGAAGTTAACTTTGTCCGGCTTGAGATCGTGTTTCAGGAATTCGTACCACTCGAAGATCGTATCCTGATTCGAGTGCATGAAGCACGTGCAGGTTTGAATATCCAGGCGCGGATACTCTTTCTTAATTGCCTGCAGCTCGCGGGCAGTTTCTATCGCAATCGTCCAGGACCCGGGCTTCTGTCGAATCTTGTCGTGCTGATCACTCAACCCATCGATGCCCATCGCCACCGTCACGTTTAGGTTCGGGCACTCTTCCAGAATGCGTGTCACGTCGGGAAAGATTCGCTTCTGAATCTGCCCATTGGACATTAGATAAACCGATTCGAGATTGTTGTGGCGATAGAACGAGTTGACGATTTCCGGCAGGTCTTTGCGCGTGAACGGCTCGCCGCCGGCGAGTATCAGCACGCCGAGATTTCCCCCGAGAGTTTCCGCGATGCGATCGATCTCGTGCGTCTTCATCTGGAGTTTCTTGCGCGGCCGATCATCGAGCTCGTCCGTGAAAAAACAGTGCGTGCAGCGCATGTCGCACACAGAGGTAACCAAAATATTAAGCAGGACCGGCGCAAACGGCTGTCCCATGGCCAACTTGGCGTAACGCTTCAGTAATTCTCTGGTTGTGTAATCCATAAAAACTTTCTTAACTATTCAATTCTATCGACAAACAAATCTTCTACTGGCATTGACCAGCCAGACACCCCCGGCCCTGCGTCAGCAATGTCGCCGCGACGAAATATTCTCGGCACGTCCAGCCCCGCGCAAAATTGTAACACACGACAATCGAGCTGTTTAACAGATCCTTCCTTATCAACCTCGGGATGCTCCCGCCCGCTCAACCGCGCGCACTCAATCCCAGCGCGCGCATCCGCCGATACAAATGACTGCGATCGATGCCCATCAACTCAGCCGCGCGCGAAACGTTGCCGCCGGCTTCGTCGAGCTTGCGTTGAATGAATTCACGATGATAGGCATCGCTGGCTTCTTTGAAGGAAGGAAAACGATAAGAAGACGCCGGCGGTTCTTCGTCGCCGAAAGCCGGCAAATCCTTCACGCCGACGAGCTGGTTTTGGAGCATGATCATTACGCGCTCGACGGTGTTTCTCAGCTCGCGCACATTACCGGGCCAGGAGTATCGCTGCATCGCTTCAATCGCCTTCGGATCAAAACGCTTGGGTTCTTTCCCATAGGCTTTGCCGAATCGTTGATTGAAATGCTCCACCAGCGTCGGCACGTCTTCCAAACGCTCGCGTAGCGGTGGCACCTCAAACGGAATTACATTCAACCGGAAGAAGAGATCGCTGCGGAAAGTTCCCTTCTCGATCTCTTCATCCAGACGCTTGTTGGTCGCGGCGATCACCCGCACGTCCACGCTGATCGGCGTGTTGCTGCCAACGGGTTCGAAGCGTTGCTCTTCGAGCACGCGCAAAACTTTCGCTTGCACGTTCGGACTCATGTCCGAGACTTCGTCAAGAAAGAGCGTCGCGCCATCCGCGACCTCGAACTTGCCTTTCTTAGCCGCGGTCGCACCCGTGAACGAGCCTTTGACGTGGCCGAAAAGTTCCGACTCGATCAGTTCTTCAGGAATCGCTGCCGAATTGACTTCAATAAAAGGCGCGGCCGCGCGACGAGACTGAGCGTGAATCGCGCGCGCGACTAACTCTTTGCCGGCGCCCGACTCTCCCGAGATCAAAACGCGGCCATCGGTCGGGGCCACCACGGTGATCTGCTTGCGCAGCGCGCGCATCGCCACCGACTCGCCAACCATTTGATATTCGGCCTTCAATTCGGCGGACATCTCTTCGTTGGCGCGCTGGAGTTGCCGCTGCCGCAGGGCGTTGCGAACGGTGAGCACGGTCTTCTCGATCGAAAGCGGCTTCTCAATAAAATCGAACGCGCCGAGCTTCGTGGCGCGCACGGCAGTCTCGATATTGCCATGACCAGAGATGATCACAACGGCAGCGTCGCAGTTCGACTCGCGCATCTGATTCAGAGTCTCGAGACCGTTGATTCCGGGCAGCCAAACATCGAGCAGCACACAGCCATAAGCGCGGCGAGCGATCGCCTTCAGACACTCTTCGCCGGTGGCGACCGCGTCGGCCGTGAAACCTTCGTCGCGCAGCACAGCGCTCAGCGTCTCGCGAATTCCGCGCTCGTCGTCAACGATTAGAATGGATTCAGACATCTTTGAAGGATATGCCTAATCTATTGACTGCCGACAGGCAGTTCAATAACAAACCTCGCGCCATGCGGAATATTCGCTTCTGCGAAAACACGGCCGCCGTGTTCAGTGATGATGCGCGAGACAATCGCCAGGCCGAGGCCAGTGCCTCGTCCGCGCGTGGAAAAATAAGGCTGGAACAATCGCTTGAAATCTCCGGCCGGAATGCCTTCGCCCGTGTCTTCGACTGTGGCTATCAAGAGATCGCGCGCCGCGTCGTGCCGGGTCTTAATCGTTAGGCCACGCTGGTCTGCCACACTCGCCACTGCTTCCAATGCGTTGTCAGTCAAATTCACGAACACTCGTTTCAATTGCTCGGTATCCAACATGGCCGCTGGCAGTTCGTCAGCCAGCAGCAATTGCAGTTCGACACCATCCAAACGGTCGGCGTAGAGCTGAACCGCCTGCCGAATTACTTCGTTCAGGTCACCCGACTCCATGCGCGGAGGCGGCATTCTTGCGAAACGAGAGAACTCGTCCACTAAGGCTTTCAGGCTGGCCACTTCGCGCGTGATTGAACTCGTGCATTCCTCAACCACACGGGTCAGTTCTTCGCGATTTTCTTCAGTAAGGGCAAAGCCATTGTCGCCCTTGCCGTTGGCTGAATCTACTTTTGACTCCGCAGTGGAGTTGGCGGGCCCGGTCTCTACCGCTCCCGGTTCTGTACCGTTGGCGCCGTTGATTCGTACACGGAAATTGCGCGCGATTCGTTCCGCCGAAAGTTGAATTGGTGTCAACGGGTTCTTGATCTCGTGTGCGATCCGTCGCGCCACCTCGCTCCAGGCAGCGGCGCGCTGCGCGGACAACAACTCTGAAAGATCTTCGATTACGAGCACTACGCCGCGGCCCTCGCCCGGAACCCCTCTTAAAGCAGTCGCCGTGAGCGCCACTGGAATCGCGCCGCCGACTGTGCCCCGCGTCAACTGACTCTGCTCCGCCGCGCGGCCAGCGCGTCGCGCGCGTCGCATCAAACGCTCAAGCGGAACCCGGTCCTCGCTACTCAACAAGGTCGTCAGCTTGGCCCAGGCCGGGGGCTGCTGGCTCAGCTTCAAGATTGATACGGCCGCCGTGTTGATGGTCGTCACACAATCGTTTTGGTCGAGGGACACCACGCCGGTTGAAAGCGACTCGAGCACCGTCTCGATATAGTTCCGCCGTTCCTCCAACGCCAGGTTCTTGTCCCGCAGGGCCGTGGCGCCGTCTTCAATATGCCGCCGGTTTTCCTCGAGTTCGGCCGTCATTTGATTGAACGATTCCGCCAGCAGGGCCAACTCGTCGTCAGCGATAGTATCAACCCGGTGGGCCAGGTTTCCGCGCGCAACTTCCTTCGAAGCCTCAGCCAGGGATCTGATCGGAGCCGCTAAACCGCGAGCGAGATGTATGGCTACCCACGTCGACGCAAACAGCAACAGCAAAGTCATGAGTCCGAGCGTCGAGAGTCCCAGCAATCGCACCTTGCGTTGTCTTTGAAGCAAATGCTGGTACTCACGCTGAGAACCCGCAATCGTGTCGTTGATGTCGGTGTCTCCAAGACGATGCGGCACCAGGATCAAACGCAAAGATCCGGTTAATGGAACTGCGCTCAGGTCGAATCCTTTTCCGTCTGAAAGCGTCTCACTCGCCTGCGCGTTAGGATCGCGCGCGCGTTGCAAGACCCCGTTCAGCTCGTCGCGTTGAGACTGCGGCGAAGGGCCTTCGCTGTGGGCCAACACCTGTCCGGTCTCTGAGACGATTTGAATGGCCGACAACTCGCCGGTTGAGGCCAACTGGTCCAGCGTCGCCTGCCATTCGGACTGCGGTCGAGCTTTGATCGCGGTCGCCAGTAGCGTGGCCGTGTCACGCAGGTTTCCGTTCTGGGCCGCGAGACTCTCGCGTTGCTGCTCGCGTACTCGCTCGACGACGTTCTCAGGCAGACGGCCCATCCACTTTTCGATCGAGCGGTTGAGGAACAGGTACGAGAACGCAGCCATCGCCGCAATCGGGAGCAGGCTCAGTCCGATAAAATAGACAAGCAGGCGGGTTTGAATTCTCGATCCAAGCTGCCGCTCGCGTCGTTCGCGCCGCAGCTTCAACAAGCTGCGCAGCAGAATGAAACTAAATACGATGAAGGCCGCGAAATTGAGAGAGGAGAGCGCGTAAAACAGGAGTGTGTCCGATCCGGTTTCCGGCGTTACGACCGAGCCACGATTCAGGAGTTGCTGGGCGACGATGATAGCGAGCAAAACCGCCACGGTCCCCGCCAAAAGCCACGGCACCGTGCGCCGGCTGCGACGCAACGGCGTGACGTTGCCGTCTTCTCCGGATTGATTTCTGACTTTGCTCACGTAAAGCGGTTGGCTCGAATAATGGAATCAGGCGAGCGAAAGTTTAGCACACGGGCAGCCTCTACTCCCCACCACGGAGCTAATTCGAAGCGGGTCAGTTTGTCGGATAGCTAATCTCATGATCAAGGCTTTGCTGGAACTACCACCTTAATTGTTTAGACGCGGGCTACTGCCCGCCTTAACGTCGGCGCTAATCGCCGGCGGTAGCCCGCCGCTAGACATATTCCATATGGCTTTATCCTTTGACCATCTTCTCCCCCAGTCCCTCCTGTTCTGCATAATCTGCGGCCAATCATCTTCGCGATGAGAGACCTCCAAGATGCTAGAATGCCGCGACGCGATGGAAGCCCACAACTTTTTCACCGATGAAGCGGGACACCTCCGAAGTGGATGGCGGCTGGCGATATTCGCTGTCGCGTTTCTGATTTGCACTCAAGTGAGTCAGGTCCTCTTGTTGGGGGGTTTGTCAGTTGTGCTTCGCCGCAGCACTCTTGAAGTGGCGACCAGCAACTGGGGCTTTGTTGCGGGACATGGATCGATTTTGATCTCGGCAATGCTGGTTGGTTGGGCGTGTGGCGGACTACTCGAAGAGCTGCCGTTTCGTGCGTTGGGATGTTCTCCGCATCGCGGCTGGTTAAAAAACTTCGGGCTCGGATCGCTGCTGGGCGCCGCGACACTTTTTCTGGCAGCGCTGTTGGTGACCGTTACTCGCGGCGTCCAATTCCGCTTCGATGCCGCGGGACCGCGCGCGATTGGCCAGACCTTGGCGGTCACACTCATGCTTTTTGTCTTTGCCGCTGCCGCCGAAGAAATGCTTTTCCGCGGCTATCCATTGCAGACGTTGACGCGCGCGAATCTCGCCTGGCTGGGTGTGCTGCTTACTTCGCTGCCGTTCGCCGCGGTTCATCTCAACAATCCGCACGCCGTTCCGGTCTTCACTTTTGTGAACACCGCGTTGGCCGGCGTCTGGCTGGCGGTCGCATACCTGCGGACGCGCAGCTTGTGGTTGCCCATCGCCCTCCATTGGTCATGGAATTGGACCCAGGCATCCATCGGTTTCCCGGTGAGCGGCATTGAACGCATCGCTCCCGCTCCTTTGTTGCAGGTGATGAATGTTGGGCCCGATTGGTTGACGGGCGGCGCTTACGGGATTGAGGGAGGCGCAGCCTGTACGGTCGCGCTCATGATCTCAACCCTGATCATCTGGCGCGCGAAACTATTCTCACGCGCCGACGTAACAGGCGGGCAAGCGCGCAACGCGGCGCGGCCTCCGGTTTAGAAGCGGGCTACCGCCCAGCTGACTTGGCGTCCGACTCTAAACCGTCCTGTTAACACTCTCTCCACGCTTCCCGTCTTAGCCATGTCAGACAAACGCAAAGTCCGGCTACACCAACTCAGAGATCATAGAGGCGCAGGGATGTTAGACGCTGAAGCAACCGCGGACATGCTTCTCATGACCAGACCATTCACGGCACCCATCGCAGCGGAGCAGCCGATCGAAGTGGCGCTGGTAAGGGCGGTGTTGAGCGGCGAGCGAGATCGATACGCCCGGCTATACGAAATGTACGCGCCGCTGGTCCATGGCATTCTGCTGGCGCGCGTGCCCCGTGGTGAAGTCGACGATCTGGTACAGGACATTTTCCTGCACGCGCTGAGAAAGCTGCACACGTTGCGCGACGCGGCTGCCTTTGGTCCCTGGATCGCAATGATTGCCCGCAACCGCGCGATGGACTTCTATCGCACCGCGCGCGAAACCGTCGAAGTCACTGAACAAATGGCGATTGAGCGGCCGCCGAACAGAACCGCGAAAGAAATTCTGGATTTGATTTGCCGCTTGCCGGACGCGTATCGCGAAACTCTGGTCTTGAGATTCGTCGAAGGAATGACTGGACCGGAGATCGCCGCGCGCACAGGGTTGACGCCGGCCTCAGTGAGAGTAAACCTGCATCGCGGCACAAAATTGTTGCGCGAGAAGATCGGGGCGACGGCTAGGTAAATATGGTTTAGAGGCGGGCTACCGCCCGCCGGTGTGGACCAAGATGTCCGCGCTCCGAGGAGACGACATGGAAGACAACTATCTTTGGGATCGTTCAGGTGAAGCTGATCCTGCGATCCAGGAACTTGAAGAAATCCTCGGCACGCTGCGATATCAACCGCAACCGCTGGAGATACCGCGCACCATTCAGTTAGGACGCCGGCGAAGCTTCTTCCCCGCGATGGCGATCGCCGCTGCCATCGCTTTGTGCGCGCTTCTCCTGGGCCTGTGGTTTAGTTTCAATCGACGCCCCCCGGCAGCATTCGTAGCAAGTAATAGTTTGCAAATTGAACCGCCGGCGACCGCAACTCAGCCGCCGTTGAAACCCGGCAATCAAGCTGAGCCGGCTGCTGTCGATAATCGCCCAAATCAAACTGACACTCGAAAGCGTCGCGAAGCGCCTCGGGATCTCCTGACTCGAAACCAGCGCCGCGCCCCGCGGACCTCAATTCGGCAACCCGAGTTGACCCCGGAGGAACTGTCCGAAAAAGAGCAGGTGCTGGTAGCGCTGCGCCTGGTCAGCTACAAACTGAACGTCGCACAGCGAAAGACGCAGGGCGTGCCTCAACTCAACACAATTCGCAATCAACACAAGATAGGATAAGTGAACTATGAAAAATCTCTTCCAAAACACGTGGAAACTTGCGCCGGTGCTCCTGATTCTCCTTGGCGGCGGCGCGATTACGGCCTGGGCTCAGGGCCCCAGGTTGCAAATCGATCAGCTTGATGTGCTGGCGAACAAGGCGAGTGAAACGGTCGACGTCAAGTTGGACGAGCGCCTGATGGCAACCACCGCGAAATTCTTCTCAGGCAAGGACGATGCGGACATCAAGGAAGCGCTGAAAGGCATTAAGGGAATTTACGTCAAAAGCTTCACCTTCGAAAAGGAAGGCGAGTTTTCGCAGGTCGAAGTTGATTCAGTTATGTCCCAACTTCGCGGCAGCACCTGGAGCAAGATCGTAACGGTTAAGAGTAAGAAGGGCAGCGAGAACGTCGAAGTCTATCTCAATATGGTCGGCGATCAGATCACCGGCCTGGCCGTGCTGAGCATCGAGCCGAAGCAGTTCACCGTCGTCAACATTGTGGGACCAATCGACCTCGAGAAGCTGAGCAAGCTGGAAGGCCAGTTTGGCGTTCCCGATCTCGGCATCGAGCAGGATAAGACTAAAAAGAAATAGGCGACGCGCCGACAAAGATCAAGATGAAGATCAAGATCACAATCGCCGGACTAGTCACCGCGCTGCTGCTAAGCGCCGGGCCTGCAAGCGTGCAGGCGCATGGCGATGGCTTCAATGACGCCGTGAAGATCATCGAGCAGTTCTACCACGTCAAACACCAGGCCATTCCTTTGCTGGCGCGTGCCGGGATGAAAGCCGTGGGCACTGCCGCGCGAATGAAAGGCGGCGATGACAAACGACTGGCCGATGCCGGCAGCGTGCGCGTCGCCGTCTTCGAAGATCAGAATTTTGATTCGCGAGGCCAGATCGCCAGCTTTAAGGCATCGCTGCAGACGACCCTGGCGGAAACCTGGTCACCGCTGGTGCAAACACTCGCGCCAAAGAACGAAGAGCAGACTTACATTTATGTTCGCGATGCGGCTGACAAATTCCATGTGCTGATCGTCACCATTGAGCGTCACGAAGCCACCGTGGTCCAGGCCACGGTCGCGCCCGAAATCCTGGCGCAGCTCATGAAAGATCCGGGCGAAATGGGCAAGGCACTTACGGAAGACGCAACCATCAACGACAACTAGAGTCGTGCCATAGCCCGACCGTGAGGGAGGGCTCAGTAACAGGAGCGATAACCATGAAGGCATCAAACGAATCTCACGCAAAGGCGCAAGGCCGCAAAGTCAATCTCGTCAAACGAGCTCGGCGTCTTTTCGCGCGCTGTGGTTTTGGCGCGCTTTTTTTAGCAACTCTCTTCATGGCGTCTTCGGCGACGGCCCAGGAAATCGCCGACACTATCCGCGTGCACACCCGTGTCGTCTTCATGGACGCACTGGTCAAAGACAAGAAGACCGGCATCCCCATCTCAGATCTCAAGCCAGAGAACTTCGAGCTGTTCGACGATGGACAGCCGCGCCCGATCTCTTACTTCACGCGCGACGGTCAGGCACGCAAGCCTTTGGCGATGGTGATTATTCTCGACTGTCGCGGCGACGGCGCCGGCAGATTCCTCAAGCGTCCCGAAATTCTCAAAGCAATGACGGACGCGTTGGCCAAACTGCCGCCGGGTGACGAAGTGGGTATCATGGCCATGAACATCGGCGAAGATGAAAAGCGCGTCTGGCTGACTACGTTCACCAACGATCCTTTGAAGCTCGCCGCCGCGCTGGCTCGCGTGCCTGACTTGGTAGACCATCCCGATAACGCGCCTAATCTTCCCACTGACGCCGAGAAACAAAACACCGCAGCCACGCCGCAAAAGCAGGGTAAAGGCAGAATCAGCGTCAGTACTGATTCGTCGAAAGACAAGCCCGAAGACGCATCCCTCGACACTGCTTCGATCAAACCGAAACCCGAAGACATTGTCGAGACCGAGACGATCAAGGGGAAAAATGGCTCAGTGGTAACGCGAACTGTCATGAAAGATGGCTCAGTGAATTTGAAGCGCGTCAACAGCAGCGGCCACGTCACGATCGAATTGGATGACGTGTATGACATGGCCGCCGCGGTGCGTGAGGCTACTCGGATCTCGGACAAAGAGCGTCCCAATTCGCAGCCGGCGATTGTGTGGGTTTCCGACGGCATTGCGCCGATTTTTTACGAGGACCGGGACGCGACCGAGCAAATACTCATTCGCCAGAACGCGATCTTTAATTCGCTGACGGTCGACATGCGAACGCTCTACAAATTTCTGCTGCCGCTTGGTCAACCGTTGGCCGGATGGACGGGCTTAAGTCTGGCGGGCAGCGCGAAGCGGTTGGCGCAAGAAAGCGGCGGCGAGGCCGTCCGCGTCAATCGGACCAGCGACTATGGCGCAGGTCTCGCGAAGATTATCGGCAATCTTACCGCGCGCTACAGTCTCGGTTTTGCGCTCAACGAACAGGAAAAAGACAACGGCCGCATGCACGAACTGGCCGTCCGCGTAAAAGCAGTTGATGCCAGAGGCAAGCAGCGCAAGTTGGAAGTGAGTTCACGTCGTGGCTACTATATTCCCAGGGACAACACGGACCAGGCCTCAGCGAACAAGTAGCGTCATCCTCTTCAAATAAGTAGAATAGAGCTTCGTCAGCATCACGGTGACCAGCATGTCGAAACAAGATGTGCTGGTCATCTGAGATCGTTATGAAGCTTTTCACCGTCGAAGAAGCCAATTCCCTGCTCCCCAGTGTTCGCCCGATCGTTAAGTCGATTCAGCGGTCGCATCGCCGTCTCATTTCATTTCAAACGACTGCGAAGCATGCCGCTGAAGGCGCCGAGAATGGCGGCGGCGGCATGACGCAGGGCCCCAGGTACGCGAGCCTGTTGATTGATTTGTCGCTCGGGGCGGGTCACCTGGAAACTCTGGGCGTTCAGTTGAAAGATTATTCACAGGGACTAATCGATTTTCCCTCGATGCGAGACGGCCGCGTGGTGCTGCTCTGCTGGAAGGCGGACGAAGGCGATGAACTCGAATGGTGGCACGACCTCGAAACCGGATTTGGCGGTCGTCAGCGCCTCTAGTGGCACAGACTTCAGTCTGTGATTGCTCTTCCTTCATTCAACACAGACTAAAGTCTGTGCTACTCCAACCTCAAGCCCTGCTATATTTTCTCGTTGACGACTTAAAGTAAAGTCTGATACCATCCGCCTCGTCTAAGAAGGAGGGCTTGGCCGGTTTGGATCGTTGCCCTTCACGTGGTTCGATTTACTGGGATGGCGTTCTTGCCGTTGCAAGTTTCCGACGCCGCCCACGATGGCAACTCAGATACTGCCCCGTATCTATTCACGATCCACGATGCAAGAACCTCTACCGAATTCATCCATTGAACAAGTGATTACCGACAGTGGACTCGTTGAAGCTCTTTGCGACGAACCATTGACGCAGCAGACGTCAACCCTGATCGAATTCCCTGGGACCTCGCGGCCTTTGCCCGAGTGGCGAAAGCAGTTAAGTCAGCGCGTGCGTGAAGTTCAGGACCGCCGCGCGCGCGAAGCTGCCGAGGAAGCAGCCGCGGCCCAGGAATCAGGATCAGTTTCGTGTGCGCTGCCGTCAGCTCAGCTTGAGCTGGTTCCTGATCTTGAACAACAGGTAAGGAATCCGATCGTTTCAAAGGCGTTGGAACGGCTCGAGCGCGCGCGACATCCCAACCACGTTAGAAGCGGGTTCGCCGCCGCGGCCACGGCGCCAGCCTTCGCGCCCGCCGGTGACAATGCTTCCGAGCCGGAAGTTAGCGATCCGGAACCCATCGAAACAAAACCGAAGCTTACCGTCGTCGCTTCTTCAAAGCCTGAAGCAATCGATCGTCCCACGCCGGAGGTGACCGATCGAAAGCCGGTACGCATGATCTCCGATAGCGTCGACGACGTGGCGCTGTCTTACCTCGAAACCTGTCTGGCCCTACCCGCGATAGCCGCTGACAAGGACAACCAGAGCGCCGGCTTCGGCCGACGAATTATTGCGGGCAGTTTGGATCTATTCCTGGTGGCGTTAATGGCCGCCCCGGCGGCCGCCGCAATTGAGTTTTCCAATGGCGATTGGTCGGACCCGCGTGTGGTTGGCTTGATGAGCGGCATCACAGTAGTAACCATGTTCGCTTATTTCACAATCTGCATCGCGCTGACAGGAAGGACCCTGGCCATGCGCATGCTTTCGCTGCGAACCATCGATTTGCGTACCGGAATGATTCCGACCGGAGGACAGTCGACAAAGCGCGCTCTTGGTTACATCGTCGCGCTGGCCCTACTTGGTTTGGGAGTGGTCTATGCAGTGATTGACCCGGACGGCCGCACGATCTATGACCGTTTTTCCAAGACCATCGTAATTCGCGATTAGCGACACCGACCGGATTGCTACTCTTAAGAAAGGCGAAGGCTTCGGCTTTCGCCTTTTGTTTTTATTTAGGCCGTGCCAGGCAAGAGGATCCACGGATAGGAAACACAGGGTTAAGCTTTCCTCAACGCTCATCATCATGCCGGCCTTTATGTGTTAATTTCTCTGATCGAAACGAATCGAGGACGATGGACGATCAAGCAATCACCGTGGTAGTCGCAGAGCTTCAGACGCTCATGATTGGGCGCGCTCCGGGAAAGATATTTCAGCTCTCGCCGCTCTCGCTCGTGATCGATTTTCGTCTGCGCGATCATGGCGATCTCTTCATCAGCGTCGAGCCGGCGCAGCCCAGAATCTATCTCGTAAAGCGCCGCGTTCGTGATCTGGAAAAGCAAAGCCTGCCGCTGACTCAATTCGGTCAGAGCTTGCGAAAGGAGCTTTCGAACACGACTCTGCGATCGATCGAGAAGGAGCCTGACGATAGAATCGTTTCGTTTCATTTTTCGGGCATAGACGAACTGGGACAAAGCCAGGAACGAACAATGATCGCTCAACTGACAGGGCGCGCGGCTAACCTCTTCTTGATGGATGGCCGCGGAGTCATCGTCAATCAAGCGCGCGAAGGAAAAGGGCCCGGTCAAAAAGTAGGAGAATCATATCAAAAGCCGCCGGCAGCAGGCGGACGACACTCGTCGGCCGTTGACGGCGAGCTAATCAAGACGATTCGCGCCGGTCTGCACCCAACGGCTTCCGCAGCCGCCGATGTTTACTTCAGTTCCCTGCTCTTTCATCAAGCTTTCGACAACCGCGCCGGCGTCGCCCGCGCAGAACTGCGGAAGAAGATCACACACCACCAGAAGCTGCTCAAACAGCTCGAGCTGGATTTAGCCGGTCACGCCAACGCCGAAGTTCACAAACGCCTGGGCGATCTTTTGCTGGCAAATCTAAGCACAGCGCGGCGAGAAGGAAAGACAGTCGTGCTCATCGACTATTTTGCCGGTGACGAGGCCACCGTCGAGATTGAGATTGACGAGCACTCAACCCTCCCGGAAGAAGCCGAACGGCGCTTTGCCCTCTTCTCGCGGTCCAAGCGCGCGGTCCGGCAAATCTCTTCGCGGATCGCGGCGATTCGCCCCGAGTTGGACGTGCTCAGCTCACAGCTCGCAGTATTGGAAAAGATAATCGCCGAACGAGATGAGGCCGCCCTCGAAAGCTTTACGGCGAAGAGTTCGGTGACCCCGGCGGCGGCGCGTGGCTCGAAGCACAAGACCGAGAAAAGAGTTCCCGGCACTCGCAGCTATCTCTCT
This sequence comes from Blastocatellia bacterium, assembly GCA_033856915.1. GTDB lineage: Bacteria > Acidobacteriota > Blastocatellia > Pyrinomonadales > Pyrinomonadaceae > UBA11740. Next base: position 32,875 of record JAWVEB010000051.1, on the reverse strand, counting down.
TCAGATGGTTTTGAAATTCTGGTGGGCCGAACCGCGCGTGACAATGATCATCTAACCTTCAAGGTAGCGAAGCCGAACGACCTGTGGTTGCACACCGGTGACTATTCCGGCTCGCACGTCGTCGTGCGTAACGCAACTCGCAAAGACGTCCCCCATCGCACGTTGATCGAAGCGGCGCAACTGGCCGCTCAGTTTTCCCAGGCGCGCAAAGATCCAAAGGTCGACGTCCACTACACGCAACGAAAGTTTGTTTCGAAACCGAAAGGCGCCGCGCCCGGTCTGGTGCGGCTGACGAGGTTCAAGAATATTACGGTGGAGCCTAAGGAAAAGCTGGAGCGCATCTAAAACAACCTTTCTTGCTCGACCCCAGCCAGTGATAGAATGCAGTCCATGAAAAAGATTATCCAGGTTCACATTCACAAAGGTGAGAAGTACTACGTGGCAGAGTGTCTGGATCTCCCTGTGGTTACGCAAGCCGAGACGCTGGACGAACTCGCCGATAATCTTAAGGAAGCGCTGGCGCTCCACTTGGAAGATGAGGATCTCGCAGAATTTGGTTTCGCTCCCGATCCATCAATTCTCGCGAGCTTCGAACTTGAATCACTGAGTCATGCCAAAGCCTAGAACCCTCTCCGGTCCGGACGTAGTCAAAATATTTTCGAAGCTTGGGTTTCAAATCGCGTCGCAACGCGGAAGCCATGTTAAGTTGCGCCGCTTTCTTTCCGGACGGCACTCGACAAACCCTGACAATCCCAAACCATCGCGAACTGGATACCGGCACCCTGAAAGCGATCTATCGTCAGGCGCTTCGTTATGTGGGGGATGAAGAATTACGACCACACTTCTACTCCGATTAGACCTAGCGCACGATGACATGTGGTTCTCAGTCGAACGAATTAAGTCTTGGTACTTGTCCACCGGATCCGCTGACATCTTTCAGCGACTCAGTCAGAGGCTTTTTCATTCCTGCCCAGCGGCAGCTCCACGCGAAAGGTCGTGCCCTTTCCCGGTTCGCTCTCGACGTCGATAGTGCCGCCGTGCAGGTCGACGATTTGTCTTACGATCGACAGGCCCAAACCCGTGCCGCGTTTCTTGGTGGTGAAGAATGGCTCGAACAGACGGGCTTGCGTCTGGGCATCCATGCCTTTTCCCTGGTCGGTGATGAGAATGCGCACTCTTCCGTTGCTGGTGCGCGCGGGCGCTTCGATCGATTTAGATCTGTCATCGGACTCGACCATCTCCGTCTTGATCTTCACCGGAGACTTTGGCTCCCCCGCGTCGATCGCGTTGGCAATCAGGTTCACAAAGACTTCGCGTAATTGCTCCTCGTCCCAATTTCCGAGAATCGGGGCCGGGCCAAAGTCCTTTTCAATCGGCGTTTCTTTCTCTTGCACGCGATCCGCCACCAGTTCGAGGCTCGATTCAATCAACTCTTGTAAGTCGGACTCCACTGCGTCCAACTCCCGCCGTCGTGAAAACTGGGTCACGTCGACTACCAGTTTATTCAGGTGATGGATCCCGCGTTCCACCAGTCCCATCGTCTTCAAAGCATCGGCGGTGACCATGTATTCGTGCAGCATTTCAATTCCCAGGCGAATGCTCCCGAGCGGGTTCTTGATCTCGTGGGCCAGTTGCGCGGCGGCTTCACCGACGGCCGCCAGCGCTTCGCCGCGTCGCAGGGCCGCCTCTGCCTTCGCCGCTTCCGTCACATCCACCAACGTAAGGATCTGCCCGTGTTCACGGTCGATTTCGATCGGCGACGAATACACATCAAAGGTGCGCTCGGCGCCGTCTTCGCTCAGATTCCACCGCCCACGATACGTCGCCTCATCTACATACGAAGCTGTAGCTGACTCCAACAATCGCGTGCGGTCCGCTGAATCGACGCGATCGTGAATCGAAGAGCCGATGGTTGCATGGGGAAAGATGCGCAGGAACGCGGCGTTCGCACTGCGGATCCGATCCTGTCGATCGATTGCCGCGATGGCGCTGACCATACCTTCCAGCATTTGATTGCTGAATTCACGCTCGCGACGCGCGGCTTCCGTGCTTTGTTTGTTCTGGCGAAAGCTGCGCTGCACCTGCCAGATGGTGGCCACGGCCACTCCCAAACCAGCCAGTAAGGCAAAGAAATTCCAGGTCCTGATTGATCGCGTCGCAGCATTCTGCATTGCTTCAGCTTGAGCAAATATCTGTGGCTCTTCGCTCGCCGAATCCTGGATGAGCCCGTCCAGGTCGGTTTCCAGGTCACGAAATTTCGCAAAACCGTCCTGCGAATATCGATTCTTATCACTCGTTATTTCGAGATAGACTGCCAGGTCATCGCGGAACTTGCGCCACTTCGGCAATTCACCGAGCGGCGCATGATCCACGAGCGCCAAAAGATTCGTCACCTCAACGCGCGCTGAATCCAAACGCAAATCGAAGGGCGGAGACAGTTCGCGGCGGGCATCTGATTCCATGCGCTTCCGCGCTTCGTTGTCGAGCTTCGTGAGAGAAACACGCAGTTTCAGCAACAATCCGGCCCGGGCGGCATGAGCATTTTCGAGTTCCAGAGCCGCCCGGCTCGTCTCCTCCAGGCGACGCATGCTCAAGCTGCCCAGGACCCAAATGAGCAACAACAAGAGCGCGAAGCCGGCCACCAAGGGCAGCAATGTGGGATCCAGTCGCTTATCCTTGCGGCCGCCGGCAGGGGGCGGTATCACGCGTCGGTAGACGACCTCGCCCTCAGGCTGTTGAGTTGGTTTCGGTTGGGTGGACATCAAATCGACACGGCGTCATTCAAAGTCATTGAGAATTGAAAAATGCAAATTGCAAATTGCTAGGCCTTCTTATCTCTTCGCTTCTTCGCGGTGACTATAGATTGTGCAATGATGTTGCACAACTGATTGCATTCATCAAGCAACTCACCCATTCGATGCTCCGGAAGCATTTCAGTTTTGATGATAAGACGGATCCAACAACGTGACTCGCGCAACTCTTTCAGACTAATGCTGAGCTTGTGAACGAAATCAGCGCGACTTTCCGCTGCACAAGCTTCTTCGTAATTTGGCGCAGGTGAAGTTCCGCTGCGTACTAGTTGACCTCCGATGTGTCGACCCATTCGCGAGTCCGGCAAAGCATCAACAACCTTGCCGACCCGCGCGGCAAAGTTTATGAGTCGTTCGATCAACTCATCCGCCGTCACAATTGTTCCTCTGGCTCAACTCGCAATTTTCAATTTGCAATTCGCAGTTTTCAATTTGCACTTTTCCATCAGTGCTTCGCCTCCATCCAGTTGTCGCCGATGCCGACTTCAGCAATCAGCGGCACGTCGATTTTGACTGCTTGCTCCATCTCACGCTTTAGTGTCTCGGCAACTTTATCGGCTTCGCCGGCGGGACACTCTACCAGCAACTCGTCGTGCACCTGCATCAGGATCTTTGCGTTCAGACCTTCGCGCCGAAAGGCCTCTTCGACATGCAGCATAGCAATCTTGACGATATCACTAGCCGTGCCCTGGATCGGCATGTTGATGGCTTCGCGTTCAGCCGCGCGGCGAATGTTCGCGTTGCGATCGTTGATTCCGGCGAGCGGACGAATGCGTCCATAGAGCGAACGGACGTAGCCGTGCTCGCGCGCCTGGACCGGAATTTCATCCATGTACCGGCGCACGCCTTTGTAAGTCGCGTAGTAATCGTCGATCACCTTGCGCGCTTCCTGCCGCGAGATGCCCACGCGCTGTGACAGGCCCCAGGGCTCGATCGCGTAAGCGATCGCGAAGTTCACGATCTTGGCAAAGCGCCGCGCCTCTTTCAGCTCTTCGTCCGTCTTTGCATTAAAGACCAGGCGCGCCGTGCGCGAGTGGATGTCTTCTCCTTTTTGAAAAGCGTCCAGCATTACTTCATCGCGCGTGATGTGCGCCAGCAGCCGGAGTTCAAGCTGTGAATAATCCGCTGAGATAAGTTTGTTGCCTGCTGCGGGAACGAAGGCGCGGCGGATGCTACGGCCCAATTCGGTACGAATCGGGATGTTCTGCAAGTTGGGCTCGCTCGACGAAAGCCGGCCCGTGGCGGCGACGGTTTGATTCAGTTGGCCGTGAATGCGTCCATCGGCGGCGACTTGATGAGGCAGCGCGTCCGTATAGACGCTCTTTAACTTGTCCAATTCGCGGTATTCAATAATCAGCCGGGGCAGTTCGTAGGTTTGGGCCAACTCTTCGAGCACCGCTTTACTGGTCGACACGCGGCCGGTCGAAGTCTTACGGCCAGAGACTATGTTCAGCGTTTCGAAGCATTCGGCCACCTGCTTAGGCGAGTTGATATTGAATTCGCGCCCCGCCAGTTGGCAGATTTTGTCGGTGAGTTTTGCCAGCTCGGCGCCGAGATGACGTGACAAATCATTCAGCACGTTTAAGTCGACACGGATGCCCGCCCGCTCCATTCGGTAGAGCATCGGCGCCAGCGGCAGTTCAATATCGCGATAGATGCTGCCCAGATTTTTCTCGTCGATTCGCTGGCGCAGAACGCGGGCAACCTGCGCCGTCAAATCCGCCGCCTCGGCAGTTTGCCATCCGGTTTCGCTCCAGCCTTCGTACGCCGGGCCGCCGCTTTCCGCGCCCACCGCCTCGCGCGCCAGTTCCGACAATTCGTATTTGCTCCGCGTCGGATCGATGAGATAAGCGGCGATCAGTGTATCGTCCGCGACCCCGGCCAACTCGATACCGAGTGGCGCAAGCAGCGCCGTGGCTCGCTTCAGATCGTGCACCGACTTTTCAATCAAGCCGTTGCTCAGCAAATCGCGCATCGCCTCGAGCGCAGCTTCTTTACCTTCCGCAAAGTGATCGAGATCGACGAACGACGAGTTTTCAGTATGCGATGAGAAGGCAATCCCGTGAGCGTGCCCATCGTGCGTGCTCTGTTGCTGCCCCGCGCCCGGCGGCGATGAATTCAAAATCGCCAGGCCGACATGTTCGGAGTACCACAATTGCTGAATGAGGTTTTCGAGTTCAGCCCGGTTGCCGATTAATGAGTACTTGCGCTCGCCGGCAACCTTCGCTGCCGCTACTGCTCCGTCGGCAAATTCATTCGTCAGCGCGGTGAACTCGAGTTCGCGAAACAGCTCGTAAGCCGCCGCGCGATCGGGCGGACGCCTTTCGAGCTGGTTCAAGTCAAGATGCACGTCAAGGTCGGTCTTGATTTGGGCGAGCTCGCGCGATTTGCGAATCAGCTCGGCGTTACTGCGGAGCGATTCGCGGTAACTTTTGTGTTTGATTTCTTCCCAGTGCTCCAGAGCGTTTTCGAGAGTGCCGAACTGTTGGATTATTTGCACGGCGCCTTTTGGTCCAACGCCCGGAGCGCCGGGAATGTTATCGATCGAGTCACCCATCAACCCCAGCAAATCAACCAGCTTGTCAGCAGGCACGCCAAACTTTTTCTCGACCCAGGCTTCGTCGCACCACTCAATCGGCGGAACTGGTTCCCGGCGTTTGACGATTTGCGAGTTCTGGCGCATGCACACAATCAAAGGATCGTGGACGAGTTGGCACATGTCTTTGTCGTTGGAAACGATGACCGCCTGCAAACCCTGGCCGGCTGCCTGTACGGAGAGGGCTCCGATCACATCGTCGGCCTCAAATCCCGGGAGGCTAATCATGGGCACGTTGTAGGCGGCACACAGGCGCTCGATGTAAGGCATCTGCGAAGTCAAATCATCCGGCATTTGCTGGCGATTGGCTTTGTAGTCACTGTAGGCCTCGTGACGAAAAGTTTTTTCCTTTGATTCGAAAATCGCGGCAATATACTTCGGCTGCTCGTCCTGAATTAGCTTCCGCAGCATGTTGGTGAAGATGTAGACAGCCTGCGTGACCTGCCCTTTTGAATTCGACAGCGGCGCGGCGCGGTTCGCCATCGGGGCATAGAAAGCGCGAAAGATGTGTGACATCGAGTCGATGAGAAAGACTCGTTCAGCCGGCTTGGTCCCGGCAGGGGAACTCTTCTGTGGCATTATGACGTCGATCATAGGGGCCTGCTTTCAGAGTGTCAATTTGCAGTCTTTGCGCCTTCCGATTTTCATCTGCGCCTTCGCGTGAAATTCAACAGGTTCTCGCAAAGGCACAAAGGGACTACGTAAGGCGCAAAGGAAGATCAAGACGATGAGGTCCTTTCAGTTCGTGGCCTACCTGCCGCGCCAGTGCGCACAAGCGTGGCGGCTCTGCCACAACAGCAGTGCGAATGCGCGATGCTCTGGCAGGCATGCATCTTGCTCCAATGAGTTTCGCCTTAACTCAGTTCTCGTAAATGAAAACATCTAAACACTCAGGCGCACGCCAAACCACGCTGGCCGGACCAGTCGAAGCTCGCGGAATAGGTTTGCACACCGCGGTGCCGGTGAAGGTACGGCTGATGCCGGCTCCGCCGGACACGGGGTATGTTTTCCGTCGCACGGACCTTGGCGGCTTTGAAATTCCGGCCACGGTCGAGTCAGTCGCGCATTGCAGCTACGCGACGACGCTGATGCGAACCGGCGTGATGCTCTCGACCGTCGAGCATCTGTTGTCTGCTTTGCGCGGATGCGGTGTCGATAACGCTTACGTCGAAGTCGACAATCTCGAAGTGCCGATTATGGACGGGTCGGCCGAAGCCTTTGCCGAAATGATCGAAAACGCCGGCTTGGTAGATCAACCGGCCGCACGCCGCGCTTTGCTCATCAGAGAAAGGGTGGCCGCCGTCTCAGGGAATCGCAGTATCACAATTGAACCTGCCGACGCCTACGAGATCGACTGTATCATCGACTTCCCACACCCGCTCATCGGCGTACAGCATCGCGAGGTCATTTTGGATAACGGTTCTTTCGCGAGAGAGATCGCATCTGCCCGAACGTTCGGCTTTATCGAAGAAGTTGAAGCGTTGCGGCGCGCGAATCTGATCCGTGGCGGTTCCCTCGACAACGCCATCGTGCTGACCCGCGACGGCATGTTGAATGAAACGGGTCTGCGCTGGTCCGATGAGTTCGTGCGTCACAAGATCCTCGACATCATCGGCGACCTGGCACTGCTGGGCATGCCCCTGTTGGGCCGGGTGAAGGCAGAACGCAGCGGCCACCTGCTGCATGCCTCGCTGATGGCGTCACTGCTACGTAACCGCGCCGCCTGGGAGATTGTTGATTTGCCTGCTCCTCCTGTGGCTGCCGCTCCGGAAGCTCCGGTATCTCTGTCGGCAGCCTGATAATCGCCCGCCCAAAAAAAGAGGTCAGTATCACTCTTCTCCGCGGTTCCGCCCTCGCGTACCTCTCTGTTAAAATCGAAATGCGACAAACGCTCTCCGGGATTCTGGCATCCAAGGCAGCGATTACTTTTGCTGGAGGCTTCTTGATTTGATGAAACATCGCGTAACGCTCGCCCTGCTTTTCGGTCTGGCATTGGCATTTTCTGCGTCCACAAGGGTGCCCGCGCAACCCAGAACCGGCGCGGCGCTCCAGGAAACTGACGACGAATTCAAGGTCACTACGTACAAGCGCTTCGTCGAGAATCGCGAGCCCAATCCCGCCGCAGCCTATCAGGCCGCGAAGGCCTACATGGCGCGCTATAACAAAGAAGACGATCAGTACACTCGCTATTTGAAACAGTGGATCAGCGCCTTTGAAAAGGATGAGCGTCAGGACACTCTGCTGCGGTCGATCTATGGCGAGAAGAACTACGCTGCCGGTTTCGGGTTGGCGAAACAGGTTTTGGCCGATGATCCGGAAGACGTTAAGACGCTGATCGCCCTCGGCTATGGCGGCTACCTCGCCACCACGAACGCCAAAAACGAAACCTTCAATGCCGACTCGGTGCGCTATGCTCAGAAAGCAATTCAGTTGCTCGAGAGCGGCAAGACTCCGGACGCCTGGGAGCCATTCAAGAGTCGCGACGACGCGGTGTCTTCTCTGAACTACGCCATCGGTTTCATCGACTTGAAGCCGCGGCCGGAAGAAGCGATTGGGCGTTTTATCAGAGTCACGCAAATCGACAGTGACCTGAGAAAGACTCCATCGACGTTCTATTTGCTCGCCGTCGCCTACGAGCAAGGCCCGTACAAAAGACTTTCCGCGGATTACACCAAGCGCTTTGCCAATCAACCTGAAACGCCTGAGAGCAAAGCCGCGATCGAAACACTCAACAAGGTCATGGACCGCATTGTCGATGCCTATGCGCGCGCGGTGGCGTTGGCGGGAAACGATCCGCAGCAGCAAGCTAAAAAGGCCGAGTGGACCAAACGGCTCACCGACCTCTATAAGTTTCGCCATGAGAACTCAGACGCCGGTTTGAATGAGTTCATCGCCGGTGTGCTGGCGAAACCTTTGCCGCAACCATAACGGAAGTGGGAAAGACTTCAGTCTGTGTTTTAAACCGCGCGATATCACCTATCTCGGATAGCCTCTGATTAAGGCGATCCAAATGGCGCAATGAATGTGGCCTTGGGCCTTCGTGAAGGATCCACAGACTGAAGTCTGTGCCACTGCTGCCTTGACAAGCTATCGCGAATCCTTAGAATCGAAACTCGTTGAAAAGCGGGAGTAGCTCAGTGGTAGAGCATCGCCTTGCCAAGGCGAGGGTCGCGAGTTCAAATCTCGTCTCCCGCTCCATTTCAGGAGCGAAGGCGGAAGTATGAAGGGTTGTTGTTGTTCCCGGTCCTAGTTTTCGGTTGCGTACTCGCGGCGGCTGAAAGCTTTGGATTGGAACTTCCTTCATCCTTCCGCCTTGTCCTTTATCCCTGCATTCGGGCGGCGTAGCCAAGTGGTAAGGCAGAGGTCTGCAAAACCTTTATTCATCGGTTCGATTCCGATCGCCGCCTCCATACGCTCAATAGATTCAATGGTTTGCAAGCGACATAGTTAGCTGCCAGTTTTCACGAGTATCACTCTTGTATCACTAACTTGCGAGTTGCCTACACGCAGTCGCCCTCGTAAATGTTAGTTGTGCTCGTGCGACCATGCGCACGGTGTTTCCAATAAGGGCCTCGGCCGATTGTGCCACGACATCCGCCCGCACAACTTTTCCGCTCCTCTCAGAGCGCCGATCGAGGCACGCCCTCGTTTACTATTGAACCGCGATTAACCAACCAATCTTTCCAAACCTTCCATTGTTAAGAGTTGGCACAGTCGGACCGGGTGCGATAGTCTGTGTGCCGTCGCGATGACTAGGGTAAGCTGGGCGGGCGGTGCGGGGTTGTTTTCCGCAGCCGACCGTGGAATAAGTCATACCAAATTGCACCCGCTAACATGACACCGGAACGTTGGCATCAAGTTAAGGAGTTGTTTGACTCGACTCTTCAATGCGAGCCGGAGCAGCGATCTATTTTTCTCTCGCGAGCCTGCGGCGAAGATGAATCGCTTCGTAGAGAAGTCGAGTCACTGCTCGCCTCGCACGAAAAAGACGGAAGCTTCATCGACTCACCCGCTTATCAGGCCGCTGCTGAAATGCTGGCCAGCGATCTGGAATTGAAAGCCGGACAAACGATAGGCCGCTACGAAATCCGCTCGAAGCTCGGCGCGGGCGGGATGGGTGAGGTGTATCTCGCCGAGGATACTCAGCTTGGGCGCGGGGTGGCCATCAAGTTTCTGCCACCTGAAGCAATGTCGGATGAACGTGCGAAGAAGCGCCTCATCAGAGAGGCGCGAGCGGCTGCGACCCTCGACCATCCGCACATCTGCTCAGTTTACGAAATCGGCGAAGCAGACGGCCGCAGCTTCATCGCGATGCAGTACATTGAGGGCGAGACACTCGACGTTAAACTCAAGCGAAAGCCACTGGAACTGAAAGAGTCGCTCACTATCGCCGCGCAGATCGCCGAAGCGCTGACAGAAGCGCACTCCCACGGCATCATCCATCGTGATATTAAACCTCAGAACATCATGCTCACGGCGCGCGGACAAGTGAAGGTGCTGGATTTTGGTCTGGCAAAGGTCATGCGCGGGAAGGCCATCTCGGACTATGAAGCGGAGACAGCGACGTTGCTTACGCAAGCGGGAGCTATAGTGGGAACGGTGCCCTATATGTCGCCCGAACAGGTACGAGCGGAGGAATTGGATGGACGAAGCGATATCTTTAGTTACGGTGTAGTGATCTACGAGCTCATCAGCGGCCGGCGGCCCTTCGACGCGAAGAGTTCGGCGGAAATCATTTCCGCGATCTTGACTCAGGACCCGCCCCCGCTGCGAGGCATAGCGACGAATCGATTTGAACGTCTGGTCAGGAAGTGCCTGGAGAAGGAACTAGCAAAACGTTACCAGACAATGGAGGAGTTGATTGTCGAGTTAGAGCAGGTAAAGCGCGAATGCGAGAGCGGACAGTTCGCTACGTTAATCAAGAATGGAGCTGTATCGCGCCCAAGAGTTACTGATACGCGACGCCAACTGAATTGGCGTAGCGTTTTCAGCTCTCGTTTAGCGCTGGCCGCAATCGTTCTTCTAACGCTCGCTCTGGCGTTAGCCATGTATGTGCGTTTCCTTCGCGGCCCGACGCTGGCGACGAAGCCCAACATCAAGTATGAAAACTCACCCGCCTACGATTCCTATCTGCGTGGCAAGATAAATGTTAAGAGCGAAAACCGAGATGATATTGAAAATGCAATTAGACTACTGAAGCAGGCAATAGCTGCCGACTCGGATTTCGCTCCTGCTTACTCTGAACTAGCACGCGCTTACAATATCAAGGCGTTTTATTTCGCTCCCGAGGCGGAAAAGAAACAATTGAACGAGGACGCCGCGGTCGCCGTCGAAAAAGCACTCGCATTAGATCCAAATCTGGCGGAGGCGCATTTTTCCCGCGGTCTTATTTTATGGACACACGAAAACCATTTCCCGCATGAGCAGGCCATTCAGGCATACCGGCGCGCGGTGGAATTGGATCCGAATCTCGACGAGGCGCACCTTCAACTTGGCGTCGTCTATTTTCACACCGGCTTGCTCGACAAAGGCCAGTCGGAACTCGAAAAGGCCCTGGCTATCAATCCGGGCAATACGCTGGCGCGTACCCGTCTAGGCGTAATTGATCTGTATCGAGGTAAGTATGAAGATGCCTATAGGGTTTTTAGCGGCACGCCGTTAAAGTCAAATCCTTCGCTCCTGATATATCAAACCGCCACCGCTTTGTTTCGACTTGATCGAATAGAAGAAGCGAATGACCTCATTGACAAGTTCTTGAAAGACTATCCCAAAGATGAAGGAGGCGCTGTCACCAGCGTTAAGGCAATGATGCTGGCCAAAGCCGGGAAGACCAAAGAAGCGGAGGATACTATACAGCGCGCGATTGAGATCGGGAAAGGGTTCGGCCACTTTCATCACACTGCTTACAACATCGCCTCGGCATACGCACTCATGAACCAGGCTGAGCCAGCCATCAAATGGTTGCAGGTTGCGGCTGATGATGGCTTGCCCTGCTATCCCTTATTTGCGCAGGATAGCAATCTCGATAGTCTGCGAAAGGATGAGCACTTCATCGCTTTCATGACGAAGCTGAAGCAGCAGTGGGAACATTACCAAGCCACCCTTTGAGCCAGTCCGGTACGCATGAAACAGGAAAAAACCAGCAAGGTACCATTTTCTTTGGGTTTTATGATCTTCCATGTAGAGCGAATCGCAGGTTTGTGGATCTATCCGTAGTGCCCGTCTGCTTCATCTGTCAACACGGTGCGCTCGCCGGGGATGAAGCCGCGTGTATTTGAAGGTTCTTGAATAGTGACAGGCTAGTAATTACTACTCGTGCGACTCATGTCTTGTATCACTGATGTGTCACTACTACGCGACACTGATCCAAATCCAGGTGAACACGCGCACAGTCGGAATATTGAAACGTCCAATAAACGCGCATGTAAGAGCACACACAGCAGAACTTCGGAGAACAAGCTTTCCAAGACTGCAAAACCTTTATTCATCGGTTCGATTCCGATCGCCGCCTCCAATCTTCTCAATAATTTACCGGCAGTCACCAACCTCAAGTAAATTCTCACTGTGGGGACTTTTGTGGGGGGCTTTGACGATTTGAGGTTCATCGATGACCCGTCCGGTACTGATGTCCCTCCAACGATCGCCCCTTCCGGGATTTCACCGCTAGGAGTTCCTGGGCCGCACGTTGACGATCGGCGTAGGCGGCTGCGTGAGCGTTTTTCAGGGAAGTAGTCTCACTCTCGGCCAGATGGCTGATGCGTGCATTGATGTTGGCGGGGGCGCCGACGTCGATTCGAAAGCGAAGCCAAGTCGATAGCCGACACGCCGGCGGCCGTGAGGCGCGAAGCGCCGAGATGCAATAGCCCCGACCGTGAGGTCGGGGTCATGGGGTCAGTACCCAGAGCGGTAGCGACTGGGTAAGGCCCGCAGCGTCGATATGATTATACCGGTCCTTCGGACCTCACCAATCATTTTCAAAACCTGTATCCACGACCTTACGGTCGCGGCCTATTGAATGCCGGCCCTCTGGGCCTTGCAACGGTAATCATATAGTTGACTCACCTGAAACGGGCATCCCGCAGGGCTGGTCTGGATCCAGGAGCCCTTACTTAAGAGCAATCACCAACTGATTAGCAATTCGACTGTGGGGACTTTTGTGGATGTCTGGAGCGATTTTGAGTATTACCGATCGCCGCCTCCAAACCTTTTCAAATAACTCCAAGTTGACTTGAACTCGATTAAATGACCTGCCATAATGCGTGTGGCAGATTGCCACTTAGAGTCAAGGAGCGAAGAGAATGACATTGGCAAAGGCAAAAAAGGTGAGCACGGCAGACAAAGACAGAATGCACTTTCGTCTAAGTCCCGAGATTAAGGCGCGGGTGGCCAGGGCTGCAGCCATCACTGGCCAGGGACTAACCGATTTCGCCGTCTCCGCGCTTAGCGAAAGAGCCAACGAAATTCTGGAGCGACACGATACCGTGACGCTTGATGCCGAGGACTATAGTTTCTTCCTTGAATCGTTGGACCGCAGCAGGAAGCCGTCGAAGTCATCTCGCGCTGCTGCCGCTCGCTACCGGCGAGGCCGACGGGAAGGTGTGAGACATCGCCTTGCTGGTTGAACCCATCTCCAAAAGTCACGCCCGGAAGCGTTTCGACTGTGGAGATAAAGAAGTCACACGCTTTCTACAGGAGCAGGCTCTCCAGGACCAGGAGCGGGACCTCAGCCGCACGATGGTTCTCGTCAACGAACAAGTCGAGCCCACCCGCATCGTTGGATATCACACTCTGTTGATGGCTCAAGTGAAACAGGAAGAAATACCCGGCGACCGCCCCAGCATCAAGCGCGCCATCCCTGTAATCCTCCTCGGGCAACTGGGCATCGATCGAGAATTTCAGGGCCTGGGCTATGGCGAGCTGATGCTGATGGACGCTCAGGCGCGGGTTGATGAAATATCAAGGAAGACAGGCGTTCGCGCGATGATGCTCGATGCCCGAGATGAAAGGCTCGCTCTCTGGTATGAAAGATACGACTTCATTCGCTTTCCTGGACAGTTCCGCATGTTTAAGAACATTGACGCCATCCGCGCACTGAAACTGATCTAAAACCGTTGATGAGGAAACTTGTTCCGGCAGTCTAGCATCATTGAAGGTAGTGGCCCTTCCTTCAGATAGTGAGAGCGCGGCTTCCGGGCGACGAGAGCGCATCTTCCTATTCCTCTGTCTTGTTCTTGGGCGCCCATTCGGCCTCAACTGAGCGGGGAAGATCCTGCGAGTTCTTCAGCAGACTTACGATCTGCCAGATCTCCTCGTTCGACAGCATGCCTCCCCAGGCAGGCATCCCCGTATTCCGTATGCCATGCTTTATTAACCAGAAGAGTTGCGAATCTGTGTAACTGGACATTCCTTCCGGTAGTCTTGGCGCCGGAGGATAGAAGGACTCGCCGTAAACGCTCGGACCATTTGCCGGCGTGCTATGGCACCTCGCGCACATCGCCTTGTAGTTATCTACTCCCGCCTTCAGATTGTCCTCGTTGAGAGGCACCGGATTCTGTTCTGCAGATGCATGACGGACAATAGAAGCGTGAAGGACCGCGGGCATGATCCGAGCTTCAAGCCGTGAATGAGTTCCATCAGCGCTCACCGGCATCAGGCCAAGCCTGGTTATCACGAGAGCTGACAACATCAGTAAAGCTAACGTCAGAACCACACCTAAGAGGATTTTTCTCATGTTTACGCTGATTGGGGTTTGGCGATGAGGTCGGCACCGAGAGCGGTAGCGACCGGGTTATTTGCTGACAAGTTCAGCCGTGGCGTGGATTGAGACCCGGTCGCTACCACCAGGCTCCCCCGGTCCGCTCCCGGTACTGACTGCCTACTCATTCAGTGACCACAACTGTTCCCGTCATCTCTTCATGGCCGTCGCCGCAGAACACGTCGCATGAAAAGGTGAACTTGCCTGTCTTATCGGGCGTGAATCGAATACGGCTGACCTTTCCCGGCGACACGTTAGTGCGAATACCGAAGGCTCGGAGATTAAATCCATGTTCACGATCTGCGGAAGAAATCTCGAAGACTACGGGCACACCTTTCTTCAAAGTGATTGAGTCAGGGCTGAAATCGAACTTCTTTGCCGTGATGTGAATTACTCTCTCTACCGGCACCGCATTCGCCCTGGTGTAAATAACTAAGCTCGATAGGACCGCGCTCCCCAGCAGAGCGACTGTTATAAAGACTCTTTTACTAATCATTAGTTTATCCTCCAGTAACATTGAGTTCTTTGATTTCATACTTAGCTTGTTTTGGCTCGGCTTCGATGCTCCTAAAGCCCAGACCTTTGTAAGGAGCGGTGGCGTCCCAGGGTACAGGCGACTTCTTTGGCACCGAACCGGGCGCAGGCAACGGAAACATCAAAGACTTTGCCGAGTGATGCGCTATGTGCCCGGTCAGGTGGTGATTCTCCTGGTGAATGTGCCCGTAGAACACGGTCACATTCCTGTGCGGCATTAAGGCATCGATCACAGCGGAACCGTCCTTAGTAGCCCAGTCCCAGTCGGGATATAGATCGAACAGCGGCCGGTGTGTCAGCACCACAATGCGCGCATCAGTTTTTTGCTGCTTCAGGTCGGCTTTGAGCCAATTAAGTTGTGATTCCCCAACGATAGCTCCCGGATCGGAGACGTTATCGAGCACAATGAAATGCACGCCTTTGTGGTCGAAGGTGTAATTGAGTTTGCCGAACGCCTCCTGATACGCATCACCCCGATCAAGCGAAGCGTCGTGCTCGCCCGCCATAAAGTGAACCGTCGGGACTTTCAGCCCGGCGACAATTTCTTTGAACTGCGACATCCGATCTTTGCGGACCTGAACGTCGTCGGTCGTGTGCGTGAGATCGCCGGTAAAAACTATGAAGTCCGGTTGCTGTTCGAGGCTGTTGACCGCCTGCACCGCCTTCTTTAACGTACCTTCCGCGTCAGGATTCACCTTTGGCCCGGCAAAACCCCAGTGCGTGTCGGACAGTTGGACAAAGTAAAAGTCGTTTTCAACTTTTCCATTTGCATAGCCCACGACCGAGCCAAGGGCGTTAAGACCCAAGCCCCGGCCCAGACTTGAAGCAAAGACGATCCCGCCACCCAAACCAGCGAGTTTTATAAACCCGCGCCTGTCAAACTTGTTCATTCGCATTCTCCCGAACCAGAAGTTACCGCTCTCGGTGATACCGCTATTAGCCATACCGAGTGAGCTTCGGAAATATTCCCGCGGCCTTCGATTGAATGTGGAGCTAAGGGCCTTTACATTCTTACTCTGATTTTCCATGATCAATATTCCCGGATAAGAATTGAGCCAAACACGGGAATAAAAGAGGCCGAGAATCGGTCTTAGCAGTTGGTGATGTGAAGTAAGCAGGAAGACAGATTGCAACGGCAGCCCAAACTCGTCAGTTTTGAGACAGCAGTCTTACCGCACCTCGACGCCGCCTATAACCTGGCGCGCTGGCTGACGCGCAATGACGCGGACGCCGAAGACGTGGTGCAGGAGGCATATCTGCGCGCGTTCAAATTCTTCGCCGGATTTCATGGGGAGGATGGGCGCGCCTGGCTTCTCGGGATCGTACGCAACACGACATACACCTGGATGCAGCGCAATCGCTCACCCGAATTGAACGTGCCGCTGGATGATGAAGTGTATGAAGTCAAAAGCGACGATTTGAATCCGGAAGCACTCTTGTTGCAAGAGGCCGATGCGCGAATACTAAGGCAAGCTCTCGAAGAGTTGCCGTTAGAATTCCGTGAGGTGTTGGTCCTACGCGAGTTGGAGGAAATGTCTTACAAGCAGATTGCGGTAATGGCGGATCTGCCGATCGGGACGGTGATGTCTCGTCTGGCGCGCGCGCGTAAGCGTCTGCAACAGATTCTTGCGAGTCACGCGCAAACGGAGGTCTCAAGTTGAGTTGTCAGACCACACAGGATTTGATTCACGCGTACGTTGATGGCGAGTTGGATCTGGCCAGAAGTCTGGAGGTTGAGCATCACATGCAGGAATGCCAGGTCTGCGCGAGCGCTTATCGCAATCAAACAGCACTGCGTTCTGCTTTCAAGGATAGCTCGCTCTATCATTCTGCCCCGGCAAAACTGAAAAAGCGCATTCGGTCGTCCTTGCGGCTTGAGGCAAAGTCGGAAGTCAGCCGGCGGTCGTTTGGCTGGCGCTGGCTCCCAGTTGGAGTTGGAGTTGCACTGGCCATCGTGCTCTTGATGGCGCTCGTCATATGGCGAGCCGTACCTGGTCTACGTCCTTCCGGAGATGAACTTCTGGCCCAGGAGATCGTTTCCAATCACGTTCGCTCGTTGCAGTTAGACAGTCATCGAGCCGATGTGATCTCTTCTGATCAGCACACAGTAAAGCCCTGGTTCGATGGCAAGCTTGATTTCGCTCCACCGGTTAAGGATTTTGCCGGTCAGGGATTTCCTCTGATCGGCGGCAGGCTCGAGTACCTGAATAACAGAGCGGTCGCAGCGCTTATCTACCAGCGCCAGAAGCATTACATCAATCTGTATATTTGGCCGGCCGGGCAAAGCAATCCTACGGGCGCAGTCGCTACGAAACGTCAGGGATATAACCTGCTGCACTGGGCCAACTCAGGCATGAACTATTGGGCCATATCTGATCTGAACGGTGTCGAGTTGCAGGAGTTCGCGCGGTTGGTGCAGGACGCGCAATAGGCGCTTAGGCAAACGGGGCGCTAGCCCGACCGTCAGGGATATCTCATAACCAGCCGGGTGTGAAGGGTGAGCCCTCCCTGACGGTCGGGCTAATGCCTCCGTTTTTCGAATTGAGCCAACCTCATCAGCGCGACAGATGTGCCGGCCAGTTTTTAGAGTCAAGTAGAAAGGTGCTCATTCTTACCTTTTGCGCTTACCTTTTGCGCCTCGGTCTTTGACTGGTTCGGACGATCGGCAAGACCCGACCGTCTTCGAGCACATGCCCTTGCTCTATGCTATTAATCTCAACGACAAACTCCGTGTGCCGAGTCGCTTTCGAAAACATTTTCCGAATCGTCTGATCGTCGAGGCGTGATACATCAATCGACGACGACTCGAGTTCGGCACGCAGTTGCGGCGCGGTATTCGTTCCTCGATCATACACGTCCGGGTAAATGTGAAGCACGCGATCCTCGACCACGATCGTGTCGTAGTTTATGTCTACGGGCAAGGGTTGATTGAGCGGCACAATCAATGTCCGCGAGTTCCGCTTTGAGGCCTCAATGCGCCGCTGCGAGACACCGGTATTTCGCGTCGCCATGATTTTGCCCGCAAGGTCATAGAGATCAGAGCGCAGCATTCGCACACAACCGTGCGACACCAGATTGCCCAGGTCTGTCGGCTTCGCTGCCTGATGGATGAGGTAGCTATCGCCTAACGGAATTTTTAGTTTGCCGAGTGGATTGCGTGGGTCGCTCGCTTTGATAATCTCACCCGGGTGGACTGTTTTGCTCGCGCGCACCCAGTCGCTCCAGGGCGGTATCCAGGCGGGGTTCCAGATCACTTCAGTTGCTTCGCGATCGCCAATGTAAATCGGGTATTCCTTCATGCCTACGCCGACAAAATAGGACTTCACTTCTCTGCCCTTTTGCCACAGCGTGAGGCGGAACGTAGGGACGTTTAAAGTGATGCGAATGTCGGGTTCGTTCGGATCGAATTCGGCGCGCACTATGTGGCCGCCGGTTACCTTGTCCGAACGTTCGGACCCTTGGCGGTCTCTGGCCGTCTGGCCAGCCGTCTTATCCCACACCGCTGTGAAGATGCAGAGGAGAACCGCGAGGGCGGCCAAGCGATTTGAGTATCCCGGTTGGGTACGGTGAATCTTAAATCTGTACATCAACGCATCTCTGTATGTTTTAGCGACAGAATTCATCCAAACGCGGAAACACGGCAATTCAAATGCCGGGTCCCTTCGCAGGCAGATGAATCCACCGCCCGCTTTGATGGTTGCTCATCACCACATAAGACGCAAAGAAGTCTCGTGCTGCAAGTGTTACGTTCCATCCTTGAGATCCACTTTACAGATACAAGCACGAAATAAATCAACGTCTCGTGCAAACGTGTTTCCAGGGAGAAGCAAATGCCACGCAAAATGAACCGAGTCAAACCCCGCGGTTCAAGCCGCAGGATCCGAAAACACAAACCCACTCTCGATGGAAAGTGTCTCCTCTGTGGTCTCCTGTGGCCCATCGTCGTGCAACATCGCCATCTGCTGTTTGATTATTCGCTGGAAGCCAAGCCGCTCGTCCCGACGCAAGAGCGCGCTGGATAACACTGCAAGACCGCTCATTCATCCGGGCTCACACTTCAATCCCTTCACCCCATAACAGAACGCATCCAGTGTGGCATTAGCACAGAATGTGAAGTCGTGAAGAAGGCGTTTTGCGACAGCGTTACGTTTCTCCGGGTAAGTGCACTCACAGATGCAAGCACGAAATTGACGCAAAGCCCCGAGCAAAACTGGTCTCAGGAGAAAAAAAGAAATGTTACGCAAAATGAATCTAGCTGTCGCTCTATTGGCAATGTTTGCTTTTGCCAATTCCAGCTTCGCTTCCGTATATCAAACAGTGGACATCAGCACCGGCGTCAACGTTGGAGCGGTTGGCAATCCACTTTATCCAGCCAACGGACGTGACGACTATTGGCGGGTGCGTTCAGTGCCGGGCACTTCGTACTCATCACCCATTCAATCGTGGATAATTCTGTTGGGAACAGGGTGGAACACTATTCCGGGGACGGAGCCAATCTTCGGCAATAACAACAACGTCGGCACGTCGGAATACGAGAGATGTTTCTGCCTCCAATCAATCGAAAAGGCGCAACTGACGCTCACGATGCGTGCCGATAATAAGGCGAACCTTTTCCTGAACAGCTATTTCGCAAACCCGATCATGCAGGCACTGGTTAACAACACGTTCTCCAGCAGCGTTCCGGCAGTGCAGCGTACCTATACGGCCCAAAGCGGGCTGAAAGTCGGGAAGAATTGCATGAGAGTACGAGTCAACAACGAAGGCGGGGTAACCGGCTTTGCCCTAAAGGCCACGGTGCAGGGTTTTGGAGTGCAGGACACTGCAGAGGAGCCCTGTTGCAGGCAAGGAAGTGCCGTGTTTTCAGAAGCTTTGAAAGCACCGGCGGCCGAGTTGGATCCGCATCCGGAGACGGTGGCCACACCCAAGCTTGAAGTGTCACCGCGAGGAACAAATCCAATCAAGCGACAGAATCACTGACGAACGCTCCCTCGCCCCACCATCGATGAGCCCGAGCCCGTCACCCGGCTCGGGCTCCTCGCCCACTTTCTGGCAAGCGGTTCTAACTGTCTAACCTTAGATAATTGCGTTATGCTATCGTCGAATTTTTCGACCATTCTGAATTAGCGTCAGTACGGTTACCCGAAACCAAAGTGAAAAAGGAAGTAACGCGAGAAAAGTTTGCGAGCTTTCTTGAGTGGCTCAATCCTGATCCCGACCTGGCGGGCGAAGAGTACGAGCGCTTGCGTTTCCGTCTGTGCACCTTTTTTGCCCAGCGCCAGTGTGGTTTTGCGGATGAATTGGCGGATGAAACCATCAACCGCGTCATCCTGAAAAGTTCGGAAGAGCAAATCGAAAACAAGATTGCCTACTGTTATGGCGTGGCCAGGAACGTCTATCGCGAATCGTTGCGAAAAGAGCGGACTCATCTGGATATTGATGAGGTCACGATTGCCGCGAAAGCTCCTGAGGAGCAGAGTTTTTCCGGCGAATGCCTTGATCAATGCCTCGGGAAGCTTTCTCCT
Source organism: Blastocatellia bacterium (assembly GCA_033856915.1). Taxonomy (GTDB): domain Bacteria; phylum Acidobacteriota; class Blastocatellia; order Pyrinomonadales; family Pyrinomonadaceae; genus UBA11740. The sequence continues at coordinate 12,658 of JAWVEB010000051.1, read as the reverse complement.
GAGAACCGAAATTTGCTGCTCGATTATTTTTCGGAAGCAAAGCTGGCGAAGATCCAACTCCACCGACAGATTTCAGCGCGACTGGAAATGACTCAGACTGCGTTGCGCATGCGCGTGATGCGAACCAAGCAGAAATTGAAGATTTGCGTCCAGGAATGTATGAGCTGAGAACGCGGCCGCAATCTTACAGCCACAGAGGTTTTCGGGGAGAGCAGTTACAAAACGTCCCATAGTGGCATATCTAATTGACGATAAGGGGTTATGGACGAATCCGTGAACAGTGAAAAGGCCATTCGCGATTATCTCCTGGGCCGAGTTTCGGATGAAACGACGCGCGAGGGGTTCGAAGACCGCTTGTTCACCGATGAAGAGTTTTGTTCGTTGGTCGCCCTGACCGAAGACGGACTCCTCAACGATTACGTGTTAGGCCGCCTGAACAATGCTGACGCAGCAAGTCTGCAATCCACGCTCGCGAATAATCCCGACCGGCGCCTCAAATTGGACCTTACTGAAGCCTTGAGAAAAAAAGCGCTGGCCCGGGATATAAAGACATCGGAAGCCAGACCATCGTTCTTTGCTTCGCTGCAGTCCTTCTTCCGGCAGCCGAAGTACGTGGCGGCGTTCGCGGTCTTGCTGGTTGCCGTGTTGATTTCGGTGGTTTACTTCAGCAGGAGAGGTAACCCGGACGAGCTCGCGGAACTGCGATTGATCTACCAACAGGCAAGACCGACCGAAACGCGCATTTCGCAGTTTCCGTATGCGCCTCTGACCCAGTTGCGCGGAGCGCCAGAGGCCGCCGACCCGAATCGTTTTCGGCGCATTGAAAATAATTTGATCGAAGCCGCTGAGAAAAAACCAAATGCGCAGAACCATTACGCGCTCGGCGTTTTTTATCTGACGCAACAAGACTATGCGAAGGCGATCAAAGAGTTCGAATCCGCCTTGAAATTCGCCGATGACGCGAAGATTCATAACGACCTTGGCTCGACGTACTTCGAGCGCGCCAAAACAAAGCAGAAAGAAAAGCGGCCTGAAGATCTGGTGCAAAGCCTCGAAGAGTTCACGATTGCCACGAAACTTGACCCCAATTTGCTGGAAGCGCTCTTTAATAAGTCGCTGGCCCTGCAGGAACTGGGTATGTCGCGCGAAGCGAAGGAGTCGTGGGTGCTTTACTTGCAAAAGGATCCATCTTCGCGATGGGCGGACGAGGCCCGGAAGAACCTGAGCAGTATCGAGACCGCGCCTCTCTCAAAAAGCAATGAACAAGTATTGTCGGATTTCTTAACCGCCTATCGCAATCAAGATAACGGCGCCGCACAAAAAATTCATGACGACACAAAGGGCTTATTAAGGGACCCTGCGGTTGCGTTGCAACTGTCGCGGCGGTATCTGATCGCGAAGCAGCGCGGCGACGACACCGACGCCCGGGAAAGTCTCGATGCCATGGCCCTCATCGGCAGATTCGAGCAAGCGGAACACTCGGAGTTTTTTTTTCTGAATTAGCCGGCTACTACGCGAACGTCGGTGCGGGCAAGATCGAACAACTGTTGCATGCCAAGGACGCTCTGCTTGCGGGGCAACAAGCAGGCGAATCGGGCGACGCCGCAAAGGCCATCTCAGAATTCGAAACGAGCCGGGAGCTTTTTGAGCAGCTCGGCAACGTTTGCGAATCCGCCATAGCAGAGAATTGGGTTATTCAATATCTCCCCGACGTCGGAAAGATCGCCCAGAGCCAGACGCAGCTCGCCGCCACAATCACAGATGCGAAAAGCCGGAAATTCAATCTCATACTTTCATCGGCTTACTACTGGCTGGCGATCGGCGATTTTCGTCAGAACCGCTTTTCGGACAGTAACAGAAATCTGAAGAGCGCTCTGCACCTGGCCGAAGCAGACAACAATACCTTCGAAATCCAGCACGCGAACGAGGCCCTCGCGGGTCACTATTCAGCACTCGGGGAGATGGAGCCGGCCCTGGATTATGCAGGGAAAATGCTTTTAGCCAGAGAGCTTTATTATGAAGACCGTAACCAGACGTTGCGCGACCTGGGCACGCTGGCGGATCTCTCGCTCAAGCTGAAGTTCTTCGCGACCTCGTTGAGTCTTGCCAAAGAAGCCCTGAGTATCGCTCAGGAAATCTCACCACCCGGCAGGCGCGTGATTTCGCCCTTACGCAGAATGGCGAAGGCGGCAAGGGGAGATTTCGCGGCCGCTTTGAATTATGCAAACGAATCAAAACAAATTGTGCTGGGGCGCGCCGACAGCGCCGAGAATACGCAGATAACCGCTGAGATCTATCTGTCGCTGGCCGACGTAAAAAGGCAGATGAAAGATTGCAATGAAGCTTTGGCTGCCTACGACCAGGCGCTTGAGCTTTACCGCCGGCTGCCGGAATTCACGGTTAGCTTGTACCAGATTCATAAAGGCAAGCTTTTCTGTTTCCAACAAATGGACCGGCGCGAGGACTTTTCCCACGAACTATCCATCGTTCTGAAATTATCCGAAGGGTATCGCGCCACCATTCGCGAAGACGAGGCACGCCAGGCCTTCTTTGCCAATGAGCATGAGGTGTTTGATGCGGCGACGGCGAACGCCATCAAAGACGGTGACAGTCAGGATGCGTTCAGGTTCGTGGAGGAATCGCGGGCGCGGTCCCTTCTGGATTTTGTTGAATCCGACAAGCCGATTGCCGACGTCGTAAAAAACTTTGCCTCCGTGGCCCGACCATTATCATTGCCGGAAATCCAGGCCCGCCTGCCGGACCAGGTGCAGTTCGTCCAATATGCCGTGTTGCCGGACAAACTCGCGATCTGGGTCGTTTCAAAGACGCGTTTCGATTTCATTGAGAAGTCGATCACCGACGACGAACTGGAAAAGAAAATAGATGAGTATCAGACCGCCCTGATCGCAAAGGCGCCGGCGAACGAGCTGCAACAAGCCGGAAGAGAGCTTTATGAGTTGTTGATTCCGCCTGATCTCGCCACCGACAAACAGATTTGCCTGGTTCCGGATAAGTCTCTACACCAACTTGCATTTGCTTCCCTGGTTTCAGCGAGCGGCAGATTCTTACTGGAAGATCATGCCTTGTTCTATTCCCCCAGCGCCTCGGTCTTAGTGCTGGCCACTGAGAACGCGCAGCGGCGGGATCGTAGTACGCACGAGAGTTTGCTGAGCATCGGCAATCCTGATTTCGATCGCGAAGAGAATCCAAATCTACCCGACCTGGAAAGCGCCGAAGCGGAAGCCCGGCTCATTGCCGTGGGTTATGAGAACGCCGTCCCGCTGCTCGGCGGCGCCGCCACCAAGGACACATTTCTGCATCGCTTCACTGAGGTAGACGTGATTCATTTCGCGGGACACTTCCTGGCTAACAGGCACTCGCCTGGTAATTCAAAACTGCTCTTTGCGGGCGGCGAACTACGTGCGGCAGAACTCAGCGCATACAAGCTGGCAAAAGCAAAGCTGGTGGTGTTATCGGCCTGCGAAACCGGATTCGAGCGTTACGATAAAAGCGAAGGCGCCATTGGCATTGCGCGAACTTTCCTCGCGTTGGGAGCGCCCCTCGTCGTCGCTAGCCAGTGGAAGGTTGACTCAGAGCCGACGAAGGATTTGATGGTGGCGTTCCATCGCAATCGCAAGTTGAACCGTTTGACGTCGGCTGAGAGCTTGCGGCGGGCGCAGCTTGAGGTGTTACGAAACGGGCAGACGCAGGCACCTTATTATTGGGCCGCGTTTTCGTTGTTCGGAGGTTACGCAAACTATTAATGATGCTCTTCTGCCCAAAGTGTGGTGACTACTATTCGGACCGTTCGCTGGGGTTTTGCCTCGCTGACGGGTCGCCGCTGATTAACGTAAACCCAGGCAGTGAGAGTTGGAGCGAGGGCGCCAGGATCATCGAACAAAAAGAGATTGCATTGAGGAAACAGAAACGCCGGCGTAGGTGGCGACGCGTTTTGAGTGTGACGACGATGTTGTTGGTAACCATGATCGTGTATGGAATGGCCGCGAGCAGGTATATCTATTTCGTACCGCCGCCTTCGCCCTCGCCAACGCCGACACCATCACCGTCACCATCGCCTTCCCCGTCGCGGACCCAGCAACTATCGCCTTCGCCGACTCCGTCACCATCGCCGTCACCGTCGGCAAAACCAACGGTCACGCCGAGGCCAACGCCGAAACCAACGCTCACGCCGAGGCCAACGCCGAAACCAACGCTCACGCCAAGGCCGACTCCGACTCCGACTCCGAGGCCAACGCCGACGCCCAAACCAACTGCCACACCAAAGCCGACCGCCACTCTGACGTTTAGGCCAACTCCGACTCCGACGCCCAAACCAACTCCGGTGCTGAAGCCAACGCCCGTGTCAGAATGCTCAGAAGCGGACAGGAGTCATGCAAAGCAGACGATCCTCGATCGATACCGTAGTTCATTCCAGCGGCGGATTGAAGGCGAACGAAACAAAATCATTGCTCACTTTTCAGACGGGCCGGTACGCGCTGCGGCCGAGCTTGGGCCGGTGGAATATGAACCTGCCATTCTTAATCAGTGTACGGTCGCTTCTGTCAGGGCGAGATATGTGTGGCGAGTATTTTCGCCGACTAAAGCCATTACTACCGTGCCTGGAGAAAAAAGATTTACCTGCGTGAGAATCGGAGGCGTGTGGCTTTGTCCGTAGTTTCCGGGTTTCGACTTTTACTTGGGCGGCGTTACGTTTGCCCTCCCAAGCGCCACTCTAGTATGAAAGCTTTTTCTCAACTCAACAGAATAGGATAGGAGAAAATCATGTCCGTAAAAGAAAGTCCCGCCACCGCGCTGGTCCGGTTTACCGGCCTGGGAATTGTCGGCTTCAACAAAGAGCTGCAAAGAGGTGAGGTCTCCGTCATTCGCGATAACAAACACGAGCTGTCGATCAAGATTCAGCAGCCCGTCTACCACGAGGGAGGCGGGAATGACGTGATTACCTATCAGGATATCGCGAGCTATGAAAAGCTTCCGAGGGAGGGCGTGGAGATTGAGATCAAAGCGCTGGGCAAACCAGCGATCGACGGATATGAGATTTATCAAAGCGGAGATTTTGACAGACTTAATTCGGCCGACCTGAATGACTTTCGCTGGGTCGTAAACATGAACACTTTGCATGGTGACACGCCGCTGGTCGCCACGGCGAAAGATCGCCACCCGTTGACGAAGATCTTTATCGGTAACGGGCTATTCTATGCCCACAAGCTGGATACGAATCTCTTTTTTGAGAAGGTCGAGAAGGATGCCGGCGGGAACCCAACGCAGACTGAAGTGTTTGGAAATGTAGCGGAAACCATCGGCGTCAAAATCGAAGGTGAAGCGGTCAGCGTTACCATTCGCATCGGCGGGAAGGAAGAAACCCATTCGCTCAAGCGGGTCGATGGTCTCCCGTTCCGAATCGAAATCAAGAATATGGATTACAACGCCAATGCCGTCTACAGCGACATGCCTGACTATTACCGTTACCTGGCCAGCCCAAACGGCAAACAGTTTGAACTCAAGCCGGTCACCGAAGATGACGACAGTGGTCGGGGCGGAGCCGTAAATCAAATGGACTTCTGTCATCCGGTGGTCGTGGACGATCCGCCGATCGTCTGAACGCTGAGGCCGCCATGTTCATCATCATCCTGGGAAGACATCTGTTACGGACCAGTCCCAGTGGGACCTGGTGGTACGAGGACACCCTGACTTGGGTCGCGGCCGTGTTGGCGCTTGTCTGGCTGACGTGGTTCCTGGTGAGCAGATACCTACGTGCTCGGGCGTTAAGACGCCGGCCGCGCCGAGTCAATTACCGTTTGCTCAAAAGGATCCGGAAGATCAAGCGTGAACTGAGCTCGCAATACCTGCGACCCGGGTTCTCTAACAATATCCACGCGGTCGGTATTGGGCGCTTAGGCGGAGTCGACGACTATTGCATCCAGGTCTTTATCAACGATGCCAACGGAGAGTTGTGGGCCGGCTCAGGAGCAGCGACCTTGCCGAACAACTTTCGTGGTGTGCCCCTCGTGCCAATTGAAATGCCTTTGGCCGCGTTCTTGTCCAAGGAAGGAGCCGGTTCGCTCGAGACCACGAAGAAATATCCCAACGGCATTCGTGAACTACAGGAAGTGATTGTTGGCGGAATCAGTGGCGCCAATACGAACCTGACTGGTCAAAGCGGGACCATCGGTTATTTTTGCACGCGCAAAAGTAAACTGCCGCGCCGGAAAGAAATTCACATGCTGAGCAATTCGCATGTCTTCGCCGACTTGCGAAGGACCAAAGCCGACGACAGCGATCTGATAATGCAGCCGAGCCCCGGTGAGCCGGCAAGCAACCGGCCCATCGGGACCCTGGTAAACTTTTCCGCACTGAAGTTCGATGGTGACCTAAGCGAACCGAACCACATCGATGCGGCCGTCGCGAGGCTTTGGGGCCCGCAGCCGCACAAAGCCTTGATCCCTTTGATTGGCGCGGTTAAAGGTTACGTGAAAACGAAGGACATCGAACCTGGCGAAATTGCGCGCAAGTTCGGCCGGACCACTGGCTATACGGAGGGCTCGGTCTTTTCGATCTGTCTCGACATTTGGATTAGATACGATCGTACCGGGCAGTCGGCTTTCTTCCAGGACCAGTTCCTGATCGAACCGTCGCTGCCGGACTTTCAAAAATTCGTGGCCAAGGGCGACAGCGGTTCGCTCGTGGTGGACGCGGACCAACATGCTATCGGCCTGATTTTTGGGGGCATGTCCGAACTTCCGGAATCACTGCGCGTGCCTCCCAACATTGCCGGCGTTGCGGAAACGGAACCGCCCATCGATAAGCCAAAGAGAATCGAAGGCTATGGCGTAGCCAATCCGATCAGTGAAGTTTTGGATGGGCTGCGCATAGAATTGCTAATCTGAATGCTTTCCGGCGAAGGATAGTCCTCCCCAGGTGAAAGACGGAACAGCAAAAAATGTCCGCTTGAAGAGCTTACTGCCTCCATTTGGAATCGTTCTCTCGATCAGTTGAGTGTTGATAGCGCTCGAGCACTGAGGCGGCGTGAAAACCGATCCGCATGCATTGGGGACACGTTGTTTGATAGATGGGTTTGAGTCTTCCTTTACCCGGCGAAGTGTCGTGCGCGCACACATATCTGGTCAGGCAGTATTCGCAGGTAGCGACCAGATACCATTGTCCAGGCTTCAGAACAAATGAGCTAAACATTCGAGGAAATGTCCTGATTCTACCCTTGGAATCCAAGGGTCGAAGGGCGGCGCGAGCCTAACATAGGCTGAATGACGTTTCGGTACGGTATCGTATCGACTCTAGTAGGCCTTGAGACCAACGACTCGGTGCAGGCCCCAGTTCCTGTCCAACGCTCCTGCGCCATCTTAACTTAACTTTCGATTTTATTTTCTTCAATGTGCCGGGAGACGATGGCACCGTGCTTGCTCTAGAGCCCGGGGACTGCTGCGATCTGTTCTGAATGAATGCAAGGAAGCCGCTACGAGGTCAGTGGGATCTAAGACAGCGGTTAGCACGAGCATTGATGAATTGGACGTTAGAACTACTCGAGGCGCAAATGCCGAGCCTCGGCACCAGGAGGCATAATCTTGAAGAAAAATATTCTGTTAGTGAGCGCGGTGGGATTGGGAGCAGGTTTTTTGTATCTGTTCAGTCGCGACGCGCGCAAAGCATTCCTTAAGCAAACGCGGGCAAACGGGCGCGCATACGGGAATGGAACGAGCGACACTTCTGCGGAACAACCGCGGGCTGCCGGCAGGCCGGCTCAAAGCTCAAGGAGTTCAAACGGGAGCCGCACGGAAAATATCGTCGTTGACGACCAAGGCACGAATCAGCACGAAGCTGCGCACATCATGAAGAACATTCGTGACGCTGCATTCGATTCGAGTGACGAAAAACTGGCGCTGGCGCTGGGCCGGCCGGTAGAAGAGATCGAAGCCTGGACCCGTGGGTCAGAGATCATTGATGGAGACGGATTGATAAAGGCGAGAGCGCTGGCAATGCAGCGAGGCGTTGAAATCGACTAGGAGGACCCAAGCGCCGTTCACTTTGAGAAAGGGAAAAGAACACCCGAGTCGTGCCCATTTTCGTTGGGTTCGGGGCGTTTGTAAGCGACCGAGGATCAGAGAGGAAACACAGGCTGAAGCCTGTGCCACTTTTTATCGCGAAGAGCGGCGGCTTACTTGAATCTGTAAGTGATCCGACCGCGCGACAAATCATAGGGCGACATTTCTACGCTGACGCGGTCACCCACCAAAATGCGTATGCGGTGTTTGCGCATCTTGCCGGATATAGCTGCCAGCACGACATGCGCGCTGTTGTCCAGCTTGACCTTGAAGAAGGCATTCGGTTGTTTGTCTATAATCGTGCCTTCCGCGGGAATCAAATCATCTCTGGCCAATAGGTTTTCTCCTTTAACGTTGTTCGTTTATTCCTGGTAATGCTCAACCATGCTTTTTTGTAACGCAGCCGGAACGCCTTTCCAATTCGCATTGGAAAGCGCTTTGGGCGAGAAGTCACTCGGCGACACGCGAGACACTCGCCAAAGGCTGACCGTCTCTTCGAAAGCCCAGCGATAGTACGGGCCGTTCTCGCGCCGGCTATAAAACACTCCAAAGCCGCCACAGGTCTCTTTCACCTGAGGATTAATGTAAACTCGCAGCCCGTTCATTTTGTCGATCCTTACGATGAGTGGCGCAGAATCCAGGGTGGGGACCGCGGCGGTCGCAGCCACAGAATGATGTCTGTGCCACATCTATTCCGCCACCTCATCTCCCGGCTCATCCGGATCGAAGATTGTAAAAGGCACGAGCCCGCGCTTAACTTCCTCGAGAGCGATGCTGGTGTTTCGGCGCCGCAAAGGATCTGGTTCGATTCTGGCGGTCGCGCCACGCACCAGTTGTTTACTTCGCTTGGCGGCGACGATGATCAGACGAAAGTGCGCGTCGATTCCCGGCCAGAGCTCGGCCACTACCGGAGCACTGGCGGCTTTGCGGGAAGATTTTTTTGTTGCAGCCATAGTTAATTCCCTTTTAGAAGAGTTTGACTAGAAAGAAAAGCACCGGCAAAACTATTGTCGCGCCTGCGACCACGTGCAACCAACTCACCGCCGGCTTATGACAATTAGAGCATTTCATCTTCCACAGCGGCAGCACTGTGCCGCAGTTGTGGCAAGACCAAATGATCTTCGTCATTCGTTACACCTGGAACCCTTGAAACCGAAGTCTCGTAAAACTGGCGCGCTGCTTTCGATAAGCGCAGCCGACTCGATCATTTTTACGCCGCGGTCTGACCGGTATCGATCAAATCTTCTGCCAACCAACGAGTTGATTCACCCATTCGGTTTAGCCGGCCCTCAGCGTCAATCTGATAGTCAGGCAAACCATACCTTTTGAAAACCTGCGGGTCGTAAAGCGCGTAGCCTCCGCCGCGAGGCGCGATGCTGGCCACGAATTCGCCGCCGTCCGGCAAACGGTAAAGACCTCGCTCTCTAAGCTCCTTCATAGGAGCCTTTCGGTTTCCCGTCGCCACTCACAAGCTGCCACATGGTCGCAGTCGTGTTGAAGCGGACTCGCTTTATCGCGCGCGCCAGTCCGAGAAATTGTAAGGCGCGAATGCCCCACCAGTTGAAATCAATTTCGTACCACTTCAAGCCGTGACGAGCCGACGTCGGATGAGCGTGATGGTTATTGTGCCATCCTTCACCGAAAGTCAGTAGAGCAACCCACCAGCTATTGCGCGAATCCTCGCCGGTTTCGAACCGTCTTCTTCCCCAGAGGTGCGTAGCCGAGTTAACCAGCCAGGTCGCCTGAAGCCCCAGCGTCACGCGCAGGAAGACGCTCCAAATCATTACGCGCCAACCGCCCAGCGCCAGCAGTGCTGCCGCCAAAAGGATAAGTGGCACGTAGTAATAGCGGCTGAGCCAGACATAAAAACGATCCTTGAGTAAGTCCGGAACGTAGCGCTCGAGCACAGCCTGCTCGTGCTTCTGCGCCGTACCCGCGACAATCCATCCGACATGCGACCACATGCGACCTTCGCGGGGCGTGTGTGGATCTCCCTGCCGATCGGTGTGTGCGTGGTGCATGCGATGCGTGGCGGTCCATTCTATCGGGCCACCCTGGAGAGACAAAGAAGCGCACGTTACGAGGAAGTATTCGACCGGCTTCGGGACTTTGTAACCCCGATGAGTAAGCAAGCGGTGATATCCCATGCCAACTCCCAGACTGCCCGCAACCCAGTAGAGCACCACTGCGGAAATTACCGCGGGCCAACTCCAGAACCAGAGAGCGGCGATGGCGCCGAGGTGGAAGACGCTCAGGAAAATGCTCTTACTCCAATTTATGTGCCTTTCCGTGGGCACCAGTTCACGCGTCTCGTTCGGCAAATCTTGCTCCGTCTTTCTCCACAACCGGGCTCAATCAGGTAAGGGGCTCGAACTCGGTCAGGGTATGTTCGCCCTGCAAGTTCGCCAGCTCCACTCGTCCGCTGGATAATACTCGCTCTACTTCAAAAGTGCGTTCGTCGGTCTCGCGACCGGGCATGACCTCGGCGCGAAACGTCATCAGCATCCCAACTGCGGGGCCGCCAACGACTAAACCGGTCTTTCTGATCCTCCGCAGGCGCCGCAGCGTGCCTTTAAGCATGCGCGTGAATCAATCTACGCATCCGATCCGCGAATAGAACGTCAATCTTCTGCGGCTCGATAAGCGCGGTTACTTCGCCTTCGCCGAACGTTGGATGCATCATGGTTTGTCCGCGACGATAGGTCCGCGCCTGATCATAAGGCGCTCCTATTTTGGGCGTTCGCGTGCGGGTGGTGCCGCTCTTGTAGGGAACGCGGGAACCGCAGATGGGACAACTGACGCGAGTAATTCTTCCCTTCTTGCTGATCGAAGCCACAATATGCCCGCGCTCCTCGCCACACTTAAGGCACATCTGCTCGACTCGATCTCCGGTTGCGAAGATCGGCTTCTCTGCTGTTTTCACTTCCGCTGTTTCTACTTCCATAATGCTCCTCCCTTTTCAAGTCGGGGTGTTAGTTCTCGTCTTAAGGGTTTTTCTAAGGGGCTTGCTAAAGCCCCTGGAAAGTCAATTATCTCGCCCGACGCGGGCGAAATGATCGCACTGAACTGCTGCGGCCGCCGCGCGCGAATCGCGCAAACGTTTTGCCGGGAGCGGCCAGTGGTTGCGCGCCGCCAAAACCCGGCAGCACGATTCGTTTTACTTCCTGTCCGGTCAGACGTTCGATCGCGCGCATCGAGAGTTCGTCAACGGGCGCGACGATGGTAATCGCCTGGCCCACATTACCGGCTCTGCCGGTGCGGCCAACTCTGTGCACGTAATCTTCGGGCGCGGCCGGTACGTCATAGTTGATGACGTGTGAAACGAGGTCGACATCCAGTCCTCTCGCGGCAATATCGGTGGCCACGAGCACTCGCGTTCTCCCGTCGCGGAAAGCGCTTAGAGCTGCTTCGCGTTGCGGCTGCGTGCGGTCGGCATGAATCCGGTTCGCGCTATGATCGCGGGCCGTTAGAATGTGCGACAGGCGTTCAGCGCCGCGTCGTGTGCGGGTGAACACCAGTACGCGCTCAAACTTTTCACGTTCCAGCAAATCAAGCAGCAAAGCCGTCTTTGACTCCTGCGCCACGGGGTAAGCAGTCTGCTCAACCATGGTCGCGGCCTGGCCGCGCGTGTTGACTTCGATTAGTTTCGGCTCTTTCATCGTTGAACGGGCCAGTTGTTCAATGCTCGAAGACATCGTCGCTGAGAACAGCAACGTCTGTCGCTTGGTCGGCAGCATCGCCAGGACCCGGCGTATGGCCGGCAGAAAACCCATGTCCAGCATGCGGTCGGCTTCGTCCAATACCAGGACTTCGACAGTATTCAAATTGAGTGCGCCGCGCTCTTGTAGGTCCAGGAGCCGGCCCGGCGTGGCAATTACCACCGCCACTCCGCGTCTTACTTCGGAGATTTGCGTGCGAATGTTTGCTCCGCCAATCACGATCACGCTGCGATTAGCCTTCACATTGTTTAGTTCGACATAATTCTTTTGAATCTGAAGCGCGAGTTCGCGCGTTGGCGCCAGCACTAGAACACGTACGCCTGGCAGCGATTTTTCACTGATTCTTTGAATGATGGGAAGCAGGAAAGCGGCCGTCTTACCGGTGCCGGTTTCAGCACAACCGATTAAATCCTGGCCGTTGAGGACGACGGGAATCGCCCTGGTTTGTATTGGGGTGGGTTCTGTATACCCGAGAGACTCGCAGGCGCGCACTTGTGCGGGCGCGAGTCCCAATTGAGAAAAATTCATAAACTCCTTCATTTGTGAACGACCGTGCTTTTTCAGCACAGGCCGCGATTTATTCTTGAAAAGCAAGCCCGGTCGCCGTGGGGAGCGTCCTTTTGGGACAACTCGCCGCGGGGACTCGAAAGACAGGTGGTTACTGCCTAATGCTTGAGATTGATTACCACCTTGGTTCGCGCTTTTGGCCGTAGCCGCCACCGCCACCATTGCCGCCGCCGCCGAAGCCGCCGCGACCACCGCCACCGCCAAAGCCACGGCCACCGCCGCCACCAGCGCGATTCTCGCGCGGCTTGGCTTCGTTAACGTTCAAGGCGCGGCCATTAACTTCCTTGCCATTGAACT
>JAWVEB010000050.1:0-72603 GCA_033856915.1 Blastocatellia bacterium | reverse complement strand
TAATGGGCCACGTTTCGGCAAGTCCGAGACTTGCCGCGCATCAGAGTGGCAGAGCCATTGCAGCGGCCGCATCGAAGTTCGACAAAAGCCCGCGCGGAGTCAAGTATGTCGCTACCCTTTCAAGGCCCGTGTCAAAACTCGTCTTGGCATCGGAGTACGCCGAAGGCGTTAAATAATCCAGCCCGGCGTACCACGCCGGGAAACGAGTCAGTGAGGGTTTATACCCTGAAAGGGGTCGCCAATTCATTGTAGAGAAGGTTATTCAACGCTTTCAGCGTAGTGATGAATAAATCGAATCTGCCCCAGGGTGATACCCTGGGCTAAGTTAGGTAACGCCTTCGGCGTTAAGAGCTCACTACTCAGACGAAATCTTTTCTGCTCCGCCCGGGAGATCGATCTCAAAGCGTGCCGCGATGCGATACAACGTCTTGCGGTTGATGCCAAGAATTTCGGCCGCCCTCTTCCGGTTGCCGCCGGTCGCCTCCAACACGTGCAGCAGATAGCGTCGCTGCACCTCGTCGGCGGATGGTAAGCCGGCGAACAAGGCCGCGATTCCATCAGCGGAGATAGGTGGAGCCTCCGCCGGCGGCCTGAAGATCTTTCGCGGCAGATCCGCAGGCGTAATCGGTCCGCGTTGATTCAGCGTTATCGCGCGCTCTATTGCGTTTTCCAGTTCCCGAACGTTACCGGGCCAAGGGTAGTTCGTGAGGCACGAAAGCGCGGCGTCCTCCAGTTGCGGGGGCGTTCGATTGTTGGAAGTATGCTTTCGCAGAAAGTGCGCAGCGAGCAAAGGGATGTCCTCGCGCCGTTCCCGGAGCGGCGGTAGCTGAATGTTTATTACATTAAGGCGGTAGAGCAGGTCGTTCCTAAAAGTCGCACTCGACATCAAGGCCTCTGGGTCACGGCTGCTCGCGGCTATGACGCGGGCATTCACGGTGATCGGCGCGCTGCCGCCAACTGGCACCAACTCGCGCTCCTGCAAAACTCGCAGGAGCTTCACCTGTAGCCCAGTGCTCATTTCACTGACCTCGTCAAGGAAGACTGTGCCGGCTTGCGCTTGTTCAAAGATCCCTGGTTTGTTTGCCACCGCGCCGGTAAAGGATCCTCTTACGTGCCCGAACAATTCTGATTCGAGCAGGGTCTCAGTGAGCGCGCCGCAGTTGACGGCAACGAACGGCGCCAGATGCCTTTCGCCATGCACATGAATAGCCCGCGCTACCAACTCTTTGCCGGTCCCTGATTCTCCAGTGATCAGCACCGACGCCGGCGAGTCAGAGACGCGCGCAATCATTTTGTACACCTCAAGCATTGCCGGCGTGCGGCCGACTAAGCCCGGCGCGTATTGCTCATCGGCATCGATGGAACGCTCCGGCGCCACGATCGATTTCGCCAGGAGTGCCCGCCGTACCGTCGCCACCAGTGTGTCGATGTCGAAAGGTTTACTTACATAATCGAACGCACCTTGCTTTACCGCGCGGACCGCCGTGTCGACCGATCCAAACGCCGTCATCAAAACCACCGGCAGGTGCGGGTATCGTTGCCGCACATGATCGAGCAAGGCCAAACCATCAAAGGGTGTCTTCATGCGGATGTCGCTCACGAGGACGTCCAGCGGCTCGTCGGCAAGCAATGACACAGCGGCATCGCCGCTCTGCACGAAGCGCGAAGCAAAACCTTCCGCCGCGAAGACCTCGCACAACATTTCACACGTGACCGGATCGTCGTCAACGATCATCAGACGAGGCCGGTTCAGACGAGGCTCGTCAGGCAGCATCAGTTACAACCTCCAGACCGGAAACGGCTGCGACAGGAAGAGGAAGGGACAGGCGAAACGCGGCGCCGTCGTGTTGCTCAGGGACTATCTCGATTTTTCCACCATGTTCAATTGCGATTTCGTGGGCGATGGCCAAACCGAAACCGCTTCCCGCCTCTTTAGTCGTCCACATTAATTCGAACAGATGTTCTGCCGCAGACGGCTCGATGCCCACGCCACTATCGCAGAACAGCAGTTCCGCGCTGCGGGAGATCCGATCGAATCGGGTCGTAATCTCGAGCTCGCCACCCTTTGGCATTGCGTCAATGCTGTTGTTTGTCAGATTAAGAAAGAGCTGCAAGAGGCTATCGCGATCACCCGGGATGAGAGGCAAGTCATTATCGAGATTGACGGTGACCGATATGCCATGCGCGTCGAGTGTGGGTTGGACCAGCCACAGCAACTCCCGGATCAACGCATTCAGATCGAGTGGTTGAAGTTCGGGCCGCGGCCGTTGAGTCCGGGCCAGAAGATTTCTGATGCTCTTCACCACTGAATCGATTTGCGAGTTGATGATTTCGACGCGCCGCCGCGTGTCCTGATCGTGCGGATGTTTGCGTGCGAGGAGTGCCAGATGGCCCGAGATCGCATTAAGCGGAGTACCGATTTCGTGAGCCAAAGAAGCTGCAATCTGGCCCACCGCTGCCAGTCGCTCAGATCGCGCCAGACGTTGCTGCGCTTCGACGAGTGCTTCGTTTGAAGCACGCAATTCCGTGGTGGCCCTGTCAACTTCGAGTTGCAGTTCGTCATTGAAGCCACTAACCTGCGACAACAGCCTTTCACGTTCTTCATCACGCGATCGGATTTCATCGATCATTCGATTGAAACCTTTTGCAATTGTACCGAGTTCGTCATCTCGGCGTACCGTGGCGCGCGCTGATAAATTGCCAGTGCCGGCCTGGGCCATTGCTGAAGCAATGTCCTGTGCCGGACGACGGAAGAAGATCACGAACAGAAGATACAGCAGCGCTATGGACACGACCGATGCCCCGGCGAGAACGAGGTGCTGTTGGAACTGAAGGCGAGTAATGAAATTGGTCGGTGAGTTTTTCTGCACCAGAGCGCTGACATAGCCATGGTCTCGGCCTTGTGTGATCGACGCGGTAATCAGCCATCGGCGTTGACCATCGCGCTCAACCTCCATTGTCGTCACATCCGGGAATGGTCGTTCCATCTCACCGAGATCATTGTCCTTCGATTGTTCATTGAGATAAGGAAGGCGAGGTGCGCTCGGAGCTGTCGTGGCCACGAGCCTTTCGCCCCCCGGCGCATTTTGGTAAACGTCGAGTTGAATGAACTCCGGCCGCGCGTTCACCAGAAACTCAATTTCTTGAAGCTGATCCGAAGGGCTGTTGAAATAATTGTAGGTCTGCGTCCGCTTGGCAACCGTAACGACTTGTCTGATAGCGTTATTGTATCGATATTCATCGCTCAACGATTTTGTGATTAACCCATGCAGATAGGTTGAGGCCAGCAGGATTAATGTGATCGTGGCTGCCACCAGGAGGAGGACTTTCCATTGAAGATTGAGTCGCAAGGGCATTTGTCAGAAACTCTTATCGGTCGGGGCAAACGTCTGTATCTCGGCCAGGTTCCTTGTTCGCGCACGACATTCTAACTTCGATCAACCTCGACAGACTACCCCTTGACGGGCCGGTGGCGGTATGATGGCGTGTGCAATGGACAGGCACGTTGGACTGGCTTGCCATCCCAGCTTCGACCCTGATGGGAGAAAAAGCTGGATACTGCAATCAATCGTTCTGAATCTCGTGTAAACAGGTCATTCTCTACCCCTTTGTTAGCGGATGAGTTGAAATAATTTACGAAATGCCAAGGCAGATGTCCCCCATTCGTTTTGTCAAGCATTGCTCCGTTTTGGTGCTGCTCTGCGCTTTATTTGTTGGCGCAGGGTTTGCCCAGCCTCGCAACGGTAGTGCAGGCCTTCGCATTTTCGTTGCCGACACTCAGCAACGCCCCGTGGGCGGCGCAACTTGCTCACTGACTCCCGCAAAGAATAACGCACTGGTTGCCGCCACCGCGTCGACCGACGAAACAGGCGTGGCTGTCTTTCCAGCCACTCTCATGCCCGGAAAGTACACCCTGCGCGTCGAGAGTGCTGGATTTGAGACTATCAACCAGCACGATCTCGTCGTCAAAGATGGTGAGACAACTGAGGTCTCAGTCTCGCTTAAGATTGCGGCCGTAACCGCGAACGTTACGATCGCGGCTCCGACTGACGAAGCAACGAATGTTCAGGCGGGTTCCGCAACGGCGGCAGGTATTCTTCAACGCCAATCGCTTCAACGCCTACCGCTCGCTGCCGCTCGCGTCGATCAGGCGCTGCCATTAATCCCTGGTGTCGTACGCTCTTCAACGGGGGAGATCAGTATTGAGGGAGCGAACGAACAGCAGAGCACGCTGCTGGTAAACGGCCTCAACGCTTCGGACCCTGCCAGCGGAAACTTCAGGTTGAATTTGCCGATCGATTCGGTTGAATCGGTGCAGGTATTTCAGCATCCTTACACCGCGGAGTATGGTGCGTTTACCGGTGGCGTGGCCGCCGTCGAGACCCGCCGCGGCAAAGACCATTGGCATTTCGAGGTCAATGACTTCCTTCCCGATCTGCGCTTCAAGGGCGGACACATCCGCGGTGTCGCCGAAGACACACCCAGGGTGAACTTCAATGGGCCGCTGATCAAAGATCGGCTATTCCTGTCCCAATCGGCCTCGTACTCTATCGCCAAGCAAACCGTGCGCGGCCTGCCATTTCCGGTTAACGAAACGAAAAGCGAATCACAGAGCTACTTCTCGCAACTCGACCTGATCCTGAGCAATCGCCATACGCAGACTTTCACCTTCGGCTATTTCCCTCAGCGGGATCAATTTGTCAACCTGGACTTCTTTCGGCCGCAACCCGTAACCCCGAACTATAAACAGAAAGATTTTGTCGTTACTGTGCGCGACCGTTACCAGGTGCGGGAAGGTCTCCTGCAATCTGCCTTTTCGTTCAAGCGATTTGACGCCGACGTTTGGGGACAGGGTGAGAGCGAGCAAACTCTGACTCCCACAGGTGAGCAGGGAAACTACTTCGCGACCCAGGCACGACATTCACATCGGCTGGAGTTGTTCGAGGTTTACACTTCTCCTGCAAAACACTTTTTAGGCGTGGGACACGAGGTCAAAGTTGGCTTTGACTTCAACAACGTCGACAGTCTCCTCAACTACTCTGCACGCCCTGTCAACGTTGTGCGGCAGGACGATACGCTTGCCGAGCGAATTGTTTTCCGCGGAGTTCGGCCCATCCAGACTGAGAACCGCGAGTACGTCGGTTTCGCACAGGATCGATTACTCGTGCGGCCAAATCTAAGTTTTGACGTCGGGCTCCGGTTCGAAGATCAGAGGATTGGCAAGGAAACCAACCTCGCGCCCCGCGCCGGCTTTGCGTGGTCGCCGCTTAAGAGCGACCGAACTGTCTTGCGCGGCGGCGTCGGGCTCTTCTACGACAAAGTTCCCCTCAATATTCGTAGTTTCGGACTCTACCCGTCGCGCGTCGTAACCCAGTATGCCGCCGACGGCGTGACGGTAATCGACAGCCATCACTTTGTGAACGTGTTAGTGGACAGCTCGCCGATAGAGCCTCTTGATTTCAGAAAACGGGCTGGCGGTGAAGCCGGTTTTGTTCCCGAAAATCTTAAGTGGAATATTCAGTTGGATCAGATTGTTAGTCGATGGCTCGATTTGCGAGCAAATTTGACCGGGAGTCGCACGAATCATATTTACATCGTCAACCCGGAACTGGACTTCAGGGGGCGGAGCGGCATCGTGCTGCGCTCAGCCGGGCAGGCCACGTACCGCGCGTTCGAAGTGACCGCGCGTCTCAGCCTGCCTCATAAGGACCAATTCTTTGTCTCTTACGTGCGATCGCGCGCGCGCGGCGACCTCAACGATTTCAACAGCTACTTTGGCGACTTTGGCGCGCCTGTGATCCGGCAAAACCAGTATTCCAACCTTCCCTTCGACGTGCCGAACCGATTGCTTGCATGGGGCACGATCAATCTCCCCCGCCGGATTACCATAGCGCCCATCTTCGAGGTGCGTTCAGGCTTCCCTTATTCAGTCCGCGACGCCGAACAAAATTTCGTCGGCACCCGCAATTCGGATCAGACGCGGTTCCCTACGTTTCTCTCCCTCGACGCCGAAATAGCGAAAGAGTTTCAAGTAACCAAGAAGTATGGCGTGCGACTGTCTCTGCGAGTATTCAACGCAACCAATCACTTCAATCCGCGCGACGTGCGCGCCAATACCGCTGACCCCCACTTCGGTGAGTTCTTTTCTTCTTACCATCGATTTTTCAGCGGCGGCTTCGACATTGTATTTTGATCGTTGGCTCCAGAGCGATGGAACCCTGCGCCTTCAATTAATTCGCAGGGATTCGTTGAATCAACGTTTCCCTCATCTCGAGTGTTGTGAGGACGCTCGAAGCTGGCGCTTCCTGATACGTCGTAGGACTATCTAATTTCTTTAAGCCTGATGAATTGGTTTCTTGAGAAGACCAAGCCTTGAGGAGTTACGCTTGTAAGTGGTAGGGGAATAGAGTTGTTGGTGGAGCAGAGGGGGCTCGAACCCCTGGCCTCCGCATTGCGAACGCGGCGCTCTGCCAAACTGAGCTACTGCCCCACGACGAACGAGAATACCGTTTCGAGTTTCAGGTTTCAAGTTCGAGTCTCCAGAGTCTCCACAGATCACGCAGATTACAAAGCGACTGAAACCAAAGAGTTGCATAAGCAGGCTACGGATGTGAGCATCCGGCCAGTTTAGGTCGCGCTCTTGTAACTGCGGAATAGATGAATCCGGGTAGGTAATCGGCGGATTCAAACGAGGCTGTTGGTAGCCTGGTCCAGTGCCTCGCTGAGCTTCTCGAAATTCTTTCCACCGCCTTGCGCCATATCCGGTTTGCCGCCGCCGCGACCATCAATTAGCGAACAAGCCGCGCGCATGAGTGTATTCATATCGCCGGGGGCATCGGTCGAGCGCGCGAAAACCAAACGCGCAGTGTCGCCGTCGCGCGAACCTAAAAGCGCCACCGTGCCTGGATGTGTGATAAGCGCGAGCGCGAGTTGCTTAAGTGAATCAGCGCCGCGATCGTCGAAGACTTTGACGATGACTCGAGTGGCGTCAGAAGCGCCCCGTTGGATATCAGGTGAAGAGGCCTCACTGACGATCGCACTACTGCTGCGAAGAAGATCCTCGGCTTCGACATGGCTGGCCACTTTTTCAAGCTCTTCGACACGCCGCCGCAGTTTTTTATTCTCTTCGACTAATCGCGCGACGAGTGGCGGTGAGTCTTCGCGGCCCGCACTGAACAACTCAGCCACGTCGCGTGCAGTTCGGTTCGCTTTGCGGTAATCAGCGAGAGCGCGAATTCCAGCCATGAAGTGAATCCGCGTGAGCCCCCTGGCGCGTTCCCATGAACGCACCGCGATGACGCCGACCTCGCCGGTTGATTCCGCGTGCGTGCCACCGCAGGGAGTCAGATCGAAATCACCGATCTGAATCAATCGCAGCTCACCTTCACGGGCCGGCTCCTTCCGCAATGGCAAAGCGGCCGCTTCTTCCGAGGTCACTTGTCGAATCAGGATCAATCGACTTTCCCAGATGATCTGATTAGCGAGATCGACTGCCTGTTCGATTCGTTCATCGGTCGGATCGACGAGCGCGACGTCAATCTCACATTCGTGATCGAGGACGCGAAAGCTGTGCGTGGGCGCGTCGAACAATTGGACAAACGCGGCCGAAAGAATGTGCTGACCAGTGTGCTGTTGCAGATGATCCAGCCTCCGCAGCCAATCGATTTTGCCGTGAACGCTGTCGCCCACTTCAGGCGCGGGTCCCTGGATTACATGCAAGACACCTTCGCCTTCCGCGTCGATGCAATCGACCACTCGGGCATCGCCAAGCATACCTGTGTCTGTGGGTTGGCCACCCCCAGTTGGATAGAAAGCGGTGCGATCGAGCGTGACCGCGATCTGGCCGTCATCGAGCTCGCTTAGACTGATCACGCGGGCATCGAATTCGAGAAGACGCGAATCATGATAGTAGAGTCGCTCAGTTGCAGGCATAGAGTCATTTTAGTTCGGGCATCATCAAAAAACCAATCGGCACAATTCGCGGATTGCATGCACAACGAGGCGCCGGCCTTACAAGATCCTGCCTGCGGCTCCGCCGCGGGATGTGGGGTATTACCGTCGCGTTCGATATTTTTGAGCGAGGCTACGCATCGCAAACGTTCGGAGGCATAGCCTCCTGCATTCTTAAATGAGTCGGACGCGGAAAGGCAGAGCCGTTCCGCACATCAAGCGGCTCAGCCGCTACAACCTGCTAATCAGCATGGCTTTGTCAGTTGCCGGGATCCGTGAAATCTGTGTAATCTGCGAAGCAATGATTAACCGATTCAGAGTTTCTATTACGCGGGTCGCCTCCCTTTTCTTTTTGCTGCTAACGATCAGTTTTGCGGTCGTTGGTCAGGAGCAGCCGTTCAAGATCACTTACCACCTGGCTATGCCGCATCCGAGTTCGCATCTTTTTGAAGTAAGCATCGAACTTGAAAGGCCTCCGGACTCCAACATCAACTCGCTCGATTTTCAAATGGCCAGGTGGTCGCCTGGGAGATATGCGGTCTTTGATTTCGCGAAAAATGTTCAAGAAGTTAGGGCGAGTAGTCTCTGTTCGCCGAATTTAGAATGCGAACAGATCATCTTGCCGATCTCCCGAGTGGACGATCAAACCTGGCGCGTACAGCTCGGAGGATTCAAGCTGATTAATAACATCACCCGCTTTGCGCTTAGATACAAAGTCTTCGCTAACGATCTCTCCGGTACTTTCTCAGAGCTTGATTCACGCCACGCGAATTTCAACGGCGGGTGCGTTTTCATGTACGTGGTGAATCACAAGCAGGACCCGGTGGCGCTCTCAATCGATCCGCCGAAAGGGTGGCGCATAATCAATGGCCGCATGGACCGGCCAGACCATACGAGTCAAGGTCAATGGCAGTTTTCCAACTGGGACATCATGATCGATACGCCTACCGAACTCAGCCCTGACTGGACTGAAGATAATTTCAAAGTTGGCGGCAAGACGTATCACGTTGTGGTTCATTCGCTGGGCAGCGAAGGCGGCAAGCGCGGCGCCCTGGTACGCAATATCGAAAAGATTGTGAAAGCTGAAACCGCGATGTGGGGCGCGCCGGAATTTGATTCGTATACGTTCCTGATCCACTTTGCCAACGACGGCCATTCAAATGACGGCATGGAACATCTGACTTCGACCCAAATCATCATGCCGGGCGCCCTCGCCGACGCGAACATGGATGAAGAAGCGCTGGACGCGATTGCGCACGAATTCTTTCACGTATGGAACGTGAAGCGGCTGCGTCCAATCGAACTGGGGCCGTGGGATTTCACCAGGCCGGCCAACACGCGCGGGCTATGGATCGCCGAAGGCATCACGAATTATTACGGCCATCTGATGCAGCGACGCGCCGGGTTGTGGGACGACGCAAAGCTTTGGACCACGCTGGCGCGACAGATCACCGAAGTCGAGAATGCTCCCGGCAGTCGCCTGATGAGCGCGGAAGAGTCTTCGCTGTCGGCGCCGTTCATTGATGACGCGCCGCACGCGCAACAGACGAATCTCGCTAACACATCGATCAGTTATTACCCGAAAGGTGAAGTGCTCGGTTTGGTTCTGGATCTATTTCTGCGCGGCAAGACAAACGGCAAAGCATCGCTCGATGAAGTCATGCGCCGCATGTACCAGGAGTTTTATTTGCAGGGCCCGAATGCGACCTACTATCTGCGCGGGCGTGGTTACAAGAACGAAGATTTCGAGCACATAGTTTCGGAAGTTGCGGGTACTGACATGAGCGACTTTTTCCGGCGCTATGTGCGCGGAGTCGAGACGCCGCCTTACGAAGAGGCCTTTGCGCAGGTGGGGCTGCGGTTTGTGCGCGAGCCGCAGCAGCCGGTCTCAGTTGGTATCGGCGCCGATGAAAACGATTCGAACAACTTAAAACTTTCAAGCGTTCGTCCCGGCTCACCTGCCGCAGACGCGGGTCTGGAAATAGGCGACATTATAAACACGTTTGGCGGAGTAAAACTTACGCCGGGAAATCTGCTCAAGGTGTTGAGCCGTTACAAACCCGGCGACCGCGTGCCGCTCAACGTACTGCGCGGGCGGCGCACAATGCAGATGTCGATCGTGTTGGGCCCGCCACAGATTTCGAGTTATCGCATTGAAGAGATGACGAATGCCGCGGCGGAAGCGAAGGCATTGCGCGCGGCGTGGCTCAAGGGTGTTTAGAGGCGGGCTACTCTGCCTGCCTCTGGAGTGCGCTGACTGGTCAGCGCTTTGATATGCGGCGACTCGTCGCCGCTTTAGCATTCTAGTGAAAGATGAGTCCCTATGAAGCGCTGACAAGTCAGCGCTTACCAAAGCCGCGACACATTGCTACCGTTTCTGTAATCGCGACGCAATCACCTTCGCGGCTGTCGCGCCGCCCCCAACCGCCCCGCTGATCGTTGGCGCCAAGGGACTCGCAATGTCGCCAATCGCGAACACGTTTTCCGCACTCGTCTCTTGAGTGCCATTGATCAAGACAAAGCCGCGCTCGTCGATCTGCAATTGATCACAAAACAGTTCGCTGTTCGGCTGGAAGCCAATACGAACGAGCACACCCTGCACAGCCATCTGAAACGGTTTGATGGCTCCAGAGCGTTCAATCTCGACGGCTTCGACCTGATCGCGGCCAATGATGCGATGCACAACTGATTCAGGAAACACGGTGATGCAATGGTTAGTGTGTAATTGTTCAGTGAACTCTCGGCGGGCGCGCAGCTTCTTTCCGCGGTGAACCAGAGTAACAGTAGGACAGACTTCAGCCAGTAACATGGCATTCTCAGCCGCCGCGTCGCCACCGCCAATTACGCACACGTCCTTTCCGGCAAAGGCCTGCCGATCCCCTGATGATTCGATCATGCCGCGGCCGACGAATTCGTTTTCACCGGGAATGCCCAGCTTCCGGCGGCGCAATCCCGTCGCGATGATGATCGCGATCGCCTTGAGATCTTCACCGCTGCGTAGCACGACGCGTTTCGCTTTCAAGTCCAGGCTTTCAATCTCGACCTTCGTCCAGAGATCGAAGTCACAGTCTTTGGTTTGCTCGACAAAGCGATCGCGCAACTCGCGACCGTTGTCGATCTGGAGCCCGAGATAGTTGTTGATTGGATTGTGAATTGAAAGAAGCTGCCCGCCGACCTCTTCGCTCTGTTCCAGTACGAGCGTGTCGAGGCCGAGCTCGTCACACCATCGCGCGGCTGAGAGGCCGGCAGGACCAGAGCCAATGATCAAGACGTCGTGCATGACGAAAGAAGTTCATCACAAAGGCACCAAGAACACAAAGACACATCTGTCGTGTCCCTCGACATGATGATTGACAACCGCGTGCGCCCGGTGCGACGCTGAACCGTTCCACCAAAAACAACAGGAAAGGAGAACGACCCATGCGTCTGACCGAAATGGTTTCGTGCTCTGGTTGAGCGGCTAAGCTGGCCCCTGGGGTCCTCGCTCAGGTGTTGAGCGGGCTTGAGAAACAACCTTTCGATCCGAATCTGCTGGTCGGTTTCGACAAAGCGGATGACGCCGGAGTGTACCTGTTGCGCGACGATCTCGCTTTGGTGCAGACGCTCGATTTTTTCACGCCGATTGTCGATGACCCGTTCGACTACGGCCGCATCGCCGCGCTCAATTCGATCAACGACGTGTGGGCGATGGGCGGGACGCCGATCACGGCGCTGGCCATCACTTGCTTTCCCAAAAAAGGTTTGGACTTCGCAATCCTGGGCGAGATCATGCGCGGCGGTTTGTCGGTGCTGACTGAAAACAAAGTCGCACTGCTGGGCGGTCACAGCGTCGACAACGAACAGATCATGTTCGGCTACTCAGTCACCGGCGTGATCGATCCGAACAAGGTTGCGACTAACGCCGGGGCGCGACCGGGCGACGTTCTAATCCTGACGAAACCAATCGGGACGGGCGTCATCTCAACCGGGATCAAGTTCGCGAAAGCCTCCGATGCCGTGGTTGCGGAATCCATCGCGACGATGTTGACGCCGGGCAAATACGCGGCAGAAGCAATCGCAAAGTTTGACGTGAAAGGCGCGACCGATGTGACCGGCTTCGCTTTGCTTGGCCACACGTGGGAGATGGCGAGCGCCAGTAACGTCACGATTGAAATCGATGCGGCGCGTGTGCCTTTGATTGGCGGCGCGTTGGATTTGGCGAAAGCGGGACTGCTGACCAGCGGCGATAAGACCAATCGCGATTACGTGGGTGCTGACGTTGCAGTCGCATCGACAGTGGATTCGAACTTGATGAAGTTGTTCTACGATCCACAGACGGCGGGCGGGTTGTTGTTGGCGATTTCAGAAGATAAAGCCGACGATTTGTTAACAGAGTTGCGGCGGAATTATCCGCGAGCGGAGATCGTTGGGCGAGTAGTCGAGCGAGGCGCTAAGGCGATTTTGGTGAAGTGAACCGTTCCATAAAGAAGTAGTAATAAGGGCTTGTGGTGTACATCTTAGAATGGCAATGGTGGGCAAGCTGCCTGATACAGTTTGAAAGACGCGATCTTCTCGCATCCAACGTTGGCTGAGTCTCTGTATAATGTGATTGTGGCTGGCTGGTTTAACTAGATGAAGTTCGAGCTAATCGGTATAGAATTGAGAACATAGAGATAGTCGCCGTCGGTGGGCGAATTCACGACCTTCCGAAGCTGCGGAAAAAGCACGGAAAAGGAAGGTGGCGAAAACTAAAAGGAATTGGTCGCGTGCGCTTGGCTGATGGCTACGAATGCGACGCGGAGTTGCATTGGTATGAAGCGCACTGAATTGGCAAGAAAGAAATGAAGGTCAAGAATCTCCTCGACTAGACATCATGAAAACTGAAGATCGATTCGCGATCTGTGTGCAGAATGAGGGTTATCCCGCATCGTTGGAGTTGTGGAAGATTTACCGTGTTCTGCAGGATGATAAGGCGGCCAAACATCAACTCATTAGAGTCGTTGATGAATCGGGTGAAGACTACCTCTACGACCAAAGCTGGTTTGTTCCGATCAAGTTGCCCCAGGCAGCGAAGGAAGCACTCCTGGCCGCATCCTGACCGCGGGCGAATGTCGTTAGATTCACCGGATGAAGGTTATTCTCAGTCGCAAAGGATTTGATTCGTCAGTTCGTTCTCGATATACAAGATGATTCAGAGGCGATCTATTGGGTCAACGATTTGATCGCTAGAAACGCCGCTTAACTCATGATAATGGCGTCACCAATTCCAGAACCTGCCAAACCCAAGACGCAATCGATCGCCGATCTCTACCAACAAATCCGCGCGCGCACGCTGGAAATTGTTGCGCCGCTCGAGATCGAAGACTACGTCGTCCAAACCGCCGAGTTCATGAGCCCTCCGCGCTGGCACATCGGCCACACTTCCTGGTTTTTTGAAACGGTGCTGCAGAAGTACCTGACCGGGTACCAAACCTATTCGGAAGAATTCCTTTTCTACTTCAACTCTTATTACGAAGGCTTTGGTCAAAGGATCGAGCGGCCCAAACGCGGCACGCGCTCGCGGCCAACCGTGAAAGAGACAAAGCAGTATCGCGCGCACATCGATGAACAGATGATGCGCTTCATTGACAAGGTTTCGGACCACGACCAGGCGGAACAGATTCTGGGAATTCTGCGGCTGGGGCTCGAGCACGAGATGCAGCATCAGGAACTTCTGGTCTACGACATCAAGCATCTGCTTTGCGATCAGTTTGACGCTCCGCTTTCACCTGCGCCGGTTTCAATTGAGACCGTGAGCGGTATGGCGGAAGTTGACGGAGGATTGTTCGAGCTGGGATACGATGCCGGCAGGGATGCCGGCGAACCGCCCGCAGGGATGCGGGCGCTCCGTAATGGGGCGCTCCAATTTGCTTTTGATAACGAGAAGCCTCGGCACAAGGTTTTCATCGAGGATTTTTTGATCGATCGCGCGCCGGTCAGCAATGGCGACTATCTCGAGTTCATCAAGGCCGGTGGCTATCAGGATTTTCGCTGGTGGCATTCAGCCGGTTGGGAGAAAGTTAATCAGGATCAATGGCAGGCGCCGCTCTACTGGGAGCAAAGGGACGGCGAATGGATGATGCGCGACTTTGCCGGTTTGCATCGTGTGGCAGACAAACTCGATGAACCCGTTTACCACGTCAGTTTTTTGGAAGCTTCCGCTTACGCAAAATGGGCGGGCAAGCGCCTGCCGACTGAGGCCGAGTGGGAGAAGGCCGCGAGTTTTGCGCCCGCCCTCAATATTAAGAAAGAGTTTCCCTGGGGTGATTCTCCACCTGACGAAACTCTCGCAAATCTTTTCGAAAATGGTTTGTGGAGCGTCGCGCGAATCGGGTCATTCCCGGACGGCCAGAGCGCTTATGGATGCCAGCAAATGATTGGCGACGTTTGGGAATGGACGACTTCGGATTACTCACCTTATCCGGGATTCCGATCTGAGTTCGATGAATACAACGACAAATGGTTCGTCGGTCAGAAGGTTTTGCGCGGAGGTTCGTTCGCTACGCCACGCCTGCACATCCGCACGACCTATCGAAACTTTTTTCATCCCGAAGAGCGTTGGATGGTCGCGGGTTTCAGGTGTGCGAAGGATGTAGCATAGGCTTCAGCGTGTGATTTGTACCTACAGATCACAGACTAAAGTCTGTGCCACATCTCACAGGCTGACGAGTAGCCCTTGTGCCGCCTCCTCCCAGCGCCAACGCGCTTCCTTTCCCTCGAGATGAACGCCGCCCAACCATTGATTGATTCCATTTGTAATAACGAAGTCTTCCGCACCATCCATGACCGCTTTGCCGCGCTCTGTAATTTCAAATGAGGTGAGCAACATTTCCGCAGCATCCGTCGTCGCTCCCTTGACGCTGCTGCTCAACTTCAGCAATGGCGTCGCTGCATTGGCCAGCCGTTTCAATTCGAGATACAACTGCGCGTCGCCAAAACCGTATTCGGGTTCGCGCCTGGCAAAAGCCGGAAACAAGGATCTGAAGTTCGGATAGCCTTTGGCTATTAATTCCAAGCCGGCGTTTTCGATTCTTCCGAGGCCATTGGTGGTCGAAGGAAAGCGCTGTATATGTCTAATCAAGGCACTCTTCAAAAAGGGTAATGAAGACGTGTCGGAATCCCGCAGAGATAGTAAGCCGGCGGCGTCAGCCGAAGAGTATGCTTGCCAGGCTTTCGATCCCAGCTCCAACTGAGTCCGGCTGACTTCCTGTCGTTGCGGAAAAAGCGCGCACAACTGTGCTTCGTTCAACTCTCCGAATCCTCTGAATCCTTCAACGCCAGGGACATGGTCAAGGGAGATCAGACTTAGTCTCGTGGGCCCGAGCTCGCGTTGCGAGAACCAATCAAGCAGAAAGATCAAATGCACCTGACAGAACAAATCATGTTCGAACCAGAGAATAACTTCATCATGATCGGCAAAGGCCGAAAGGGTCGCTTCCTGCTCAGCTAACTCCCGTTCGCACTTGTCCTGCGCAACACCGTAAGCATCCGCCAAATGCTGCGCGCGTACGCGGCGAAAGTCGTCTGCCGACAGGTGGCCCGGCGCCGGCCCGCACACCAGGGCCTCGCGCCAGGCGAGGTGCGCGCCCGGAATATCGGATTTCTTCGCCGTTCCGGCCGCTGAATCGCCGTTGTGAATGTGAAGCATTAAGGTTGCTGACCCCTCGGCTATTCATTCTAGCACCGGGATCGAATACAATCAGCGGCGGCCCGGAGAGCCGGCATTTTGCCGGCACTGCGCAGGCTGCCGAGGCTGCTTCAAAATGATCGACCTGCTCGTCAACTACAACGAATTCTGGAAACGGCTAAGCGAAGACCTTGCTTCAGCTCAACGGTCGGTCTTCGTGCAGACGTTCGCCTTCGAAGGCGACGCGGTCGGCAAGCAACTATCTGCTGCTTTGCTTTCATCGACCGCAAAGGACAAGCGCGTGCTCGCCGATTCGTTTACCCGCATGGTTCTGAGCGATCGCTTTCGTTACTCGCCGGCGAATTTCTTCGACGAGGAACTGCGACACGAGGCTCGCGAAACCGCGGCCATGATGAGCGAGCTCAGAGGCGCGGGCGTCGGGATTCGTTTCACAAATCCGTATGGTCTTTCGCCGCGCCGGATCCTCAGCCGCAATCATAAAAAATTAATCGTGCTGGATGACAAGACGGCCTATATCGGCGGGATAAACTTCAGCGAGCACAATGCCTCCTGGCACGACATGATGCTGCGCATCGAAGACGAAACAGTCGCCCGGTTTCTGCGCGAGGATTTTCTGGCAACATGGGATGGACGCGATCGCGTGGCGCAGCGGCAGTTCGACGGCCTTGAAATATTCACGGCCGATGGCCGCGCGAACCGGGCGGCGTTTCAGCGGGTGCTGGATTTGATCGATGGCGCCGCACAGTCGATTTTCGTCGAGAGTCCTTACATCACTTTTCCGTTTTACGACCGGCTGCGCGCCGCCACGCGTCGGGGTATAGCCGTGAAAATTGTGACGCCTGAGCAGAACAACTGGCGCTTCTTTGCTAACTATGCGCGGCTGGAATCAGCGCGCTCAGAGATCGATCTGCGGTTGTTCCAGGGCGGCATGAGCCATCTGAAGGCCATGCTCATCGACGGCGAACACTTGATCGCCGGCTCTTCAAACTTCGATTACCTCAGCTATCGGATTCATCAGGAACTAATCGCGATAATTACGAATCCGCAGGTCGTGGCTGATTTCAGCCGGCGCGTCCTGGCTCCCGATCTCGCGAACGCCCGCACCGTGAAATGCACCGCCAGCACGCTCAGCAAACAATGGCTCAGTTGGAAGATGAAAATTCTGGACGCCGCGATGGAAGTGCTGACTTAGTTATCAATGAACGTGCCGGCAAAATGAAACCATTCAACGAGTCGGCAAAGCCGACGGCAGAAAATAGCCCAGGGTGGAGCGAGCGCAGCGAGCGGAACCCTGGGTATCGGTCCCTAACTTAACTAAGCCCGCTTTAGCGGGCGACATAAGCAAACGACACTCTTCACATCGTTAGAGCGACTCGCCTCAGAGGTAATGGCTCTTACGAAAAGTGAAATGGACAAGCGAGAGGCTGCATACCAACGCAAGAAACGCACAGAGAAGAAACGGAAAGCCGCGTGATTATCTATGACTCCAAGGGAGTTTGAAGTTCATTCGCGCTTATATATGAGCCAACACTTCGGCGTGACCTTGGTGGAGTCTAAACTTGCTGGTATGCCAAAACGCTTCGATCTCGTTTCGACAGATGGAACAATCGTTGGCGATGCTAAGTTCCTGACGCTGGTACGAGGTATAAAATTACCGCCCGCAAAGTTCTCGGAAATAGCCGCACACGTCTGGCTTCTTGAGCGTACAGTAGCAATTCGTCGGTTCCTCGTTTTTGGCAACCAAAGGCGGGTTGCGGAATGGTGGCTTGAGAAGTACGGCAGCTTTGTAGAATCCGTAGAGTTCTATTTCCTCAGCGCATATGGAGAGGTGGAGCGGCTGAAATAACAACGGGCATTCCCACGCTGGTCAGTCAAGTATATTATTACCCTAACTAGGGTCAGATTGTCTTGGCAACTTGAGATTTTCTGTCGCCCCTCCGGGGCTAATCTAATCATTGGGCATGCATTTCCCCGGGCTTACGCCTGGGGCTATTTTCTACCGCCTGCTTTCGCAGGCTTATTGAATTGTTCCGACTTGGTTGGAATCCAATCACACCGAAGCTGGATCAGCACTCGCTTGTTCGCGGGCGTGATATGACGAACGCGTCAGCGGGCTGGACTGCACATGTTTGAATCCCATCTCGAGTCCAATCTCGCGCCAGCGATCGAATTCCGCGGGTGTGACATAGCGTTCCACGGGCAAGCGTCGCGCCTGGGGTTGCAGGTATTGGCCGATGGTCATGACGTCGCAGTGAACGGCGTGCAGGTCTTTCATTAACTCCACGACTTCGTCAAAGGTCTCACCCAGGCCAACCATGATGCCGCTCTTCGTGATCATGCCGCTCTGTTCCCGATCACGCCGTTCAGCAACGCGCTTTATCAAGGTCAGAGACTGTTGATAATCGGCATCGGGACGCACGCGGCGATAGAGCCGGGCAATGGTCTCAGTGTTGTGATTGAGCACGTCCGGCCGCGCGTCGAGCACGGTATTCAAAGCGGCTTCGTCGCCATTGAAGTCAGGAATCAGTACTTCGACTTTGCATTCGGGATTAAGGGCGCGGACCTGACGAATGGTGTCGGCCCAGTGCGCCGCGCCGCCGTCAGGCAAATCATCACGATTCACGGAAGTGATCACCGTGTGCGCGAGATTCAAATGCCGCACCGCTTCCGCGACGTGACGGGGTTCATCCTGATCGAGCTGCCCGGGCTCGCCTTTACCAACCGCGCAGAATCCGCAGTGACGCGTGCAGATGTCGCCGCCCAACATGAACGTGGCGGTACGATCGGACCAGCACTCAAAAATGTTTGGACACTTCGCTTCCTGGCAGACCGTGTGCAGATTCAGCCCCTCAATCAACTTGAGCAGGTGGTTCTGGTTCGTCGGATCACCCAGACGAATGCGCAGCCATTCCGGCTTGGGCTGACGTGGTTTTTGGTTGAGAACGTGAAGTTCGCGGGCCAATCGATTTACCTCTTTGCCTGAGAAAGCATTCTAGCATCCGTTAACGGAATTCAGCATCCAAGCCGAGTGCCTGGAGGATGGATCATGTTGAAATCCCATTAGCCCGCACTTTAGCGATAATACATGGCAGGAATAGATGAGCCTATTAACCACCCGGCTGAAGCCAGGTGCTAATAAAGTCATCTGCCCGCATCAACACTTCTGCGCTATACTCCCCAGCATTTGACAACCTGTTCACGCAAACTTTTCAGATTGCGAAATTGGAGGAACCTTATGAAACGAACTGCTGTTCTCTGCGCCGCAGCCCTGCTGCTGGTCGGTAGCGCGGTCTATACCTTCGGCGACATTGCGCGACCTAAGCCAACGCCGGAAGCCGGCAAGAGCATATTCCACACCGGGCTGCAAATCGTGCCGGACTCGAAGTCCTACGAAGCGCGCCTGCAAATCTCGCAAGAGACTTTACAGCGCATCCGCGAAGCGACGGCAAACACCCCCGCGAACACGTCGATGACGCAGCGCATCATGCAAAGCTCAACCCGAACGGTGATGGCTGGAATGTTCATGTTCCTCGCCGTTTCTTTCGCGGGTGTGTGGCTGGCCCGCTCGAGCCAGCGGCGCAGCCAGAAAGCGGTTGCCGCCGTGTTGCTCGTCGTCGGCATGTTGGGCGCGGCAACTGTAATCGTGCGCGCGAATGCCGGGCCGCCGGGATATTACTACTGGCAGAAACTGCCTGAGAACTTAAACAAAGGCCAGGCCACGCGCGGCGGAGTGAACATCGAGATCGTTCCCGGCGATGACGGCATCAAGCTGATCGTTCCGATCAAGAAGACGAATACACCGGGCGAGGAATAACGCTTTTTACGGAACCGCTCGCACTAGCGAGTGCGTTTGCCGGCAGGGATGCCGCGCTCCAAATGGAACAAGCAGCTAACATTTCTTTAGCCCCGTGGCCCAACCCGCGGCCGATCACTCGCGCTCGCACGAGCGTGCGATTGTTCGCGTCAATGTTAGTCGCGAGCGCTTGCCTCTCGGCAGTGCTGGCGAGTTGGCTGCCCCTGCAGGTTTCGATCGTGACCGTGTTTCTTTTTGCCGGGCCGCACAATTGGTTCGAGTTGCGTTACTTCTTAATGCGCCTGCCGGCGAGGTTTGGCCGTTCTCGCAACTTCTTTGCGGTGGCGTTCGCGGGGATCCTTTTGCTCACCGTTGCGTATCTGGCGATGCCTGCGCTGTATTATGCGAATCTTTGGTCGGGGGCGAATTGGCCGGATGCGATGGCGACCTGGAACACGCTCCTGTTGTTGTGGCTGGGCGCCCTCGTGTTGATGAGGGGAAAGCAGAATTCGCGGCGCGATTGGTTCTGGACTCTGCCGGTCGTGTTCATGTTGTGCGCTTTGAACTGGCTGGCGCCACAGCTTTTCAGTCTGGCGATTGTTTATCTTCATCCGCTCGTCGCTCTTTGGTTTCTGGACAGACATCTGCGGCGCACGCGGCCAGAGTGGCTGCGCACCTATCATCGCTGCCTGCTCCTGCTCCCGCTTTTGATTGTGGGGATGCTTTGGCAGCTTAGTCGCACGACTTCGCTGGCGGATGACAACGGATTATTCTGGCGCATCACGCAACACGCCGGGGCGGATCTGCTGCCGAATGTCTCGAGCCACGTGCTGGTTTCTCTGCACGTCTTTCTGGAGATGCTTCATTACGGAGTGTGGATCGTCGCTCTACCCCTCATCGGCGCGACCGGCGCAGTTTGGAACCTGAAGACGATTCCGCTGGCCCGGCGTCGCGGAGGTTTTCCAAAGTTGATTGCGGCCGTGCTTATCTTCGGATTGTTCGTGGTTGCCTTGCTCTGGTTGGGATTTTCAGTTAACTATCCAGCCATGCGCGATATTTATTTTGCGGTGGCGATCGCGCATGTACTGGCGGAGGCGCCGTTCTTGCTGAGAATGATCTGATCGGCTCCGCCGCCTGATGTGCGGAAAGGCTAAGCCTTTCCGTCAACTTCCATCAACGATTAGAGCAACAATGACTCCCCCACCGGTAAGGCGGAGCCTTACCGCACATCAAGCGGCAAAGCCGCAGGGAGTCTGCTGCCTTCTGTAATCTCATGCCCCCTTCCGAACTCTGGCGCTTTTTTCCGCTCGGTTATCTTTTCTCAATTCTGATCGAGACGCCGATTCTCCTGGTCGGTCTTTCTAGCCGGCATCCGATCAGACGCAGGCTGTTTGCCGGCATCTGGCTGACCGCCTGCACTTATCCGATTGTGGTGCTCGTCTTGCCTTTGACGCTCGCCCACACTTCGCGCGCATTCTATCTGGTAGTCGCTGAAGTGTTCGCACCCGTCGCTGAGTGTATTTTGTTCTGGCTGGCTTATGGCGAATCAGAGCAGATCGGTAAGGCTTCGATGTGGCGGGACTTTGGTGTGATTGTCGTAGCGAATCTTGCTTCTTTTCTTGGCGGTGAAGTCTTGAATGCTTACGGCTGGTTTGGGTTGCTCAGTTGAGCCTGGCTGCCGCCCGGGGCGGGCAAAGGTTTGTGTTGGACCATGATCATTCCACGCATAGTGCGCTTGCGATACCAGAGAAACAACGCTAGTCCACCGGCGATTAGAACAATAATAGCAACGACCAAAAGCACCACTGCGGCCAACGATCCCACACCCACGGGATCGGGCGCTACATCAAGTAAGATTGTTTGAAACATCAGGCATCCCCTTCCTCAGTCAGCATTCGCGCCAGCACGTCGCTATCAATATTACCGCCGGATAATACCACGCCGACTCGCTTCCGATCAGCGGGCAACTTCTGAAAAAACACAGCGGCGGCGGCGGCCGCGCCGGAGGGCTCAACCAGTAATTTCATTCTAAACAACATGAACCGCATCGTCTCAGTAATTTCTTCGTCGCTCACGGTCAGGACGTCATCCGCATTCGCGCGTGTGATCGGAAACGTAAGCGCGCCCGGTGTCTGCACGCGCAAGCCATCCGCGATCGTTGGCGGCGGTGGAATCGCGACCCGCTCGCCCTTACTGATCGATTGTTGAGTGTCGTTGGCCGAGTCCGGTTCGACAGCATAGCAATGAATCGACGGCTTGATGGATTTTGCCGCAGTGCTCACCCCGGCAAACAATCCGCCACCGCTGCAGGGCGTCAGAATACAGTCAAGGTCGGGAACCTCTTCAAGAAATTCCAAACCGCACGTGGCCTGTCCGGCCATGATCAGATGATCATCATAAGGCGGCACCATCACCAATCCTTCGCGTTCGGCGATCTCTCGGCCGAAGGCGTCACGATCATCTTTATGGCGATCGAAAAAGCGAATGTCCGCGCCGTAATTACGCGTCGCTTCGACCTTGGCTTTAGGCGCGTCCGCCGGCAGCGCTACGACGGCGCGGATGCCTGCTTCGCGCGATGCCAACGCCACGGCCTGCGCATGATTCCCGGAAGAGACGGCGATCACGCCGCGCTTTTTTTCATCATCCGTCAGCGAGAGAATTTTGTTGGTGGCGCCGCGAATCTTGAAAGCGCCGGCGCGTTGCAGGTTTTCGCATTTGAAGAAAACCTCGCGTCCGGCAACCTGGTTGAAAGATCGCGAAGTCATGACGGGCGTACGGTGAATGCGACCCGCGATTCGTGCAGATGCTTCTTTTATGAGTTCGAGTGTCAGCATGGGGAACCGGAATTAAGCCACAAAAAAGCACAAAAGGCACGAGGCGGGTAAGTCAGGAAATGCCGACAAGGCTGCTCTCCCCATTTTGTGCTTCTGGTGCCTTTTTGTGGCCCTTAAGTTCCATTTCAAAAACTTCCGCAAAGTGATGGATGATGCGATCTTCGACTGTGCTCATTTCAACTTCGCGTCCCAGCAGTTCCTTCATCGAAGTTACCGGCTCGCCTTCGCAGGCCACAATCAAATCAAAGTAACTGAGATCGGAATTCACGTTCAGCGCGAACCCGTGCGTCGTGACCCAGCGCGCAATGTGTACGCCGATGGCGGCAACTTTACCGCGCTGCGTGTGCACGCCGGTCAGGCCGGCGATGCGAAACGCTTCGATGTCAAAGTCGTCCATCGTGCGCATCAGGACTTCTTCCAGGTCGCGCACAAAGCGATGCACGTCTTCGCGATCCGGACTCAAATTAATAACTGGATAGCCGACGATTTGGCCCAGACCGTGGTAGGTAACTTTACCGCCGCGATTGGTTTCAAAGACCGTCACGCCGCGTTCTTGTAAGACTTGCTCTGAAGCAGTGATGCCTCCGCCAGTCGCCCGCCGGCCCAGGGTCAGCGTGTGTGGATGCTCGAGCAAAAGCAAGGTATCGGGCTGTGCGCCCGTCAGAACCGCGCGCTCGGTTTGCTTTTGCAGGTCGAGCCCCGCGCCATATTCGACGCGTCCGAGTCGTTCGACTTTCAGAATTCGCTTGGGCATCTTGTCAGAGCCGCCTGCAGTAGCGGGCAGTTGATCTTACTGAGCAACCCGGAATTGTACCAGCCGCCCGAGAGCGAAACCGAATTCACCTGTGCGTGTGCTGGTGGGAAGTTTTTTTCTTTGCGACTTTCGTAATGGCGTCGCGCCTTTGCGTGAAATCTACCGGCGCGGAGGAGTTTCACGCAAAGGCGCAAAGAGAACCAAAAGGCGAAAAGAAGAATCAAGGCCCTCGAGTTCGCGCTTGACTGGCAAAGGGTAGATGCCTCAGGCTAATTAGAAACTTGTTAAGGAGTGATGATGAAGAAAATCCTGGTTCTGGTTTGCCTTTTACTGTTATCGACTACCGCTCTGTCACAAACGCGTTCACGCACCACCCGGCGCGGAACGCCGTCCGCCAAAACTGCCGCGCCGCAAGCTAATGCCGAAGCAAAGACCGCGGGCGCAACCAAAGTAGCGGATCAGATCAAGAACCTCACCCGGTTCGTTTATTTGCTGGGCGGCGTAGCGAAAGGGATCGAACAGGTCGACGACGCCGCGAAAAAGAATGAAGCGTCCCCAACTGCTCTGCAGCAGAACGAGCAGAACAAAGCAACGGTTAAGACCAGCTTGGAAAATGTCCGCTTAGGGCTGGACCAACTAGAGATTTATTTTCGGAGCACGCCGGAACTACAGGGTTATTACACGAAGTTAGTCGGCTCAGCATCGGGCGCCGCGTCGGCGGAAGAACAAGCGGCAGCCGGTCATTTTGATCAATCAGGACGAACGTTGCTGGGTGTTGTCAGTCGGTTGACTGATGTGTTGTTGGTGATGCGGTGATAGCGGTAGCAGCCTTACCTCTTTTGATTGATTACGAACACGCGCGATAATGGCGAGCCAACCTCGCATTTGCTTTTCGAAGCTGACAATCGTCGTTTGGACTGTGTTTGGGGACAGTTTTGAAAGGCGAGCACTGAGACGTGAGTACGCAGGCTCTGCTCGCCGCTGTATTACCGTCAGGTGATCGGTGTCAAGAATTACTACCATTGGAGCGGCGCGTTTGGGACTTGCGATACTTTCGCCCGGCCTCTACCATTTCATCGAATAACAGATCGTCTTTGAAGGTCCCGGCAAGACGTTCCCACCACGACCCCTCACTCTTATTTTTTCGCACGGCCGATTTTAGCGATTTGAGC
Organism: Blastocatellia bacterium; assembly: GCA_033856915.1. Taxonomy (GTDB): domain Bacteria; phylum Acidobacteriota; class Blastocatellia; order Pyrinomonadales; family Pyrinomonadaceae; genus UBA11740. Next base: position 48,434 of record JAWVEB010000050.1, on the reverse strand, counting down.
TCTCGCTCCAATGCGTCAACACGTTTTTCCAGGTTCGCAGCCATAGGCTCAATTTAACATGAACTTTACTCCAACCGATAATTCGGCGCTTCTTTCGTAATCACTACATCGTGCACGTGCGACTCGCGCAAGCCGGCGGGTGTGATCCGCAGGAAGCGTGTCTTCTCCTGAAACTCGTTGATGGTGCGACAACCGGTATAGCCCATGCCGGAACGCAAGCCGCCCACGAGTTGAGTCACCATCTCTGCGAGCGTGCCACGATAAGGCACGCGGCCTTCGATTCCTTCCGGCACCAGTTTCGATTCAGTTTCGATCTGTTCCTGTGAGTAACGATCGCGCGAGCCTTCGCGCATCGCGCCAATCGATCCCATGCCGCGATACATCTTGAAACTGCGGCCCTGGTAAAGAATGACTTCGCCGGGCGCTTCTTCGGTGCCGGCGAAAAGCGATCCGACCATCACCACATCGGCGCCGGCGGCGATGGCTTTGGCCATGTCGCCGGAAAATTTTACCCCACCATCTGAAATGATCGGGACGCCGGTACCGCGCGCGGCCTCGACACAGGATTGAATCGCTGAGATCTGCGGTACGCCCGCTCCCGTCACCACGCGCGTCGTGCAAATCGATCCGGGTCCGATGCCTACCTTTACTCCGTCTACGCCGGCGTCGATCAACTCGCGAGCGCCGTCGCCCGTGCCGACGTTGCCGGCGATCAGTTGCGTATCGCGGTGGTTGCGTTTGATCTCGCGCACGGCTTCGATTACCCGCGAGGAATGGCCATGAGCGGTGTCGATGACCAGACAATCGACGCGGGCCTGCACCAGGGCATCCGCGCGTTCTTTGAAATCACCCGTGGCTCCGATAGCCGCGGCCACCCGCAATCGGCCGAGATCGTCTTTCGCGGCAGTCGGATACTTGATCGCCTTCTGAATGTCTTTGACCGTAATCAAGCCCTTTAAATGCTTGTCTTCGTCAATCACCAGAAGCTTTTCAATGCGATGCTTTTGCAGGACCTGCTTGGCCTGATCGAGCGTGGTCCCCACCGAAACCGTGACCAGCGGCTGCTTGGTCATGACTTCGGAAACCGGAATGTCAAAGCGCTCTTCAAAACGCAGATCGCGGTTCGTAATGATGCCCACCAGATGTCCGTCTTCGTCGACCACCGGCACGCCGCTGATGTGATAGCGCTGCATCACATCGAGGGCTTCGCGCACGGGCCGGTCCTGCCAGATCGTCACCGGGTCGACGATCATGCCGGATTCCGAGCGCTTTACCTTGTCAACTTCTTCTGCCTGACGTTCGATGCTCAGGTTCTTGTGCACGACGCCGATGCCGCCTTGCTGGGCGATAGCGATCGCGAGCGAGGCTTCAGTGACCGTATCCATGGCCGCTGAGCAAAGCGGAATCTGCAAGCGTATGCCGCGCGTGAATTGGGTCGAGGTGTCGGTTTCCGTCGGCAGCACATCTGAACGCGCAGGCACCAGCAGAACATCATCGAATGTAAGTCCTTCAGGAATTTTCTCAGTTATCATGGCCTTGTAAAGTTACTCCTTGAATTTGCTTTATCTAACTCTAACGCAAAAAGAAAAGGCCCGCAGTTCGCGGGCGGGCGATCGTGTTTCGGAAGACGCTCGTGACACTCAAGTGGGTCAATATCGGGAGCGGCAGCGCCCTCCCGATCTCAACCGCGTGGAAGGCTGCGACCCGGTCGCTATGGCTCCCGGTGCTGACCTCACCGCCGGGCAGACTGCGGAGTCGCGCAGCATCATGCTTACCGCCTGTTCTACACAGTGAGTTCGTGCTCGCCCTCCCTGGTTTGCGGAAGTTCGGGAATATGAATCTCACGTGCGGCGCGGGGCGAGCCCGGCGCGAATCGTTGTCCGGTTGCCGGCCGCGTTTTTGGCGCCAGCCGGCGGCGGTAAAAATGTAAACCACCCAACACGCAAGCCGACAAAATCGCCAGTATGACGATCGCAAACAGAAGGTTCCGGAGCGGCGAACGGTGACCGTCATCCGTATAGACCAACGACTTGAAAGATTTGGTTGACGATTCTTCATCGGGCTCGCCGAGCTCACGCAGCGTCTGACCATATTCGTCAATCGCCTGGTTCTCGTCATAGCCGATGGCCTTGGCGTACGCGCGAATGAAGCTGCGATTAAAAATGCCGCCGGGCAAACGTCGATAGTCGTCCGATTCGATGGCTTCGAGATAGCGCATCGAGATCCGCGTCTGGTCTGAGATGTCGCGTAGAGCGATCCCTCGCGTCTCGCGTGCGAGTCGCAGTTTTTCTCCGATGCTTTCAGCCATTTTAAGTCGAGTCGGCCTCAGACGACGCTGATCATGCGAGGGGGTAGAACAGCCCGCCAAATGAACCGAGTGCCCTCCCCACCAGAACCTTACAGGCACCATCAAGCTGTTCTTTGGCGGCACTATAGCGCCCGCTAGTAAACGTTGTCAAACTTTATTGATTTCAAGTTTGACCTCTCTTGATTCTTATCGCGCAGGGTGGTAGCTTGAGTCGTTCGCAAAAACCAATCTGCTTTGTTTTTAACTTCTACAATCTTGAAAAGTGAGGACTGACGGAGATGTCTCTTGAAGCACTCGGAATGGTCGAGACCAAAGGCTTTGTCGGCGCTGTTGAAGCGGCCGACGCAATGGTCAAAGCAGCCAACGTGCAACTGTTGGGTAAGGAATATATCGGCGCCGGATATGTGACCGTGTTTGTGCGGGGCGACGTGGGCGCCGTGAAAGCAGCGACCGATGCCGGTGCCGCCGCGGCCAGACGCGTGGGCGAGCTGATTAGCGTGCATGTTATTCCGCGCCCGCATGCAGAGGTCGAGCGCGTCCTGCCCGTCAATAACGCCACCGGATTCAGCCCCGACGAAGCATCGCAGATGCAGGGCGGAGCACGCGGCCAGTTGGGCCAGGGCGAAGCCAACCGCTCGTTAACCGCGCGAGAAAGCACCAGAGAGAGAGCCAAGTAACGAATCATTGCCGATTTTCGATTGCCGATTGGGGACGACCAGTGATGGCCTCTATGGTCGTCGAGAAAGAGTTCAAATCGGAAATCGGCGATTGGCAATCGGCAATTGAGGTTTCCAATGTCGGCCGATAAAGATTTAATTTCCGTGCAGCAGGCCCGCGACCTGGTCGAAGGCGCGCATCGGGCCCAGGCAGAGTTGGCCCGGTTTGACCAGGCGAAGATCGATCACATTTGTGAAGCGATGGCCCAGGCAGCCTTGCGCGAATCACCGCGCGTCGCCGCTCTGGCGGTTGAAGAGACGGGCTATGGCGTACCGGCCGACAAGCAGGAAAAAAATCGTTTCGCCGCGGAAGACGTTTGGAATTACTTCAAAAATCTGCGCACCGTCGGCGTAGTTTCTGAAACAAAAGATGTCGTCGAAATCGCCAGTCCGCGCGGAGTCGTCGCTGGGATTATCCCATCTACCAATCCTACTTCCACCGCCATCTTCAAGATTCTGATTTCGATCAAGTCGCGCAATGCAATCGTGCTCTCGCCGCATCCTTCGGCAGCGCGCTGCATAAACGAAACCGTCAAAGCGATGCGCGATGCCGGAGTAAAAGCCGGATTGCCAGCCGAAGCCATCGGGTGCATGACGACCGCCACGATCGAGGGCACCGAAGCGTTGATGAAGCACAAGATGACCGCGGTGATCCTGGCCACAGGAGGCATCGGCCTGGTCCGCGCCGCCTATTCATCGGGCAAACCCGCGTTTGGCGTCGGCCCCGGCAACGTGCCGGTCTTCATCGAACGCAGCGCCGATATTCCCAAGGCCGTGCAGGATATTTTTACGGGCAAATGTTTTGACAACGGGACCATCTGCGCTTCCGAGCAGGCCGTAGTTGTCGACGCCTCAATTGAAAAGGCCGTCCGCGAACAATTCAAGCTGCAGGGCGGTTACTTTCTCAGTCAGTCGGAAGCCGATCAGTTGGCGAAAATTGTGGCCACTCCGCAAAGACATTTGAATCCCGGCATCGTGGGTAAATCAGTCGATGTGATCGCGAACATGGCCGGTATCAGCGTGCCGCCGGGGACTCGCTGCCTTCTGGCGGACGTCGCCGGAGTAGGGCGCGATTATCCGCTATCAATGGAAAAGCTTTCTCCAATCCTCGCGTTCTATGTCGAAGACGGGCTGGAGCGCGGTGCCGCGCGATGCAACGAGATCCTGCATTACGGCGGCATGGGCCACACGGCCGGCATTCATACTCGCTCGCGTGAAGCGGCGATTCATTACGGCAGCGAAATGCCGGCTTCTCGGATAACTGTGAACACGCCGACCACGCACGGGGCGATTGGTTTCTCGACGGCGCTGCCGCCATCGATGACGCTCGGATGCGGATCGTGGGGCGGCAATGTCACCTCCGATAATGTCTCGCCATTGCATCTGATGGATATTAAGCGCGTCGCGTTTGAAACGCGTCCGGTCCAAAGCAAGCGGCCAGCTATTGCAGCCCAGCCAACGGCGTCGCCGCAGCAACCAGCGAATGTTAGAGCAACATCGCCGGCGCCCGCGTCCCGCGCGGCGGGAACTCCGCAGGTCAGTCGTCAGGAGATTGCCGCCATCGTCGATCGCTTTCTGGCAAATCGACCGCCTGAATCAAATCCGCTGGTGTCCGCGCCCCAGGCGTCACGGTCTGAACACGCAGCCGGCGGCAATGTTGGGGCAACGCGCCCGAACACTCCTTCGCAGTCAGGGAGCAACGGACATAAGGCGGCTGAGTTTGTCAGCGAAGACGACGTTAAGCGAGCCCTCCAAAAAGGCGAGAAGATCTACGTCGGTCCGCGCACGATTATTACGCCCTCGGCTCGCGATATCGGTGATCCGGCCGAAGTGTTTGCAAAGATCTGAACCGTCAGTAATCAGTTGCCTGTTGTTAGTTGCAACGGAAAGCCACTGACTACTTACCACTGACAACTAACATGTTCTTAGGCAAAGTCGTCGGCACTGTCTGGTCAACCAAGAAGACGCCCGATCTCGAGGGCGTCCGTTTTCTGATTGTCCATCCGTACGATCTGGATCATGAGCCCACGAAGAACGTAGTCGTGGTGGCCGACCGCCTCGGCGCCGGCCCGGGAGAAACGGTGATGTGCGCGTTTGGCAAAGCCGCGCGCACGGCGATTGGTAATCAGGACATGTCAATCGAAGCCGCGGTCGTCGGCATCGTCGATCGGGTTGACCTGACCGATAGCACCTCGGAAGATTTGCGCGAGGCCTCGCGCAGCCTGGGCCGGGATAACGGGCAACGATGAATATTTCCGATTTTGGATTGCCGATTGCCGATTCTATTTTTTTTGAGACAGGGTAACGGATGCGTATCACCAGAATGTGCCGGAAACTCACTTAGCCTCGATTTACCCCAAGAGCAAGAGTTCAACGACCGTTCCACATTTCCAATTGGCAATCGGCAATTGCCAATCGAAAATAGACGATGGCTAACGAAGAGCTGATTTACCGCATCACGCGCGCAATCTACGAGCGCCTTGGTTCGTCCGCGGACGAGACTGCGGTCGAGCAACTGGTCACCGATATCTATCAAACCGTCGAGCCGGCGCTGGCGAAAAATGGCGCGAGTTCAATGAAGATGCCGAGTCCCGGCAGTTCGTCTTCTTTGAGCGAATCCGGCACGGCCGAAGGGTCCTCCGAACGCCTGATCATCTCGGTCTTCGGCATCGATCATCCTGGTATTGTGGCGGGCGCCGCGCAGATTCTGGCTGAAGCAGGATGCAGTATTGTCGATATCAATCAAACGGTGGTGCAGGGAAAGTTCGCGATGGTGATCATCGCTAACACCTCGCGCTCGCAGTTGTCAGTAACCGAACTGAAGGATCGTCTCCGTTCCGAGGGCGAAAAACTGGGCGTTCACATCTATGCCCAGCGCGAAGACTTGTTCAATGCGATGCATCGCATCTAGGAATTTCGAAATACGGATTTCGGATTGCGAATTTGATCGTGTTTGCGCTGAAGGAGTAGAGTCAGGGTCGTTGCTGTCCTGGGAATCCGCAATTCGAAATTCGAAATTTATGTCGCAACCAGAAATCTCCATTCGTTGTTCGTCATGCGGCGCGGCGGTTCGGGAACCGGCCATGTTCTGTCCTGAGTGCGGCAAACCGCTGGCAACGGCTGCGGCCGAAACAGAACTGCCCGCCGAAATCGTAAAACCCGATTTGGCGTCAACCACGAACGCCGCACCAGTCGCAGACGTGGAAGTTCAAGCGTCGCCGGACCCGATTGAGATCGCCGGCGCGGCGGTAGATCCTGAAACGAGAGAAATAAAAACGATCACTCCGGAAGAACCAGTTTCGCCGCACGGCGCCCGGGAACGAACCCGAGAAAGATTGCATCGTGCTTCCAGCGTCGCTCGCGGTGCGCTTGAAGGAAATGTGAAGCGCGTGGAAAAGATCCATCACGTTTCCACCGCGATGTTCGAGGAAGCCACCTACGATCCAAGCCTGCGGTTTGTGCTGGTAGCGCTGGGCCTCTTCATCGTCGCCATTATCCTGCTGGTGCTCAGCAAAGTAATGGGATAGAACTGCGAAAGGCTCAGATGTCAGAGATCAGAGGTCAGACACAGACCACTTTTGACCTCTGACTTCCGATCTCTGACCTCCGGCCTCTGTCTTTATGGAGTACACCCAAGCCGAAATCCTGCAGACCGTGCGCATGACCGAGATGGAACATCTCGACATTCGCACCGTTACGCTCGGCTTGAGCCTGCGTGATTGCGCCACGGAGTCAATCGACAGTACCTCTGCAAAGGTGCGCGAGAAGATCGGCAGGACTGCCGGGGACCTGGTCCGCACCGTCGACGAGATCGGAGACGAGATTGGGATTCGCGTCGCCAACAAACGCATCGCGGTAACGCCCGTTTCGATCTTGACCGAAGGCGCGGCGGGCAATCCAGTCGACCTGGGCCGGGCTATCGACGAAGCCGCCGGATCGGTCGGAGTGGATTTCGTGGGCGGATATTCGGCGCTGGTGCACAAAGGCTTTACGCGAAAAGAGAGCGAGTTTCTCGACTCGATTCCAGAAACCCTGTCGGTGACAAAACGGCTCTGCTCTTCATTAAACGTCGCGACCACGCGCGCCGGCATTAACATGGACGCAGTTGCCCGGGTCGGGCGCTTGATCAAAGACGCGGCCGAGCGCACTCGCGAAAGTTCCGGACTGGCTTGCGCGAAGTTCGTCTGCTTTGCCAACGCCGTCGAAGACAATCCATTCATGGCCGGGGCTTTTCACGGCATCGGAGAGCCCGAAGCCGTTCTGAATGTCGGCGTGTCCGGACCCGGCGTAGTCAATCATGCGTTGCAGCAGGCGCCGAAAGATCTCCCGCTCCATGAGCTCGCGGAAATCATCAAGAAGCTTTCGTTCAAGCTCGCGCGCGCTGGCGAACTGGTGGGACGCGAAGCCGCGCGCCGGATGGGGATTCCGTTTGGCATCATCGATCTTTCACTTGCGCCGACGCCCGTGCCCGGCGACTCAGTCGCAAACATCATCGAAGCCATGGGTTTTGAGCGCGCCGGCGCGCATGGCACCACCGCCGCGCTGGCGTTGTTAACCGACGCAGTTAAGAAGGGCGGAGCGATGGCCAGCAACTCGGTCGGCGGGATGAGCGGCGCTTTCATTCCGGTCTCTGAAGATGCGGGCATGATCGAGGCCGCGCGCGTGGGCGCCTTGACCCTGGAAAAACTGGAAGCATGGACCAGCGTCTGTTCCGTGGGCATCGACATGGTCGCGGTGCCGGGATCGACCTCCGCTGAGACGATCGCCGCGATCATCGCGGACGAGATGGCCATTGGCGTGATGAATAACAAGACGACGGCCGTGCGCATCATTCCCGTGCCCGGACGCGACGTCGGCGAGATGGTTGAATTCGGCGCCTTGCTCGGCCGCGCGCCGATCATGGCAGTGAATCGCTTTTCTTCTGATCAGTTCATTCACCGCGGCGGGCGCATTCCCGCGCCGATGCACAGCCTTCGGAACTAGATCTCTTGACAGCGAGGCTATGGTTAACATATCGTCTCGCCTCGCAAAACCTACAGGCTGGCCCTCAGAGCCTGCGCAAGCCGCGTCTTCTTGTACCAGCCCAAAAGTTAGCTTGATGGTTATTTACATGGAATTCTCGTAAAGGCTTTCGAAGGGTGATTCATGACTGAAAATCCAAGCCGACAAACACTCGAAGGCATACCTCAATCCAGACGTCTCTTGCAGGAGCTCGAACAGGTCTTTCGTGAGGTCGAAAGCAGTACAACCGACATCTTCAAGAAGCTTGAAATAAACACAGAACGTAATGAACTCGTTCGCGAGATAGACGAGGCGATTCTAAGAGCGACCTTTTCGCCTCAGGAAGTGCTTGATCTTATTATTAATAGATGTTTGCCGAAAACTGGGGCTCAGCATGGTCAACTCGTCCTATATCGACAAAATAAACTAATGGTTGCAGCAAGCACGGAGGCAGATCGAATTGGTCAGGAGCTACCTTTATCGGGGTCGTTATGTGGTAAAGCAATAATTGAAGGAGAACCACAACACTATCCTGATGTGAATATGATTCCAGTTGACAAATACACTCGATATCACGATGACACCAACAGTGAACTTGCCGTCCTAATTAAACCCAAGTTAAGCAATCGCGTTCTCGGCGTATTAGACCTTGAGCGAACACAAGCGGGTCTTTTCGACGAAACGTCCGTCGGATTCGCAGAGCTCTTAGCGCGTCAGGCAGCGATAGCAATTAGTCATACTCAAACTTGGTCGGGCATCAAAACTCTCTACGAGATCAGCAATTCACTTTTGTCTGGCGAGGTTTCACTGGAGAGCGGTTACCAAAGAATACTTGACGCGATCCTTGAGGAATTTGATTTTGAGCATGGCCAAATTCTCCGTCTAATTGGACGCGATCTAATAATTATAGCTAGTAGCCGAAAGGAAGACATAGGCCTTCGTCCTGGTGAAAACAGTTCTATTTGTGGACGTTACCTCATTAGCGAAGACGGGCGGGACATCCTAGTAATTCCTGACATCGAAAAGTCCCGCTATGCGGAGTTTTATTTGGGCCTTCTTAAATCTGCAGAGGGCATCCCTATGCGTAGTGAAATGATAGTTCCCCTTATCGAGAATAATCGCGTCATCGGCGCAGTCAATATAGAGAGTCCGAGAGTTGATATTTTCTCCGATCTGGAACGTAATTTATTGGGACTAATTCGTGGGTTGATAGCAAATGCGATCTCAGCAACGCTTACGCGCACCACACGGATGAACCAAGGACGGATTGAGGCGGCCAGTCTCGCCCTAACACAACTGGGAAGCGTCGCCCAGTCCTTCCTTCATAGCTTCGGCAATAGCATTGGGGACGCAAGAGCAAAGCTTATCGAACTAAGCGGACATCTCTCACAACAAAGGGATGTTCTGCCGATACGAAAAGACAAGATATCAGTAAAGGATTTCATTGGCATGGTTACTGGCAAGCTTTTTGAGGCGAAGGAGATTCTTGATGACTTCTCGGAGCGCTTTAATCCGAGTCATCCCCGATTTCAAATCCAAGAGATGGATATGGAGAAAGTCGCTGCAACTGCCCTCCGCCGAGCCAAGAAACGCTACGTCAATCTTCCGATTGAATTCCAATTTGAGAGCCGATTACCTGAAGAATCAAAGAAGAATGTGGGCAGTCAGTCTATATGTCGCGTAAGCGAGCAGGTTTATGAGGTCCTGGGAAATATTCTTGATAACGGCGTCGAAGCCATCCTAGAGAGAGGCCCGGGTTATGAGAGCGGCCGAATCAGAGTTGAGATCGAACTTCCGGATCCCTTTCGCGTGATTTTGAGAATTGAAGACAACGGTATTGGGATTTCCGAACAGGTTCAACCAAAAGTATTCGAGTATAGTTTCAGCACGCGAAAGGAGACTCGCGGATCCCACGGTATTGGGCTTTGGTTTTGTGACCTTTATGTAAAACAAAGGGGTGGAGAGATCAGTTTCAAGACCACGGAGGGTGAAGGCACAGTCTTCGAGGTTCTGCTGCCAACGGTGCTAGCGGATACGGGCTTTCAATAGGAGGTGCGTTATTAAACCAAGAATATTGGCCATTGACGACGATGTCGACTTTCTGGAAAACTTCAAGGCATGGATCCCAGAGGAGGTGGCAGATCAAGATTCCGCTGGGTCCACTTCGGGTGCTGTTGAACTGCTTAGACAGTACAGATACAACCTTGTATTGCTTGACTTGTCGATGGACCCTCACAACCCGTCCAATCGAGAGAATCGCGCAATTCAAGAATACCTAGCAACGAAACCCGAAGGCACCTTATATATCGTGGTTTCCGGCGTCGCCCAGAAGGGTGAAGTAAGGGACTCCGCCTTTTATCTTGGTGCTTACGACGTAATATTTAAGGCTGAAATTGAACCGGGAATGTTGCTTGAAAAAGTTAAACGAGCTATCGAAGCCACATCAAAGAATGACGAGCAATTCCTAATTGATGCCAAAAGGCGGCTTTTGGGAGACCCCAAGCTCGAGGACCAGATTTTGAAGGTATTGTCCCCGAAAGGCGGTGCTGGTGGAATGTATCCTATGATGGACGTTCTGCTGACTCCTATCGCTCCGATTGCAAGTCATGAGAATCGGCCGCGTTTTGAAATCCATAATGATTCTGTCGTTGGCCTAGTGTGGAGCAGAAGATTGGGTAAGGCGCTCTCTATCGTACTAGCGAATCGTCAAGGGTCGACCGAAAAGGAAATCCGTGACCTCGGAGAATGGCTCGGATATCCTCAATCCGGTAAACCGATCCTTACCAAAGAAAGCTTTCGCGTTAGAATGAATCTGTTTGAAGAACCAAATATCCGAAGCGATCATTTTGGTCTTCCTCTCATTCCTCAACCAACCGTGCATAGCCGCGACTGACGTCAGGTGAACAATGGACGCTCCGATTGATTTAATCGAGGCTTTCGACCCAAGGAGAGGAGAGGGTCTTGTCGCGTTCGTGGGCTCCGGGCCTTCTTGTAGTGCTGGCTTGCCGAGTTGGCCTGAGCTCTTGCGTCAAATCGCCGCTGAGCTGAATTTGGAGAATGACGTGGAAGGTTATCTTTCACGAGGTGAATTCCTTCAAGTGGCTCAGTTTCTCGCAGAAGAGCGTTCCGAAGCAGAGATAAGAGAGAGAGTGGCGAGGCGAATTAGGCAAGCGGCAAAGTCGCCTAGTGCAATCCACGAATTAATCGTGAGAGTTCCTTTTTCTGGCATCGTTACTACAAATTACGATTTGTTGTTGACAGATGCTGACCAGTCAAGACGGTTCAACTTACCCATCACGCATGAAAGTACTGGATTGCGAGACCAACTTCAGAGGCACTTTCTCTTGCATTTGCATGGACATGTGAACGAACCTGGATCGATCGTCTTAACCCGTGACGGTTATGATCATATTCAAATCGCGAACGACCGAGTACGCCGTTTTCTATCTGCGGTATTTCAAAATTTCGCGGTGCTCTTCATCGGTTTTGGATTCGCGGATCCGCATATAGACGACCTTCTCAGGGAGTTCAAGGATCTAGAGGTCATGGCAGAATCCAGCGTCTTCGCCATAGTCCCCTCCCCGTTTCCGCCTGATCCAGTTCGGGATAGGAATCTAAAGTTCAGACACATTAATGCAGTTTATGTGCCTGCCAATAAGGATCACGGGGTAACAGAAATCATTGATTGGTTAGAGGGATTCCGAAAGGCGCTAGAGAGGATTAGTGATTCACATTTGAATTGTGTTCGATCTTTGCGGCCAGATTTAGAGGCCCAACTTTTTGGCTTGCTCAAATCTGACACCTACCTAGCTAATTTGCCAAGTATTCTTTCGGTGCTACCCAACCGACCAGATTTACGGAATCTGGCTCGAATTGGTATCAACGCACCTAGCATAAGAGACCTATTTGGTAAGCTGGCTTTATCAGAATTACGTTCCATCTTAGTCGATCTCCACAAGATCAAACCTGACCCTGTGCTAGAGGATGCGTTGTCCTGCCTCCCCATGAATGAGTAAATCCTCCTTTGCCATCAATCTAAGGGCTACTTGGAAATTTCATTCGTCGCGGTGGACGCATTCCCGCGCCGGTGCAGAGTTTGCGAAACTGAGACAGGTTGAGTTCGCGGATTAGGACACGACATCGTAGAATAGACTCAGAAGTGTTGCCCTCATGTCGAAAAGAATCACAACGCTGAATGAAGCCGCGTCAGTTTCGTTGCCGCCCGAAGCGATTGAGGCGTTGGGTGTGGCGGCGGGCGGCGAATTGGACATTGAAATTGTTGGCCGAGCATTGATCGTCCGTTCAGTCGAAGATGCCCAGCAGTCCCGTGAATTCTCGGACATTTTCGAGGCGGTGTTAAAGAGACGGCGAGGAGCCCACGAGCAGTTAGCGGAAGGTCCTGCCTAGTAGGTAAGCCCCCCCCCCGACTAGCAGTCTGGTCAAAAACCAACTAATCTTAGCGCCTCAAAAGAAGGTGACCAAATGGAACGTGAAGCCCTGGGATTGATCGAATGTCGTGGTCTGGTAGCGATGATCGAAGCCGCGGACGCGGCCGTGAAATCCGCGAACGTCGTGTTGGTCGGCTGGGAAAAGATCGATGCCGGTTTGGTGACCGCTATCGTGCGCGGTGAAGTCGGCGCGGTCAAGAGCGCCGTCGAATCCGGCGCTGCCGCCGGCCGCCGCGTTGGCGAAGTCGTCGCCACCCATGTCATTCCACGCCCTCACGCAGAAGTCGATCAGGCCATTCCCGTCCTGCACACGGGCGAAACCACGCGCAAGAAAATCAGCGGTTCGGTGCACGGCAAGTGATAGTGCCCGACGATCAAGTAGTTCTTCTTCCAACTTCTTTCCGAATAACGGCTGCCCAACCAAACTCTTCCTGACTGACTGCCGCAGACTGCAATTTCTTGAGTTGTCTCCCTGAATCTACTTCGATCCGATAGCTTTGAAGTGCGGTGGCAAGCGTAGCGCGACACCGCTTTGGATTCGGTCGGACAAGTAGGAATCCAAAGCGTTGCCGCTTCGCTCTGCCGGCGCACTCCAGAGCACGCGCCTTTGGGAAAGATTCGCTCTACCCTTCGAGCGTGGCTTTGATTTTCCCCAAAAGCTTTTCGATATCGAGTGGTTTGATAAATACCTCGGCACAGCCCGCCGCGATGGCGTCATGCTTAACCGCGTCAATTGCATAAGCGCTGATCGCGAAGATGGGAGTGCGCGACAAAGTGTGTCTTTCACGCAGACGGCGCGTGGCTTCAACGCCGTCCATTTCCGGCATGGCGAGATCCATCAGGATTAGATCGGGAGTTACGCGGTTGGCCTGGCGCAGGCCTTCCTTGCCGTCCCTGGCCTCGATGACCTTATATCCTTGCGCGCGCAACAGTGACGACAGCAGCGTGCGGCTGTCGCTGTAATCTTCAACCACCAGAATAATGGAAGCACCGGCTTGTTTTGCCATCTCAGTTACCTCACCAGAAGTTTGATCGATGAGGTCTGATCAGATGGGGGTCTGTCCAGACAGGGCTTGCTATTAACCATAGCGCCCCGGGTTGACGCAGCGCAAGCTGTTAGGTTGTGGCACAGACTTCAGTCTGTGATTCGAAGGAGCCTGAGACTCAATCACCGACTAAAGTCTGTGTCACTATTTACTGCGAATCGTAAGCCACGCCAGCACCGAACCTGCCAGCGCCAGCGCGGCGCCCACGAGCATCACGCGCCGAAAGCCGAAAACGAAACATTCGTCGATCGTCTTTCTGATCGACACGCGTGTTTGTTCATCCAACGCGGACGGTATCTCTGCCGCCGCCAGCTTGAGGCGTTCAGTATTCAATGACTGGCGCGCATCGACTGGAATTGGCATCGCCTTAAGACGTTGATCGAGACAGCTGGTAAAAGCGTGGAACATGATTAGTCCGAAGACCGCCACCGCCAGCAACCCCGCTGTGCGCGAGACCGCATTGTTAACTCCGGAAGCGATACCCGCGCGACTTTGGGTGACTGAGTTCATGACCGTGGTAGTCAGAGGAGCGACGCTAATCGCCATGCCAAATCCCAGGACGATGATCGCCGGAAGGAAAGTGGTGAAGTAACTGCCACCAACGCCCGTCCTGAGAAACAAAGCGAACCCGGCCGCGGCGATGATTGGCCCCACGACCAGCGGCAGACGCGCTCCGTAGCGCTTAACCAATCCGCCTGACCAGCGCGACAAGAGGAACATGATCAAAATAAAAGGCAGCGTGGCCGCGCCCGCCGCCGTCGCGCTGTAGCCCTGCACCTGAATCAGGTTGAGCGGCATGAAGAAGAGCGTCCCAGCGAGGGACGAGTACAAGAACAGCGTCAGCAAATTCGCGCCGGCAAAGTTCCGCGAGCTAAATAGCGACAAGGGCATCATCGGGTGCTGCACGCGGGCCTCTACCAGAATGAACACGGCAAAGATGATTACGCCCGCAGACATAGCGCCGATCACGACCGGACTTTGCAAGCCGAGACGCGATGACTCGATCAGTCCGTACACAAGTGCTCCCAGACTCAGCGTGGCCAGAGTTGCGCCAAACAGATCCAACTTCTTTGAGTCTTCCTTGTTGCTGCTCTCTGGAACGCGCAGCACGACCAGGAACAGCACGATGACTGCGAGCGGCAGGTTGAGAAAGAAAACCGCCCGCCAGGAAATATGCTCGATCAGCCATCCGCCGATCAGCGGACCAAGCGCCGTCGTGATCGCAGTCGAGCCGGACCAGGTACCGATCGCCTGCCCGCGTTCTTCTTCAGGAAACGACGCGCTGATGATCGCGAGGCTGCCGGGAACCAGCATGGCGCCGCCCACGCCCTGCACTGCCCGAGCCACGATCAATTGCGAGATGCTGGGCGCCAGTCCACACCAAATCGAAGCCAGCGCGAACAGCACGACTCCAATACCGTAAATGCGCCGGCGTCCAAAGTGATCACCGAGCGAACCACCGAGCAACAGGAGCGCCGCCAGGAAAAGCGCGTATGACTCGACGACCCACTGCACGTCAACCGCGGTTGCGTTGAGACTGGATTGCAAAGCAGGCAGGGCCACATTGACGACTGTGCCGTCGATGAAGACCATGCTGGAGCCGAGAATGGTCGCCGCGAGAATCCAACGTCCGCGCGCCTTGCCGCACGGCGCACTTGAACTCTGCGCCGAGATCACGCCTTCATCGCAGGGTGGTTTGAGGATGTTCACGAGCCTAACCCTACTATTATTTTGCTCGCGACGACCAGCGTACTCTGGCAGTCTTTCCCTCGCTTAGCAATTCCTTTATTATCGGTGAATGAAGGTCAAGGAGATTCTCAGGCTTCTTGAAGAAGACGGATGGTATTTGGCGAGAACAAAAGGGAGTCATCGACAGCTCAAGCACCGCAACAAGTCGGGCGCAGTTATGCGGTAATCGTTGAAGAAGCTGAAACGAGCTTCGGAGCTTATGTGCCCGATCTACCAGGATGTGTAGCCGTTGCCGAGACCAGAGACGAAGTCTTGCGGCTCATCGAAGAGGCAATTGAATTTCACGTCGAGGGCTTGCGCCAAGATGGCCAGCCGATCCCCGCGCCTTCCTCGAGTATCGAGTACGTGGAAATCCGGCAGCATGATTCTACTCTCAGTATCTGAATTGCCTGTTTATTATGGGCGATTAACTTCCAAAGCCTTCCCCGCTAATGATGTCTTGTAAACCGCCGTGCATCGCCTGAACCCAATCAATTATTGTCTTGCGTGATCTACCGTGGTTCAAACAAAAAAGACGCCGCCCGCAATAGCGAACGGCGTCCCTTGTTTGCACTCTGTGGGATTTGATCGGTCGCTACTGCGCCCGGTTCTGGACCGCATTAGTATCTAATCCTCACGCTGAAGCTGCCGCTGTTGTCGCTAAAGTCGTCGTCGTTGATGGCGAGAATCAGCCGGCCATCCACGGGGACAGACGAACTCAGTTGACTACCAATCAGATAAGGAGAGCTCAGTTGTCCGTTCGCCATCCGAATGTAGGCGATGAGTGCTCCCACGCCGGCCGTGGGCACTGGTCTGGCGTTCACCATGGCTCCGAAGCCATTGCTGCTTCCGCCGTCGGGACCAACCTGGCCTATCCGGCGTCCGGCGATAATAGTTCCGCTGGCGCTGATATTAATCGGGTCACCGGCGCGTACGTCGATGCCGGTGTCGGTGCCGCGTGACGTCCCCGCCACCGTAATGGTTGTTTCCTGACCTGTGCGATTACGATCGATCTGATCGATCGGCCCACGCGAGCGCGAACGGTTTCCCGGAGTACGCCGGCGAGTGTCGTCCTGAGTATCAAGCGCCGTCATGTCACGTTCGTGCTTGATCTGCACCGTGAAGCTGCCCCGCGTGTCGCTAAACGAACTGCGGTTGGCAGTGAGAAAGAGCCGCCCGTCGCGATCGGCCGTGAACTCGCGGGTTGCGCCAAGTTCCAAAATCGGCGCGCGCGAATCATCTCCGACAGCTCCGATCAACTCGCCTTCCGCGGCGCGCGGCAAAGGGGCGCCGGGATCGTTTGAGCGCAGGCCATCAGGAGTAATCCTCGTGCGCCCGGCCATGATCACGCCCGTAGCGCTTACTTGCACGCGCTCGCCGCGCCGCAGATCCACTCCCGAATCGATCCAGTTGGAATCGAGGGTCACCTGTACCGAGCGAGTCTCCCAACGCGCGTCATCCAGAGTCCTCCCGTCGATCTCTATGTGATCAACTTCGGCCGGCCGGAAGTATTGGATCTCGCCTTCATTGACCCGGCTGCGCGCTGCGTTAGAGTCCGTCGTCGCACCGTTCTGGGTGGTATAGCGCGTGTCCACGCGCACGACAAAACGCCCGCCGGTAAACCCCAACAACGTCCCGCGTATCGTCCGTCCATCACGTAAATAGATTGTGTCCGCCGCGGCGAAAGTCGCTGCTAATAGAAGTATTGTTAACGCCAGAATCATTTTTTTCATGGTAGTTTCCTTTCAACTCGACAAAACACACTGCCAACAGCACGTTCGATCCTTCATCAAATTCTTCGGGAAGAGAATAGGAGGGGGGTTGCGAGTCGTAGCTTATAACGAAGGAGAAGGCCGGGGCAAGTTGAGCGTCGTCACCCATCAGGAGGCCTCTTCTTGCTCGGAACGCGGACGTCCCGTCCGCATTGGGCGCAAAGTGCGAACAATCGACTCGCCTCGGCTCGTGTGCGGACGGGACGTCCGCGCTCCCAGAGAACCGACCTTCGCGTGGCTAAGAGTTGTAAGCCTACGCCTCGAATTGGAGGCGCAGCCTCCTTCTAATCAGCCAATCTCGGGTGAGGCAAGCCTCACAGCAAGCTGCAAGCCGCGAACCAATCAACCCTTCGTCAGTTCATCCGCAATCTCATTGGCGTCGAACACCTTGCGCAGGACTTCTCTCATCGCGCGCACGTCGACCGAGATCGCGCGGTTGACTGACTCGTCGTAGATAAAGTCGCCCACCAGCGATTGAATATTTCCGTCAAAGATCAGGCCGACCAACTCGCCTTCCTTGTTTATCGTGGGCGAGCCCGAGTTGCCGCCGATGATGTCGTCGGTCGAAACAAAATTAAATGGCGTCTTCAGATCCACCGATGATTTCTTCTCGAGCCAGCGCGGCGGCAGGTTGTAGGGGAACGCAGACTTGAACTGCGTCGCCCGATCATAGAGACCACCCAGCGTGGTGAACGGCGTAACTTTCTTGCCGTTCTCCAAATAACCTTTGACGGCGCCATAAGAGAGACGCAGCGTAAACGTCGCATCGGGATAAAGTTTGGTGCCTTCGGTCTCGAATCGGGCGCGGGCGATCTTGCTGTAGCTCGCCCGTTCGACCCCTGTGACCTCGTTCTCGTAACGCTTGCGCAACTCGCGCGCTTTCGGATCGATGGTACGCGCCAGGACGATCATCGGATCCGTTGAAGACTCAATCGCCTTGCTGCCGCCGGCTGCCAGCTCTTTGCGAAAGGCAGGATCTTTCAACTTCGTTCCGTCGATTAATTCGGCGGCTCGCACTTCGGGTGACTTGCCATTAAGGATCTGCTTGACGAGTGGATGATCCGCGCCGAGAAGCTCCACCATGAAGCCGAGCGAATCAGCCAGTTTAAGTTTTTCGAAATCGTCGTGGATCGGCGCCGGCGAATAGAGCGCTAACTCCAACGAGGCGCGCCGGGCGTCGGTGAACTCAAGCAGTCGCTCAGCGTTCGGTTTCTCGCTCTCAGCCGCCAGCCTGACCAGCGTGCGCGCAATTCCAAACGTCGTAGTGTTGAAGCCTGAACCCAGATCAAAGATTCTTCGTTCGCGGGCATAAGACGGCAGACTCTGATGCACTTTGGCAATTGCGGCCACCGCCTCGTTATACATGGGATTCTTCGCAAACGCCGCCTCGTCTTTCATCTTGCGGTCCATCAGCGCTTTGTCTTTCAGGCCGGCAATCTGTCCGCGATAAACTTTCAGACTGTTCTGCACGCTGTTCAGCTCATTCTGTGACTGACGGGTTTGCTCTTCGCCCATCGCCATGTATTTCTTCAGCATCGCTTCTCGCCGTTCCAGCAGGCGCAGCACGATCGGGATGCTGGTGTCGCGCAGCTCCTGTAAATGAGCGACCGTGTTCAGACGCGCTGTCGAGCCGGGATTGCCGGTGACGAAAACCAGGTCGCCTTCTTTCGCGCCCGCGGTGGACCATTTGAAAAAGCTTCCCGGGTGGACCGGCTGATCGTTTTCATAGACCCGCACCAGCGCCATGTCGATATTGAAACGCGGAAAGTTAAAGTTGTCGGGGTCGCCGCCAAAGAAAGCCGCCTGGAACTCAGGCACGAAGACGAGGCGCACGTCGGTGTATTTCTTATAACGATAAAGATTGTATTGCCCGCCCTGATAGAGGGTGATGACATCGGAACGAAGCCCAGTGGCTTTGGTTGACTCGCCTTCAATCGCGGACGTCTCTGCGCGTCGCGCGGCGAACGCTTCGGCGTCAGACATGCCCTCTTTGACCGCGCCGTTGACGCGGGTGGTGACGTCTTCGATGCTCATCAGGACGTTGAGTTCAAGACTGGGCGCCTTGATCTCTTCAGCGCGCGTGCGGGCGACGAAGCCTTCTTTGGCCAGGTCCTTCTGCGGCGTGCTGACTTCGTTAACGATGTCCTCGACGATGTGATAATTGGTCAGCACCAGACCGTTCGGAGAGACGAACGAACCTGAACCGCCGTTATTGAACCTGACCGAAGCGAGCTGCACTTTCTTCAGCCATTCGTCGGTCACGTCAAAGCCGTACTTCCTTTTGATTTCGGCGCGCGGAACGTTATTGAACGTCCACATGCCTTCGTCGGCGAGAGCGGTCAGGTTAAAGGTTTGAAGGCTGAAAAGCGCCAGTATCAGGGCGCACAAAACTTTTCTGAATTTCATTGGTTACCTCGAAGAATTCGTTTAACGGGAGAAGGTCTTAGAGCATCTTGCTGTCCAATTAGATGCCACGGAATGATAATGGGAGGCTGTGTATAATGTCGAGCAGGCACGTGGACCGTGAACTGTAAACCGGTAACAGAAAAACCTAGCGCTTCCTAATGAGAAGCCTTCCAAAGGAGAAACCGATGAGACCCCATGAAAAGCTGGATGTTTGGAACCAGGCGGTAGACCTTGCTGTCGCAGTCTACAAAGCCACGGAGGGATTTCCACGAGACGAAAGATTCGGGCTCACATCACAAGTGCGACGGGCGGCAGTCTCGGTGCCGGCGAATATCGCCGAAGGTGCTGCCCGTATATGCCCCAAAGAGTTTGCCCATTTCTTATCGAACGTCCAAGGCTCAGCCAGTGAGGTCGAGACAGAACTTCTGACGGCCCATCGTCTCGATTACTTAAGCAAAGGAAGTTTTGTGGAATTGAGCACAGCTCTCGACAATGTTGGTAAGATGATGAATGGCCTTTCGCGTCACTTGAGGAATAAGACCCGGTAGATGACCTGCTTTGTGTTCACAGTTTTCGGTTCACGGTTTACGGTTCACAACGAATGGACAACGAACAAATCGCCCGTCGGTTTAATCGCATGGCCGCGCTGATGGAAGTCCGCGGCGAGGACCAGTTTCGCCTTCGCTCTTATCGGATGGCCGCGGAGGCGATCGAAACCTGGCCCACCGAGATGCAACAGATTGTGAAGGAGCAAGGGGCCGCCGGTTTACAGGAAATTCCGGGTGTCGGTAAAGCTCTGGCCGGTAAGATCGTTGACTTGATCGAACGAGGAACTTTCGATGCCTGGGACCGGTTGGTGGCAGAAACACCCGAAACCGTGCTGGATCTTTTGGAACTGCCCGGCGTTGGTCCAAAGACCGCGGCCATGCTGCATCAAAAATTCAAGATCGCTTCGCTGGACGATCTGAGAACGTTCGTCAACGGCGGTGGCCTGGAAACGGTCGACGGCATCGGACCGAAGTCAGCGGAGAGAATCAAGAGCAGCCTACGTAAGCACTGAGGTGGTTAGCGTCTCGATCTGAGGAAAAGTGATATGCCCTCACGCCTGATTAGAAGCGCGTTCATAATCCTAGTGTTATGTTTATGTGCCTGCTCGACTGAGACGGTGAAATCTTTGCGTGACCTCAACCGGCTGCGACAGCAGTTGATCGACAGGTATCAGGAGCAGAACATCTCGGCGAACCAAAATTCTCGATTCCTCTTCATTACTTTCGTTAACTCGCCACTCAACCAGAAGAACCAGATAGACAGGTCCCGGCGCGCTCAGGACACCGCCACGTTCACGGCGTTAAACTATCCGGCAATCAAAGGAATCGAAAGCATCGAGGTTAGTTTCGTCCAGTCTGACAGCCGTTTCTTTGTCTATCGTTACACCAGGAACCTCGGATCCTTTCTTTTTGACAGAAACGGCGTCGCCGAAGATTCCCGCGGGTTTAAGGAAGATCCACGAAGGCCCCTGCTTCGATTCAACTCCGTCAAAAACGAAACCGACGTCAGCATTACGCGGCTACAGCTCGAGGGCGATACGAACCAGGGCATAGCTCTCGTGCCGCACTTCAGCTTTAAGGGGAACGTGAACGATGCGAATAGAAGCGCCCCCGATTCGGTGGTTTTTGATTTCGCCTCGTACGCCGCGCGCAAGTTATTCCCGGGGGATGCCAGCCTGGACATTCAGTGTGACGAGATCGTGGTCTTCTCGGGTAACGCTCATTTGCTGCTTCCGGACTCTGCGAACCAGGGCAGCACGGCCCAGTTCCTTACCGCGCAAATTCCGGTCGCGCAATTCTCCCAGATCGGAAAGGCCCACCAGGTGAATCTAAAACTGGGCAACAAAAATTTCGCCTTATCTCCAGAGGACATTGATGCCCTACGCGCGTTGATCTCGTACCTATCGTTACCGCACGGCGACACTCGTTAGGGCTTGCGAGTGAACTTGACGATGATAGTTGTCGTTAAATTTTAATGGCTGGCGGATGGCTGGCCCCTGACATTCCTTGCGCCCGCGCCGCAGTCGGGCCTACAATGCGCTCATCAGCACGGACTGCCTGGCATTACGCAGCGTCTCCCCTTTTATTTAACGTTCTCTTTGAAACTAAAATGCGCTCGGCTGTTTTTCCGGAAGCAAGGCGCAGACTCGTGTGAACCAGTGAAGGTGAGCCCTTTTCGGAATGAGATCTATCCGAGGCTCGCCTTAGCTGTGGGACAAATCGTCCGTCAAGCGAGTCCGCGAATTCGGGGCCGAGCGTTGCGCAACAGACAGGGGGGTTACATGAAATCGCGTCGCCATGCAGCGTCAGCCGTGCTGGTCGCCTGCATAATCCTGGCCGCCGCCTTCGCCGGATCGCGGCTCTCAACCGCGCAACAAAAACCTGAAGACAAAACTGCTCAGCCAGCAGACAAGAAAGAACTGTTAACGGTCGAGCCGGCTGTAAAACCGACACCCCCGGATGCCGCTCCGAAGAAATCTGGACAGAAATCACCGACGAAGATTCAACTCCCGGGCGGTGACGTTGACGATAAAACTCCGGTTATCACCAACACGGACCTGATAACTTTCACGGTGACCGTGACCGATATTTACGGACGGTTTGTCTCGGGCCTGGGAAAGAACGCCTTCAGTATTTTTGACGACAAGTCCCAGCAGGACATTACCTTTTTTAGTGACGACGATTCGCCCGTTTCAGTCGGCATACTCTTCGATGTTTCCGGTTCGATGAGCGGTGACAAGGTGCGGCGCGCGCGCGATGCGCTGAGCCATTTTGTACAAACCAGCCACGATCGTGACGAGTACTTTCTGATTGGATTCAACTCGCGCGCACAACTGCTGATGGATCGGACGCGGGACGGAAATGCCGTGCTCGACAAGCTGACTTTCGTGCAGACGAAAAACAACACTGCACTTTATGACGCGTGTTATCTCGGCGTGGAGCGGGTGCAGCGCGGCACGCATCCCAAGCGCGCCCTGCTGCTAATCAGTGACGGGCAGGACAACAACTCACGCTATACCTTTAACGAGTTGCGGCGCGTGCTGAAAGAATCCGACGTCGTGCTTTACGCGATTGGAATTCTCGGCGGCAGTGACGCGGGCAGCTCCCTCGGGATGGAAGGCCAGGGCATCATGGATGAACTGGCGGGCGTCTCCGGAGGCAAAGCTTTTTATCCGCGCTCTGCGGCCGAGATGGACGACATCTTCGAACAGATCGCGCTCGAACTCCGTCATCAGTATTCCATCGGTTACCGGCCGCCGAACTTTACCAGCGACGGCAAGTGGCATCGGATCAAGGTGAAGGTGGCGCCGCCGCGCGGTTTGCCGCGGCTGTTTGTGCGCAGCAAGGAAGGCTACTTCGCGATCGCCAATCCCAAGTGAAGGTTCGTTTAGAGTTCAACCGCAGGTTGTCTTGTTCCGCAGGAACAAGCCGCAAGCTTGAACTCTAAACGAGTGCCTCTCGGCAACGCGGCGTGAGCTTCCTTGCATCAACAGAATGCGCTAGAGTCGGCTTCCGCAAATGATTTGACCCACGCGCTACTCTCCTGATCGCGAAAATCGTTTGACATTGGGCTTTTACTTATACAAGGTTTAGCAGTAATGAGACTTCGCACTTTCAATTTCTTACGAGACCGCCGCAGCTTGCTCGTGCTCCTCGTTGGTATTACGGCGGCTCTTTCGTTCCTGATGGTGGGCGGCAGTCGGGCCCAACAACCGGATTCGCGCCCGCGGCAGACCGGAAACCCTGCGCCCACACCGACTCCGCAGCCAACGCCCATTCCCCAGACGGGCCCGGGCCGGCGCATCGCGCCGCAACTGGGAGCGCCGCCGCCGGCCCCGATCCTGAAACCAAAGCCGACGCCTATACCCGATCCAAGCAGTGCGGAGATCGATGAGAACAGCCGGCTGATCATGAACACTGAGCTGGTCACTCTTCATGTGCGCGTGATCGATCGCAACAATCATCCCATCAACAACGTGCCGAAGGAAGAGTTCAAGATTCTCGAAGACGGTGTGCCGCAGCCGATCTTCTCCTTCACGAGGGAAGAAGTTCCGGTCATGTATGGATTGGCCGTCGACACTTCCGGTTCGTTGCGGCCGGCCTTTGAATCGGTTATCAACGCCTCGAAGGCGATCATCAATAGCAACAAGCGCGGTGATGAAACCTTTCTCGAGCGCTTTATTAGCAGCGACAAGATCGAGACGATTCAGGATTTCACTTCCAACAAGGATGCGCTAATGGATGGGCTCGACACTCTGTATATCGAAGGCGGGCAGACCGCGGTAATCGACGGCGTGTATCTCGCGGCCGAACACGTAGCTGAATACAAAAAGGGCGGCGACGACGATCGCCGCCGGCGCGCTCTGATCGTTGTGACTGACGGCGAGGACCGGGCCAGCTATTATCCAGAGGCCCAGCTATTTCAGCGTCTGCGCGAGGAAGACGTGCAGATCTTTGTGATCGGATTCGTAAATGAGCTGGAGGCCGACAAGGGTTTAATCCGAAAGAGCCCGCGCGACAAGGCGGTTAGCCTCCTCAACCGACTCGCGAGCGAAACGGGAGGCCGCGCTTTCTTTCCCAATTCAATCTCCGAACTACCTGAGATCGCCAACGAAATTGTGCGCGATCTGCGCACTCAATACGTCGTCAGTTACGATCCGACGAACAAGGCGCATGACGGCACGTATCGATCGATTAAGGTGTCGATCGCCGATGCTCCCGGTCAGGGCAAACGCATTGCCCTCACTCGCTCGGGACGCACTGCGGGACAGGGTTCTACTGCCAAACCATCGCCGAGAGCCGGTGCCACGCCGGCTAATAACAACGCGCGGCAACCAACCAATTCTCCGCGCAAGTCACCGTAGATAATTCAGACCTGCCAGCATTAACCTCACTTTTCCGGCGACTTGGCTTATAATGCCGCCGCTCGTTAACGCTCCGTCCGCTCTCTAGAGAGGAATCGCCAATGCCTTGTAATCCTATTTATCTCGCCAACATCAAAATGTTCGAGCTCCTTAACGAAGACGATCGCGTTGCGCTCTCTAAGGTGGTCGATGAGTTGGACGTCCCAGAGGGCCACACGCTCTTTCAAGCGGGCGACCCCGGCGACTCACTCTTCATCGTCCAGCAAGGCGAGATCGAGCTTTTCATCAAAGACACGACCGGTCAGAAGATCACCCTGACGACGGCCGAAGCAGGCGATATGTTTGGCGAGCTGGCGATGCTCGATACCGGACCGCGCACGGCCACAGCCCTGGCGCTTAGTGATAGTCAGGTGCTGGTGCTTGACCGCGATGATTTGGTCATGCTCTTTCAACGAAAGCCGGAAGCGGCGCTTCACATGCTGGCAGCGTTGAGCGGCCTGACGCGCAAGGCGGATGAATTACTCCGCACGCGGGTTTCGCGCAATCTAAACGAAGAGATGGAAGTGCACTCCTCGGTGCTGCAGAGGATAGCCGACTGGCTGGCCTGGTTCAGCGGCAGCATGCCTTTTCTTCTTTCGCACACGCTTTGGTTTATTGTCTGGATTTCGCTCAACACTGTCCTTCTTGGCGACAAGGCCTTCGATCCATTTCCCTTTGGTCTCTTAACCATGATCGTTTCTTTGGAAGCAATCTTCCTTGCCTGCTTCGTCCTGATCAGCCAGAACCGGCAGGCGGAAAAGGACAAGGTCCGCGCGGATATTGAATACGAGGTGAACATCAAGGCCGAACTCGAGGTCGCGCACCTGCACGAAAAGACTGACCGCATTTACGAAAACATGATGGCGCGATTCGAGAAGCTGGAAAAGGGCATGTCGTCGTAGCCGATACGGAAAAAGCCTAAGCACGGTTTTCGATGAGCAGAAAAGAACCACACGTTCTAGACCGCTGGGATCCGGAACCTCGCTGGCCGGCCTTTATCGCCATCCTCGCGGTGGGCGGCTTGTTTGCGGCGCTGCCCGGTTATCTCATCATTGGTCCGCATTGGTTGTTTCCGGCAATCGTGATGATGCTGCTCGTGCCGACGGTGATTTCGCACGGCACCGGCCATCACACAATAAACAGGTTCTGTGGTTTCACGGTGAACGTTGTATTAACGATCGGCATGATGGTATCGGTCGGCTTGCTGATACATGCGCTGCCCGCTCATAAAGAGAGTCCCACGGACCTCTTGCTTTCCGCTTCGTCTCTCTGGTTTACGAATATTCTGGTGTTTGCCTTGTGGTACTGGCGGCTGGATGCGGGCGGGCCTCACGGGCGCGACAAATTATTCGGTCACTCCGACGGAGCCTTCCTTTTTCCGCAGATGACAATGTCCAGTGAAGCCAAGACCGACGCTGGTGAGCACGGCTGGTCGCCGAATTTCGTGGACTATCTCTTTCTGGCGTTCAATACAAGCACTGCGTTTTCGCCGACAGATGCGCCGGTGCTGGAGCGCTGGGCCAAACTTCTGATGATGTTGCAATCACTCGTCTCGCTCACTGTGCTGGTTCTGCTGGCGGCGCGAGCTGTCAACATCCTTTAAGATCATTCGGTTAGATGGGCGCGCCGACTCCTCGCGTTTGCAACCATCAGGTGCCGGGCAAAGTTCGCAGCGATTCACTCAAGTGCGAACGATCACCCAGAGTCACCAGCAGCGGACCGTGTGAAGTGAATTCGACGACGCTGACTGATCCCACGGGACAACTCAGCCGATAACGAAAGCGCCCCACTTCAATACCCAACAAGCTGCAGAGAATAATTCGGATCGTCGCCTTATGAGAAACCACTAAAACGCGACCCTCCTTAAAGCTCTGCCTGATCTCTTCGATGATTCGCAAAGCCCGCTCGGCAACTACGCCGGCCAACTCTCCATCGGTTGGCGCATGCCGGGCCGGGTCGGCCAACCAATTAACATAATCGTCATGATACACATCATCGACTTTTTCTTTGGTCAGTCCTTCCCACCTGCCATAACCAATCTCATTCAGACCATCGCGCGTTTGCAGGTCCATTCCCAGGTCGCTGCAGAGAGGCTTAGCAGTGGCAATAGCTCGCCGCAGACTGCTGGCGTAAATCGCGCGCCAGGATGTGGCGCGGTAAGCATCAGCGAAAGCCTGGGCCATCTTCAGGCCATCGGAAGTCAGCTCAGGATCCAACCCGGAACCGCAGAAGCTGTCTGCGCGGCTAAGTTCGGTTTGACCGTGGCGAAGGAGGTAAATGGTCAGCGTCATCTTGATCTCGGCGGTTCGGTCTTTGGCGATGGTTTTGGTTTCGCTCTCGTTAGCACCTCACTTCAGTGAGGTGGTCACATTCGCCGCAAGAGCTATCAGCCGTTTTAACGGCTTTCCCTGAAAAAACCGTTGAAACGGTTGCCAGACAAACGCGCCCAGTAAACACCTCACTGAAGTGAGGTGCTAATGAGACTGTCGAATTTCAAAACCATACGAGCCCGCAGTCTTTGGCTCACATGGTCGCGAACATCGCTATTGCCGCAACCGTCATAACAACTGCGCAGGCCCAGCCCAGCCATTTGAGCAAGGGCGGGTTGACCCGGTCGCCCATGACTTTCTTATTGGACGTCAGGAGCAAGACCAGAACGATCAGCGGCGGTGCGAGCACTCCGTTCAATACCGCCGACCAAAACAGCATCTTGACCGCGTTGAAGCCGGCATAGTCCAACACGAGACCCAGGATCATCGATGAGGCCACGATAGCGTAGAATTTTTTGGCGAGGCGGGGTTTGTCTTCAAGCGAGCAACGCCAGTTGCGGGCCTCAGACACTGCATAAGCGGCAGACCCGGCCAGCACGGGAACACCAAGCACACCCGTTCCGATCAATCCCAGAGTGAAAAGCAGGTAGGCGCCGTTGCCGGCCAGCGGCTTGAGGGCTTCGGCCGCCTGCTGCGCGGTGTCGATAGTTGTCTTTCCGTGAGCATGCAGAGTGGCGGCCGTGGTCAGAATAATGAAATACATTACGAGGTTGGAAAAGAACATTCCCGCCATCACGTCAGTCCGCGAGTTGCGCAGCTCTTCGTCGGTGGCGCCCTCGCGCTCTTCGACAGTCTGGCGTCCAATCTTCCGTTCCTCTTCCACCTCCTGCGACGCCTGCCAAAAAAAAAGATAAGGCGAGATCGTCGTGCCGAGGATGCCGACAAAGGTTGCGATATACGCGCTGGACCATTCAACGTGCGGGACAAAAGTCGAATGCAGAACCGCGCGCCAATCAGGATGCGCCAGGAAAGCCGTGATCACATAAGCAAACAATACCAGGGTGAGCCACTTGAATATTTTTGCGATGAAGCGGTACGACGTCCAGAAAAGCAGCGAGATGATCAAGACGGCGTAAACCGGAGTCCACACGAGCGAGTTGACCCCCGTAACCATCTCAGTGGCGTCAGCCATGCCGCCAAGATCGGCGCCAATGTTAACGACGTTCGCGATAATCAACAGCGAGCATGCGGCCCACAGGACCCAAGGCGGGTACCGGCGCCGGATGACTCCCGCGAGACCCAATCCCGTCACCATCCCCAGCCGCGCGCACATTATCTGCACTGAGGCCATTAACGGAAACGAGAAGAGGGCCGTCCAGAGCGGCGCATAACCGAAGGACGCGCCCGTCACGGAATAAGTAGAGATGCCGGACGGATCATCATCCGCGGCGCCGGTGATCAGACCCGGTCCCAGCTCGGCAAAGAACTTTCGCACCCGGCGCGGCGCGACCTTCTTCGCTATCTTCTTTGAGCCCGCGCTCAATTTCTTTTTGGTCTTCTTTTTCATTCCTCAGCAATGATGAAAACAGCGCCGAAAACTTCCCGGCATATTATCAGAATTAGAATGGATGGCGAGGCTGGAACCCGCGTAGCGGGTGAAGGCATAAAGCCTGGGGTGAAGCGAAGCGAAACCCCAGGTTGACGACCAGTGAGAAAGCCGAGCGCGCGAAGCGTGCGATAGCTCAAGCGCTACAAGGGCCCCGTCATTATTCCACCGGCGCGCCGGAATCTTTCCAGGCCTTCCAACCGCCGGCCATCGACCAGACATTCGTGTAGCCCATCTGCTGCAACACGTCGGCCGCGAGGGCCGAACGATAGCCGCCGCCACAATACAAGATCACTTCGGTTGCTTTATCAGGGACGGTGGCTTCGATGTCGCGTTCGATGATGCCCTTGCCGAGGTGTTCGGCGCCGGCGGCGTGGCCGGCACGCCACTCATCGTCTTCGCGCACATCGATCAGACGCGCGTCGCGGTTGGTGCTGATGCGATCGCGGGTATCGGCAACGGTCACTTCTTTGATCCGGCTCTTCGCGTCGTCGACTAGTTTTAGAAAGCCTTCGGAGTGTTTCATCTGATGTAATCTTCTTTCTTCGATGTGCTACCCACCCGCCAGCGCAGGTGGTACTGACAAGAGGAGCCCTCCCTCACGGCCGGGGCTACTGCCCCGTTCTTCCTGCTCACTGCCCACTGCCCACTGCCCATTGATTCTTGACTTTGCCGGGCGCGCTCGGTTAGATGATAGCGCTTCAAAACCAACTTGTGGAGGCTGCCCCGAATGCGCACCAAGGTCCTTGCACTGCTGATCTGTTTTGCGAGTTTGTCGCTGACCGGCTGTAAGAAAGACGCCGAGGCCAAAACCATCCTCACGGATTTCGATTCCTTCACCAACGAACTGGTCAAGCGAGTCGATGCCGCCTCGAACCCGGCTGACGGGGTCGATGATGCGCAAAAATATTTTGACTCGAAGAAGGCTGAGATGACCGGCAAGATGGACACGCTGAAAGGCCTGCGCGGTTATCAGGTCGGCGACGAGACGAAGAAGATGATGGAATCCAGTCTGGTCGAAGACGCGAAGAAGGTTGCCAACCTCCAGGTAAAGTACATGGGCACTTCAATGCGCGACGCGGCGTTCAAAGGCAAGCTCGACAAGTTGACCCGGGATTATCAAAGCCTGTTCAAGATGTGAGTTTACGCTGGCATTAGAGTCCCGAGGGACGAAGTATTTATAGTCCACACGCCATCCCGATCACAGCTCCGGAGCGACATGTCGCTGGTGACGGACTTCGTGGTTCTTCCTATCAACCCTTGCTATAAACATCCGGCTCCTACGGAGCCAGGCCGCCCAATTGGCTCAATCGCAGGCGAGCGATTATAATGCCTTCTTTCGAAATGCTCTAAAAATTGTAGCGCAAGTTGTTAACTTGCGAGCTGTTCACGCAACCTAACAAGTTGCGCTACAACAGTTCAGAGAGGACCGGGATTGGCAAACGAACAATTTGATGTAACGGTTATCGGCAGCGGGCCGGGCGGCTATGTCGCCGCGATTCGCGCCGGACAATTGG
Source organism: Blastocatellia bacterium (assembly GCA_033856915.1). GTDB lineage: Bacteria > Acidobacteriota > Blastocatellia > Pyrinomonadales > Pyrinomonadaceae > UBA11740. Next base: position 18,665 of record JAWVEB010000050.1, on the reverse strand, counting down.
GTTTGAAAGTGGCGATCGTCGAGAAAGACAAACGCCTCGGCGGCACGTGCACTTTGCGCGGTTGCATCCCGACAAAACAGTTGCTGCAGTCGGCGCATGTATACGAACAGATGCAGCACGCCGCGGACTTCGGAGTGCAAGCGACGGGCATCCAATTGGCTTTTGCGGACGTGCAGAAGCGCAAAGATAAAGTCGTGATGAAGAACTCGAAAGGCATCGAGTTCCTGATGAAGAAAAATAAGTGCACCGTCTTCAAGGGCACCGGCAAACTAGCACTGCCGGGAAAAGTCGAAGTCACCGGCGAAGACGGGACCAAACAAACCATCGAGACGAAAAGCATAATCATCGCCACAGGTTCAGTGGTGCGGCCCATCCCTGGTTTTGAAACTGACGGCAAACACGTAGTCAACAGCGATCACATCCTTGAGCTGACTGAAGTTCCGAAGTCTTTGATCGTGATGGGCTGCGGCGCTGTCGGCGTTGAGTTCGCTTCGGTCTATTCACGTTTCGGCGCGGAAACGACCGTGGTCGAGCTTCTGCCCAGGCTGGTCCCGCTGGAGGACGAAGAAGTTTCAGCCGATCTGGCCAAAGCATTTCGCAAGCGCGGGATTAAGTCGCAACTCGATACGAAACTTGAGAAGCTGGAGAAGACTGAGACTGGCGTTGTCGTTACCGGCAAGACTTCAAAAGGTGAGGACGTTCGATTGGCAGCCGAAATGCTTCTGGTTGCTGTCGGACGCATGCCCTTTACCCAGGGCCTCGGCCTGGAAGGCACGAAGATCAAAGTCGACAGAGGTTTTATTCAGGTCGACGAATATCAACAGACGGCTGAGAAAGGTGTCTATGCGATCGGCGACGTAGTGCCCACGCCTTTGCTGGCCCACCTCGCTTCGAAGGAAGGCATCGTCGCGGTGGAGCATTTCGCCGGCAAGAATCCGCGCCCCATCAATTTGCGCCTGGTGCCGAACTGCACCTATTGCGATCCCGAAGTCGCGTCCGTTGGTTTGACTGAAGCGAAGGCGCGCGAAGCCGGCTATGACGTGAAGATTGGAAAGTTTCCCTTCAGCGCGTCGGGCAAGGCGCGCATCCTTGGCGAAGAAGAAGGCTTTGTGAAGATTGTCAGCGAATCGAAATACGATGAGCTTCTGGGCGTACACATCATCGGCCCGCACGCGACTGAATTGATCGCCGAAGCCTGCGTCGCCATGCAACTCGAGTCAACAGCCGAAGAGCTGGGCAACACGATGCACGCGCACCCGACTGTTTCTGAAGCAGTGATGGAAGCCGCCGAAGGCGTGCACGGTAAGACGATTCATATTTAACTTTGGGTCGCGTCAGCGACCGTTGAGTTTAGCCCGGCCTTTCAAGGCCGGGTAAAAGAAGGCAATCTGACGGCCTCGTCGCGTAGCGACGGCTGACCCGGTGCGATAAAGATTAGGGCGGATTCGACCGTCGCTATTGCGACGACATAGATCGTAAATCGATGCTGTGCCGGCCTTGAAAGGCCGGCCTGAATTCAAATCGCCGCTACGCGGTGCTTAACCACTCGATGGCTGAAAACGAAAAACCAAAGCGCGATCATAAGCACGGCGGACCGCGTCGTCGCCGGCCCGCATTTCAAATGCGCATCAGCACTAAGTACGCGCCGCGCAAAGCTGCTGAAGGCAAGCCACTAAGTTGCATAACCGAGACTTCCTTAACTGAAGGGCAGTTGCTGGAGCTTTATCGCTATCTGAAGCTGACGCGTCTGGTCGAAGAGCGAATCGTCAATCTCTATCGACAAACCAAGGTCGTTGGAGGCGTCTACCGATCATTAGGCCAGGAAGCGACCGCTGTTGGTTCAGCTTACGCGCTGCGTCCTGATGATTTCATCACCCCAATCATTCGCGACCTCGGCGCCGTGTTCGTCAAAGGCATTCGCCCGCGCGAGATTTTTGCGCAGTACATGGCCAAGGCCTGGGGGCCTTCGGGCGGGAAAGATCTGAACGTTCACTTTGGTTATTTGGAGAAAGGCTTCCTCGGTCCCATCTCGCATCTCGGTGACATGATCCCGGTGATGACGGGCATCCTTCTGGGCGCGCGCCTGCAAAAGAAAGACATCGTCGGGCTCGCCTATATCGGAGACGGCGGCGCCAGTACCGGGGCGTTCTATGAAGGAATGAACTTCGCCGCCGTTCAGCGTCTGCCGCTGATTGTGATTGCCGAATACAATCATTACGCGTACTCGACGCCGACCAGCCAGCAAACCGCCGTGCGCAATCTCGCCGAACGCGCCGCGGCGTTTGGCATCCCCGGGCACATCGTCGATGGCAACGACGTCGTGGCTTGTTATGAAGTTACGAAGCACGCGATCGATTACGCGCGCAAAGGTCGCGGCGCGGTCTTGATCGAAGCCAAGACCTATCGTCGCAAGGGCCACGCCGAACACGACGATCAGCGTTATGTGCCGAAAGACGAAATCGAGTGGTGGGAGAAGCACAACGATCCCGTCGACAGATTTGAAAGATACCTGCTCGATCGCAAAGTCGCGACCAGGGAAAAGCTGGAAGAGATTACTGCCGGCGTGATGAGAGAGATCGACGAAGACAGCGAGTGGGCCGAAAGCTCGCCGATGCCTGAGCCGGAAGGCGCGGCTTACGGAGTGTTCGATAACTCGATCGTGCCGCCGGCCTTTCGGCCGAAGGTTTTGGAATCATGATCTCGTTTAGAGGCGGGCTAGTGGCCGCCGGTTCCAAACTTGGATGCCTCGCGTTGATATTGGCCGCGATCTCCTGCGGTAACAAGGAAGCGCCGAAGACGCCGGCCGTTGCGACCGAATCTCCGGCGGCTCCGGCGGCCACGATCGAGAGCTATCCCGCTCTAACGGCGCAGGCACAGGAAGTGAACGACGCGTTTCGGCGCAGGGATTTTGCCCGCATGGTGGAGCTGACTTATCCGAAAGTTATCGAGGCGGCGGGCGGTCACGAAAAAATGATTGCGGCACTCTCCAAAGGAATGAAGGAGATGGAAGTGGAGGGAGTGTCCGTGCTTTCGTCAACGGCCGCTGCGCCCACTCAGATCGTGCATGCTTCAAAGTGGATCTATGCCGTGGTTCCCACTACTCTGAAAGTGAAAGCAAAGGACGGCATCTTTCAAACAGAGAGCAGCATGATCGGAATTTCATCCGACCAGGGCGCAAACTGGACTTTCATCGATGCGGGCGGGAAAGATCATACGCAATTAATGAGCTTTTTGCCGGCGCCGGCCGATAGTTTGAAATTACCAGCGGAGAAGGAGCCGGTGAAGGTATCTGGCAACTGAGGAGCACGTCTGGGCCAAGCTAATGCCTACCGCGCTCAAGAAAGAACACAAGCTCGAATGGCCGCGGCGTGGTGGCCGAGAATGAGAACTGGTATGCAAACAATATCCATTGAGCTGCCTGACACTGCCTTCGCGGCGTTAAGAAAAGCGCCGGATGAATTCGTGCGTGAAATGCGGATCGCGGCTGCCGTTAAGTGGTATGAGCTGGGAAAACTATCTCAAGGAAAAGCAGCCGAGGTTGCGGGCTTGACTCGGGCGGAGTTCGTCGATGCCCTAACTCGCTTCAAGGTTTCACCGCTGCAATATACCGCCGCAGAACTGGCCGAGGAGCTGGGCGGTGACTATTGACAAGGTTGTAGTAGACGCGTCTCCGTTGGTTCTTCTTTCAAAGATTGACTTGGCGAACTTGCTGCCGAAACTTTTTACCGAGGTTGTAGTTCCAGAGGCAGTGTGGCAAGAAATCATAAGCGGAGGAGAAAACGATCCGACTGCGCAGACTCTGTCATCGCTTCGTGTAGAACGTGTAACAGTGACGTGAGTGGCTCCCGAAATTCTGATTTGGAACCTGGGTGATGGCGAATCGGATGTTCTGACCTTTGCACTTGCGAACCAAGGTTATCGGGCCGTAGTGGATGACAAGGCCGCAAGAACTTGCGCGCGCTCCGTAGGCATAGACACTCTTGGCACCGGCGGGATGCTCATATTAGCAAAGCGGCGCGGATTGATTGAGTCAGTTGGAATCGAGCTGCACCGATTGGTCCAAGCCGGTCTCTGGATATCTGCGGAAATGATTGATTTTTTACGAAAACAGGCCGGTGAATCAAGTTAACGAAACGAATAAGAAATCCAATGTCTACCGCATTTAAAAAAGATCACAAGCTCGATCGCCCGCCGCGTGGCGGACTGGCTACGATGGTGGAAGCTATCCGCCAGGGCCTCTGGGAAGAGATGGAGCGCGACCCGACTGTCTTCCTGATCGGCGAAGACGTCGGCGCCTATGGCGGTGCCTTCAAAGTCACCGACGGCATCATCGATGAGTTCGGACCCGAGCGCGTGATCGACACGCCGATCGCCGAGGCGGCGATTGTTGGGGCGGCCTGCGGCGCGGCGTTGATGGGCATGCGTCCCGTCGCCGAGTTTCAATTCATCGATTTTATTTCCTGCGGCTTTGATATGCTCACCAACTATGCGGCCAAGTGCCGCTATCGCTGGGGCGCGAACATTCCGGCGGTCTTTCGCGGACCGTGCGGCTCCGGCGTCCGCTCGGGCCCGTTTCACTCGCTTAATCCGGAATCGTTCTTTACCAACACCGCCGGTCTGAAGATCGTCGAACCTTCGACTGCTTACGACGCGAAGGGCTTAATCAAAGCCGCAATTCGCGATCCCGATCCGGTTCTCTATTTCGAGCACAAGAAGCTTTACCGCTTGCCTCGTCTGCGCGAAGAACTGCCGAGTGAAGACTACATTGTCGAGATCGGAAAAGCCCGAACGCGACGTGAAGGCCGCGATCTTTCGATCATCACCTTTGGCGCGCAGGTCCTGACGGCGCTCGACGCCGCGGAAGAATTGGAAAAGGAAGGCCTGGATGTCGAAGTGATCGATCTGCGCACCTTAGCGCCGCTGGATAAGGAAGCGATTCTTAACAGCGTCAAGAAGACCAGCCGCGTGATCGTGTTGCATGAAGCATCTTTGACGGGCGGGATTGGTGGAGAGATCGCCGCGATCATTTCTCAGGAAGCTTTCGAGTGGCTGGACGCGCCGGTGTTGCGCGTCGCTTCGCTCGACACGCCCGTGCCGTATTCACCGCCGCTGGAAGACTATTACTTGCCGCAAGTGAAGGATGTGCTGGACGCGGCGAGAAAACTGGCGGCTTATTAGACGCGTTTAGAGTCGGGCTACTGCCCGACTAAGCGCGCACTGGCGCTTCTAAACTGAAAAGGAGAAACGAAAATGCCTAAGTACGTAATCGAAAGAGAGATTCCCGGCGCCGGAGACCTGTCACCCCAGGAGTTACAAGCGGTGTCGCAAAACTCCTGTAGCGTGCTGCAGAATCTGGGCCCGCAAATTCAGTGGGTGCACAGCTATGTGACGGGTGACAAAATCTACTGCGTCTACATTGCGCCGAATGAAGAGATGATTCGCGAGCACGCGTCGCAGGGCGGCTTTCCCGCGAACCGCGTTTCAGAGATCAAGACGACGATCGATCCAACCACGGCGGAAGCTTAGAGCAAGCTGTCAACTAACAACGGACAACCAACAACGGACAAAGATCATGGCAACTGAAGTAGTAATGCCGCAGATGGGCGAGTCCATCGCAGAGGGAACCATCACCAAGTGGATGAAGAAGGTGGGCGACCACGTCGATCGCGACGAACCTTTATTCGAAATTTCCACCGACAAGGTTGACGCTGAGATCCCTTCGCCGGCCGCGGGTACGCTGACCGAAGTAAGATACAAAGAGGGCGAAACCGTCGAAGTCAACACCGTCGTCGCCGTGCTCGACGGCAACGGATCGGCCGCGCCTTCCGCAAAAGAAGAAACTGTTGCCGCTGCGCCCCCGGATGCGCCGGCGGAGATCGCTGCTGCTCCAACTGAGCTTGTTGAAACGGCCGTCGCCGCACCAAAGCAGGCGAAACCTGAACCACCCGCGGCTATCGAACGGCCCAAACCCTCGATCACTTCGGCGCCGGCGCCAACGGTGTCGCACAAAACTGAAGTCAAGCCTTTGGTTAAGAAGAGTGAAGCTGCCGGATCATCGCAAGCTGCACCGGCATCGGAGACCAGTGGCGATGGGGCCACCGCCGAAGAACTGCGCCGCACCAAGTCCAGCCCGCTCGTGCGCAAAATCGCCTCAGAGCACGGCATCGACATCAAGCAACTGGAAGGTACCGGGATGAGCGGGCGCGTGACCAAGAACGACATCCTGAGCTTTATCGAGTCGGGAAGTCCCGCACAACAAACTTCGCCCGCGCCAGTCAAAGCTCTAGCGGCGCCGGCTGCTCCCGCATCGCCTCAGCCGGCTCCGGTCAGCAAACCTGCGGACGGCGATCGCGTCGAGCAAATGAGCGTGATGCGCAAGAAGATCGCCGAGCACATGGTCCTGTCACGTCGCACTTCCGCGCATGTCACGACCGTCTATGACATCGACATGACGAAGATCGCGAAACTACGCGACGAAAACCGCGACACGTTTTTGGAACGCACCGGCACCAAGCTGACCTTCATGCCTTTCATCTTCAAGGCAGTGACCGACGCGATTCGAAAGTTCCCGATCTTCAATTCGCAGGTCAGCGGCGATCAGATCATTTACAAACGCGACATTAACCTGGGCATGGCCGTGGCGCTCGATTGGGGATTGATAGTCCCGGTCGTCAAGCGCGCTGACGATCTCTCGATCTCAGGTCTCGCGCGGGCCGCAAATGACCTCGCCGATCGGGCGCGCACGAAACAACTAAAGCCCGACGAGGTTGGCGGCGGTACTTTCACCATCACCAATCCCGGTGTGTTTGGTGGGTTGTTCGGCACTCCAATTATCAACCAGCCGCAGGTCGCGATTCTGGGCGTCGGCAAGATCGAAAAACGCGCCAAAGTCCTGACGTCGGTGGACGGCGAAGATTACATCGCAATCCGGCAGATGGCTTATTTCGCGCTTAGCTTTGACCATCGGATCATCGACGGCTCAGACGCAGAAAAGTTTCTCGCTTATATTAAGGAGCGCCTGGAGTCGGGACAGTTCGCAGTTTAGATCTCCTGTATTTCTTAGACACAAATGTGAACCCTTCAGGGTCACGACGATTTTTTCGCACCGCACCGGGGGGCTTTGCCCCCGGCTATTACATTCGACGTCGCTGTGGATCCAACCGCTAATCGGTGTAGTGATCCATTTCTCAACTGAATCTCATACCCACAAATGATTTCCTCTTTCCCGGCTTTTTCTTGCAAACCTCTAGCGAAGAAATAATGAAACGATAGTAACTGCGCTCATTACGCCGTTTCTCTGTTTATAGTCTTGACAGGATTTACGTGTCCTATACTATTCGGGAGTTCAAGTTGATGAAGCACCAGCCTTGTGAGTTCATCGACCCGACGTTCTCTAAAAAATCCGGTCTGCTGTAACCTGGCAGACAACGTAAATCAGGAGTTCATCTTCTGAACTCAACAACTTCGTTGGACGCGGTCAGGCTGCGCGTCTGCCAATTAAAGGATAAGGAGTCCAAATTCTATGACTATCAAACTAAAGACACTTCGGCCACTGGCGCTTGCTTTCGGATTGGCGCTGGCTCTTTCCCCATTAGCTCTCGGACAAACCTCGACGCAGACAACCAGCACGCCGACTGATGCGACAAGAGCCCGCTCTGTAGCCAGCGGGGAAAAGATGAAGATCAAAGGCGTCGTGGTGAAGCGCGAAGCTGACACTTTCACAGTTCGCGATCTAACCGGCAACGACACGGTCGTGCGCCTAACCGACAGAACTTCGGTCAAGACCAAGGGCGGCTTCCTCCGCAGCGGCACCAACTATGGACAGACCAACATTCTTCGAGGCCTCAATCTCGAAGTCGAAGGACACGGCGGATCGTCCGGCGAGTTGCTCGCCGACAGCGTCAGATTTAACGAGACAGATTTCCGCACCGCGCGCGCGGTTGAGTCAAGGGCCACTCCGCTGGAAGAGCGCGCTTCGGCATCAGAAGGCCGGCTCAGCGAAGTCGAGCAGAACGCTCAGAAACTTTCCGGCCAACTTGATGAGCTCGCGGCAGTTTCGAACGCTGCTCGCGGCGGCGCCAAGGCCGCGCAAGAGACGGCGGATTCAGCCGTCGCCGGCGTGAATGCCACCAACGACCGCATTTCCGCACTCGATGATTACGTGCCACAAGACACCGCAGCGGTGAACTTCCGCGTCGGTAGCGCCGTGCTGACCGTCGACGGTAAGGCCAAACTCGATGCAATCGCGACGAAGGCGCTGAACGCCAAGGGCTATGTGCTCGAGGTAACGGGCTTTGCCGATTCCACCGGTAATACAGAGCGCAACCGGGTGTTGAGCCAAAGACGCGCTGATGCCGTGATTCGTTACCTGGTCGAGCAGCATCAGATTCCGCTTCGCCGCATCGTCACGCCGTACGGCTTTGGCGAATCAAATCCGATTGCCGACAATAAGAGCCGCGATGGCCGCGCCCAGAATCGTCGCGTCGAGGTTAAGGTCCTGGTCAACAAAGGCCTGACACAGCCCTCGCCAACGATGAAGTCGGGCACCAGCGGCTTAGAGCAGTAGCGCAAGTTGCGAACTTGCGCCCGGTAAGAAACGCGCAACTTCCGAGTTGCGCTGTAGCGCCAACGATCATGCCGTCAGTCGGCGTATATTAAGTACTGCCAGCAACGATGCGCGCTGGCGGCATGAGGAGTTGGTGGATGGTTCGTAGTAAATACCAGAGATACTTTACGCCGGCGCTGATCCTTTCAGCGCTGGCTTTATTTTTCTTAGCGGCCGTCTTCTTGAGCGCGCCGGTCCGCGCGCAGAAGCTCAAGCAGTTGCCGCCTCCTCCTCCCGGACCGCGTTACAAGGCCAGGCCGACCCCTACACCCGCGCCCACACCTGAACCCGAGTACGAAGTGATCAAGGTTTCTTCGAACCTGGTGGTCGTGCCTGTTTCGGTTACCAACTCGCAGGGAGAGCCGGTGCTGGGTCTAAAGCAAACCGACTTTCATATCGAAGAAGACGGACGGCCGCAGGAGATCACCAACCTGGGCGACCCTGAGCAGGTGCCGGTTGATATTGCTCTCTTGATCGACGTCTCCAGCAGTGTTTCCGCGCGGTTCACCTTTGAACAGAAGGCAGCCGCAGAATTTCTTAAGCAGGTTTTGAAGTCAGGCGATAGGGCAACTATCTTCGCTATCGATGAAACCCCACGATTTATCCAGCCACTGACTACTGCCGACGTAGCTGCGCGAAAGTTGTTGACTGTCGGTCCGGGAAAGAGTTTTACGGCTTTCTTTGATTCGGTTCTCGCCGCCCAGAAATACCTCGACCAGGCTTCGTCGACCGGCAGGCGGCGCGTGATTGTCGTCATCTCCGATGGAGATGACACGGCCCGAATCAACGATGTCTTTTCCGTGCAAAGCAGACAGGGAAACCTTCGTTTATCGAGCATGGACGCTCAACTGCAATTCATTCAGCGCGGGCAGACAGAAGTGTTGGGTGAAGTGCAAAAGGCGGAGGTTACCTTTTATTCGATCAATCCCAGTGGCGCGACGATGCACCTGAACGTGCGCACAGCGCGGTCAGAGAAAGGCATGGAACGAATCGCGCAGGCAACCGGCGGGGCCGCCTTCATTCCGCGAAGCGACGGTAGCGACCTCAACGAGATATTTGGCCGCATCGCGTCAGAGATTCGATCGCAATACCTTATTCAGTACTACTCCAATAACCGATCAGCCGACCGGACTTTTCGGCGCATCGCAGTTAGCGCTCCCTCCCAACCACAGTTACGCGTGCGGGCCCGCGAAGGCTATTACCCAAAGGCGAAATAGACGAGACCTAACGTTTCTTTTTGGATCTCTCCGGTTCCGCACCGCATTTTTCGCATCTACAGCCCATGGGTTTGATGATGTCTTCAAAATAGTCCTTGCCATAGTCGTAGGCAATTTCTTCGCCTGCCTTAATCTTCTTTCGCGACCAAATCCATACCCGCCCACCGGATATCAGAGCTTCGGCATTCGGCCGGCATGAGTGATTGATATAACGCGCGATGTTGCTGCGGGGACTGCCGTCAATGGTCCACTTCGAGTTCAATCCAAAAAAGTATTTTCCTTCTCGGCGCTCAAACTCTTCGTTCGTAATACGCGGGCCGGTGTATTCGATAATTCGTGTGCCCTTGGCAATTGGTTCTACGGCGAACAGGCCCAAGCCTGTCCTGGTGCGTTTGATAGCGTAATTGTGATTCCGTGAATGCATACGGTTTACTATAGTGCTTTCGCGTCTCGCAACGCTTGCGATGACTTCACAAATCGTTGTTCGTCCATTCCGCTCTGCCCTGGCGCGCTGCATCCTGATCGTTTCATCGGCTACAATGTAATCGATGCACACGGTAACAGCGCCTTACACGGAAGAGCACATCATCGCTTATCCCGTCGAATACATTGCGGGCATCGATCTATACAACGCCGGTGAGTATCACGCCGCGCACGATGCGTGGGAAGAACGCTGGATGGGGCCAGTGGCGCCCGACGAAAAACTTTTCCTGCAGGCAATGATTCAGTCAGCCGTCGCCTTTCATCATTTGCAAATCGGCCGGCCGGGCGCGGCCCGTCGCATGTACCTGATGGCCAAAGAAAAATTTGCCCGCCTTAACCAGCCGGTATTTATGTCGCTCGATTTGGCAGAGTATCAAGCGCAGCTCGATCGCGCGCTGTCCTGGCTCTTGTCGGTTCCCGATCCGCGAGAGATCGAGCAGCCGGAACTCCGCCATCCGACCATCAGCCTGCGGCCCGGTCTGACGACATTTGAATAGCACTGAAGGGTTTCACTTGAAAACAATCCGATTCTTGCAACTATTGCTCCTGGGTGTCTGGCTGGGCGCGGCGGTGTTCTTTGGCGCCGCAGTCGCGCCCGCCTTGTTCGGCGTTTTGCGCGGCGCCCAGTTGCCTAACGCGAGTGAACTCGCCGGCACGATGGTCCAGCGCCTACTGGCAATCATCAATCGCGGCGGTTTTGAGATCAGCCTTTTCCTGCTGGTAACCGGTTACTTTACCAGTAAGAAGCAAAGCCGGCCGGTTCGATTTGCTGAGATGATTTCCCTCGCCGTTATGGCTATCATGACCGGTGTCAGTCACTGGATCATCTCTGCGCGCATGATGGCTCTCCGCGCCGCAATGCAGGCACCCATCGATCAGATTGCCGGCAGCGACACCCGGCGGATCGCGTTCGACGCCTTGCACGGCTATTCGGTGGCGGCCATGGGAGTCGCGGTCGTCGCGGCGCTGTTGGCGTTCTTCATGATCAGCATTCAACCCGTCAATACTCATAGAGCAGGTTAACCAACCGAAATGAGAAAGCAGTTAGCTGGTTTTCTTCCACGTCTTTTCATGGTCTGGCTGCTGAGCGTCGCGGGTGTTACCGCGTTCGCGCAACAGTCACCAACCGAACTCAGCGGACCTAAGTCTGATCAGACCGATGCTGCCAAGCGACAGGAAGCATTCGAGATCGTTTGGAAGACAGTCAACCAGACCTTCTATGACCCGAGGTTTGGTGGGGTTGACTGGAAAGCTGTCCATGAACGCTATGAGCCGTTGGTGGCCCAAGTTAACAACGATGCCGAGCTACATTTGCTATTGCAGCAGATGATCAATGAGCTTCATCAATCACATTTTTTTGTGATACCGCCGCAGGCCATCCCCAAACTCAGTTCAAGCGACGAACAGGACGACTCAGAAGCGGCCGACAGCGATTCCGACTTTGATACGAAGTCGCAGACGATGACGCCGCTGGAGAGAATAAGAACCAGGTTGACCCGGCGGCTTTCCACCGGCATCGGCATCGATCTCAGAATCATCGACGGAACAGTGATAATTACGCGCGTGGGAATCGGCTCAACGGCGGCGCGCGCCGGGCTGCGTCCCGGCTTTGAAATAAAGAGCGTGAATGGCGCGAAGCTCGGCGACGCCATCGCCGAGATTGAGCGCAACCCTATCTGGCACGAGATAATCCGGCCCGAGCTGCCGGATTTTCTGATTGCTCACTATATCAACGGCGATCTCACTTCTCCGGTGAAACTTGTCTACGTGGATGCATTCAATCGCCAACATCTGGTCGCGATTGCCAGAGAGAAACTGAATGGCGAAATGTCGCCGGCCATTGGAAACCTGCCGCCGATTTATACCGAGTTTGAGGCGAAGCGGCTGGCCGGCGGCCTTGGGTATATTCGTTTCAATGCCTTCGCGCCCATCATGATGAAAAAGGTTTGCGGCGCTTTGCGTTCCATGCACGACGCGCCGGGTTTAGTCATTGATCTGCGCGGCAATCACGGCGGCCTGATCGGAATGATCGCCGGCTTGAGCGGCTTGCTTGAGACGGATCCGCTGTTGCTCGGCTCAATGCAAACCCGGCAAGGTTCCAGTCCGATGGTGGCCTTCCCCCAGCGCTCGCCTTACACGGGCGCGTTGGTAATCCTCGTCGACAGCACTTCACAATCTGCCGCCGAGATGTTCGCCGCCAGCCTTCAGGAGAGTGGCCGGGCGGCGGTAGTTGGCGAGATCAGCGCCGGCAATGTAATACCGTCGGCGATCATCAAGTTACCCACCGGGGCGTTGTTGCAGTATGGCTTCGCCAAGTACGTCACGCCGCACGGCGCCGTGTTGGAAGCGCGCGGAGTGGTCCCCGATTGGATTATCAAAGCAACCCGGCGGACGATTTTGTTGGGCGGCGATCCTCAATTGACTGCCGGCCTCAGAATTTTGCGCCAACGAATTGCTTCGGATCACGTTCCGAAAATCGTCGGCCGGGTCACGGTTGATCCTCCAGCCAATCGCGCGCCGAAAGAATCACCAACACGCGTTACGATCGGGGAGCCCCCGCCTCCTCCTCCACCAAAGCCGCTGGCTGGGAAACCAATTATCGATCCGAGTTCCACTGTCGAAAACTCTCCATCCCCGAAAGACGTGATCGATAGGTACCTGGCAGCCGTCGGCGGGGAGAAGGCTTTGCTCAAGCTGACTAGTCGCGTCTCAGTCGGCACTGTCGAGATTAGCGCCATGGGTTTGACTGGGAAGGTCGAGCTGTTCGAGCAGGCGCCGAACGAGTCCGCGCTGGCGCTTAGTGTCGAGGGTCTGGGAACGATGCGGCAGACTTCAGACGGCAAGTCTGAATGGGTGCAGGATCCGCTCATGGGATTGGTACGTTTTCAGTCGAGAATTTCAGTGGACACGGACAAATTTCACCCACAGATCGCGCTTAAGAAGCTGGCCGAGTCGCTTCGTTTCGACGGCCACGCCAAAGTCGGTGACCGTGACACCATCGTTCTGTGGAATAGATTGGCTGGCGGTGGCGTCGAAAGATTGTTCTTCGATGTTGAGACAGGATTGCTGCTGCGGCGAAACAATACCTACTATGAAGATTACCGTGAGGTCGATGGGATTAAGCTGCCGTTTACCACGAAGGATCAATCACCTTACGGTTTTGTGGTTCTACGAATGAGAGAGATCAAGCATAATGTACCCATCGATAAGAATAAGTTCATCGAAGTTCCGGATTGCTTTACCACGCCCGACCAGGGCTTGCGCCAGAGCGCTCCCTGACTTTTAAGGTACGGGAAGTTAAGCTCGTCAATTTTGCAGGAGTTGAATTTGTGGAGATCATCGAACACCTAGACGAATGGCGAAAGCGCCATGCGAACTGGAAAGCAAAGCATAGCGCCGCCAGCGATGTTGACCGTTCATATCCATTTGTCGAAAACACTCGCGCGCCGTTTACGCCGCTGCGGCGATCTCTATCGATGTTGAATTTGGCGCTGATCAGTTCGGCCGGGGCGTACATCGACGGCACGGATGCCTTCGACACTAACGCGCCGGACGGCGATTTCACCTTCCGCGAAATTCCCACTGAGATCGACCCGAGTGACCTGGTCTTTGCCGCCCGCGGTTATGATCCGGCTTTCGTGCAGCAGGATGTTAACGTGCAGGTTCCGCTGGCGCGTCTGCTTGAGTTCGAGAGCAATCGAGTGATTGGCCAGTTGAACTCGGCTTTCTGGAGCTTCAGTGGATTCATTCCCGACGCCTCGCGAATGGTCGAAGTGATGCTGCCCAAACTTGTCGAACGCTTGAAGCATTACGAAGTGCAGGCGGCGCTGCTGATTCCCGCATCGCGTCTTTGTCATCAATCCGTGGGCTTGGCGGCGCGCGCAATTGAACAGGCGGGCATCCCGACGATGATGCTCGCGGTTGAGCGCGACGTGATCGAACACGTGCATCCGCCGCGCGCCGGCTTTTACCAGGGGCAGTTCGGCAGCGTGGTCGGTCCGGCGAATTGGCCCGAGCATCAAAGAAGAGTTTTGGACGAAGCGCTGCGCTGGATTGAGTCTTTGGATCAACCCACTATCAGCAAGCTTGCAGTACAGATTGAAAGCCAGGTCGAAGCCGCCCGCGGCGAAAGATAACGTCAGAAGCCCGACCGTAAGGCAGGGCGTTTTCATTAGCACCGACTTTAGCCCGGTGAATTCAGTACCGACATAACCCGAAACCGTTTAAACGGCGCTAATATACTTGACTCATTACGGCAATGGCTCTGCCACTCCGATGCGCGGCAAGTCTGCGACTTGCCGGCGCGAACCTTCTTTTTCATTCGGGTCTTCGACCCGCCACGGTCAGAGACCGTTCAGATTAATGGCCACGTTTCAGCAAGTCCGAGACTTGCCGCGCATCAGAGTGGCAGAGCCATTGCAGCGGCCGCATCGAAGTTCGACAGAAGCCCGCGCGGAGTCAAGTATGTCGCTGCCGTTTAAACGGTTTCCTTTCTCAACCCAATCCCTAATCACCGGGCTAAAGCCTCGGTGCTAATGAGACAGGGCCGCCAGGGTTCAACTTCCAATTATGAAACGCACATTCTTCCGCTCCTTGATAGCCATCATCGCGCTGCTCATCGGCTATCTTCTTTTCTGGCCAGTCCCGATTAATCCCGCTGCCTGGACGCCGCCCAAGGCGCCGGAACTAACCGGGGTCTATGCCCAGAATTCCGAGCTGGCGCGGATCGAACGACTCAAGATCGATGCCTTCGCGCCTGAAGACGTCGCTATCGACAGCCAGGATCGAATCTATTGCGGCGCCGAAGATGGGCGCATCTTTCGCTTCCAACCAGACGGCACGCACCCGGAAGTTTTCGCGAACACCGGAGGGCGGCCGTTGGGACTGATCTTCGATCATGACGGAAACCTGATAGTCGCCGATGCGATCAAGGGTCTCTTATCGATTGGACGCGATGGCAGCAGTTCCGTTTTGACTACGCAGGCCGATGGCGTGCCCTTTCGTTGCACCAACGATCTTGACGTGGCAAGCGACGGCACGATCTATTTCACGGACGCTTCTTATAAGTATCCGCTCACGCAACTAAAAGCCGATCTGCTCGAGCATCAACCCAACGGCCGCTTCATGGCTTACGATCCGCGCAGTAAACAGACGCGCGTGCTTTTGCGCGATCTAAATTTCGCGAACGGCGTGGCGGTAAGTCCGGATCAATCCTTTGTCTTAGTGAACGACACCGGCAGTTACCGTGTACGGCGCTTTTGGTTGAATGGATCGAAGCAGGGGCAGTCGGATATTTTCATCGACAATCTGCCCGGCTTTCCTGATGGAATTTCTTCGAACGGGCGGGGCACATTCTGGCTCGCGCTGGTTAATCGCCGGGACAGCGCATTGGACAGTCTCCACCCTCATCCTTTTCTGAAGAAGATCGTCTGGCGCTTACCAAACTTTCTGCAACCAAACATCAAGCGCTACGCCTTCGTGCTCGCGCTCGACACGAATGGCAAGGTCGTTCAGAACCTACAGGACCCTTCGCCCCAGTGCTTCGCGCAAATCGCCAACGTCGTCGAGCACAAAGGCATGCTTTATTTTGGGAGCATCGGCGAAAGCGCGATCGGGAGGATGCCTTTACCTCAACCTAAGTAGGAAGACCCCGTATCACGCCGGTTAGAGCCCGAAAAGGAAATTGCTCACCAAGCCGCGGAGCGGCGAAAGATCTGTAGTCCACGGCGCAAGCCGTGGGTTTCGAAAAAGGGTAATTGTCACCGAGCCGCGGAGCGGCGAAACATTCAACCGAAAACGAATTTTGGATCATGCTAATGATTACCTTGCGCCGAGGGCTACAGATCTTGCGCCGCTACGCGGCTGGTTTGCGACACGAATCGTATCCTGGCTTGCGCCATCTTCACGGAGATCGCGGTTGAAAATCACTTTTGGGACGGCCGTTATGCTCGCCCAAACATCCAAATATTAGCTATGAGACGTATAATGTCTGTCAGCTAACTTTCATTCGTCTATGAGGTCTTTACAATGTCCCGTGTGCTAAACGCTATGCTCGTCGCCAGTCTCTTTATTACTATGCCCGCTTGCAATGCCTCGACCGCTGCTGCCGGCGGTGCATTACCGAACCCGGTCATTGACGCACCGCTCGCCGCCACCAAGGGCGAGCAAACCGCCGTGATCGCCGGCGGCTGTTTCTGGGGCGTACAAGCCGTGTTCCAACACGTCAAAGGAGTGATCAGCGTGAGCGCGGGCTATTCAGGAGGAGCGGCGGACACCGCTCACTACGAGATGGTAAGCGAAGGCAATACCGGACATGCTGAGTCCGTCCGGATCAAATATGATCCGTCCCGGATTTCTTTCGGTCAGTTGCTCAAGGTGTATTTTGCCGTCGCCCACGATCCCACCGAGTTGAATCGGCAAGGACCCGACACCGGCTCACAGTATCGCTCGGCCATCTTTTACAGCAACGCAGAGCAACAGCGCATTGCCGAAGCCTATATCGCTCAACTTAACAAAGCCGGAGTTTTCAAGCGGACCATCGTCACCCAGGTGGTCGCACTCAAAGCCTTCTATGAAGCCGAGGCGTATCACCAGGACTACGCTCAACATCATCCGAATGAGCCGTACATCGCGATCAACGATCTGCCGAAGGTGGCCGAACTTCATAAGCAACTCCCCGAACTGTACGTGGGAAATTAGTCTGTGTCGGAAGCCCGCGCGTAAGCAAGGGCGACACTCACCTCAGTCGAGTGTAGATATCCGACAAACGGTTCACTGCCGCTTTCTTCATCAGGTGTGCTAACGAGCGTGGCCCTCCCTTACGGTCGGGCTTCTGACACACCGGGCATCCCAACGAGACCCGCTCGCTGCCGCGAACAGTTTCGTCTCAACCCGCGTTGCGGTTGAGTTGGCTACTCGATTCTGTAACCGAGGATCGTGCAGCGACTTCAATCTGAATCCACGACTTGTTAAGCTATTAATCCTTTGACGCCGTTTCATCACCACAGGGAGTATTTGGATTAATGTGCCGTTTTGGTTTGCTCGCAGTTTTCATCTTAGGCAGTTTTGTCGTTGGCTTTTCTCAGTCTCAGTCGGGTCGTTCGTCAATCACGGGCACGGTCCAGGACCAGGCCGGCGCCACCATTGTGGGGGCGCGGGTCCAACTAAGCGCGCCCAACTTCGCTCAGCAGTCGACCACCACCGATCAATCCGGCAATTTCCAGTTCAAGGCAACACCTCCCGGCAAGTATCAAGTCCAGGTCACCTATGAGGGCTTCGACCCGATCATGATTGACGTGGTCGGCGGTTCGGGGCCGGTCGCTCCGCTCCAGGTCGTTCTGGCCATTGCAAGTTTGCGGCAGGAGACGACGGTCACCAGCACGCCATCCCAAATCAGCACCGAAGCCAGCGATAACAAAGACACGGTCGCGATGAGTGAACAGACGCTGAGCAATCTGCCCGTGTTCGATCAAGATTACGTCGGCGCGATGTCGCGGTTCCTGGATCCCGGAAGCATCGGGACCAACGGCGTCAGTTTGATTGTGAACGGCATGGAGGTTAATAACCTCGGCGTATCATCGTCCGCGATCAAGGAAATAAAGATCAATCAGGATCCCTACTCGGCGGAGTATGCGCGCCCTGGGCGTGGCCGGATCGAAGTGACCACCAAGCCGGGATCGCCGGAGTATCACGGGACGTTGAACTTCATCTTTCGTGATGCTCATTTGAATGCTCGCGATCCGTTTGCTCTTACCCGACCGCCCGAGCAGCGACGCATCTATGAAGGTGTTCTCACCGGTCCGGTCCGGCAAAGTAAGAAGACTTCTTTTCTAATCTCGGTAAGCCGCAAAGAAGAAGACCTCCAGTCCATCGTCTTTGCCCAGGGAGCCGCCGGGTTCATCCGGCAGAATGTACCCGCTCCCGCACGCACGCTACAGCTCGCGGCGCAAGTCACTCATTCACTCAGCGACACGAATACTATTTCGCTGCGCTATTCATATCTGGATGAGAGTGTAAAAAATCAGGGCGTGGGCGGTACTACCCTGGCCGAGGCGGGCGTCAACTCGCACAACAGGGAACAGGAGATCACTTACAGCCAGCAGACAGTGTTCTCACCCAAGCTGGTGAATAACTTTCGACTCCTGGTCGGCTACGAAAGACAAACCAACAACAGTCTCACCAGGTTACCGAAGATTGTCGTGCCCGATTCTTTCACCGGCGGCGGCGCTCAAGCTGACTATTTGAGGACTGAATACCACGCTCAGTTAACGGACATGGTGTCTTATTCATCGGGCAAGCATTTCATCAAGACTGGCCTTAACATTCCCGATCTGAGCCGGCGCGGGTTTGATAACAACCTT
>JAWVEB010000049.1:0-16857 GCA_033856915.1 Blastocatellia bacterium | reverse complement strand
CCAAAACTGACAAAGCTCCTTTAGGAGCGCAATGTAAACCGCGTACTCATTGCGCTCCTAAAGGAGCTAATTAATTCAAAGGGACGACGGGTGCTATAAACATTCTGCCCCTAACGGGGCAGGGAACAAAGCCGAACGCGTACCCCTAATCAATGAACTTGAAAACGTATTTGTCGTCAAATGCGATGTCGAACTTCCGCAATAGCCTCAAATACTCATTCTTGAACGAACTGCGCTTGTGATGCTGCTCCTGGTTCTGAACGTAGCGAATGATCGTGTCCAACTGTGAATGACCATACGAGAACGCGCCGTAGCCTTCCTGCCAATTGAATCTTCCTCGGACCCACTTATTCTTGTTGATGAAATTGGTTGAATCAGCCTTGATTTCGCGAACAAGATCAGCCAAAGCCATCGCCGGTCGTAAGCCAATCAGAATATGCACATGGTCCGACATCCCGTTGATTGAGATCAATTTCTGGCCCTGGTTCTTGACGATGCCCGTCATGTATTTGTAGAGGTCTTCTTTGAATTCCGGACGAATCAGGGAGAGTCGACCTTCAACGGCGAAGACAGTTTGAACATAGATTTGGGAGTAGGTGTTTGCCATGGTGTTCACATTCCGCTCCTAAAGGAGCTATGAGAAATGAAAAAGCCCGGCGTGCTATAAACATTTCGCCCTTAACGGGGCGAGGAATCGAGCAGGTCGTCGCGTTCTATAAACATCTGTCCCTGACGGGACGAAAAGCGGTTGAGCGATCAACCGGCAGAGCCGCATCATACGCCGCCTGTCAATCCCAGTGTCCTTGCAACTCCCGATTCGTCAGTACAGATTCCCTTCGCGCTTGCGACCTGTATAGTCGACGTAGACCACTTTCAAATCAGTGTAGAAGTCGAGAGCCGTTGAACCCTGTTCGCGATCGCCGATGCCGGTGCCTTTGATTCCGCCAAAGGGGATGTGAGCTTCACCGCCGGTTGTCGGCGAGTTGATGTGAGTCATGCCGGTTTCGATCTCATCGACGAAGCGAAAGATTCTCGTGGCATCGTTACTGAAGATAGACGACGACAGCCCGTACTCGGTGTCGTTCGCGACCTGCATGGCTTCGTCGAAATCCTTCACCCGCAAAACCGAGAGCACCGGTCCGAATATTTCTTCCCGAGCGATGCGCATCTCAGGGGTCACATGATCAAAGACAGTGGGACGAACGAAGAAGCCTTTGTCGAGTCCGTTGCCGGTAGCGCGTTCGCCGCCGCAAACCAGAGTCGCCCCATCCTCGCGGCCAATGTTCAGATAATCAAGCACGGTTTTGAATTGGCTTTCATCCACGCTCGGACCCATTTCAGTTTTTGGATCGCTGCCGTCGCCAATTCGCATTGATCCCGCACGCGCGGAAATTCTTTTGATGAATTCGTCGGCGACTTCGTTAACTACTATGGCCCGGCTGGTGGCGGTGCAGCGTTGTCCGGACGAGCCAAACGCGCCCTGCGCGGTCGACTCGACAGTAAGATCCATGTCGGCGTCTTCCAGGATCACGACTGGGTTCTTGCCGCCCATTTCGCACTGACATTTGGCGCCGCGGCGTGAAACCTGTTCGTACAAACGAATGCCCACCTCGTTTGATCCGGTAAACGAGATGGCCTTCACCGCCGGGTGATTGATGATTTCGTCGCCGGCCTCGGAGCCTGAGCCCAAAATCAAATTCAAAACGCCTGGCGGTATTCCCGCTTCTTCGAAAATTTCCACGATGCGGACGCCGGTGGCCGGTGTCAGAGTCGCCGGTTTGAAAACGACGGTATTGCCGGCGACCAGAGCCGGCGCGATCTTCCACACCGGAATCGCAACCGGAAAGTTCCAGGGGGTTACACACGCTACCACTCCCAGCGGCTGTTTGATCGTGTAAGCAAAATTAGCCGGCAATTCGGAAAGGATAGTCTCGCCGTTCATCCGCCGCGATTCACCGGCGCAGAATTCCGCGACGTTGATCGAGCGCTGCAGTTCGCCTCTTGATTCCGAAAGAGTCTTGCCTTCTTCGCGCGTGAGAATTTGGGCGAGTTCTTCCTTCGCTTCTTCCATTAACCGCGCAGCTTTAGCGACGATCTTGCCGCGCGAAGGCGCCGGCGTCCGGCGCCAGCTCTGGAATGCTTCGCTCGCAGCGTCGACGGCCGCGCGGGCTTCTTCGCGCGTGGCCTGCCGCACGGTACCGATCACGTCGTCAGTGTTGGCCGGGTTGATGTTGTTAACGGCCTTCGACGAGTTGGATTCAATCCATTTGCCGCCGATAAAATTTTTATACGTGTCCATATGATTGCTCTGCGATCCTAAACCTTATTGTTTGGAAGCGGCACTCGTGCCGCGATCTCTTTCAAACAAGGCGGACAATTCCGCCTGCTAAAAAATTTCTTTGTAGTGTTTCTGCGTTTTGTCGGCTGAATATATCACGAACCCTGCCGCGGAATCAGTATGACTTAGGCAGCCATCATTCGGGCGAGGAAGCCGGCGGTTGCGAATGCTTCTGCCCAAAGGTAAAGCGGCGCCCGACGATCATCTTCAGGATGAGGTGGTCGGTGCTCCGCGTCAGTCCGATGCCGACGCCAAAGTTGAATTCCCATTTTGGCGACACGTTGAGATCGATGGCCGGAAATATCTGATGTTGCTGTTCGCGTTTGGGATCAAAACCACTGAGCGGGCCGAGCGCGCCGTAATACTCAAGTCCGCCATCTATCTTCTTTGTAAGCGAGTAAGCGACTTTGAAATTAGGAGAGAACTCGAACCCTTTCTTCGTGCCCGGTCCCTTCAAAGAGCGTTCGAGAGCGGGGTTGAAAGCGATGTACCACCGTTTGATCTGTTTATCGATGATCGGACGAATCTCCCAGCTCCAGGTGTCCTCAGAGAACTTGCGCCGCACGTAACCGATCTCTTGCGAGAGACTCACGCCCACCGGCCAATGCCATTTTGGCGGAACGCGAAAACGCGGCCGAATGTGTGTACCGACAAAATCCAAACCGCTGCCATTGCGCGCGCTGGTGAAAATATAGAATCCGGTTTCGAACCATTCGTTGAATCCGTGCGTAATCTCGATTGTTTCGTGCCAGGCGTGATTCGTCGGCAACGTTCCGTCATCAGTCTTCTTAGATCCTTTGACGGTGAAGTTGTTGTGTAACTCGATCATGGTTACACCGCGAGGAATCGTCTCAGATCCGTAGACCTGGATTTCATAGTTGTCCTGAGCGTGAGTGACCGCTGCGAAAAGGCAGAGGAGTGCGGCGCCGATCACCAGGCGGAATGTGGTTTTAGTTGTCAGCACAATTATTCGAAAGAGTTATTGGAAGAACCGACCGCATAATACAATAGATTTGAGCGAGCCGGCAGAGCGAGGCGACGGCGGCGCTATTTTGGACTGCGGCGACTTGTCGCCGCTTTCAAATACGCTAACCTGTCAGCGCCATCGAGTCGCGGCAAAGTCGATTGCTTTACCAATATAATCAGCGGCGACAAGTCGCCGCTTTCCAAAGCGCTGACAAGTCAGCGCACTCCAAAGTTTTGAGCGCGACTTGCCACGTATGAGAAGATCGTACAAAGTTACGATCCTTGACGATGACCAACCAGCCTATTAATAACGAAACACGCCTCGCTCCGAATAGTCTTCGGGAACTGCTGGAACAGCGAGCTGGCGCCACGCCGGAAAAAGTTTTTCTGTTCTCTGAGCCCGACGGCCGGCAGCTTACCTATTTTGAATTTCACCGGGCGGTGAAGCGGGCGGCCAACATGCTGGCTTCGCACGGCATCGGCAAAGGCGATGTGGTTAGCTTGCTGATGCCGAACAGCGTCGAATACATCGTCGCGTATTTTGCGTGCTGGAGTCTGGGCGCTTTGGCGGGGCCGGTCAACTCTCTCTTGAAAGAACAGGAAATTGCTTTTGTGCTGAACAATTCAGAGACAAAAGCGATGCTGGTCCATTCCGAATTTCAAGAACGCATCGAGAAGATTCGCGCAGAGCTTCCTCAGCTTGAATCGGTGATCACGTTTGACGATGAGAGGGAAGCGACACGCGAGTTTGTGAACGGGACAGAAGAAAGCCGGCAGTATGTCCTCGCTCCAGGTCACCCTTCCAGTATCGACAAAGAAGACGACGCAATCATCATTTACACTTCAGGTACCACTGGAAAGCCAAAGGGTTGCTTGTTAACTCACGGCAACCTAATCGCAAACGCGCGCCAGATAAGTGAGTGGCTAACCTTCACTCCAAACGATCGGCTGCTGACCATCATGCCGCTCTTTCACATGAACGCGGTGTCGGTGACGACGATGTCGGCGTTGTATGCCGGCGGCTCGACGATTATTAGCCCGAAGTTCTCGGCCAAACGTTTTTGGAACGCGATCTCGGATTTCCAGATCACTTCGTTTGGATCTGTCGCAACGATGTTGTCGATGCTCCTGAACACTTACCCGGAGGGTGTGCCCGAAGGTTTGCAGACGCAACAGCTTCGTTTTGCGATGTGCGGCTCTGCGCCGGTGCCGGCGGAAGTAATGAAGAAATTTGAAGAGACTTTCAACTGCCCGGTAGTCGAAGGCTACGGCCTCTCTGAATCGACCTGCCGCTCGACGTTCAATCCGCCTGACGATCGCAGACGTCCAGGTTCGTGTGGTTTGCCGATCGGAAATGAAATGAAAGTCTTTGACGAAGACGACAGGGAAGTTGCAGACGGTAAACTGGGCGAGATTGTGTTGCGCGGCGAGAATGTTTTGAAAGGCTATTATAAAAACCCCGAAGCAACAACCCTGGCTTTTCGTAATGGCTGGTTTCATACCGGCGACATCGGCTATCGCGACAAAGACGGTTTCTTCTTCATCGTCGATCGCAAATCCGACATGATCATCCGGGGCGGCGAGAACATCTATCCGCGCGAGATCGACGAAGTCCTCTACCAGCATCCGGCGGTGGCGGCAGCGGCGACTATCGGTATTCCGGACGAGCTGTATGGTGAAGAGGTCGCCGCCTTCGTAGTGCTGAAAGAGGGAGCAGAGTCTGGGGAAGACGATCTCATCAGTTACTGCGCCGAAAGACTCGCGGACTACAAGTGTCCCAAGTCGATCCGCATTGTGAAAGACATCCCGAAGGGTCCAACCGGAAAACTTCTCAAGCGTGAGCTGGCAAGAATCTATTCAACGGCGGACGGGGTTTGAGAGAGTCTGTTATTGGGTTCTTGTTCATCGCTTTGCACCCTGTAGTCCAAAGCACCCAAAAATAAAATCATCGACAGATAACTCGCTTACGAAAAGATCGTCTATTTTTTCGCGATGCAAGATTCGGCGCTGGAATTGATCGGTGTTTGGGAGTATCTAACCGTGCAAGCTTCAATTTCAAAATTACAAATTCCGGGCGAATTGGACCACCTTGACGTTCGGGCCGCGTTGACATGGTTTCCATAGCCGTATAGAGTACGCACGCTCTGTAATTGTATTTCCACCGACGGTTGGGTGCGGACAACCCGACGGTACGTGTGGTGTTCGAAGCCGAAAGCCCCCAAGACGTTTCTCTTGCCCGCTTCACCGCTTCCCCGAAAGACACCCGCGACATTTTGCAATTTGAAGCTTCTCGGCGTTGAAGTGTCTTCGCCGCCTATTGGTCAGTTGTTATGACCACCCACTTAACGAACAGGAGAAATAAATGAATAGTAATAGATCAGCAGTGCTAAGAGCACTGGCTTTCACGTTTTCGCTAGGCCTGATAATTTTTGCGACCGGCGTAGTCGCCGCAGCAGCGGAACTCACCGTTGGCAACGCGACCTCGGGGCTCTGTCCCCACGTGTTCACAAGCATTCAAGATGCAGTAAGCGCGGCATCGTCGGGCGATACAATTAAAGTCTGTCAGGGTACCTATGTCGAGAGCGTCAACATTCCTCTGGGGCTCTCTCTTCGCGGGCCCAACTTTGGCATCAGCCCGAACGGTGGGACTAGGGTGGCAGAGGCCACCATTAACGGCGATACCGGCACCACCATCCGAATCAGCACTGCCGAGCCCGTGACGATTGACGGGTTTACCTTCGCAGGCGGGACAGGCGCACTGATCGACTCGTACACGTTAGGCAACAAGCCGACCATCATGCACAACATCTTCACCGCGCAGATCGATGCAATTCCTCTTGTCGCCAGCCCAGACTCGGTCAGGTTCGAGGACAACTATCTGCACGACCTCTCGGATTGCGGCTCGTGTGAAGGTCTATTCATAGCGGGGAACTGGAACGGCGCTACCGGGACGGTCGTTTCGATCAAGGGCAATGTGTGGTCGACAGTGGGGAGTCCCGGGATGAACCTGAGCAGCGTCTCGGGCGCGATCTCGGGTAATCGGTTCTCGTATGTGACCTACTACTGTGCGTTGCTCGCGAATGGCACGAACGTCGACGTCTGCGGCAACACGTTCGATCACACCATCAATCCTGACGTCACCGTTCGAACATATGGCGCCGGCATTCGTTTTTACACTCCTTCGGCGGGCTTCGGAGCGCGGATGACCGGCAACACGTTCTCCAATAACTACGTGGGGATCGGCGTACGGATGGGGAGTCCGACCGCAGACATCACGGGTCTGGATGTCTATGCGCACCAGAACAACTTCGTGGGCAACACGGCGGCGGGCATCCGCCACGACGGGCTGGGTACATTCAATGCCACCAGTAATTGGTGGAACAGGGCCAGCGGCCCGACCAACGCCGCCAATCCCGGCGGTACAGGCGATGTCGTGGATGGCACGGGACCCGTGAACTTCACTCCGTGGCTGACGGCATCTGCTTCAGTCGGCTGCGCCTCGGTCGCGACGAACAAGGACCAGTGCAAAGATGGCGGCTGGATGACGTACCGCCGCGCCAATGGCACGGCGTTCAAGAACCAGGGTGATTGCGTCAGTTACACGGTCAATGGCAAGTAATCAATTGCGGAAAAGGCGTGTCAGCACAACTGACCGCCTTTTTCCTTACGTATCGACTCAGTCAAAAAGGAGAGAATGAATGAATTTGAAAAAAATAGCCGTTTTGTCGGCTCTGGCCCTGACACTAACGATCGGGCTGATGATATTTGGCGGACAAAGAGTCCAGGCGGCTGGTACGTGGTACGTCAACTCCACGACAGGCAATGACTCGTTCACTTGCATGTCGGCGGTGACCCCGTGCAAAACAATTAACGCCGCGATTGGCAAGGCCTCCTCGGGAGATACTATTATTGTTGCGGCCGGCTTATATAGCGAATCCGTTGCCATCAATAGGACACTCACCTTGCTTGGAGCGCAAGCGAATGTGGACGCGCGCACTCGTGCCGGAGCCGAATCGACCATCGACAACTCATGTTCGCCAGTGGCAATCACGGCTGACAACGTAACGCTGAATGGCTTTACGGTTCAGGGATCGACTCAGAGCGATCCATGTTTGATTGCGGGCATCTGGATGAATCCAGGGTTCGGTGGAGGCAATGGCAGTCAGATACTCTACAACATCGTCCAAAACAACGTCGCGGGTATCGAACTGGACAACACCGGCACGTTTCAGGCCAAAGTGCAGTTCAACTGGATCAGGAACAACAATAACCCCGGACCGAACGGCGGTAGCGGCATTGAAGTAAGTTTCGGACTCAATAATGCTGTTATCGACAATAACAGGTTCAGTGGCCAAACAAGCGACTCCATGACCGTTCAGGCTCCATCCAGTGGTGTCACCATATCGAACAACGAACTTGTTGGGGGCACAGCTGAAGGTTTTTTCATTGCCTTACTGAGCAGCAGTTCGATCACAGGAAACACCAGTGTTGGCTCAACAGGTTACGCGACGATCGATCTGTTCGGTGGCAATGACGGTGTCACGATCACATGCAATCTGCTTGCGACAGGCCAACGCGCGATCAGTGTTGATGACCCATATGGAGTTGGGCCAAACAAGAATATCACCGCCCACAACAATAACATCCAAGGCAATGTAGTCGCTGGTCTTCAGGTCGACACGGGCGCTTACGTGCCCGGCATACTGAACGCGGAAAACAACTGGTGGGGCAGTCCGACGGGCCCGACCAGTACTAACAACGCCAGTGGCACCGGCGACAAGGTCATTGACCCTGACAATGCCGTTGACTTTTTCCCGTACCTGACAAGTCCTAGTACTTGTGCAGCAGTACTGCAGGTCGGTCCTCCAACAAACAAGGACCAGTGCAAGAAGGATGGCTGGATGAACTTCAACGTTCCTCGTAAGTTCAAAAACCAGGGTGATTGCGTCAGTTACGTGAGCAATGGCAAGTAATCACAATTCCGTTAAAGGCGGTCAGTCCAAGCTGACCGCCTTTTCACTAGATGGAAAAACCGGTGATTGGTTATTACAACCACCCGCTTAACGAACAGGAGAAATCAATGACTTTCAAAAAGCTCGGTCTGTTATCGCTGTTTGCACTGATGGTTACATTTGCGTTCACTACTCCGGCAGCCGCGCAAGATCTTTCAAACAAGAACTGGCGGGTCTTCAACATCAATCCAGACGTACCAAAGCTGTGGGATATTAACCAGGCACAGTCTTTGAACACTGGCGGCGTCGGATTTACCTTTAACCAGCTTTCCACGGGTTGGTTTACGGTTTATCTCAATATTAACTTCATTGACCTGACAGGCAAGACGTCCATCATAGCTAACTCAAGTTGGACAGCCAGTACACAGTACGTAAATCGTTTTGATCACAGTCAGGATGCTCATTTCCGAGTTTATTTCCAGTCGGCACAGGGTAACTACGACTCCAGTGACTATTGGTGGTCAACGGATTCTTGTAACCTCAATGACCCTACTGCGGCTTTAGGTTGCAATTTGACGGTCCCACTAAATGATCGCGCCCATTGGACTAATCTCTGTGGCCAGAGTGCGACCGACCATTTTGTTTACCCCAGCGCGAACTGCGTAGGGGGGATAGACAAGCCATCGATATCGCCATACGACGGTTTTACCAGAGCAATGAGGAATGTTAAAGATGTAGGCCTTAGCTTCGGTCGCTCAGCTAGATATGCGAGTGGAGTTGCAAATGGTGGTACTGGCTCAGCATCGTTCCAGCTCAATAGTTTTGGCGTTTTCTAACAAGTAGGGAAAACCAAGCAAACACAAGCCGGTCAAAACCCGGTCAAAAAGAAAGGGCGACCCAAAGCGGGCCGCCCTTTTCTTCTTCATTACTCAGAAATGGTTTTATGTCTGCTCCAGCCTGATTGTTCTCTGCCGGCCTATTCTCAGTCGGTCGACTATCCACGCGACCAGCAACCAGATTGCGCATGCGCCGACCATAATCAACGAAAACCATTGGCCATACAGTCCATCGGGAGAAAATTTTTCCGTGGCTGCATGCAGCGCTTCACTGTTGGGCAGGACGCCGGCTTCGGCAAACTCGTGAAAGGTGAAGATTGCGACCTGGGTCATAAACAAGAGCAGAAAAATTCCGGTCACCTGGAAGAACCGTTTGACGTTGATCAGATGTCCGAACTGTCCCCAAGCCCAGGCCATCGCCATCGCTGCCGCCAGACCGAGCAAGGCCCCGGACAATAGTCGCGGGCTGCGGACCTGCAAGAGCATCAGAGAAGTCTCCATCCCTTCGCGGCTGATCGTCAGCACCGTGAAAAGAAAAACTCCCAGGTAGGCGGCCCAGCCAGAGCGCCGGCCGGATACTTCGCCCAGCCGCTCCTCCATTTTCTGTTTCAGCTTCGGGCCCGTGCGCCACATATAAACCACGAGTGAGGCCACCATCGCGATCGCGATCAAGCCCAGGATGGCTTCGCGCAACGCTTCGTTGCCGAGGAAGCCAGAGACCGTCTGGCCGAGATGCTGTTCGATCCAATCACTGTGCCCGGTCTGCATTTGAAAGAGCAGGTAACCGAGGGCGCCGCTAACCGCCAGCGCGACAGTGATCGCCCAATAGACAGCCGGCGCCAGTTGGCGCTGTCCGGATTTTCGCAGATAAGAAAAAATGACGGCGACGAGCAGAAAGGATTCGAATCCCTCGCGCAGAACAATAATGAAAGACTGAAGCATAATCAGAACCTGGCTTGGTAAACCGAACGTGGAACGCCGTAAAACGGGCGAGTCGCAGTATGCCCTAAATTGAAAATGATTGTCAATATCGGATAAGAGTCGGAAGCCCGACCATGAGGGAGGGGCCACTATCGTCATCATCCAAGCTTGGAGTACTAAGGGATCAGTGAGGGTCGGGATCGATCATTAACCGAGGGGCCCTCCCTGACGGTCAGGCTTCTGACACTTTATTCGGAGGGGCGGTCGAAGATTGAGTTGATTACATAAAACGCGATCATGCCGCCGCCAATCACCGCGCACGTAGCCACCGTCCGCCACAGCACGTCGGTCCCGGCAAAATTCCAGATGGCGAGCAGGCAGGCGACGACCGCTACCAGGATGCATGCGCTTGTAGTCCAGAACGAAATCTTCGTGACTATGCGCGGATTGAGGAAGCCTCTTCGCAACTTTGCCTCTGGTCCCGAAATTCGGTCGTCGTTACTGTGAGGTTACCGGGGCGATTACCAAATCTGCGCGGACGGCGCCGAGTTGGGTCACGGCCGTAATCCGCAAGGGAAGGTGACGCGAGTCGTCCCCAATCCACATGCGAAGCTGCATCTTATCATTTTGCGGATCGTCTGTGGTCAGGGTCAGCATGATCGCCGTGATCTTCTGGCCGCCCAGTTCAATCGTTTCCTTGCGCAGCGATTCTACGAACAGTGTGCGCGGCTGGGTCGTGGCCATAATTGATATCGCGTTCCGTTTCTTGGGCCACAGATCGAAAGTGCGGATGGCGTAAACAGCGGAAATCAAATCGTGTGTACCCACAGGGATCTCAATTCGTTCTTTGCTATCTGCCAGGGCGGCGCCGCGATTCTGATCGAGACTATAGCCGCGAGTGTAGTGGTACTTGCCCTCTGACAGAGTCAGTTCGGTGCGAAACGGAAGCAGCGTGGTGGGATCTATATACGAATTGATTTGATCGTTTACAGGAAACACGCGCGCGCCTGCGCCGGTGGTCTGCGCCCTAACCGAAAACAGAAGCCCGTCGCGATTGAAATATCGTCCGCGGGCTTTCAAGGTAAACGATACTGTGCCAACCGGCTGCGGAGAGCTGGAGAGATAAACCTGGTAACTGAGTTGTTCGCCAATCTTAAAGGGAAGATCCTGCAAAGGAAGCACCGAAGTACCTTCGCCTGGCGGTTGAACTCCTCGTACTATCCCGGGGTCTGGCTTCACCGGAGGTTCTCTGGGACGGGTTTCGATTGGCTGGGTGGGACTGCCAGGCTGACTCGCGTCAGGCCCTGTCAGTTCGGAAGCCGCCAACTCGGCGCGGATCTCCCCTGAGGCCACCTTCGCGGTTATCAACACCGGCACGTGCCGCTCGTCATCGCTGAAATAGACGCGCAAGTCATAACCCCGCGACTTAACATTCACCCGCGTGACGATCGTACTGAACGAACCTACGTTGGTCTTGAGCCGCTCTCTGCCCACAACTTTTACTTCAGCGCTGTACTGGTCGCCGTCGTGGATCACCGTCAGGAAATAGTTCGAGCCGTCGCTCAAGGGCAGCGCGCGCACACGGTAGAGCGCGGAAAGCATGTCGTGCGTCCCGGGAAACTCTCCCATTCTAACTTTGGAGGGAATCGCATCGGTGCCGGCCGGCTGGTTATAGTCGCGCCCACTTTCCGAAGTGCGGCCGGCTTCGCGCACGACCACCTGGGCGTGATAGGGCAGACCAGTCTGCGGGTCGACATACGTCGTGTAGTCGTTGTTCATCGAAAGTAACGCCGCATTCACTACGCCAACCGTTTCGACGTGAGCGCGCAGTTGAATTCCCTCGCGATTGAAGAAAGCGCCTCGCGCGGCGACGAATAGTTCGACGTGGGCCGCGCTCGAGTAATGCGAATATTCGACGTTGTAAGTAAGCCGTTCGCCGATCCGATAAGCCGCCAGGTTAAAAGGAGCTTGAGTCGCTTCGCCCTTTTGCTGAGCTGCGACGGTGCAGGTAAGCGAAACCAGTAGGGCGGTCAATTGCGCGAGTTTTAGTGAGAAGTTCAGCTTTGCGTGCACCTTCGAATGATAATGGTAAGTTGCTGCATGGCGCAACAACCCCTTTCAACTGCACGCCGTCTTCTTCGTTTGGTTCCAAGGATCTTAGAAGGGTTGAGAGGATCGTTATAGCGCTTCATCGATCTCTGCCACGATTGCCTGGGCCGCGGCGACAGGATCTGGAGCATTCAAGATTGGCCGCCCCACTACGACATAGTCCGCGCCGCCATTAATCGCCTCGGCTGCGGTCAGGGTGCGTTTTTGATCGTCAGGCGCGTCATTACTTGACCGAATGCCGGGCGTAACAATCAAGAAGTCCGGGTTCGAAATTGTCTGCCGGATCAATCCTATCTCCCGCGGCGATGCGACGACACCGTCAAGTTCGCAGTCCGCCGCCGCGCGCGCCAATCGGGCAACCAGAGAAGGCGGGTCAAGGCGGAAGCCAATCTGTTCGAGGCTCGCTTGATCAAGGCTGGTCAAGACTGTAACCGCGATAACTTTCGGTTTGGCGAACCCTTCGCGTTGAGCAGTCTCGGTCACGTCTTCAGCAGTGTGCTTCATCATTTCAGCGCCGCCCGATGCATGCACGTTGAAGATCGACACACCGAGGCGCGTCGCTTCAATGCCGGCGGCAGCGACGGTGTTGGGAATGTCGTGAAATTTCAAGTCGAGAAAAACGCGGCCGCCTCGAGCAATAATCTGTCTGACAATATCGGGGCCGGCCGCCGTAAATAGTTGCGAACCGATCTTGAACATGCCGACCACGTCGCGCAAGGCCGCGAACAAATCGAGAGCGCGGCTGGCCGAGTCAACATCGAGAGCAACGATTAGTTTGTCTTTCGCATTAGTGTTCATAGGAAGAATTCAAACGGAAAGCCGCAAAGTTGCAGCGCGGCTTTGCCGCCTGATGTGCGGAAAGGCTTTGCCTGTCCGGAAGATTGGATCTTAGAGGGACGAGGCTATGCCTCGCGCGGCTCTACGAGGCAAAGCCTCAAAACAGAATAAACGGCGTCTGCGGAAAGGCAGAGCCTTTCCGCACATCAGGCGGCCGATCCGCTTCTCGCCATAATTACTAGATTGAAATAAGCCTCGCATCCTTTGCCGAGGTACTCTGATCTCAAATACCAGCCCTACACCCAACTGCCTCGTCAAGCGTTTGGAAACCTTCTCGTCTCAGAATCTCGGCGAGCCCGTCATTAATTTGCCGGGCCACCCCCGGGCCTTCATAGATGAATCCAGTATATAGCTGAACCAGACTCGCTCCGGCGCAAATTTTTCCCCAGGCGTCCGCGGCCGTAAAGACACCGCCCACTCCAATGATCGGCAGCTCGCCTTTCGTCAACCGATAGATCAGCGAAATCACTTCGTTGGACCGTTGACGCAGAGGCGCTCCACTCAGCCCTCCTGCGCCATAGGCTTCGACGTCAGCCGGCGATGTTCTAAGCCCTTCGCGTCTAACTGTCGTATTGGTCGCAATCAGTCCACTGATTTTCAAACGCGTGGCGACCTCAACAATGGATTCGATTTCAGCTTCAGATAAGTCGGGAGCGATTTTCAACAGCAAAGGTTTTGGCCGCGGAAAAGAATAATGTTGCGCCAGTTCGTTGTTTCTCTGCTGCAAACTTTTGAGTAGCTCGGCCAGCATGTCTGGCCGTTGCAACTCACGCAAGTTGGGCGTGTTCGGCGAGCTGACATTAACCGCGAGGTAGTCCGCTACTTCATACACCGCTTCGAAGCTCTTGAGATAATCAGGGATCGCATCGTCAATCGGCACGTCACGGGATTTGCCGATGTTCACGCCCAGCACGCAATCGGGCCGGCGGCGGCGAACATGTTCCGCCACTTGCGCGGCGCCGCAATTATTAAATCCGGCGCGATTAATGAGCGCGCGATCCAAGGGGAGACGAAAAAGGCGCGGACGTGGATTCCCGGGTTGTGGCGCGCTCGTGACCGAACCAACTTCGATTGAGCCGAAGCCGAGCGCTGCCAGGGCCTGCGCCGCCGTTCCGTTCTTATCGAAACCCGCCGCCAGTCCTACCGGATTGGGAAACTCGAGTCCGAAACGCTGCAGCTTGCCAAACGGTTCGCGTCGATATCTTTGAGTAGTGACGTGTCGCGCCACGCCGCTGCGCAAACCGTTGGCGAGGAAACTCAGAGCGAACTCATGCACTGACTCTGGCGGCAGCCGGAACAGAATCGGACGTACGATTGAGCGATAGAGTGACAAGTTTTAAAGGTGACGAGCCGGGGCAGGAGTTTATCGCGTCTTTCTGGGGCTTGTCACCTTTTCGGGAGCTTTCAGTAGAGTTCTAATTTGAGGATGAGGTCAGTACCGGGAGCGATAGCGACCGGGTCCTCTCAAACTCAGTGCTCGCAATCGAGTACCCGGTCGCTACCGCTCCCGGTACTGACTCCGTGCCGTGCGGAAAAAAACGATCCACGAAGTCACACGAAAGTCGCGCTACCGGCTTCGTGTGTTTCGTGGATCGTTTTATCTCAAGCGCCATATGCTTGCGCGTAAGATCCGAGAAATAGAGCCCCGGCAACTTTGCCGAAACTCGCCGATTGTTTCTCCTAGTTACCGAACCGCTGGCGATACTCTGTCGAGGTGATGAAGCCCTTGACCATGTCAGCGTTAACAAAGTTACCGTTGAACTGATTGAGCTTCGTCAGCCAGAAGTCGTAACCCGTGTAATCAGCGTCGGGCAGGTCGTTCGGGTTGCGTCGCATGAACCCAAAGTACTGCATCAGGACAAATGCCCGGTTCGATTCAGCGGCGACCAGGGCCGGATGCTCAGCGATGGCTCGTAAAGCCTGAGCCCGGGTCTTGCTCGCCCCGTTAAGATCGCTGACCAACTGATTCCGTTCCGTAGTCGACAGCGGATTGCCGGCATTCGTATTCAGCGTGTCGACGAAGTTGGCGGCGCTCATCCCACCCGGGTAGGCGGTTGTGAACCCGGGCCGCAGCACAAACTCGTCAATAAACGCGGCCTTGTTTGTTTCGAGAGCTGTCTCCCATCCCGCTTGTCCGACGAGTACGCCCTGCCCAATCTTTTGCGTGTCGGGCAGGAACTCGGCGAACCGAATCGACGGCACCGCCAGCGGATGAACACCACCGAACGTCGAAGACCCGGTGGAACTTCCATACGCAGTCTTGTAGAGCCGTTCGACCAGATAGCCGGTCTGCTGGAATTCAATCGACAGGAAAAATGCCGCAGCCACGTTCACGCGTCGCTGGCTGATGCAGGTCTGATCGGAACCACAGGAAGTGATCTGGTTGGTCCAGAAAATTAGCCCGGCGCTATCAGGAGTGCGATTGAGGAAGTCGTGGTAAAGCTGTTCCACGAACGTTCCCGCGTTATCAATCGGATTACTGGCCGGCACAATGTCGTCGTCGTTAATGGTCAACGTCGCAGTGCTCTGCGCACCGAGAAGTGATCCAGAGCCGGGATTGCTCAGGACCAGTTGTAAGGTCTCCGCTCCTTCTATGTAAGTGTCGTCAGTC
Organism: Blastocatellia bacterium; assembly: GCA_033856915.1. Taxonomy (GTDB): domain Bacteria; phylum Acidobacteriota; class Blastocatellia; order Pyrinomonadales; family Pyrinomonadaceae; genus UBA11740. Next base: position 1,287 of record JAWVEB010000049.1, on the reverse strand, counting down.
ACGAGGACGTTGAAGGTCCTGGTGGCCTGGCCCGGGGCAAATTGAAGCGTGCCCGCTGCGCGAGTGAAATCGCATCGCTCACGCGCCGCCCCGCTAATCGTCGAGCAGGGAACGTTGACTGAGGGAAGACTGCCATCATCGGTGATGTAGTCGACCATGGCTGCCGCTGTCGTGTTGCCGGTGCGGACTACGGTTATGGCAATGCTGCCGCCTGCCTCGCTGACGGAGTAGCCGGCGGCGGAGAATTGAATCACACCACTTGGCGGACTGTTAACTACCTGGCCGCCGCTTAACGTGCCCGTGACCGGGAGATTGTTAGAGTCGCCCGTGTAATCAGCCGTGATCGCATGCGTCCCGATGGTTAAGAGTGACGTGCTTAGCGTCGCTATCCCGGAACCGTTTAGCGGAATGGTTCCCAGAGTGTTGGCGGCATCCTTGAAGGTGACACTGCCGGTTGGCGTTCCCGCCGCGGAGGTAACGGTGGCGGTGAAAGTTACCGCTTGACTAAGCGTGGACGGATTCAGACTTGAGCTGACGCCGATCGATGTGGGCGCGTTGGTGACAGTGAACGTCTGATCCACCGGCACGGCCGAATTGTAGTTTCCGTTCCCAAGTTGGGAAGACCTCACCGTAACCACTCCTACGCCCGTCAGGGTGACGACGTCCGCGTTGCTGGTCGCCGGGCCACTGAAAATTGCAAAGCTCAGCGGCAAATTGGAAGTCGAAGTACCCGCGACGTTGAATGGCGCGCTACCAAGCGACCGGTTAGTCAAAGCTCCGAAGACGATCGTTTGATTTGCCTTCAGGACATTGATTGATGCGTTCTTCGAACCATTGTTGTAGTTGGTGGTGTCGGTTGACACAAAGTTAACCGACAGCGTTTGGGCATTGCCCGCGTTGAGCACCGTGGTCGCAGTCGGCGTGTAAGTTAAAACACCCGGCACGCTCGCAGTCGCGTTGAGTTGCGTCGCGCTTAGAGCAGTCGGATACGTGATGTCAGCCGGATTGCTCCAGGTAATCGTCGGTGTTGCCTTCAGGACATTGATTGAAACGTCCTTCGAAGCATTGCTGTAGTTGGTGGCATCGGTTGGCACAAAGTTAACCGACAGCGTTTGGGCATTGCCCGCGTTGAGCACCGCGGTCGCAGTCGGCGTGTAAGTTAAAACACCCGGCACGCTGGCCGTAGCATTGAGTTGTGTGCCGCTCAAAGCTGTCGGGTAAGTGATGTCGGCCGGATTGCTCCAGGTAATCGTCGGTGTTGCCTTCAGGACATTGATTGAAACGTCT
>JAWVEB010000048.1:0-63631 GCA_033856915.1 Blastocatellia bacterium | reverse complement strand
AAGAGTGTGGCGTGTGTGTACGAGGCGGCAGGGACGAGCCACAAGTTTGCCACGGTAGGGACGACGCCAAAAGGATTGCACGATTTGCTGGTTGAGGAAGAGCCGGATCGAGTAGTGATTGAGATATGTCCGCTGGCTGGTTGGGTAAGTGATTTGGTGCGGGCGTTGGGAATCGAGCTTGAGGTTGCCAGTACTACGCATGATGCCTGGCGATGGAAGAACGTAAAGCGAAAGAACGATCGACAGGATGGATTGAAGTTGGCACAGCTTTCGGCGCTGGGGCAATTGACTTTGGTGCACGTGCCGGAGCAGGGAGTGCGACAGTGGCGGGCGTTAATCAACTACCGCCAGCGGTTAGTGAGCCGGCGCACGAAGATCCAGAACCACATCCGGGCTTTATTGCTACGGCAGGCCGAGTTCATCAGTAGGGGAGCTCAGGCTTGGACGCGTGCCGGCATAGCGCAGTTGGAAGCTGTGGCCAGACCACTCAGTGAAGTTGGGCGCGAGGAGTTGTGGCGCGGTGAGTTGGCTCTGGAACTGGAGGGCTTAAAGTCCGTGGCCGAGCCATTGCGCTTAGTAGAACAAAAGCTCAATGAGTTGGGTAAGGCGGATCAGCGGGTGCAGTTGTTGCGGACCATTCCCGGAGTTGGGCCTCGAGGCGCGGAAGCGCTGGCAGCAGTGATCGATGACGCGCAGCGTTTCAAACGCGGCAAAGAAGTAGGAGCCTATCTGGGACTGGTGCCGAAACAGATACAGTCCGGTGAGAGCAACCGTTTGGGAAGAATCACCCGCCAGGGTAATCGTCTGTTACGTTCACTGTTGGTAGAGATCAGTTGGAGTGGTTTGCGTTACAACCCGTGGATGAGGTCCGTGTATGAGCACGTGCGACGTGGCAGCAAGGCTCGCAAGAAGATTGCCATTGTGGCGGTCGCCAGAAGACTGCTCATCCGCTGCTGGGCGATGTTACGTGACGGCACGACCTGGCGCCCGGCACCCAGCACTGCCTGAGACCTAAAGCAGAGCCGGAATACTAACCAGGCGGCGGAGTTACTAACACCAAGCTGAATGAGGTTATGTTGACGCAGTGAGAGTTCGACGATGATTGAATCGACGACAGCTCGACACCGGGCTGAGTTATAAAACTCGAGCTTTAGAATGGGCGTCGTCGTATTTGTTAAATGAGCCCACGAGATAGCTAAACCAAAGATCGTGGCAGCTCGGATAGAAGCTGGAACCAATCACTCGATCCTCTCTTGACACGACCCGACTTCATAGAAGCTCGGTGAATTTAGTATCCCGTCGCTGTGGAAACCGTTTCAAACGGTTTCCATTCTGAACCCAATCGATGATCACCGGGCTAAAGCCGCGGTGCTAATGAGAAAGAGACCCAGCAAAGCACCAAGTTTGCTGGCCTTTCTTGGCGAGTGCTAAGATTCAACTTCGCCAACTTGAGACCTGAAGCTTGGAACCTGAAACTAGGATCAATGCCTGAACGAGCTATAGAAGAATACCGCATCGCCGACGAGCCTTATTACCTCCCCGTCGATCATGAAGTCGATCTGTTCGCCGCCGCGCACGCCGCGCACCTGCCCGTGATCCTCAAAGGACCGACCGGCTGTGGCAAGACGCGCTTTGTCGAACACATGGCGTGGCGTCTCGAGCGGCCGCTGATCACTGTCGCTTGTCACGAAGATCTTTCGGCTACAGATCTCGTTGGACGATTTCTGATCGAAGGCGAAGAGACCGTCTGGCATGACGGGCCGCTGACTTTGGCCGTGCGTCATGGCGCGATTTGCTATCTCGATGAAATCGTCGAAGCGCGCAAAGACACTGTAGTGATCATTCATCCGCTCACCGATCATCGTCGACGTCTGCCGATAGAAAAACGCGGCACGATACTCGATGCTCCGCCGGACTTCATGCTCGTAGTTTCTTACAATCCCGGCTATCAATCGATCCTGAAAGACTTGAAGCAATCAACTCGGCAACGCTTCGTCGCGATCGACTTTGATTATCCGCCGCCGGACACGGAAGCCGTGATCGTCGCGCGCGAAGGCGGTGTCGATGAAGGCACCGCGCGCGATCTGGTTTTGATTGGACAGAAGGTGCGCAACCTGCGCGGTCATGGCTTGGAAGAAGGAGTCTCGACGCGTCTGCTGATCTACGCCGCCCAACTGATCGCCCTTGGCATCCCAGCGATTCGGGCCGCCGAAGTTGCGATGTGCTCACCGATCACCGACGACCGCGACTTGCAGAGGAGTATTCGCGAGATCGTGACTACGGTGATCTAGCTCCTCGCATACGCCCCCGCAGACGATTACTCCTTTTAGCGAGCTCCGGAATGTATATTATTCTTGATCAAAACCCAGCTATCAGACTTTGGAGAGTTGCATGAAGAGCTGCCCGACCTGCAAGCGCACCTTTGACGACACAATGACTTTTTGCCTGGTGGACGGCACGATTCTATCGGCGCCCTTTGACCCTCAAGCCACCGAGCATCTTTTTTCCCCTCGCAATCCTGACCCGGCCCGGACAGGGATATTGTATTCCGCGCCGAATACGGCCGACTCGACTCGACCACCCGAAGCTGACAAAGACCCGACACCTCCGCCACGAACGATAAGGAGTCCTGCTTCAGAACCAAGCTTGCAAGAAACAACAGCTTCACCCATTGCACAGGAATATTCTTCGACCGAAGGGATCAGATCTCAATCGGCCATGAAGACCATGAAAGCTGCTCCGCCCGACGTGATTATCAGCAAAAGTCAGCGCGCGCCCTCGCCCACTGAAACCTCTCCTGACAGCCAGTTAACGCAAACTCGATCTACCGGAGGCCGCCGGTTAGCGGCGATTGCCGGAATGCTTCTTGTGGCTATCATGATCGGAGGAACTGCCTGGTTAATCTTTAGGAAGACCCGCCAGGAATCGCCGGTCACGGCGAAATCACAGCAGGCGCCGCAAAATGAGAACAAACCGCAACTCACTGGGCAGCCTTTCACAGAGAACATAAACGGGGCCCAGTTACAGATGGTCTATGCCCCAGGCGGAACGTTCTTAATGGGATCGCCACTTTCAGAAACCGGGCGAGACAATGACGAAGGACCGCAGAGCAATGCCACGGTACCGAGTTTTTATATGAGCAAGTATGAAGTGACTCAGGCCCAGTATAAAGCTGTGATAGGTACGAATCCGTCAAGCTTCAAGGGAGACGATCTTCCTGTGGACAGCGTCTCGTGGAACGATGCGGTTGAGTTTTGCCGCAAACTATCGCGGACCACTGGCCGTGAGTACCGCTTACCGACTGAGGCCGAGTGGGAATATGCGAGTCGTGCCGGGACGACCGGGCCGTACGCAGGCAGTATTGATGCGCTGACGTGGTACAGCGCCAATTCGGGGAGCCAGACGCATCCAGTTGGGCAAAAACAACCGAATGGACTCGGACTCTATGACATGTACGGAAACGTTTGGGAATGGTGTCAATCAAAGTATAAGCCTTATCCATACAACGCTACTGACGGTCGAGAAGATTTACAGGGTACCGAGGTGCGGGTGTTGCGCGGCGGTTCGTGGCAAAGCTCCGCCAATTCCTGCCGTTCGGCTTACCGCCGCAGAGTCATCCCGGACGCCCGCTCAATTGGCTTTCGGCTTGTCATGGCCCCTCGGTGAAAAGTTCGTTACCTACTTGGGGGGAAGATGAGGGGTGCGCAAGGTGGTATAACATGAACCTAAGCGAATTACTTATTGTGACGACGGTGATTTAGACTCTTCCACACTGATGAGTAAGTACGATAAACTTCTCTTTCAGATATTGCGTGGCACTTCGGATTCTAACGTACCATTCAATGACCTCCGGCAGCTGCTCACCAGCATGGGTTTCGAGGAAAGGATTCGAGGCAGCCACCATATGTTTCGTAGGGCCGGCATAGTCGAGAGAATTAATTTGCAGCGCGAAGGCAATAAAGCGAAAGTCTATCAAGTACGCCAAGTCCGGACGGTGATTTTGAAATACAAACTAGGAGGCGAGGTCTGATGCACAAGTACGAGATCATTATTTATTGGAGCGGCGAAGATGACGCGTACGTCGCCGAAGTCCCCGAACTCCCGGGTTGCATGGCGCACGGCAATACTTACGAATCCGCTGCCGCCAACGCTAATGAAGCAATTCAACTTTGGATCGATACGGCTAAGGAATTTGGCGATCAGATTCCTGAGCCGAAAGGCCAGCGCTTGATGCTTGCTTGAAAACTTAATTGCCAGACTATGACCACCGTCTTAGCGAGGTGACTCGCCTCCCTGCCAAGAAAGCATTCCATGCCGGATCTCACAAAGTTAGACAAGTTATCGATACTGAAGCGGTTAGTGAAGCGGGTCAAGAATTGGCGTTTTCAGAAAAGCCTTCCGATGACCTTGTTCTTAGGTAAGTCTGATTTCTCTCGCAGTTCACCCGAGTTCAAACAATGGCTTGAAGATGCTAATGAGGGAATAACGGTCATATTTGGAAAGTACTCACATTGGCTGCCGGATTTCAAGGACATTGAGTATTACGAAAAGATGTCGGCCTTGCTAGGGGATGCGAAGGCAAATGAATCGAACTTCTGGAAAGGTTTGGACCAAGCACAATCACGGCTTGAGTTAATGATCGAGGAGATTGAGGCTGACCGAACAGAGGCAACAATCGCGGCTTCGGTCGAGACGCCTCATTTGGTCGAAGGAAAGCACTGCATCTTTATTGGCCACGGTCGTAGTCCGCTGTGGCGTGAAGTTAAGTCGTTTTTGGAAGACGCACTCGGGCTAAGTGTTGTTTGCTATGAATCAGAGTCGCGCGTCGGCAAATCCGTTGTTCCGATACTTGAAAAGATGCTGGCCGAGGCGAACTTTGCTGTCCTTATACTAACTGGCGAAGATGAGACAGCTACTGGTTCGGTGCGAGCTCGCCAAAACGTCATTCATGAAATCGGCCTGTTTCAAAGCAGGTTGGGCTTCAACAGGGCAATCTTGCTCAAGCAAGAAGGTGTGGAAAACTTCACTAATGTAGATGGTTTACAATACATTCCCTTCGCCGAGAATAGAATCGAACAAACCTTTCATGAGCTAATCAGGGCACTCAAGAGGGAGGAGCTGCTCCCTGGAACCTAGCAATCCAAGCAAAGATTTCGATCAAGAGATCGACGAGCGGCTGCGTTCGATCAAGAGTCCAACTGAGCGGCGCGCTATCGCTGTTCTGCTGAAAGAGATTGCGCATCTGCCATTCGAGCAGACGCGCGCGGCTTTGGAAACCAGCGCGGCGATCGCTGCTGTATCTCTGCGTGCCAGCATCGAATTCCTGCGCGCGGCGCCAGCCGTCGCCCAAGTGCTCGAGCCAACGGAACTCCGAGCCTGGGGTGAGCTCGGCCGGCGTTTGACTATGACCGAGGTCGAAAACGGAGTCAGCTTTTTTACTGCGGGACTCGGCGACTTCGCGCACGTACCGACGGGCGCGCGTTTATTTGTCTTCCAGGTTTGCGGGCGTCAGATGATCCTTTCGGCATCGACGGCTGCGGAAACATTTCGCAATGCGCCCTTGCTCGCTAAAACCATCAAAGACAGCGAACTACTCCAATCTATCTACGAAGTGGCCGCGGAGATTTCGCGCCGCTCCGCAAAACACAGCGCGGATTTCTTGAATGCCACACCGGCTGTTATGGACCGCGTCGTAGCGTTTAGAGGCGGGCTACCGCCCGCCGATCCAAAATCCGCGGCGGGCAGTGCCCCGCCTCTAAACGGGGCTGGGGAAGTGACGCGCGCGGCAATCGATCTGGCTGCCGCGTTCGCCGAGCGCGCGGGTGGTATTGCCGCTGATGCGTGGACAGCTCTGCCCGGCGCGGTTGATCGTCTCGACGCCGCAGAAGCCCTGAAATTGATGCGGCGCTCGGCGAGCTTTTTGGAACGCGGCGGCGCAGCAGCGCTTCACCTTCTGATCGCCGGTGGCGAGATCCTGCGCACCTTGCCTGAATCCTTTGACGAATGGATCGAACTGCTTTGGGCGGTGGCATCGCATGGGAACGCCGGACTCGTAGCCTTTATTCGTTCCAGCCCCGCATTCTTTCAAACGCTCGCTACACAGAAGGATCAGGTTAGCGCCGTGACTCTCGCGCACCGCGTGCTCGCCCTCACGCGCGAAGTCGCCCAGGTTGATTCGGAAGCGGCACTCGCATGCTTGCGTTCGAGCGCGAAAGCCCTGCACACGGTTTCGGTCGAACAATTTGAGAGCTGGGCGCGCGCCGGCTTGATCGCCGGAGACACGCGCACCCGACGCAGTTATTACGCGCTCGAAACGCGCAGCAGCAATGATGCGCTGCGGGAAGGCGGCGCGGGCGTGTCGCTCGAATCAGTACAGCTCTTGTTAAGACTTTACATCGAGGGTCTGACCGGCCATGCGGTCGAGATTGCCGCGCTGGCCGCGGTGCCGGTTGAGTCGCGCATTGGCGACGGCCGCACGATTCACCTGCCTTCGGTTGTCACTGAATTTGGTGATGAAGAACTGGATTTTCGGCTCTACAAAGTACTGGCAGCGCATGCGGCTGGACAAATCGAATTTGAGACTTACGCGAGTGATACGGTTGACCTGCGCGCGGCGTACATGACGCTGAGCGAGTTCTACGATCCAGAGAATCAGGACGCTCGGGATGCCTTTGCACTCGATGGGTATATCGACATCAACGAACAAGAGGTTCCCGCAAAGGCGCAAAGACGCAAAGTAAGACATTGCCCTGAGGGCTTGGATTATCGTCACATTCTTAGCCTGTTTCCGATTCCCCCGTTGGCGCGCAGAATTTTCGGCACACTCGAGAACGGACGCATCGACCGACGGTTGCGGAGAGAATATCGGGGCTTGGCGCGTGACCTCGACTTGATTCGTGACCATTTGCGGGCGCGGCGTCCGAACATTGTCGACTTGCCGGCGACGCTAGTGCCGTTTGAACTGCTCTTTCAAATTACACTCCTCGCCGGCGCTCGCGATGATGCTCGCCACTTCTACGGCCAGATAGTTTCGGAACTTGAAACTATCGTCGCTGAGTACTTATCAAACCCGCTGGCCACCGTCGCTGATACTTTGATGGCGACCAGCCGCGTCTATTCTTTGTTTCAATCGATTTCGATGGAAGACGCGGAACAACAAGTCGAAGTACCCGACGAACTCGATCAGGAAGACGCCAATAAGACTGCCGAAGAAATGCTCGCCGAGCGCGACGCGAATCGTCAGCCGCAGCGGCGCGATGCGCGCGAGCTCTTCAACGCCTGGAACACCGAAGCGGACGGCGAGTTTGACGAGTTGGAAGGCAGCGAAGCGTGGAGCGAAGGTGAAGCTCCGGAACAGGACCTGGAAGCCGGTGAAGTTGCTTTCAACTATGACGAATGGGACCGCGAGCTGACCGATCATCGTGTCGGCTGGTGCCGCGTGATCGAAAAGAAAGTGAAGCGTGGCGAACGCGCTTTTGTCGATGAGACTCGCGAACGATACAAAGGTGTCGTCTCGTCCATTCGACATCAGTTTCAGTTAATGAAGCCTGAGGACCTGGCGCGCGTAACCAATGAGATTGACGGCGACGATTACGACCTGAACGCCGTCGTGGATTACTTCATCGATCGCCGCGCCGATGGCCATCAATCAGAGCGCATCTATACCCGACGTCTGCGCCGGCGCCGCGATGTCGCCGTGTCGTTCCTTTTGGATCAGTCGTCATCGACGGCGCGCACGATTGGGCGTCATCCGCTGCAACCCTACACGCACCCGGGTCGTCGCATCATCGAGATCGAGAAGGAAGGCCTCGTATTGATGAGCGAAGCGCTGGAAGCCGTCGGCGACCGTTACGCTATCAACGGCTTTACTTCCGAAGGCCGCCGCAATGTAAAGTTTTACGTGCTCAAAGATTTTGGTGAGCACTATTCGGACGAAGTGATGCGACGCATCGGCGGGATCACATATAAAAACAACACGCGTCTGGGTGCCGCGATTCGGCACGCCGCTGCGAAGCTAAGCAAGCAGGACGCGCGCACCCGCCTGCTGATCGTTCTGTCCGACGGCCGCCCCTACGATCATGATTACGGCGACGCCCGTTACGCCCGCGAAGACACGCGAGAAGCCCTGCGTCAGGCCAAGACCCTCGGCATCACGCCTTTCTGCATCACCATCGATCGCGAGTCGGAAGCTGAATTGCGCGATCTTTACGGCGACGTTGGTTACACGATCATCGACGACGTGCTTTCATTACCGGAACGTCTGCCGGGAATTTATCGGCGACTGACGACGTAACGATTGCGGAGAAACTGGTAGTCGGGTAATTGTGTGGACTCGGCGCTGAGGAAATCGTTTGATGGATCTTCCGAGGAGCGGCTCTTACAGCCTCAGTCTAGCCATTGAGCAACGCCGCCGTGATGCGAGCATGTTCCGCGATGGTTCCGGCTAAAACTGTACGATCCATCTCGGCAACGTGCGGTTGCGCCGGCGGGCGCACTTCGTCTGAAGACCGGCGAGTGAACGCGACGGCCTTCAACGTTTCTGTAGGTGGTTCGATGCCTGTGTTGGCCGAACGCAGACGAAAACAGGAGAAGGAAGGCGAGCAGTACGGTCATAAAGGACCGAGTGAATTTCATGAGAATATCCTTTTGTGGAGGTTAGGTTTCGTAACAAATCTAGTTAAGCGGGGCGAAGCGTACTCTTAGCGAGGATAGCTGTCAATTATTACGTAAGGATATTTGCTAGAGCGGGTGGGTAGCTGCGTCAATTAAATTGTTACCCAAATTAGACCACTTCTTCAGATTCCCTAATCTTCTATCTTCTCGAGTCGGGTGATAACATAGGGGACGACCAATCAAGGTAGTAACGAGATGAGCACGGAATACATTGAACAACGGGATGGCGCATATAGAATCGGCGGTACCCGAGTGTCGCTTGACTCAGTTGTGTATGCCGATCATCGTGGCGCGTCGCCGGAGAGCATTCAACGTTCCTTCCCTTCCCTGACGCTGGAGCAAGTTCACGGTGCGCTCGCTTTTTATCTCTCGCACCAGACTGAAGTAGATAGTTACCTCGGTCAGGGTGAGAAGGAATTTGCAAGAAGCCTCTCACGTAACACACTCCGATTGGTACGAAAAGCTGCGGCGCGCGCATGAAGAGGAATTTGGTTTACGTTAATAGCTATGAGTCTAACGACCGCATCAGTACCGCTTTCAATGGATCACGCAGGTGTTCTGCGTATGAACGGAACGCGCGTCTCGCTCGACTCCATCATCATTGCATTCAATGAAGGATCCACGCCCGAAGAAATCGCGCAGCAATACACCACACTGAACCTCGCCGACATTTATGCGGTCATTAGCTACTACTTGCAGAACCACGACGAAGTTGTCGAGTACCTGCAACGCAGGAAGAAACAACGAGCTGAGCTAAGAGAAGAGGTTGAGTCTCAGTTCGATCCTCAAGGCATCCGCGACCGTCTAATGGCCCGAAAACGATCCGGCAATACCGACTGATGCCGCGCCTCGCAACGGACGAAGACTTCAACAATCGAATTGTGCGTGGGGCTTCGTATGGCAGATAGAAATAGAGAAGCTACAGATCTCAGAGGAGCTTTCGCTTATGAAAACTGGCGGGCTGCCCTTTCGCATGAGCCTTTGAGCTCAGTCTATGAGCATCCTTTATTCAGTGATACTCATTTTTCAATTTCACGTGACCTACAAACACGGTTCGGACCGTATCTGCTATACAACACCCAATCTCGTGGTATCTCAACTACACAACCTTCTTTCATCTTGCGCATTGATTATCACCATGTCGATCGCAAAATGCCGGACTTGGGAACGACTGACGTTTCTCGCTTTCATGGCGGCGGAGTCGAGGATGAACTGGCAGCGCTACTATCTTTAAATTTGAGGGTGCGACTGAAGGCAGGCGCAATGACTCGCCTTTTCTTGCCAGGGGGTACTGATCCGAAAGGTCAACCCTTCGTCCCACATAAGGGGAATCCAATACTGGTAAAGCGTCCTTACGGTGACCCTATGCTACCGCATGTGATAGACATGCATGACCCTTCAGAAGCTACTCTAGTGAACAGATTTCCCCATCTTAGTCCAATCGAATCTATTGCTTTGGTGCGTGCGGCAAGGCTCTACCAGGACGCGGTTTGGATTGCGGAGGCTGAACCTCAATCATCTTGGCTCCTGCTTGTTTCGGCCGCTGAAACAGCCGCTAATCATTGGCGCGCTGCGAATGAAACGGCAGTCGAAAGACTGCGCACCTCGCGACCTGAGTTGGCCGAGCTGTTGGTGAACGTAGGTGGGCAAGAACATCTATCACAAGTAGCCGATTTGATCGCAGACTACATGGGAGCCACTCGGAAGTTTTTGGACTTTCTAATAGAGTTTATGCCAGATGCGCCCGAGCCGCGACCACGTGCATATGACCAGCACTCATGGGAACACGTGGCGCTGAAAAAGAGCTTAAGGACTATTTACGGTTGGCGCTCACGTGCTCTTCACGGCGGCACGCCAATACCCTCACCAATGTGCGACGAACCGATCCGGAGTGGCAATGGATGGTCCGAAGTGATGGTTGGGTATGGGGCAGGTGCTTACGGCGGCGTCTGGACAGCGCGGGATGCCCCAATGAAGCTTCATCTTTTTGAGTATATAGTTCGTGGGGCCTTGATTAAGTGGTGGGACTCCATGCTTCCACTCACTGCGCTGCCTAAAGCGCAAACAGAGCCAAAGCTCTGAAACAGGCGAACAATCTGACAGGCCTGAGGCTATCTGAATACCCGTCTAGCCCATGCGTTAACCTCACTTGATAGGTGCGGGAACAGTGACAATACGTTAAGGCATATTGACTCGTTCCCTCCGCACGACCCGCACCCCGCTACGCCAATCTTCATTAATATCAAACCGATAAACCTCGATATCCGGCGCGATGGTTCGGGCCAGGGTGGCGAACGAGGGATGGAAGCGTAGGGTGGGCGCGACCAGATAGACCAGCGGCGATTCGTCGCTAATTTCGCGCTCACCGAATAGTTTGGCCGAGCCGATGTGGCCGCGGCGGCGATGGGCTTCGACGCGGCGCCAGTAATCAACTCCCTGGAAGACGTGCTCGCGATCTTCGTTGACCTTGAGTTCGATCACTGCCAAGCGGCCATCGTGACGCAGCGCGAGGAGATCGATTGGGCGCGCGCCGCTGGCACCCATAGCGCTGCCGTGCGACGTGCGAAATTGAGCGTGCAGCGGAGCAACGATCAAGCCCGGATCGAGTCTTGAGATGTCGCGGCGCAGGATTGATTCCAGCCAAGCCTCTCCCGCGGCGCGATAGAACCAATGACGCCGATCGGTGCAGTTTGCGTCGCGATAGTTTGCCAAATCGCGCCAAAGCTTTATCCAATCCTGTTCGTGATAGTCGTCGAGCAGACGCCGCGACGAGCCTTCAATCCCAAACCAAATCCGATCGCGATCCATCACCCGGCGCACGCGCGCGAAGGGCAGGCCGTGGTAACGAAGTGTCTGGCCGTGACGAGAAGCGACCACGTCGATCGCCTCCGGCCGCAGCGCGATGATTTGGTTTATCCGCTCGATCGTTTCGTCTTCAACAATCGGAGGGAACTGCTTTAGCCGCTTGCGCCATAGATTCTTTCTTTCAAGTGGGCGCACCGGATCCATCTGTTTCCAGTCTTCGTCGGCGTTTAAGCCCTCCCTCACGGTCGGGCTACTGCCCCGGATCTCGAACAGCTCGATCCGCTGTCGCAGCGAGTTGCGGAGGAGCGCGTGACGCTCGCGCGCTGCTTCCAGCACATTGTGTTCGACGGCGATCACGAGCTTTTCGATCGCGGGCCGACCAGGGCGCTTCTGCAAACGATCAAACCAGAGCAGAGTCGATGAAAACAGTGAGTCGACATTTCGCGCGTCGCTGTTTGCCACCGTGGCGGTCACCGCGATCCGCTGATGCGGCCGGCGCAGCAAGATGCGCGCGTAACGACCGGGCTGATCGCGCCGCATCCCCGGGCTCAGGGCGGCGCTTTCGATTTTGAGGCCTGGTGAAAGTGGCACAGACTTTAGTCTGTGATCTTCAGAGCCGGAATCACAGACTGAAGTCTGTGCCACCAGGGCCTCGCACGCGATCTGCGCGAGTCTTACACAGCGCCTCTGTCGTGCCGCGGCAATGCCGGCGACAATCGCTTTGGCGGACTCTCGCGGCACCAGATCGAGCGTCGACACTTCGGCGCCCATGCGGCGGCTGACTGCGAGCATCAGCTTTTGGCCCGTCCAATTCCAGGCAGTAATTCGCCAGGATCGGAAGCCGGTTTCCATCCAGCCGGAGAAGATTAGACGATGATGCTCGACGGAACATTCAAACTCAGCAGCGCCTATCGCGATCGGCGCGCCACCGTCGTGTGCCAGGAACCATTCATTGTGCCGGCCGAGCAACTCATCGATTGAGTTCTTCGCAACGGAGACGGCCGCGTCGTCATTGAGTTGGAGCAGCATTTGCGGGAGTCAACGGGCGTTATGCTAAGATCCTAATTGTTCGATAACCTTCATTAGATTCTGAACAGATTCTTTCGACGCGTAGCGTCGGCATGAATTTAGCCCGGCGTTTCAACGCCGGGGAAAAGCGAGAGAAACACGCGTCGCGTTGCGACGCCTGAAGAACGAGGATTCAACCGTCGCTACGCGACGAAGGAATCGAATGGGCTACTTGATCCCGGCGTTGAAACGCCGGGCTAAATTCAAGTCGCCGCTACGCGGCAGTTGCTCTACGGCAAGTTTGTAGCCCAGAGCTTAACAGCGAACAAGCTTTCCGAAAAGTAAAGATTTTTATCAATGAAACCGACTTTTTTAGCAGGAGCGGTGCGCACTCCGATTGGACGCTTTGGCGGATCGCTTCAGGATTGGACCGCCGCCGACCTCGGGACCGCCGTCGCAAAGGAAAGTTTGCGGCGCGCTCAAATTCGACCAGAGCAAATCGACGATTCGATTTGGGGCTGTGCGCGGCAGGCGGGCGGCGGACCGAACGTGGCGCGACAAATTACTTTTCGCGCCGGAGTGCCCGATAGCGTGCCGGCCTTTACAGTGAACCAGGCTTGCGGGTCCGGACTGCGCGCGATCATTCTGGCCGCTGAACAAATCATGCTCGGCCGCGCCAACATTGTTCTCGCCGGCGGCACGGAAAGCATGTCGCGCGTTCCCTACTTTGCCGAAGGCGCGCGGTTCGGCATGCGCATGGGCCATACCGAATTGGTCGACGGCATGTATCGCGATGGCTTCAACGATCCACTCTCCGGGTTGATAATGGGCGAGACAGCCGAGGTGCTAGCGAGGCATTACGAAATCTCGCGTGACGAGCAGGACGAGTATGCCTTGCGCTCTCAACAACGTGCCGCGGCCGCGATTGCGGCCGGACGGTTTGACGCCGAACGCCTTCCGCTCGAGCTCAAAGATCGAAAAGGCAGTGTCACGATGTTTACCACCGACGAACACGTGCGGCCAAAGGCATCGATCGAAGATCTGCAAAAGCTCGCTCCGGTTTTCGCCCAAGATGGAACGGTGACAGCGGGTAACTCTTCGGGAATCACGGATGGGGCTGCGGCGATTACGGTCCTGAGCGAGGCAGCTTTGCAGGACTCAGACGCTGAGCCGCTGGCACGGATTGTCGATTACGAAATCGTCGGCGTGCCGCCTGAGATTATGGGCGTTGGCCCAGTGCCGGCCGTGCGGACAATTCTCGATAGACAGAAGCTGTCGTTGGCGGAGATCGATTTGGTCGAGATTAACGAAGCGTTCGCAGCCCAGGTCATTGCCTGCGATCGAGATCTACATTTCGAGCCGGAAACATTGAACGTCAATGGCGGCGCGATCGCTCTGGGTCATCCAATTGGTTGCACCGGTGTTCGGATCACCACGACGTTGCTTCACGAAATGAAGAAGCGCCGTTCAAAGCGCGGCCTTGCGACCCTTTG
Source organism: Blastocatellia bacterium (assembly GCA_033856915.1). Lineage (GTDB taxonomy): Bacteria > Acidobacteriota > Blastocatellia > Pyrinomonadales > Pyrinomonadaceae > UBA11740. Next base: position 49,652 of record JAWVEB010000048.1, on the reverse strand, counting down.
CATCAGCGGCGGCATGGGCATAGCTTTATTGGTCGAGCGGGTTTAGGTTTGGAGTTCCGACTTTAGTCGGCCTCTTGCAAAGGGACCCCGGCTGAAGTCGGAACTCCAAACAAAGGATCGGCCAACCATGCCGCGCCGCTAACGCATCGGACTGCCACGCCGTCATATAATGCCGGCGTTTACTTCAAACAGAAACAGATATTAGAAAAGAGGTTCGATAGTGAATAAGAAGGTTCTGGGATCGTCAATCGCATTAGGATTGGTTTTAGTGGCACTTGGTTCAGGGTTCGGTTCGGGATCGGCGCAGCGTAAGCCGGCAAACAATTCCGCCGCGCCTGCCGACGTCCTGAGTTATCTTCCCGCTTCCGATGGCATCGCGTTAATCGACGTGCGTCGTTTGATGAACGAGACCATGCCGCGCATCCTCGCTGGGGATCCGGCAAAGCTCGCGCAGGCCAACGCTGAGATCGACAAGTTCAAAACGCGTACCGGCATCGATCCGCGCTCCTTTGATCGCGTGGTCCTGGGAACGCGGTACGTGTACCCCTCGCCGAAGGTAACCAAGCTCGAGACAGTGGCGATTGCGCGCGGAACATTCGACGCCAAAGGACTCGCCGCGGCCGCACGAATCGCCGCTAACGGAAAGTACCGCGAAGAAAAATATCGGGGCGCGACGATCCTGATCATTACTATCAAAGATCAGATGAGACTGTTTGGCGTGTGGGACATGAGGATCAATGAGCTGGCAGTGTGCGCGCTCGATTCACATTCACTGGCGATCGGGACCGTCGCCAGCGTGCGCGCGGCGATCACGGCGGGCACGGCGGGCCAGAAAGGACGTGCGGGCGCCGACCTTGCTGCGCTTGCGACTCGCGATCCGAACGCGGTGTTTGGATTTGGCGCGAACGTGCCAACCGAGTTGATGGCCAGTTTGAATGTGGGCAATGATACGATTGCTAAAGACGCCGGCTCGATCAGGCAGGTCTATGGATCGATCGGATCAAACGAGAGGGATGTTTCGTTAATGCTCGTGGCGCGCACCGATTCCCCGGCGGCGGCAAATAACCTGAGCGACACCGTCACCGGACTCAAGCAGCTCGGCGGACTCTTCCTCGGGCGTATGGCGCCGGCACGAAAGGCCCTGGCGCAAGCCGCTCTCGACAATCTGAAAATCACCACGCGCGGCCCTGAACTCGAGATCAGGACCCAGGTCGCGGCGGCGAATCTGGCCTCGGTCATAAAATAACTTTGGCAAAGCCAAGCGCTACACAGGAAGGACAAACGGCGCCGGATTTTGCTCTGCCAGACGGCGACGGCGCTGAATGGCGTCTGTCGGATCATCGCGGCAAGGTCGTCGTACTTCTTTTTTATCCCGGCGACGAGACGCCTATTTGCACCCGTCAGATGTGTTCGGTGCGCGACCGTTGGGCCGACTATTCGGCCACCGGTGCGGAAGTGGTTGGCGTATCGACCAATACCGTCGATTCGCACAAGAGTTTTGCCGCGCATCACAATTTGCCTCTGCGGCTGTTGGCTGATGCCGATCGGAAGGTTGCCGATCTTTATGGCGCGCAGTCTTTGATTCCCGGCAAGGTTGCGCGTTCGGTTTTCGTGATCGACGCAGACGGAATTATTCGGCATCGCGACGTCCGGCCGCTGGGACTCTTTCGGCCCAGGGACGACGACGTCATTGCGGCGATCCGGAAAGCGCAGAGTTAGTTTGGAGTTCCGCCTTTAGGCGGCTTTTGTGTTGTGATCTTCAGACCGCCTCAAGGCGGAACTCCAAACCATCCAAAGCGGTGTCGCGCTCCGCTTGCCACCGCACTCCAAATTCGGTCTAATCCTCGCGAGGTGAAACAAATCAATGTCTGATCTAATTAAGTGCCCGCGTTGCGGGCAGAAGCGGGCCCCGCTCGGGTATGCGCCGCTGCCAACCGAACTCGGCCAGAAAATCGCCACGGAAGTTTGCCAGCCGTGTTGGGCTGAATGGCTGCAGGCCCAGACGCGCATTATCAATCACTACGGTCTCGATCTCACTAATCCTGAGGCCCAGGGATTTCTGATGGACAACATGAAAGGTTTTTTCTACGGCTCGACCGAGCTGGCCCAGATCGATACCACGAAGGAAGGCTCGATCAAGTGGTGAGTTCAGCAAACTGCTTTCCTGAAACCTAATACCTGGATTATTCGTAAAAACATCTGCTCGCTAGGTCTACGCCGTTGGGCGCGTTCAATTAATTACTTAGGTATCCACGGAATTGAATTGTTAGAGGAGGGTTCCCCTTTGTTCCAGAGAAATGTCTTTGCTCGTCTTCTTGTCTTAGCGACCGCGGTCGCTTTTTTATTGCTCGCCTCTAGTGCGGTCTTTGCTCAAACGAGGCTCTTGCGCTTTCCGGACATTCACGGCGATCGCGTGGCTTTTACTTACGGCGGAGACATCTGGACCGCGCCCACAACCGGCGGTTCGGCTATTCGCCTCACCGCGCATCCCGGCGTTGAAGTCTTTGCTAAATTCTCGCCGGACGGCAAATGGATCGCCTTCACTGGTCAATACGATGGCGACGAGCAGGTCTATGTCATTCCGTCTTCCGGCGGAGTTCCTCGGCAGTTGACGTTCTATCCCGCGCGAGGGCCGCTGGCGCCGCGTTGGGGTTGGGACAATCAGGTTTATGGTTGGAGCAAAGACGGCAAGCGAATCTTTTTTCGCTCGCTTCGTGATTCGTGGTCGCTGCCAATCGCGCGACTTTTCAGTGTCTCAGTAGACGGCGGTCCCACCGAAGCTCTGCCGATGCCTGAGGCTGGCTCCGGCGACTATTCCCCGGATGGCGCGCGCATGGTTTACTCGCCCCAGTCGCGCGATTTCCGATCTGAGAAACGCTATGGCGGCGGCCAGGCCAACAAGCTCTACATCTTTGACCTGCAAACAAACAACACCAAGCCAATCACCGAAGGCCCGCGGCCCACGCGCGATCCAATCTGGATCGGCGACACCATCTATTTCAATTCGGATCGTGACGGACACTTCAATCTCTATAGCTACGGCGTTTCCTCCGGCAAGACCGCGCAGGTCACGCGCAGCAAGCAATGGGACGTGCGCTGGCCCAGTTCCGATCACGAGGGCCGCATCGTCTATGAAATGAACGGCGAGCTGCAGCTCCTCGACGCCAGGAGCGGCAAGACCACTCCTATTTCGATCACTGTGCCTGACGATGGACTAGCGCGCCGGCCCAGTCGCGTCTCGGCCGCCAACAACATCGAATCGTATGAGCTGAGCCCCAAGGGCGAGCGAGCATTGTTCTCAGCGCGCGGCGATATTTTCACGGCGCCGATCGAGAAAGGACCGACGCGCAACCTAACGCATTCATCCGGCGCTCACGATAAGTGGCCCACCTGGTCGCCTGATGGTTCGCAGATCGCCTTCATCTCAGACCTGAGCGGTGAAGAGGAACTCTATCTGGCGCCGCAGGATGGTTCGAAGCCCGCACAACAGATCACCAACGGCGGCAGCGCGATGCGCTATCAACCCGAGTGGTCAGCCGACGGAAAGCGAATCGCTTTCGGCGATAAGGACGGAAAGATCTGGATAGTGACGCTCGCGGATCGAAAGATGACGGAGATCGTCGATTCGACGCGCGGGCAGATTCGCGATTATGTATGGTCGCCTCGCGGCAACTATCTCGCTTTCAGCATGCCGGTGAGCCCCAACGGGAACACCTCTGTGTATGTCTGGAACGCGGCCGACAACAAAGTACGCACCGTGACCGACGCCAACTTCAACTCCTTCAATCCAGTTTGGGATCCGCAGGGAAACTATCTCTACTTCATCAGCAATCGTGAGTTTGCGCCGCAGATCTCGAACATAGAATTCAACTATGCGACGAATCGCGACGCTTATATCTACGCGCTGGCGTTGCGTAAGGACGTCAAGCATCCGTTCCCATCTGAAAGCGATGAAGTCAGCGTTAGTAAGCAGCCTGACAAACCAACCGAAGCCGCGCCCACAGAGCAGCCAAAGCCCGCCGAGCCGAAACCGGAGAGCACACCCAAGCCCCCGGCGAATCTCGTGATCGATTTCGATGGGATCACTACCAGAGTTGCGCGCGTGCCGGTCGGCGCGGACAACTATGGCGGGCTCGCGGCCAAGGCGGGCCACCTTCTCTATTTTGTCGGCCCCGCTTTCTACTACGGCCGCCAGGGTGATCGCCCGGCGCAGTTAAAGATCTTCGCTTTTAAGGATCGCAAAGAAACGACCATCGCCGACGACGTCAATGGCTATGCGATGTCCGGCGACGGATCGAAAGTCTTGGTGAGACAGGGACCGGGATTCAATCTTTACGACGCTACTCCGCAAGGCGACAAGACAAAGAAGCCCGTGCCGACGACTGGACTGGTTGTCGATCGCGTGCCCGTCGAAGAGTGGAACCAGATTTTCAACGAAGTCTGGCGGCGTTATCGCGATTGGTTCTATGTACCGAACATGCACGGCTATGACTGGGTCGCCCTGCGCGAACAATACAAGCCGCTGCTGCAATACGTTGCCCACCGCTCGGATTTGAATTACGTGATCGCAGAAATGATTTCTGAGCTGACCGTGCAGCACGCTTACATAGAAGGCGGCGATTTTCAGATTCCGCCACGGCCGCGCGTAGGTCTGCCGGGTGCTCGCTTTGAACTCGACAAACAATCCGGCCGCTATCGCATCTCGAAGATTTTTGAGGGTGAGAATGAAGAGGATATCTATCGCTCGCCGCTGAGAGAGATTGGCGTCAACGTCAATGTCGGCGATTACGTGCTGGCCATCGACGGCGAAGACCTGAAAGGCACCGACGATCCGTATCGCCTGCTGCGCAACAAAGCGGACAATACAGTTCAGCTCACCGTCAACAGCAGGCCGACGATGGACGGATCGCGCACCGTCTCTTATCGTCCGATCACGGACGAAGGAAATTTGATTTACCTCGACTGGGTTTCGCGCAATCGCCGGAAGGTGGAAGAAGCAACCGGCGGCCGAGTCGGATATATTCACGTTCCCGATATGGGCGCAGCCGGTATTCGCGAATTCATCAAGTGGTACTATCCGCAACTGAACAAGGAAGGATTGATCGTAGACGTGCGCGCCAATGGAGGCGGCAACGTGTCACGCATGCTGATCGAGCGCTTGCGGCGAAAGGTTCTCGCCCTTAACTATCAGCGCACGGACGATGAAGCGAGCACCTATCCGGATGGAGTCTTTCTGGGTCCGATGGTGGCACTGCTCGACGGCAACTCGGCATCTGACGGCGACATCTTTCCGGCGATGTTCCGCGAAGCGGGCCTGGGGCCGCTAATCGGAAAGCGTTCGTGGGGTGGGGTAGTCGGCATCAGCAATCGCGGCAACCTGATCGATGGCGGCGCTGTCTTTGTGCCCGGGTCGGCCTTCGCCAGTAAAGACGGCCAGTGGATCATCGAAGGCCACGGCGTGGATCCGGACATCGAAGTGGATAACGACCCCAGCTCAGAGATTGCCGGCCGCGATCCGCAACTCGAGCGCGGCATCGCCGAGGTCATGGCGAAACTTAAAACTCCGGTGAAGTTGCCGCCACGGCCACCAGCGCCGATCAAGACGCCCAAATAGTACAGAGTCAGTCTCTGATTTTGAAGAACAAGGCCCGCGTGAATCAATGATCCACGCGGGCTTTTTTCGTACTTGTATGACCTCATCCCCGAATACCATCGGGTCGGCTAGCGCTCATTTACTCTTCACCACTAACTTTTCCAAAGGCACCATTGCCGTCATGCCCTTGTGCTGAAAACAGCGCTCGCCGGGGGCGTGCACGCGGCGATGACATGGAGTGCCTTTCTTTGTTCGCGCGCCGCATATGTAGCCGGGTTCGTCCGGATTCGCGACGACGGATTGAGGACTGGTCTTATCCTTGTCTCTACGGTCGCTTGTCAGAACAGAACCGTTCGAGCTCAACGGCAAATCAGAGAGAGGTGAATTAGCGGCGCGCTGAATTAGCAGAGGCGGCGCCGGCGCACGCAGGTATCTCCCCAGCGCAAAGGCCAAGACTGTGACGATTGCGATCAGCGCTACCGGTTTGATCCAGCCGCTTCTGCCAAGCCGGCGCACACAGTTGTCGCAGAAACGCGCGTTCAGCCAGGCTCGCCAACCGCGACGCACCAGGCGCTCACCACATTCCACGCAGAAGTTGGGATGATACATCGCGGGGAGAAACCTTATTTTTTCGACTCATCATAGTCGATTCGCAGAAGGCGAAACCAAAATATTTTTCTGTGCTTAGTATGGTGCTGATCGACTGTAGGTTATGGTCGATAGCAAATCGGGTCTTCGGGTAGCATCAGGCTGCTTTCGACTTTCTTTCTGCCTTCAGCATTCCTTTTCGCCTTTGCTTAAACCCAAAATCGAGCCAGGATTGGTTTCATGCAAAGCCGCAGAAGAGAATCGAAAGTCACAAAGGCAAATCAATGCACGTCCCTTCCGCGCGGCAAGTTGCAAACTAAACCGACGCACAGGCATACTCAATCACCCCAGCAAACTAATCTTGTAGTTAGTCAAAAGACGGAATGAATTCATTCTCAGCCCCTGCTTCAGTCTCTAATCTCGCGCGATGGACCACCGTCTTGCTGTCATTGACGGTGCTGTTAATCGTGGTTCCCTCGGGCGTTCGGGCCCAACAACCAGACGAAGTTATTACAACCAACACAGCGCTGGTGCAGTTGAACGTCGGCGTCGTGGACCAACAGGGCCATTCGATCACGTCATTGTCGCGTAACGACTTCGCCGTTTATGAAGACGGCGTGCGCCGGCCCATCATGAGTTTTGAACCGACGGACGCGCCGTTTAGTCTGGTGTTGCTGCTCGACATGTCGGGCTCAACCGTGAACTTTCGTCAGCAGATCAGATCGGCTGCGCTGCGCTTTCTCGACGCGCTAACCTCTGAGGATCGAGTTGCGGTAGTTCAGTTCAACGGCAAGGGGGTTAAATCGCTTCTCAAATTCAGCAACGATCGCCGCCGGATTGCCTATGCGATTACTGACTTGGCCAGTGGGGCGGGAGAGACGCCGCTATATGAAGGACTGAAATACTCGCTCAAAGAGCTGTCTAGTGAAGGTAAGCGGCGCAAGGCCGTCGTAGTTCTGACCGATGGGATTGATACTGAGGCGCGTAACGGAGATCGCGCGATCGTGACAAAGGTTTCAGACGCCCAGGTCAGCACTGCCATTAAAGCGGAAACGAATTCACAAGTGGTCACAGTATTGAACCAGGCCGACCGAGAAGGTGTGACAATTTTCCCGCTGGCGCTGCCGTCCGGCGATCCGAAACGTCTGCCCCTTCCCGACCCGGCGATTACCGCGATGTACGAGGCGGCCCATACACGTCTGCAGTTGCTGGCCGATCGCACCGGAGGACGCTTGCATGAGATTCGACGGCTCGACGATCTCGCCAAATTGTACGCTCAGGTCGCCGCGGATCTACGAAGTCTTTACACCATCGCCTACCAACCGCCCAACCCGGGAACTCACGATGGTAAGTGGCGGGAGATTCGCGTCGAGATCGCCCGGGCTGATCTGGTTGCCAGCACCAAGCCGGGATACTTCGCGCGATAGGATCCAGTTTTGTCCGATAAGCTTCTAATGGTTGAAAAGACCGACTGAAGTTTGTTCGACTGCGAGTTTCCCAACTTGAAACTTAAAAACTTAAACCTTAAACTTATCCCCGATTCGCCGCTCACTAAACCAATCATGCACCCGTAGCTCAGCTGGATAGAGTACCTGACTACGAATCAGGGGGTCGCACGTTCGAGTCGTGCCGGGTGCACCATTAACTCAAAAGCCATTCTCTAACATTCCCCCTTTCCCCTTAAGATTTTCCCACTCAAAGTATTTTTGCAGGTATCCACGCTAGCACTACCAAGTAAATAAGAATCATTGACATTGAATTTAGCTTGGTGTATCTTGCGCTCCGCTTGACACCAAGTTTGGCTGCTCTCCCATGAGCCACTGCTATCCGCAAACTCGACGGACCAGCCCAGGACCCAGTTGCTGTCATCTTTTTGGCAGCGCTTTCACGATAGGACACAATCCAGTCATGCCTAACAAGACAAGAAACGCTTGCGACGAAGAAACGAACAAGAACAGCGCGTCGCAACCGCAGATACCGGCGGTGCCGCCACCGGATGATCCCCTGCGTCGCGCTGAGGAGTTCGATCCGGATCGTGAGTTCAAGAGCAGAGAGATGGCGGAGAAGCGACTGGAGGCCATTAGAAAAACCCGAGAGATGCCCACCGCTAATGAAGAGGCTGCCGCGGATGAAGCTGGAGAGACTTCTTCGGAAGACCAGTCTGATTCGACTTAAGCGGCGGATCTCGAAGCCTCAACCTCCAACCCAACATGAAGAAAGGACAGAACATGCCAACTCGAAAAAAATCTTCCAAACCAACGAAAGCTTCCCGAAAGTCTTACTCACGAAAGGGACCAAAGAAGGCTCTGCCGCCGCCGGACGATCCGATGCAACGGCATCAAGAGACTTCCCTTGATCTGAACGTCGTGCTTGACCCCCAATCGACTAGCGCCGCAAGCGCCAGTTTTATCAACGCGACCACGAGGGCTTCCAGGAAAAAGCCGAAGAAGACACCGACGACAAATATCGAGGGCGTCGTTGAGGCCGGAGATCGTGACATCTCGCAGTTGGCCCAGCTAAGGCTAGCCGCGCTGGAGCAGTCCCGGGGAATGCCACACATCGATAATGGCGCTCCAATGTTAATGGCGGCCGCGATTGCGGGTGCGCCGCAGCCGGTGGCGCCCGTCGTGGGAGCCAGTAATTGGATTCAACTCGGGCCCACGGCGATACCCAAAGGACAGACCTACGGCGGCGGGCGTGTGCTAGTGACCGGCCGTGTGACCAGCATCGTCGTTGATCCAACCGCGCCGAACACGATCTACTGCGCCACGGCGCAGGGCGGAGTCTGGAAAACCATTAACGGCGGGATTAGCTGGGTTCCCACCTCGGACAATGAAGTCTCGCTGGCGATCGGAGCGCTGGCCATCGATCCCAGCAATCATCTGGTCCTCTATGCCGGGACTGGTGAAGGAAATTTCTCTGGAGATAGTTATTACGGCAACGGTGTGTTGAAGACGACGAACGGCGGCGCCTCATGGGCTGCGCTGGCCATGCCGACTTTCGCCGGCACGCGATTCAGCCGCATCGCGGTTACACCCGGGACCAGTACTCGCCTTTTTGCGGCCACCGGCACGGGCGTCTATCGCAGCACTAACGCGGGAGTGAACTGGTCGTTGATGAGCAGCGGCACCCCCGCTGGGGCCATGGCCACAGATGTCGTCGTTGACTCGACGACACCCACTACTGTTTACGCGGCTTTCTGGGGACAGGGTATTTACAAGTGCACCAATGCCGCAGCGGGGACGCCGTCATGGACCAAGTTAACCAGCGGCTTACCAGGCGGCACTTTCACGCGCATCGCGCTGGGAATCTCACCGTCGTCTCCGCTTACTGTCTACGCGCTCATCGCCGATAACGCCTACACGGTCAACGGCTTTTTCCGAACGACGAACGGGGGAAACTCCTGGAGTGCAATTGCATTGCCGGGCGGAAGTATCGGCGCCCAGGGGTTCTACAATCTTAACGTGGCGGTCGATCCGACTACTCCGGATATTGTTTATCTGAGTGGCGTGTCGCTTTGGAAAGCAACGCGCAACACCACCACGGGCGTCTGGACGATCAGCGATATCGGCGGCGGCTTCCACCCGGACAATCACGCTCTGGCGTTTGATCCGACAAACCACTTGAAGATCTACGCCGGCAGCGACGGCGGGATCTACCAGAGCACCAACGGCGGCGCATCCTGGGACGACTCGATCAACGAAGGACTTTGCATCATGCAATGCGAGTTCATCGATCAGCATCCCACGTCCGACGCCGTCCTCTTCAGCGGCACGCAGGACAACGGCACTGAGCAGTTCCGCAACAGTCCGGTCTTCAATCATGCGGACGACGGTGACGGCGGTTACTGCGCCGTAGACAAGACGCAGCCAAGAAACGTTCTGAGCACCTACTACGGCAACAGTCCCAAACGCTCGACGCTGGGTGGCAAATTCGGCACCTGGATGAGCGTGTCGACCGGAATTGCCGGGTCCGGGTTGTTCTATCCGCCGCTGGCGATGGACGAGACCAATTCCAATCACGTGGCCTTCGGTACTGATCGGATTAACCTCGATCCGGCCCAGGGCACAAATTCGCCGCCATGGCCCACCAAGGTGACGCTGCCGGGCATGAGTGGAAACGTATCCGCCATTCACTACACCAACTCAAATCTGATTTATGCGGGAACAACCACGGGCAAAGTCTATCGCCTGGTGCAAAGCGGCGGCACGTGGACCGCTACTGCTATTCACGCGGGACCGTTGCCTGCGGGTCCATTCATCACCGACATGGCAGCCGTACCCGGATCGCCCAACACGATCATTGTCGTGATGTCGGGCTTTGGCCACGGCCACGTCTGGCGCGGCGTTGTCCCGGCGGCGGGCGCAACAACCTGGACGAACATCAGCGGTAGTGGAGTAACTGGCATACCGGATATTCCCGCCAACGCGGTCGTAATCGATCCAGGCGCCGTCAACACTTTTTATATCGCGACGGACGTCGCGGTTTACCGGACGATAAACGGCGGAGCGAGCTGGGTCCAATTCAGTGAAGGTTTGCCGAACTGCGCTGTCTTTGACCTGCGGTTGCACACTCCTTCTGGACTGCTGCGCGCCGGCACGCACGGACGCGGCGTTTGGGAACGGAAGGTCAATGTACTCTCCGTGTCGAGTGTCGATCTTTATTTCCGCGATCACTTGATGTCCACCGGCCGCATCCTGCCGACTCCAGAGCCGGTCCTGGCTGGTTTCGAAGACCTCCTTCAATACGTCAATCTTGGCGATCCGCTGTATCACTGGATGTGCGCTGACATCAAAGTCGACGCGCTGGAAGGTTCGCCGCCCGCATTTCAGATGCTTGCTTCAGCGGTTGACTATCTCGCGTTTGAAACCAAACTGCAGCATCGCAACGCGCAGCGCGGCAACGTCAATCGCGCTTACGTAAAGGTCAATAACCGAGGTTTCGCGCCGGGCTCGAACGTCGTCGTCAAGCTGCTCTGGGCTGACGCATCTGCCGGCTTGCCGGCCTTGCCGCCCGATTTCTGGACTGCTTTCCCAAACAATTCGACTAATACAACAGCGTGGCATCCGCTGCTCAAAGGCGCCGCCACGTTCCAAACGATCACCACGCTGTCACCCACTGAACCAAGCGTCCTGGAGTGGGACTTTCCTCTACCGGCTACGGCCGCGACCCATTCCTGTCTGCTGGCGGTGATGGATTGCCCCGGCGATCCGATTCCCGCGGGAAATAAGATCTTCGATGTGGACAATCTGGTGCGCAATGAAAAGCGCGTCGGGTTGAAAAACCTGCATGTGGTCAACATCCCTCCATCCACTACGATGTGGACGACACTTGATCTGTTTAGCCTGAGCGGCGCAGCGAACTCAATCCGCGCTATCGGCGTCGGCCAAAGCGACGGCGGCGTTGGATTCCTGTTGCCGAAGACCGCGCAACCGGCTGCCAGTAGTAAGAGTTCAAAAAAGGCCGGCACGAAATCAGCGGCTGCCGCAGCGGCGAACCTCGACGGCCTGGTCTTGAAGAAGCCGACGGACCAGATGATCAAGTCGTTGAAGGAGCTCTTACCCAATGACGCCGCTAACCTCGACGTTACTCGGCTCTATGATCTGGACAAGGGAGCCAAAGGCGGCGGGGTTGTTTCGGGGATCAAGATCCCCAAAGCAGGGTTGCGGGTCGCAGTGCTTTTAACTGCGCCGTCAAAGGCCGATGCGGCTGACACGTTCAGCGTTGTGCAGGAAGAAGACGGTAAGATCGTCGGCGGCAGCACCTATGTCGTGCGCGCCGCAAAACAATAAACTCGGGGCAACCGCCTGCGCTGCCATCACAGATCTGCCGCGCATGCTCGACCAATTAAGACGGGTCGCGCGTGCGCGGCAGTATTTTGGGCTTACCTTTAGTTCGCCGATGAGGTACTGGAAACTGTAGCCGGAACCCGACTATGTATCCGCACGCTCTTGGCGGAGGACGTTCCGGTCCCGTCGCGATCGCTAATGACCACGGCGCCTTTGTAGTCTTCTGGTCCAACCGTCTGGCTGACCCGCATCGGTTTCCCGCCCTTCGCGCCTTCAATCGTCGCAGTACTGGTATTGGCCGCCGCTGCGGACGGTGCCGGAATCTTCCAGGGATAGTAACTACAGAACACTCCGAAAGCGGCAAGCAGAATCACGAACACCGCAGCGGCCGCGTGCGAGCCAAGCCTCCCGGTTGAACTTACTCGCGCGGACTCTACGTCTTCTAGTTCATCGACCGGCGACGCGATCTCGGAACGGTTGGGCACATACTCCTCGTCTTGAGTCGCAACGCGTCCTATCCGACGCAGGGCTTCACGAAATTCGGCCGCGGTCGCGTAACGTTCGTTGGGATTTTGCGCCATCGCCCGGGTTAGGATTCCCGCCAGATCTACTCCGACAGCTTCAACAATTTCGTTCGCCGGCGTGAGCGGATTCGGCCGCGCACTGACGAGCGCGGTGGCTCGGGCCAGCGCGTCGGGCGGTTTCACTCCGGTGAGTAAATGGTAAAGCGTCGCTCCCAAAGCATAGATGTCGCTCTGCGGGCTCGTGCCGAGATCCTGGATTTGCTCGAGTGGCGCGTAACGCGGCGTATAACCAAAAACGCTCGTGCATGAAGTGCCGGAAGGATCCGCCGTCTGGGTCTTTGCCAATCCGAAGTCCAGCAAAACTATCTGTCCGGTCCCGGTAATTTTCAGATTGTGAGGTTTGATATCGCGATGAATGATCTGTCGTTCGTGTGTATGCAGGTAGATGAGCGCGTCCAGCAACTGATCGGCCCAGGCAACTACTGCATTTCGCGGAAGTGGGCCGGGCTGACGAGCAATAATTTCGGCCAGGTCGCTGCCCTCGACAAACTGCATGACGAAAAAGGCCCGATGGCCCTCGGTGAAGTAATCACTGACTCGCGGCAGCGCCGGATGATTGAGCGAGGCGAGCAGACGCGCTTCCCGCTCAAACTGTTTCCACTGCTCCTCGTCATTGGTAAGCGTCTGCTTCAGCGCGACCGTATGGCCGAGGCGCAGATCGATCGCTTCATAGACCGCACCCATGCCGCCATTTCCGAGGTGGCCGGTGACACGATAGCGGCTCTGCAAAATTGTATCGGGCGCCAGCAGGGTTGTGCCGGCGGTGGATTTGTTTTCTTCAGAGGGGGACATGTGTTGGTTCGATCCTTTGGCAGGTAGCGCTGAGAATAAGGACCCCGGTGAGCCCAGGCCCGGTTTGAGTTTGGAGCTTTAGTTCATCTCAATTAGGCGTATTGGGCAGTTTGAATTTCTGGCGGTTTTTTTTAGCACTGCGGCTTTAGCCCGGTGATTACTGTACGTGCTCGGCACCGAAACCGTTTAAACGGCACTAATATACTTGACTCATTACGGCAATGGCTCTGCCACTCTGATGCGCGGCAAGTCTGCGACTTGCCGGCGACGAACCTTCTTGTTCATTCGGGTCTTCGACCCGTCACGGTCAGAGACCGTTCAGATTAATGGGCCACGTTTCGGCAAGTCCGAGACTTGCCGCGCATCAGAGTGGCAGAGCCATTGCAGCGGCCGCATCGAAGTTCGACAAAAGCCCGCGCGGAGTCAAGTATGTCGCTACCGTTTAAACGGTTTCCGATTTTGCAACGGCCATTGAATTCACCGCGCTAAAGTGACGGTGCTAATGAGAGAGGTATTCAGGACTAAGGGACTGACAGCGAGTCTGCCGGCGCGGATATCGCCGTCGGGACGATAGTAAAACATACCCACGCCGGCAGCCTTTTGGATAACAGCCGCGATGCGAAATCGCGGCTCTTGTCATTGAACTGCTGAGCAAGCGTTGTGCCGTCATTCAATACTCGCGCACGGCGCTCGCCGTCGAGGGCTGGTGAAGAATTTTGTATAGCGCGCGAAGCGCGCGATAGCATAAAGCCTCGGGGTGAAGCGAAGCGAAACCCCAGGTTGACGACCTTGAGAAAGCCGAGCGCGCTGAGCGTCTGATAGCCCAAACGCCGCAATCTACTTAATCAATAAGAGCTGTCGCCCACTTCGCGGGCGAGTCCTTACTAATAACTATCCTGGAGTTTCGCTGCGCTCCACCCCAGGCTTTATGCTTTCACCCGCTACGCAGGTTTGGAAAAATATCCGAAGTAGCCAGCTTGCTGGAGTCTGTGCCCTCACATGCAGGCAAACTGCCCATGCGGCATTTGACCGCGGCGAAATCGGACGAGTCTTACCTTTTCGCCTCGCGCGAAGTGAGGCTGGTGGCCAGGTTCGAGGCAAAGCCGTTTGGTTTCGTAAAGGACGCTTTATCAAAACTTATGTGGTGCCGCTTGAGCATGCGGTCCAGAGTCTTACGGTCGACTTCCAACACCCGCGCTGCTGCCTGCTTGTTGCCGCGTGTATGGGCCAGCACGCGCGCTACATAACGGCCTTCGATCTCAGACAGCGGAGGCCAGTCTTCTATTGCTTGCGGTTCGATCACATCTGTCTTGAGCATGGCTCTGGTCTGCTCCGGGAACTTGCGGATGCGCTCGGGAAGATCCTGAACTCGAATCAATCCGTCACACATCGCCGCCGCGCGCACTACGGCATTCTCGAGCTCGCGAATGTTACCGGGCCAGGGATACTTTTGCAGCAGTTCGAGGGCCTCCGACGAAAAACGCACACTTGGGCTAAGCGAATAGACGCGGTCCGCAAAGGTCTGTGCCAGTGGTGGAATGTCGTCGCGGCGCTCGCGCAAGGGCGGCAACATGATCGATACCGCATTCAGACGGTAATAAAGGTCTTCGCGGAATCTTCCTGCTTTCACCTCTGCTTCAACATCGCGATTGCTCGAGGCAATTACCCGCGCGTTGACTCGCTGCGTCTGGTTTGAACCAACGCGGCGCACTTCTCCCTCCTGCAAGACGCGCAAAAGTTTAACCTGGAACGAAAGGCTGGTCTCGGTGATCTCATCAAGAAATACCGTGCCGTCATTCGCTTCTTCCCACAAACCGCGTCGATCGCGATCGGCGCCCGTAAAGGATCCTTTAACGTGGCCGAACAGCTCGGACTCGATCAGTTCGGCCGGTATCGCGCCGCAGTTCACGGCCACGAAAGTTTTGTCGGCTCGGCCGCTGCGACGGTGCAGGGTCGAGGCCACCAATTCTTTTCCGGTGCCCGATTCGCCGGTCAAAAACACGGGCAAGGTAGTCGCCGCCACGCGACCTACCTGTTTCATGACTTCGATGAAGGCATGGCTGCGGCCCACCAGATCAATGTCAGAGCGATGCGCGGCAACGCGGGTTCCGAGCGCCACCCGGCGTGGCCGGCTGGTTAGCTGATCATGCAGAGCGGCGGAAAGCGATTGCAGATCTTCCACACCGAAAGGCTTCAGCAGATAGTCGTAAGCGCCGAAAGCCGTCGCATCCAAAGCACCCGCTGCATCCCCGTGTCCAGTCATCAGCACGACTTTGGTTTCCGGCAGGTCTTCTTTAAAGCGCCGCAGCACTGCAAAGCCATCCGCGCCGCCCAGCATGACGTCGCAAAAGACGATCGGCCAATTGCCCTGCTTCAATAATTCAAAGGCCTCTTCGGCGGAAGCAGCTCGGGTGACTATCCAGCCGTCGTTTTCGAGTACGGTGCAGACAAAGTCTCGCACCGACTGCTCGTCGTCAATTACCAATGCATTTAAGTCTCGGTCAGTCATACTATTTATTCACCGCATTCATGAGATTTCTACTGTTGCGCGCCAATGGCGTTGAAAGAAGACGCAGTTTTCGTTTTGGATCGATCCCTAACGTGGCCTCAAAGACTTCGGGTGGCATGGGTTTGCCGAAGAGATAACCCTGCGCCTCGTCGCATCTCAACAATCGCAGGAAGGCAACCTGGTCTTCCGTCTCAACGCCTTCCGCGATTACGCTGAGTCTCAAGTTGTGCGCCAGGGTCACGATGGCCATCACCAGCGCCGCATCATCCGGATCGGTCGTGGCGCCCATTACAAACGATCGATCCAATTTCACCGTATCGATAGGAAGCCGTTTCAAATAACTAAGCGACGAGTAGCCGGTGCCAAAATCGTCAATCGCGATCGTCACGCCTAACTCTCTAATCTGCCCCAGAAGTTCGACGGCCGACTCCGTATTCTCCATGATCGAAGTCTCAGTCAGTTCCAGTTCCAGACAGCTCGGATCAAGCCTGGTTTCGTCGAGGATTTCCACCAGCCGCGCAAGAAAATTCTTCTGTTGAAAATGCCTGGCGGAAATATTCACCGCGATGCGCAGGCGGCCAAGCCCCTGCTCCTGCCACGCTCGCGTGCTGGCGCAAGCGGCGCGCATGACAAATTCACCGATATCCAAAATCAACCCGGTGTCTTCGGCCAGCCCAATAAATTTAGCGGGCAGCAGCAGACCAAGCTCCGGGTGCTGCCAGCGCACCAGCGCTTCCGACCCCACGATCTCTCCGGTCGCCAGATTCACCACCGGCTGGTAATAAGTAATAAACTCTTTATTTTCAACTGCGCGACGCATGCTGGTCTCGAGCCCCAGGCGCTTGAGGGCGAGTGAATTCATGTCCGCGGCATAGAATTGACAGTTGTTGCCACCCTGCTTTTTCGCTCGATACAGAGCGGCCTCTGCGTTTCTTAAAATCGTACTGCTGTCTTCGCCATTGGAGGGAAACAGACTGATCCCCACACTGGTAGTGACGTAAACCTCGTGTCCGTCCAGGCGAAAAGGGGCATTGAACACTTCAGTGATGGCCCGCGTGATCTCAGCGAGATCCGCCAGCTCCTTAACCTCAGTTGCTAATAGCGCGAACTCGTCCCCTTCAAAGCGAGCGACTGTGTCGCCACGTGTAACACAGCATTGCAGCCGGGCCGCAGCCTCACTCAACACAACATCACCGGCAGCATGCCCGAGGCTTTCGGTAACTTTCTTGAACCGATCGAGTGACACCAGCATGACAGCCACCAGATTCTGATTCCGCCGGGCGACCGCCAACGCCTGGGCGCAACGATCGGCAAACAAAATTCGATTGGGAAGATCCGTCAGCCCGTCATAAAAGGCGAGGTGTTCAAGCTCGGCGGTGCGTTCTTTGACCAATTCCTCCAGATGGTTTTCATAGCGACGCTTTTGCGTCAGCAAGCGATGATGAGCCAGGGCGCGACTCACCGCCGTCTCAACCAGGCGTAGATCCATCGGTTTAGTGATGTAGTCAAAGGCCCCGGCCCGCATGGCGTCGATGGCAAAGTCGATGGTCTGCTGGCCGCTGATCATCACCACCACCGTGTCGGGGGTCCGCTCTAAAATCCGGGGCACCAAATCCAAACCGCTGATCCCTCCCATATTGATGTCACTGAGGATCAGGTCGAACTTGATGGTGTGTAGGATCGCTAACGCCTCCTCCGCTGATCCGACAGTCGTGCAATCGTGGGTTCGACTCAAGAGGGCCCTGAGCAAGGCGCGAATCTGTTCATCGTCGTCTATGATCAGAATCGTTGTTTTTTCAGTTTTCTCAATAGACATAAGTCTCATCAACTTTTCCTGCGGAAGAAAGTAAGCCTCAGTTACTCGACACCAATTCCGCATCCAGGACCTCGCGCACTTTCCTTACCAGAGCGGCGGGTGTAAATGGTTTTTGGATAAACTCCACATTCGAATCCAATACGCCATGATGAACAATTGCTTCGTCGGTATAGCCGGACATGAACAGCACCCTCAATCCGGGCTGCCCTTTACTCAAACGATCGGCCACCTCTTTGCCACTGGTCTCGGGCATGACCACGTCAGTGAGTAGCAAATCAACCGGCTGTGCGTGCTCTTGGCACAACTGAAAAGCTTCTGCACCGCGACTCGCCTCCAAGACGCTGTAACCCGCGTGCTCCAGAATCTTACGGGCCAGACCCCGCACAACATCTTCGTCTTCCACCAGCAGAATGGTTTCTGAGCCGCCGAGTACCGCTTTTTCAACCGCCGCATTCGCCTTCGGCGGCGCGGCTGCCAGTCCCGGCAGGTAAACCTTGAAAGTTGTGCCATGACCCAGCTCGCTATAAACCGAGATGTTTCCGCCGCTTTGCTTGATGATGCCGTACACCGTCGATAAGCCCAGTCCGGTTCCCTTCCCTTTCTCTTTCGTCGTAAAGAAGGGATCGAAGATTCGCGCCTGTGTTTTCCCGTCCATGCCGCTGCCGGTATCGCTTACTGCCAGCATCACGTAGCTACCGGGAACGAAGCCCACATGTTTGTTCACATACTCCGCATCAAGCTCGACAGTCGCCGTCTCAATCGTCAGATTCCCGCCCTGGGGCATTGCGTCTCTCGCATTCACGACCAGGTTGACCAGCACTTGTTCGACCTGGCCCGGATCGGCTTTGATTTTCTTCAACACGGGGTCCAATTTGGCAGTCAGTCTAATGTCCTCTCCGATCAATCGCCTTAGCATCTTGTTCATGTCAGTCACGACATCATTCATATTGATCGCGAGTGGCTGTAAGATTTGCTTGCGTCCAAAAGCTAATAGCTGTCGCGTGAGATTTGCAGCCCGATCTCCGGCCTTCCTGACCTCTTCGAGATAACCCCGTACCGGGTGGTTCTCGTCGATGCGCTGCAGGGCCAAAGCGCTGTAGCCGTTTATCGCCGTCAGCAGATTATTGAAGTCATGGGCCACGCCGCCCGCCAACTGGCCAATGGCTTCCATCTTCTGCGACTGGCGCAGTTGATCCTCGAGTTGCTTGCGTTGCGTAACGTCGCGGGCAATACCCTGCACACCAATGGGCACTCCATCCTGAAAGACGAGCTTGGTGTTGGCCTCAACCGTTATGCGGTGGCCATCCTTGGCGATTATTTCCATTTCATAGGCGGTGACGTTTTCGCCTGCGAGTTTCCGGGCAAGCATTTCACGAGCTTTTGCCAGGAACTCTGGAGCGACGGTCTGGTTGATATTCAGTGACAGAGCTTCTTGGATCGTGTAGCCGGTAATTTGCGCACCAGCCTGGTTCATCGAGGTGTAGTGACCATCAAGATCCTGGGAGTAAATGATGTCGTGCGCATTCTCAACCAGGTCGCGATAGCGCTCCTCGCTCTCACGCAGCGCATCGCCGGCACTCTTGCGTTCAGTAATGTCAGTGTTGGCGGCGATGGTGCCGACGATCTCGCCCGCGGGATTGCGATAAGGCGCGGCGTTAACCTCCAGCCAAATCCAGGTCCCATCCTTGCGCCTGGCGTGCATCTCATAGCGTCCCGCGAGGCCTTCTCCGCGCTGCCTGTTCCGTTGTAGAAAAGCCGGCCACTCGTCCGGAGGCAGCAGAAACTTGTAGCCGTACTTACCCAGCACTTCTTCACGCGTGTAACCAATCAATTCCGCCATTCGCGAGTTCAGGTAGAGAATCAAATCATCAAGGTCCGTGATGAAGATTCCTTCGCCGAGATTCTCAGCCACCATGCGAAACCGGGTTTCGGCTTCCTTCAAAGAATCTTCAGCCTGCTTTCGCTCCGTAATGTCTTCGATTGACCCTTCCATGAAAATCTCGTCGCCGTTGTCATTCCGAATACTCCGCCGGTTAACAGCCAGCCAGATTCGTTCGCCATCTTTGCGAAGAGCCTCCATTTCAAAGCCCTCGAGTACTCCGTATTCGACTTGGCGCCGGGCGGCTTCATCGCGGTCTGCATGGTCCGCATAGATTTGATGGGCGATATCCGTGACGGTCGCGATCACATCTTCGGGCGACTCGTAACCCAGAATGCGAGCGAACGCCGGATTGACAGTGCGTAAGCGTCCAGCGGGCGTGGACTGGAAAATCCCTTCGACTGCGTTCTCAAAAATCGAGCGATAGTTCTTTTCCGCTTCCTGCACTTGCACGTAAAGCGACGCGCTTTCCAAAGCCGCTGCCGCAGTCCCGGCCAGAATGGTCAAGGCTTTCATTTGTCCCAGAGTGAAAGGACGCAGGCGGTTGATCATGTTTAGATTGATGACGCCGACTAACTTATTCGCGACTTGCAGGGGGACAGAAACGGCCGAGCGAATATCGGGTCGCGGCCAAAGGGCCACAAAACGATCGTCATGGACCTCTCCGTTAAGGATCACCGGCTGGCGTTCGCGCGCAACCCAACTAGAGATGCTTTCCTCGAGCGGAATGCGCTCGCCAAGCAGTCGCTCACGCTTTTCACCTCGCACCGCGGCGACATAGAGCTCCTTGCCATCCCGAGTAGGCAAAAGGATGGATACCTCGTCAGCCTGACTCTGTTGCAGGGCCCCGTCGGCCAGCTTACTCAGCACGGTTTGGGGATCGAGAGTGAAGGCAATCGTTTCGCTGAGTTCGTGGATCGCCACCGCTTCCCGCAATTGCACATTCTCTAAACGGAGATGACGGGTGTTCATCGCCCGCGTCAGGACGGGCAGAATGGCCTGCAGCCGAAAAGGCTTTAGCACATAGTCGAAGGTTCCGACTTTCATCGCGTCGACGGCCGTTTGGATCGTGCCCTGCCCCGTCATCACGATGCAGATCAGGTCAGAATCGATTTTCAGGCCTTCACGCACGAGACTAATGCCGTCCATGCCCGGCATCATCAAGTCGGTAAGCAGGATGTCGAATGCCTGCTCGAGCAAGATCCCGACTGCGTCTTCGCCGTTATTGAACCCGACAGCTTCATAGCCGTGCGCGAGCAAGGCTTCGACGAGAATGTTCTTGAGCTCAACCTCATCGTCGACAACCAGAATTTTTCCGATGGTACCCTTCATGAAATTTGTTGGAGCGCGGTTCCATTCATAGTCGCGGGAAAGACAATATGAACGGTCGTGCCGCTCCCCGGCTCGCTTTCAAGATCGATCGTGCCTCCGTGCTCCTCGACGATGCGGCGGCAAATAGCCAGGCCCAGACCTGTTCCTTTACCCTCCATCTTGGTCGTGAAAAATGGGTCCCAAATTTTTTTCAGATTCTCCGCTGAGATGCCCTCGCCGGTGTCGGCAAAATCGATCTCCACGGCGTCAGCCGCGTCTAACACACCGGTAGTTGCGCGCATTGTCAGCGTTCCCCCGTGCGGCATTGCATCGCTCGCGTTTGTCAGCAGATTCAGAAACAGTTGGCGCAATTGCAGGTGGTCGGCCTGAATGGTCGGCAACGGCTCGGCAAAATCGCTTATGACTTCAATCTTGTGAGTGCGTAAATGGTAATTGACGAACTCGATCGACTTTGTGATTTCTTCAGGCACATCGGCGGTTGAGACCTGGCGATGGCTGCGCCGGCTAAACTGCAGCAGGTTGTTGACCAGGGCCGCCATCCGATCCACTTCCTGCGTAATAATCTCGAGTGAATGCCGCTCCTTATCGTCGGGGCCCATAGGCAGTAATAAGTTCTCAACGCGCAGAGCCACGGTGGCCAGCGGATTATTCAGCTCATGAGCGATGCTGGCCGAGAGTTCCCCCATCGTCGCCAGCTTGGAAGCCTGCCAAAGCTGCTGTGTGGTGGCCGACAACTCGGCCAGTGTGGCTTCCAGTTTGCGATTACTCTCTTCCAGCGCCCTCTTGCCGAGGCTGCGCTCTGTAATATCTCGGATGTTGCACTGGATCACTTTCGCCTCACCAACCGCATACACGTTGCTGACGAACTCCACCTCGATCACGACGCCCGCCCGGGTTTCGAGCGGCAAGTCGTCGTAACGGACGTAGTTTTTGTCCCGCAGTTCTTCAAACGCATCCCTGGCCGCGGTAATGTCCTTGAAAACGCCAATTTCCCACAGCTCCCTGCCGACTAGTTCTTCATAGGAGTACCCCAGCGTCTTCATCAGGTAAGGGTTTGCATCAACAATCGCTCCCGTGTCCCAATCAAGGATCAGAATGCCGTCCTTCGCGCTCTCAAACAGACGGCGATAACGAAGCTCTGAAGCTCGCTGGGCGTCTTCGGCTTGCCGGCGCGCGCGGCGATTCTCTGACTCATGCCGCTCGCGATCGATTGTCGGGCCCAGGCGAACGAGGTTGTCTTTCATCAGATAATCCTGCGCTCCAGCGCGCATCGCCTCGACGGCGGCGGCTTCGCCAATGGTGCCCGAAATGATGATGAAAGGAATGTCCAACTTCATTTCCTTAACGAGTGCGAGTGCCCTCAGCGCACTGAACTGAGGCATTGAATAGTCGCAAAGAATGACGTCCCACTCGCCCGAACCCAGCATGGCCTTCATGGTTTCAGCCGTTTCTACGCGCTCTGAGATCAGGTCATAGCCGGCCCGTTTCAAATGTCGCCCGATTAGCGCCATGTCCTTTTCCGAGTCTTCGACATGCAGTATTCTTAGCGTCCTACCCATGATTGTTATTCATCCGAAGCAGCTTCGTTGAGCAGGAGCCAATACAGACCCAACTGTTTAGTGGCATCCGCAAATTGCTCAGACTCCACCGGCTTGCGAACGTAGCTGTTGGCTCCCAGGTCATAGCTCTTGATCACGTCTTCTTCCTCACTCGAAGACGTAAAGACGACGACGGGAAGCCGCCTGGTTCGCTCGTTCTCTCGAATTCTTCGCAAGACCTCGAGTCCATCCACCTTGGGCAATTTCAGATCGAGCAGCACCAATTGCGGCGTCGCGGGCGGGTCGTCAGCATACGCTCCGGTCCCGAGTAGATAGTCCAGCGCTTCGACACCGTCGCGCGCGACCACCAGATCGTTAATGATGTTGCCCTTTTTCAGCGCACGCAGCGTTAAGGCTTCATCTCGCGGATTGTCTTCAACCAGTAGGATCGCTTTGTTATCCATCTCCTATCCCTATCTCCTTGGAATTTGGGAGCGTGAAATAGAACGTCGCGCCTTCGTTCACTGCTCCCTCGGCCCAGACTCGCCCTCCATGCCGGTAGACGATGCGCTGCACGGTGGCCAAACCGATACCCGTGCCTTCGAATTCGCCCGCGGTGTGAAGACGCTGAAATGCGCCGAATAATTTGCCGACATAGGCCATGTCGAAGCCCGCACCGTTATCACGGATGAAATAAGTGTTTTCGCCGTTCTTTTGTTCCCCGCCAAAAGTAATCTCCGCCTCTGCTCGCTTCGCAGTAAACTTCCAGGCGTTCCCGAGCAGATTGTTGAGCACGATCCTTAAGAGCCGCTTGTCACCACACGTCGCGAGTTCTTCCGTGAGATTGACGATCACCTTCCGCTTTGGCTCTCTCTTCTTGAGTTCAGCGGTGATCGCCCCGGCCATGTCACTCAAGTCAACGACTTCGCGGCGCATCTCGCTGCGCGTCACGCGCGCCAGCTGCAACACGTCGTCGATCAATTGCGCCATCTCCTGGCTGGCGCCGCGCACTTCCCTGAGATAGCTCTTGCCTACGTCGTCAAGTTTGTCGGTGTAATCTTCCAGGAGAGCCTGGCTGAAGCCGTCCATGTGACGCAGGGGCGCGCGCAAATCGTGCGAGACTGAGTAGGAAAAGGCCTCTAGTTCTTTATTGACAGCTTGAAGTTCTGCGGTGCGATCGGCGACGCGCTGCTCAAGTTCTTCATTTAGTCTGCCAATCTCTCTTTCAGCGTCTTTACGTTCAGTGATGTCGTTGTTTACTTCCAGAATTGCTTTCGGCTTCCCCTGCCCGTCCCGGTGAAGCACCCAGTGGCTGGCGACCACAATCCGCTGGCCATCTTTTCTGATGTGAAGTAACTCGCCTTCCCAATGATTGTGCGCGTAGAGCCGCGCTTTGATCTCCTCTATTGGTCGCGGGAACTCTGTCTGCAGAAGGCTATGAGCAACCTTGTCCAGGGCTTCTGCAGTCGGCCAGCCATACATTTGTTCCGCGCCGGCATTCCAAAAGATGATACGGCCATTGAGATCACGGATCAGCACGGGCGCCAGATCGAGCATTCGTGCCTGTTCTTTTAGGGCCTCGTCCGCGCGCCTGCGCTCGGTGATGTCGCGCAGGATTACCGTATAGAGTTTCTTCCCATCAGACTCGATCTGCGAGATGGAAGCTTCGATGGGAAATTCTTCGCCGTCGGCCCGCAGCCCATACAGCGCTCCGAGCGCTCCCATCGAACGTCTGGTCACATGCGTTTCGCCAAAACCCTGGACGTGCTGCTTGTGGGAAGCGCGAAAACGCTCGGGGATGAAGCGATCAAGGGGCTGTCCGATAGCATCTTCGGTCGGGAAAAGGAACATCCTTTCGGCGGCGCTGTTGAAGAGAACGATACGCTGCTGGTCGTCGACGGTGATAATCGCATCCATAGCTGAGCCGATTACGCCTGCAAGTTGTTCCTGGCTCTTACGCAGCTTCTCGCCCGCCTGCTTGCGCTCCGTGATGTCGCGAATCATTCCCAGCAGGTTGCCGTCGGGCATCATCGTCGCGATTACTTCCGCAGCGAAGAACGAACCATCTTTCCGCTTGAACCGCCACTCGCGATGGTAATCGGCCCTGGCTTTGATCGTACCGAGCGCTGGTCCGATGTGTTGGATCTCCGACTCAGAAACGATATCCGAGGCATGAAGGCCGATCATTTCGGCGCGCGTGTATCCGAGCATTCGGCAAATACTCTCATTGGCGTCGAGGTAGTAGCTTTCGGTATCGGCGATGACGATGCCGTCCGGAGCATTCTCAAAGAGTGCGCGGTAGCGTGCCTCGGTCGCGCGTCGTGCCTCCTCCGTTCGCTTCTGTTCGGTAATGTCGCGCGCTACTTTTGACGCGCCGACGACCTGGCCCTCGGCATCCTTAATCGGTGAAATGGTGACCGAAACGTCGATCAACTCTCCGTTCTTGCGGAGACGTTGGGTCTCGAAGTGTTCGATGCTTTCGCCACGCTTGACCCGCGCCAAAATCTTCTCTTCATCCGCCAGGAGATCCTTCGGGATTATGCGCGCGACCGACTGGCCCACCATTTCGTGGGCGGTAAAGCCAAACATCCTCTCGGCGCCGGCATTCCAACTAGTCACGTTGCTCTGCAAGTCTTTGCCGACGATTGCGTCGGAAGAGGATTCCACGATCGCCGCGAGTCTCGCGGCCGCCAACTCGGCCCGCTTGCGCTCGGTAATGTCAACAATCGTACCCAGGACCGTTATGTTGCGCGTCAGTGCAAAAGAACCGGCTACGCCTAACACGAACAAGACCGAGCCAATCAATAGCATGCGCCGCAAAAATCTGTGGGCTTGACTGAGGAATACCTGGTCCGGGAACTCAACCAGGACAAACCATGGGGTGCCGCTAATCGGCCGCCCCAAAGCCATCACCGAATTTCCGTCTCTGCTGTAATGGATGATCTCAAGAGTTGAACCGAGGCCCACCGGAGGTTTAGACACAATCTTCTCGAGATCCGTAAAGACGTCTCCCTGAGTGTTGCCGTAGTAGAGGGCCGCCTGGCTGCCGAGAAGGTCAGCAATTTGTTTCCGGGCGTTGGGAGTAGGCGAGACGCCGCGCCACCTGACGAGAAACCCAATTACCTTTCCCTGATCGTCTTTTACGGCGGCCACGACCGTGTACATGACCACACCCTTAACGACACGGATGGGACCGACCGTTTTGTATGGATCGACACCGCTTTGTTTGAACTCCACACTCAGATCCGCAGACTCTGGCGAGGAATTTTCCGGAAGCGTGAGCACGAGCGATCCCGTTGAGTTCCACAGTTCAACTTGCAGGTTACTGGGATCTTGAACCGGCCCGAACTGCTGGAGTATCGCAACGACGGCGGGCCGCGTATTAGCTGAAGGGGCGCTAAGAAAGTTGCGCACTGCCGGGTCATTTGCCGCAGTGAAGGTGCGGTTGAGAAAAATGGGAAGCGACTGCTGTATTTGACTCGCTAATTGTTGAGTCAGACCGCGCAATCGCTCGCTGCCGACTTCGAGAGCGGATTCCCTTACTCCGCGATAAGAGGCCCAGATAGAGAGGGTAATGATGCCGAACAGCAATGTCCCTATCAACAATGGCAGACGCCGCTTGATTGTGAGATTAGACAGCGGGACGCGAGGTCGCTGAGAAGAGAGTTGACCTAAATCGGTTTTTGGCGAGCCGCGTGTATTCATTGTTTGTTGGCATGGTCAAAGGCCGAAAAGCGATCGCTATCAAAATCCTTCGCCTGTCATATCCAATCAGTTATTTGAATGAAAGAAGGACGCCGTGCTCGCCCCCGAAACGGCGCCCTCCTTCTTACGCGGTGTACCGTCCCGACGGCTGTACCGCGATCCCTGATACCGATAGCACGCTCGACAGAAAATCCTGGGCCGGAAATTTATCGGCACTGCTCAGTTATTTATCGCGAGGCTTTCGAAGGGAAATGACCTGTCGGGGAGGTCTCGATTCGATTAATTCATCGCTCATGGCTCAGTGATAATGCGGGGGCCAGTTTGAGCTGCCTGAGCAAGCAGTGCCGCAACCTATTTCAACTACGACCACAATTAATTCGTCCAAAGTGGATTTCAAGTCGTGCTGCTACCCTATGCTCCTTCAAGACTTCGCACAATTAGGAAATGCCTTAGCTTTGTAGTCGGGACAACCCTGAATGTTCGAAACATTTTTCGGCGTCTGTACGCTATGGCACAAACCAAAAAAATTATTCCGTCGCGAGTGGATTGCTCACACAACTTTCCGGTGATAAGTCAGTTGCGTTTCGATCGCGGCGCAGCATTGCTGGCTAAATTTTGATTCTGATTTTTATTTTTTTTGGATCACTGTCCAATTCCTTGCACGGTGTCATCGGAAATCTCCCTATTGCAGAGGGCCGACACAAGGGTCATAGTGTTTGAAAGAGTGTAGCGCCCCTTACTTTCACTTTCTGTTTTTAGTGTCGTCCGTTACTTTACCTTCTCTTTTGCGGAAGGATCCCTCAGTGTTAGATGTATGTCAGGCAGAGGCTCAACAGGTCCTTAATGAACTTTGGAGTGAAGAACTTCTCCCTTTTCAGCTAACGGCCGAAAAAATATCCGAAGAGATCGACGAGTACACTATCCATTTCTTCGATTCCCGGATGCGATCGGTTTGCGTTCCGCGCGCTATAGACTCTCCATTCAAAGAGTCAGTGCGAACCGCTGTGTTGGATCGGGTGGCGAGGATGAGCGGGCCCATTACCTCACGACTTCGTTTGAGATAGTCACGAAGGAGAAGGCGGGTCGCGCTGGTCTGGCTGGCGCGCAAGGATACCTGGTTAAGCCAGCGAACTTTGATGAGCTAGTAGCCGAAGTAGCTCGGTTAATCGCGGAATCCAGGATCGTCCACGCATTTGCATGATCGTGGCTTACAAAGCCGCTTGATCAAGTTCCTGCCTCCGCAGGATCGCGAGCGACGAATTATGCGCACTCGCCCTTTGGGAGAGGGTTAAGGAGAGCGTCTACCAGATCATCCTTAGCTTAGCCCCTCACCACCGCCCTCTCCGAAGGGAGCGGGAGCCGGATCGCACCAATCAGGAAATGTTCCTTTTTCCCCTCCGTTTCGCCGCCATCTCGTCCCTTTATGCCCCGGTTAAAAACGCGCGAACGCGCGCGACTCCCTTGCTACCTGGACTGCCATTCGGATCACGCAACGCTTACTACTAGCATTTTCATCTTTCTCGTTGCTCTCGATTTATCAGGCGGACACTTGGAACCATAGTTGCTGACACCCTCCTCGTCGGTGCTATCTGGGTGCGCTTGCTGATTTGAAAGACGTCGTCTTAATTCACTCGTTTAGCTCATCGCTTTTATCGGGGTTCGCTGGCACCGGGATGGCGACGGTGCAAATCACTATCTATAACCTCATACCTGACACCAGCAAAATATCGCCGCGACTGTAATCAGCGACTAGTCCTCGCCAAGTCTGAACTCTTGATTGGGAGCAACATGGTAATTGACAACTCTAATCTGAAATTGCGCGAGCAAAAAGGTACTTCTCACGGCGACCCGATCGCGCTGAAGATCGTCACCGAAGTGCGGCGCGAAGAAGCTCTGCTGAAAGCGGGCGCCTTGCAGAGCGCCATTTTCAACAGCGCCAACTTTTCGAGCATTGCCACAGACGCGAAGGGCGTCATTCAGATCTTCAACGTCGGCGCCGAGCGCATGCTGGGCTACACGGCCGCCGAAGTGATGAACAAAATCACGCCAGCCGACATTTCCGATCCGCAGGAAGTGATCGCACGCGCCAAAGAGCTGAGCGTCGAACTTGGAACCCCGATTACTCCAGGCTTTGAGGCCTTAGTGTTCAAGGCATCGCGCGGCATCGAAGACATCTACGAGCTCACCTACATCCGCAAGGACGGCAGCCGCTTCCCGGCGGTCGTGTCGGTCACGGCACTCCGCGACGCGCAGGACACCATCATCGGCTATCTGCTGATTGGCACCGACAACACCGCTCGCAAGCATGCAGAAGAGGCGTTGCTCAAGGCGGGCGCCTTGCAGAACGCGATCTTCAATAGCGCCAACTTCTCCAGCATCGCCACGGATGCGAAGGGCGTCATTCAGATCTTCAATGTCGGCGCCGAGCGCATGCTCGGCTACACGGCGGACGAAGTGATGAACAAGATCACGCCGGCTGACATCTCCGATCCGCAGGAAGTGATCGTGCGAGCCGAAGCCCTAAGCGTCGAGGTCGGAACGCCGATTACGCCTGGCTTCGAGGCGTTGGTGTTCAAAGCTTCGCGCGGGATCGAAGATATCTACGAGCTCACCTACATCCGCAAGGACAGCAGCCGCTTCCCGGCGGTCGTGTCGGTCACGGCGCTGCGCGACGCGCAGGATGCCATCATCGGCTATCTCCTAATCGCCACCGACAACACTGCGCGCAAGCAGGCCGAGGAAGCTCGCGCCCGATTTTTCGCGCTCTCGCGGGACTTGTTCTGCACGATCGGCTTTGACGGCTACTTCAAAGATCTGAACCCGGCTTGGGAGAATACGCTCGGCTACACGAGGGCGGAGCTTCTCGCCGTGCCGTTCGTCGAGTTCATCCACCCCGACGACCGGCAAGCCACGACGGCCGAGGCGGATAAGATCTCCAGCGGCAACACACTGCTCGCCTTCGAGAACCGCTACCGTTGCAAGGACGGCTCCTACCGAACTTTTCTATGGAGCGCCACCCCGGACATCGGGAACCAATTGATGTATGGAGCCGCCCGCGACGTCACTGACGCTAAGCAGGCGGAAGAGGCGCTGCTAAAAGCTGGAGCATTGCAGAACGCCATTTTCAATAGCGCTAACTTCTCGAGCATCGCTACTGACGCGAAGGGTGTGATCCAAATTTTCAACGTGGGCGCCGAACGCATGTTGGGCTACGCGGCTGCCGACGTGATGAACAAGATCACGCCGGCCGACATTTCCGATCCACAGGAAGTGATCGCGCGCGCGAAAGCACTGAGCGTCGAACTCGAGACCTCGATTGCTCCCGGCTTCGAAGCCCTGGTGTTCAAGGCATCGCGCGGCATCGAGGACATCTACGAGCTCACTTACATCCGCAAGGATGGCAGCCGCTTTCCGGCGGTCGTGTCGGTCACGGCCCTGCGCGACGCCCAGGGCGGAATCATCGGCTACCTGCTGATCGGCACCGACAACACCGCGCGCAAGCAGATCGAGGCAGAGCAACTGCAACTCGGTCAGCGTCTGCGCGACCATCAGTTCTACACTCGCTCTTTGTTTGAAGCCAACATCGACGCGCTGATGACCACCGATCCGTCCGGCATCATCACCGACATCAACAAACCAATGGAGGCGCTTACCGGTTGCACGCGTGACGAACTGCTCGGCGCGCCGTTCAAGAATTACTTCACCGATCCCGACCGGGCCGAAGCGGGCATCAAGCTCGTGCTGACCAAGAAGAAAGTCACCAACTACGAGCTGACCGCGCGCGACCGAGACGGGAAGGAAACCGTGGTGTCTTACAACGCGACGACCTTCTATGATCGAGACCGGCGGCTGCAAGGCGTGTTCGCCGCGGCCCGCGATGTTACTGACCGTAAACGGGTCGAGGAGAAGCTCAAACTCTATTCCGACAAGTTAGAGCGCAGCAACCGCGAGTTACAGGATTTCGCTCAAGTCGCTTCGCATGATCTCCAGGAGCCGCTGCGAAAAATTCTATCCTTCGGTGATCGGCTCAAAACAAAAGCGAGTGGATCGCTCGACGAGGATTCCCAGAATTATCTCCAGCGAATGTGCAATGCCGCGGCCCGGATGCAGACCCTGATCACCGACCTGATGGCATTCTCCAAGGTTGAGACCAAGGGCCAGGCTTTCGTGCGGACTGACCTCGGGGTAATTGCCAGAGAGGTTAGCGCCGATCTGGAAACACGAATCGAACAGGCCGGCGGACGGGTGGAGATTGAAACCCTCCCGGTCATCGATGCCGACCCGATGCAGATGCGTCAACTGCTACAAAATCTGATCGGCAACTCCCTCAAGTATTACCGCGTAGGAGTACCTCCTATCGTGCAGATCTACAGTAAAAAACTGGACGCGCGGACCCGGGAATCCACGGACGAGATTGCTCCGGCCCGCCAAGTCTGCCAGATCCTGGTGACGGATAACGGCATCGGGTTTGACGAGAAGTACCTCGACCGCATCTTCACCGTGTTTCAGCGACTGCACAAGAAAGGTGAATACGAGGGCACCGGTGTAGGTCTCGCCATCTGTCGCAAAATAGTCGATCGCCATGGTGGGACTATCACGGCCCGTAGCAGTCCCGGGCAGGGCACGACTTTCGTTGTGACCCTACCAATTACACAACCCAAGGAAGTTGAAGTGTTATGAGAATGGAACGTAAACCAATAGTCATTCTGCTCGCTGACGACGACGAAGAAGACCGCATGCTGGCATGCGATGCGCTGGCCGAAAGCCGATTGTCCAATGACATCACGTGCGTCACGGACGGCGAGGATTTGATGGACTACCTGCACCGTCGGGGCAAGTACGCACCGCCGGTCGACGCGCCCCGCCCCGGTTTGATCCTGCTCGATTTGAATATGCCGAAGAAGGACGGACGCGAGGCCTTGCGGGAAATAAAGTCCAACTCCGAACTGCGGCAGATCTCAGTCGTGGTGCTGACCACCTCGAAGGCCGAGGAGGACATCTACAGCAGCTACGACTCAGGAGCGAGTTCGTTCATTAGCAAGCCCGTGACTTTCGAAGGCCTCGTCGAAGTCATGAAGGGGCTGGGCCGGTACTGGTTCGAGATTGTCGATCTTCCCCGGCAGCATGAGCAGGGAAGGTGGAAATGAAGAGGGAAACGATCAAAGTCCTCCTCATCGACGACGACGAGGACGATTTCATTCTCACCCGGGACCTGCTTTCCGAAGTGCCCCTCGGCAACTATGCACTCGAGTGGGCATCATCCTACGAAAAAGGCTTAGCGGTAGCCGCACGCCGGGAACATCATGTTTGTCTGGTGGATTATCGTCTCGGCGAACGCACCGGCGTGCAGTTGATTCGGGAAGCCCGCGACTCGCGGCTAACCACGCCGATGATCCTGCTCACCGGACAGGGTAATCATGAGGTGGACGTAGAGGCCATGGAGGCTGGGGCCAGCGGCTATCTGCTCAAGGATGAAACGGCCGGCGAACGTCTGGATCGATCGATTAGATATGCGGTTGAACTCAATACCGAGCGCTGCCGCGCGGAAGAAGCACTCGGCGCCTACGCCCAGGATATTACTGAGCGAAAGCTAATCGAAGTTGAGCTCGAACGAGCACGCGATGCGGCGTTGGAATCAGTGCGACTCAAATCAGAGTTCCTCGCTAATATGAGTCACGAGATCCGCACCCCCATGAACGGGATCATCGGCATGACCGGCCTGCTGCTCTCGACGGAACTCTCGTCCGAGCAGCATCGCTTTAGCGAAACCATTCGGTCGAGCGCGCAAGCACTGCTGAAGATTATTAACGACATCCTGGACTTCTCGAAGATCGAGGCAGACAAGCTTCACTTTGAAGCACTGGAGTTCGATTTGCTCCACACCGTCGAGGGCACGCTGGAATTGCTCAGTGCGCGGGCGCAGGAGAAACATATTGAACTGGGCTTGCTCTTCGACAAGGACGTACCGAGGTTCCTGCGTGGAGACGAGGGACGTCTGCGTCAGGTACTCACCAACCTGATCGGCAATGCGGTCAAGTTTACGGAGCACGGAGAAGTGGTGATCCATGTGATGAGCGAGAGCGTCAGCGACACACACGCGTGCCTCCGTTTCAAGGTGAGCGACACCGGGATCGGTATCTCTCAGGCAGCACAGGC
Source organism: Blastocatellia bacterium (assembly GCA_033856915.1). GTDB lineage: Bacteria > Acidobacteriota > Blastocatellia > Pyrinomonadales > Pyrinomonadaceae > UBA11740. The sequence goes on along the minus strand of JAWVEB010000048.1, from coordinate 17,371 downwards.
GAGAGTCTTTGAAGCTTTCTCGCAGGCCGATGGGTCCATGACGCGCAAGTACGGTGGGACGGGCCTCGGGTTGGCTATCTCGAAGCGGTTGATCGAGATGATGAATGGAGAGATAGGCTTCGAAAGCACTCCGGGTCAAGGTTCAAATTTTTGGTTCACCGCGGGCTTTGAGAAGCAGCGGGAAGAAGGCGTCGCCCATTCAGGCCAAAGGAATGCGCTTAAGGGATTGCGGATGCTTATTGTGGACGATAGCCCTACGACGCGCAGATCTATTGTCGACCGCACGATTTCCTGGGGAATACTCTCGCGTGAAGCAGAAAGCGGCGCGGAAGCACTTACCATGATGCGGGCCGCGGCGGGCCGCGGAAAAGGTTACGATCTCGTCGTGGTCGACGTTGAACTAGGTGAAGAGGACGGCTTTGAATTGGCGCGATCGATTAAGGAAGATCCCGAGATCGGGGCCGTCGAACTCCTGCTGATGGCGTCAATCGGAGAGAGAGGACAGGGCGAGAAGGCCCAGGAACTCGGGGCCGCCGCATATTTGACGAAGCCGATCCAACAATCGCAGCTTTTCGACTGCCTCGTCACCATCATGAACAACTCTACCGGAGCGAACGGTTTGTCTGCTGCGCCGTCACTGGTGACCAGGCACAGCCTTCGAGAAGAGAAGTTTCCAACCTCCTTGCAGGGTCGCGTCCTCATCGCCGAAGACAACGCGGTGAATATGGAGGTGGCCATTTCTTACATGGAGAAACTGGGACTGCACGCCGATATGGTGGCGAACGGCCTGGAGGCGATCGAGGCCCTGGCCGAGATTCATTACGACGTGGTTCTGATGGACTGTCAGATGCCTGAGATGGACGGCTATGCGGCCACCGGTGTCATTCGTCGGCGCGAAGGCGCCGGGCCGGAACACACTCCGATCATCGCCATGACTGCCAATGCCATGCGAGGCGATCGGCAGCGGTGTCTCCAGGCCGGCATGGACGACTACATCAGCAAGCCCATCGACGCGGAAGAGTTGTTTACGGTACTCAAACGCTGGCTGCCACAATCCGACAAACCCGCTGGGAACACGAATAAGGAGGCAGTCGCGTTAACCGCCACGCCCGTGATCGACCGGCACGTGACCGAAAGACTCAACCTCTTCGAGCAGGAGTTCAGCAGCGCCATGGTGGTGCGGCTGATCGACAAGTTCCTGCCCGATACAGCGCAGCGGCTGGTGGTCCTGCGCCAGGCAGTGGAAGCAGGCGACGCGCCCGCCGTAGCCCGCGCGGCCCATGGGCTAAAAGGAAGTTACGGCAACATCGGTTCTCAGGAAGCGGCGGCGCTTTGCCTCCAGTTGGAACAGCAGGCGCGCCTGGGTTCGGTGCTCGAGGCCGACGGCAAATTGCGTAATTTAGAAGAAGACTTTCCCCGTCTTACTTTGCAGCTTGAAGCTCAAAAGAAGACTTCACCCCGTTTGATGATCAACCTGGAAGGAAGAAATAACATTGCTTAATCGACCCATTCAAAACACGAAGCGAATACTGATCGCGGACGATGATCCTGTCATTCTTGATATCGTTCAAACGTTGGTTGAGTGCGAAGGCTATGATGTCGTGACAGCTCTCGATGGGCGCGACGCCTATCGAATTCTCCATAAGGACTCGGATTTTAGGGCCGTCATTTTGGACATGGTGATGCCGCACCTGGAAGGGTCGGACCTGCTGCACCAAATGCAGACCGAGAAGCGTCTGAGCCGCATACCAGTCATTATCATGAGCTCTTCAGATGATTTTAAAGTGTTGTCCCAAGGCATTGGAGCCGGCGCGGTGGCGTTCGTCCCGAAGCCCTTCACTCCGGATCAGATGCGCAATGTGCTGCGATTGGTAACCCTGAGGGATCACCCATCCCGTAACCTGTCTCTGTTTCCGGTCAACCCGGAGACGATCCTGAAGCCGGCGGCGAAACCTGTAAGAGTGCTATTGATCGAAGACAATCCCGGCGAAGCTTTTGTAATTAAGTCGGCGCTTCTAAAAGCAGCGGCGAAAACTCCACACCTCTCAACTATCGAGATCTCACGTGCCGAGCTGCTCTCGGGGGGCATTGAGCAGGTCCTTGCCGGCGGGGTCGATGTCGTTTTGCTGGATCTATCTCTGCCCGACTCTGAAGGCCTAAGTACGCTTACGACGTTGCTCGAACAGTACGCCGGAGTACCGGTCGTGGTCCTGACGGGAACTGATGATGCGACGTTAGCCAGCGAGGCCATGAAATTAGGCGCGAAGGGCTATCTCGTGAAAGGTCAAGTCGACGAGCCGGCCATGATCCGGGCTGTCCGGGACGCTTTTGAAAGTAAACAAGCAAGCGCACATCTGTACCAGGTGATGTCCTAAGCTAAACCCGCGTGCTGATTGAAAGAATCGATCCAAAAAAGCACACGAACGAAAACATTCGTTAGTGATGTTCGTCGATCGTCCAGATAGAGAAAAAGGAATACTGTGGCGTTCGAAAGAGAGGATGAGGCCAGGGATTACTCGATCTTTACCAGACCGGTTCTGATCGCAAAGCGAACCAGCCCGGCCACCTCATGAATATTGAGGCGTTCCATGAGTTGCGCACGGTGTGATTCGACTGTTTTCACACTGATGCGCAAAAGAAGGGCTATATCTCTGGTGCTGTTGCCCTCCGCAATCAAAGTCAGGATCTCGCGCTGGCGAGGAGTGAGCGCCTTGAGCAACCGGGCTTGTTCGGTTTCCTTCGCTTGTTGCAGGATTGTCTTTTTGTCGACCTCGCGAGAGATAAAGGTTTCACCGGCTGCGACTGTTCTGATTGCTTCCTGGAGTTCAACGCTGGCGGCGCTTTTCGGAAGATAGCCGACGGCGCCGGCGCGCAGGGCCTGCGACGCGTACTGTCCGGTCTCGTGCACGGTGATCACGATCACTCGCACACTCGGGAAACGCTTCACACTTTCTGCCAGTACTTGAAAGCCGTTCAAGCCCGGCATGGCGACGTCCAGCAAAGCGATATCGGGTTGCACTTCCTCAATCCGTCGCAATGCATCCTCGCCATTGGCGGCTTCGGCTACAACTTCGACGCCTTCCATCCCATTGATTAGAGATCGAATGCCTGCCCGTACCAGCGCATGATCGTCGATTAGTAAAACACGAATCGGTTTCACTTTATTCCTGTCTGCCGGATCAAGCTGGTGCGAGGTTCTAAGAGGGGAGTACTCGAGAGGTCGCACATAAAGCCACAAGACTTGAACGCGATCCGGGTAAGGTTTGTTTCCTTCCCTGAGTCAGCACGCACTAATTAGTGCTGAACACATTAGCTCTTTCTTGCTTCTGGACTTTAACCTAAGCAAAAAACAGGGACAATCAGGAGAATCCTTAGGCGATGGGAGTAGCAAAGCTACACGCTAGAGATGCAGATCAATTAGATCAATCTTGACCGCATAGCGGACCAAACCGGCAACATCACGCACTCCAATCCGCTTCATCAAAGCCGATCGGTGAGTCTCAACGGTCTTTACGCTGATGCCAAGCTCGAGGGCAATCTGTTTTGTAGTCTTTCCTTCCGCAATCAGCTTCAGGACTTGCGTCTGGCGCGACGAGAGTCTTTCGAGTGAGCTGAAACCTACATTCGTGCGGCGGATGTATTCCATGATAACCAGCTTCGATACTGGAGGACTGAGATAGGTCTCGCCCTCGGCGACAGTTCTGATCGCTAACTCCAGCTCTTCGGTAGCCGCGCCCTTCATCAGATAACCTGCCGCGCCGGCGCGCAGAGCCTGGTAGACGTGTTCCTCATCCGTGTAGATTGACAGGATCAGCACCCGCACTTTCGGAAATGTGTTGGTTAGATACCGGGTCGCCTCGATCCCGTTCAGTTCCGGCATCGCCAGATCCATCAAAACTATCTGAGGCTCGTGCTGTTCGACGAGACGAATGGCCTCTCGCCCGTCACTGGCTTCCGCAACGACTTCGAGATCAGGCAACCTTTCCAACAGCGATCTAATACCGGCGCGAACCAGTTTGTGATCGTCAGCCAGCAAGACGCGAATCTTAGTCATCGAGTGTAGCTCGGTCGTTTGAGGGGTAAGGTCGCCCGTACCTGGGTGCCGGCGCCGGGCGACGAATTTATTTCGATGCGACCGTTCATCGCCAGGGCGCGTTCCTTCATTCCGCGCAGCCCCAGGGTCGCTGCCGACGATGCCCCGTTGATCAGGTTTTCAGTATCAAAGCCAATTCCATTGTCGGTAACTGTGAGCACCAGCTTTTCTACCCCGCCGTCCAACTGCACGGACACGCGAGTGGCTTGCGCGTGCCGCGCGACGTTGGTCAACGCTTCCTGCGCGATCCGGAAACACTCGGTTTCAAGGTCTCGAGGCAGCCGCCCGCGTTCCTCGAAGCCGGTCAGAACTTCGGCCGTGATGCCGGTGCGCTGTCCATAACGATCGACATACCAACGCAGCGCCGCGGCCAGTCCCAGATCGTCAAGCAACGAAGGCCGCAACTCCAGCGACAACTCGCGAATTCGGCCGAGCGCTTCATCGACGATGACAATGCTCTCTTCTATCCGGGGCAGAGAGGCATCGTCCAGATATGAATTTTGGACGGTGTGCAAGTTAATTCTCACGGCGGTCAGGACCTGGCCAATCTCGTCGTGCAACTCGCGCGCGAGGCTTTGCCGTTCAGCTTCCTGGGCCTCGATCAACCGGCGCGAGTAAATTTGCAGGGCCTCCTGCGCACGTCTGCGCTCCGTGATGTCGCGCGCGGTCCCCTGCACACCAATGGGTTCACCGCTCTGATAGATCAAGCGGCTAACAACCTCGACCGGCACTCGCTTTCGGCTCCTGGTCACCAGATCGATCTCGTAAGTCGTCTCGCCCTCCAGGTCCAACTTCTTACAAAGATTTTTCCGCACGTGTTTCAAATCACGCGGGGACACAAAATTTGAAAAGTGTTTGCCGATGATCTCTTCGCGACTGTACCCCGAGAGTTTTTCAGCCGCCCGGTTCAACGAGACATAGCGTCCGCTGAGATCGTGAACGTAAATAGCGTCCTTGGCATTATCAAACAGTTCGCGATAACGCTCTTCGCTCTCACGCAAAGCTTTTTCCGCGATTTTGCGGTCGGTCGTGTCATAAGCCGTAGACAAAAGACATTGCTCACCCTTCAACGTGACGCGCTCTACGAAAACGAGCAGATCCAGAATTCGCCCCGACTTAGTGCGAGCTTGACTTTCATACCCACATAACGCGTTCTGCTCATGTAGATCGTCAATCAGAGTCATTCGGTTTTCGGCGCTCACGTAAATACTAAGATCCTGCACGGTTTTTCCCATGACCTCCGCGCGCTCGTATTCAAAAGTGCGCAGGAACTCATCATTCACGTTTAGAAACTTTCCGTCAGCTAAACGAGTAATGATTAGGGGCGCGGGACTCGAATGGAAGGCCCTCGAGAAGAGATCCTCGCTTTCGCGCAGAGCTTCCTGCGCCCCCCGGCGTTCGGTAATGTCCTGAGCAATCCCGGCGACGAGATAGATTTCTCCTTTCGTGTTGCGGATCGGGAACGAGCGGCGCAAGAGCCAGCGAACTGTTCCGTCCGGCCAGATAATCCGGTATTCCGCCGGTTGATAGTCGCCGTTCACTTCACTTTCGTGCAGGCGTTCGAAAGAGTCGCGATCCTCGGGATGGATGACGTCGGAAAAAGACGTCGGGTCTTTCTGCAGGCTCTCACAAGTGCGCCTGACAATTCTTTCGTATGCCGGATTGATGTAGACGACCTTGCTGATATCCTTGTCGGTCAACCAGACTACGTCTTCAAAGTGTTCGGCCAGTTGTCGGAATTTTTCCTCACTTTCATAGAAGGATTCTTCGGCGTGAATTCGATTAAGGGCTTCACCACAATGATCCGCCAGTGACTGAAGATCATTAAGCGCAGCGGCGTCATAAGCCTGGGGCGTGTAGCTGTGAATCGACAGCATGCCGACCACCCTCGCGGCGTGCCGAACGGGCACGAGCATCATAGAGGCGAAAGGCTTCTGTTCCTCTCCGAATGGCGTGGCGTCGTCACCAAAGGGAATCGGATCGTCGCCCAGCAACAGCGGACCATGGTCGATAACCTGGCGCTGCCTCGTTGTGGGCTTTGAATCTGAGAACGAAGCCGTAATATCGACGGGCTCGCCGTCAATCGTGTCGACATTCAACATCGGATGCACGATGTCGCGGTCCGCGTCATACAAATCAAGATTGCAAGCGTCCCAGCCGAATAGCTCGCGCGCGGTGTCGGCGATGATCCTGCCCGCATGAAGTTGAGTCGTGGCGCCGCTGAGTTTTCGCCCCAGGGTTGAGAAAACCGCGCTTCTGCCCTCCGCCAACTTACGCTCGTTTATGTCCTGTACGGTTCCTTCGTAGAAAAGAATTTTCCCAAGCCCGTCGCGCACGACGCGTCCATTTACCGAGATCCAGATTTTGTTGCCGTCGCGACGAAAGATCTGATGTTCAAAATCGCGCACGAAACCCTGCGACTCGATCAGGTCCTTGAATTCCTGCCGCTGGCCAGGATTGACGTAGACTTCACGGGAAATGTCGCGGAGAGCTTTCATCAAGTCTTCGGGAGACTCAAACCCATGCATCCGCGCCAGGGCCGGATTGGCCTCGATGTATCGGCCTTCCGGCGTAGTTTGATAAATACCCTCGCCGGCGTTTTCAAAAATATCGCGATACTTCTGCTCGGCTTCATGCCGGGCCTTTTCAGCGCGCTGATGCTCGGTGATGTCCCGCAGGACGCAAGCCACCCGATCCACACCGCCGCCGCCTTCTATGGGGAAGTACGACACTAATAGCTGGCGATCGCCACGCTCGGGATAGTTATATGTCATCTCGTATTTGACGACGTTTCCCTTGAAACAGTCATCCAATTGTTTCTTGACCACGCTTTCAAACACACCTTCGTTCAGCATGTCTGGGAGTAGACGTCCCACGACCTGCTCTCGCTTGAGGGCTCGATAGTCCAGAAACGCCTGATTGGCGAGCAGGTATCGGTACTCTCGGTCTATGACTATGATCATTTCGTCCAGGTTTTCCACGACCTCCTCGTATTCGCGCAGCTTCTCTTCGTGCTGCTTGCGTTTGGTGATGTCCTGGCCGATGTTGATTCTCATCCCGTCTGAAAGGCGCACCGCCGCCCAGGATGTATTCAGTACTCGCCCGTCTCTGACTCGGATCTCAAAATCAGCCCACTCACCGCTGGCCTCGGCGATGAATGCTCGCGCCCTTTTTAGATCTTCGGGATCAGGATAGGCCTCAGCCAATATATCGATGTGCTGTTTCTGTATCTCTTCGTGCGACCAACCACGCGTGCGCTCCCACTCGCGATTCATCAGCGTGACGTTGTTGTCCCGATCATAAGAACTGATCATCACGGGGATACGTTCGAATATCGTTTGGAGAATTTCCTTCTGCTTTTTTAGATCCTCCTGGGTCCGTTTCATTTCAGTGACGTTCTGTGCAATCACCAGAATTTCGTTGATCGCTTTGTTCGTATCAAACAATGGGGCGACCGAGGCAAAGTAGATCCGACCGTCCGGATAAGGACACTCATAAGTCACCACCTTGCCTGCAAACGCTGCGCGGAAATGAGGCTCAACGATGGCTACGACTTCGGGTGGAGCGATCTCGTGGAGCGATTTGCCTATAAAAGAGTCAGCCGAAAGATTGTTTTTCTCCAGGCCTTTCCCGGCCATGAAAATCACCCGCAGATCTTTGTCGTAAACACTTACGGTGCCGTTGGGAAAATTCTCAGTTAACTTTCGATACCGATCCTCACTGGCGCGCATCGTGTTGAAATTGATTTCGGCGCGCCGTCGCTGCCGGTGCATTAACTCGCTCATCAGGCTGATGAACGGTCCCACCGTGGCCAGAGTCAACAGATACTGAAAGTCGCCACGCTTTGTTGGCCACAAGCCGAAGTAAGGCTCAACGAAAAACAAACTGGCCAATAGCACAGAGACGAATACGGATAACAGACCAGGATTGAGACCGCCGTACCAGGCGCTGAAGGTTACGGCCAGCAGAAAGAGCACGACCGGTGATTGGGCAAGACCGGGCCAGGTAAACTGCATCACGGCCGCGACGATCAACGGGGCGATCAGCGCGGTGAGATAACGTCGAGCCGGCGAGTGCTCTTTCTGCTGTTCGATTTTGACTCCGACCACTGCCGATTCCTCCGGTGCGTCGTCGAGGAGCGTTGCTAGTTCCCACGCTTGATGGCTAATCGCCACTATGCCGGCTGAACGAGCGCGTTTGCCGCTCATCACAGCGGAAGATTAATTGAGAAAAGCCGAGAGGCTCGATCGGTGGTTTCCCGGAAGCACTAACAATCGGGGCGATAGCGTGCGAAACGTTGAACACCGGGACCTCAAGTCTTGCCGTGGATTCTAATGCTGACAGTCACAAGGCGCAACCTCTGAGTCCCTGAGCGCCGGCGCCACGCAACTGGTCTATCGGTTACCTCCCGCGACAATTGGTCCTTCACTCCGCAGCGTTCGGTTACCAACGCTTCTTTGCTCATGCGAATCGCTGGCACAGGTCATGCAACTACGGCTAAAGCGGTCGTTGCCTGGGCAACGTCACGCCGAGTGCGGTGCAATGCATCGGCATTGCGCCCCTGAAGACCCAGCCTACCACCCTACCCGGCCTATCCTGCGGAGCCTTGATGGAGATGAAAATAATAGTTCCTCGGAATAATCCTATCCAGCTTCGCTATTTTTTCTGCCTTCCCCCGCGACGGGCGCGGCTCTCCGCAGGACTGGGCAACCCTTTCGTTTCTAAAACTGAGAAAGCGACGCCGTTGGGGACGAGAAATGTTCTCGGACGTCGTCTTCGCTGCGAGTGGGAGTTTCTAGAATTGTCTTGAAACAGTAAGTCAGTGCATGAGTAAGAAAATACTAATTGCAGCAGGTTTGGCGTTGCTCGGCTTCACGGCTGTCTGGCAGTTTGCGTTAGCTCCACGCTGGACGCAGCGCATTCCCTTAACCTGGAGCTGGAAGACACACTATATAGGCTTTCAAACTTACGTCGATCCCCAAACTGGAAAAATGCCGGAGAAAGATGTCTCAACTACTTACAGTCAATCCATCAGCATTGTTCCCAACTCAGCGAAGCCGGGCCGGGTGGAACTTGACAGTAAGTACTTAATAAATGACATCACCAGCGGTCAGGTATCTTGGGAATATGAGTATTTTGCCCCGGTTAATCCTCAAACTGGGGAGCATCTCAAGCCAGAATATCAGGGCGACTATTTTGTGTTTCCGCGCAATGTTGAAAAGAAAATTTATCGCCTGCGGTTTTCTTATCTCAAAGGCATTCCCCTCGCCTTTCAAAAAGAGGTTGACGTTGAAGGTCTCAATACCTATCTCTTCGCGTATCGCGGACGCGGCGAGTACACAGAGTCTTACGCAGGGACGGAGAAGTATCAGGGAACAAAAGTAAAATCGGGACAGGAAATCAAATGTGCCGACGACCAATATTTCTTTAAGATTTGGGTTGAGCCCTTGACGGGGGCGACCATTAAAATCGAAGAAGGCTGCCACTCGGGAGATTACGTTTATGACATTGCTACCGGCGCTCAGGATGAGGCGATTTCCCGTTGGGACGGAGCCACGGCCGGTGATGATGTTATCGATCAGGTGAAGAGCGCCGGGGCGGAACGCACGAGGCTGCTCTGGATTAATCGTTACCTACCATTAATGTTTTTATCGGCGGGACTTTTGTGTTTCGTATGTGCCTGGCTCCCGGTGAACTTTACAAAAATAAGGATGCCTCAGCTGCGGTCTTCTCTCGCAGCGAAGTGGATCATCCTTCAAGTTGTCGGGCTTGGGATTGTTTTATGTCTGGTCGGCTTTTATCAATATCGAAGCATGCGCGACACAGCACACCGAAATATCAAGGATTCGGGGTATGCCGTCAGCCAGGCGATCAAAGAGATGCTGGCTGAAAAGCCGGAGTTCTTCGACTCTCAAACGCTCTCATCCTCGATACTCCGCTTGACGGGGAAGATTGCCAATACCAAGCACGTTACCCTGACAGAAAAGTCGCTCCGGGCTATCGCAAATATAGACAGCGATCCGAGTACGGTGGAGGCGCCGGTAGAAGCCAATACTCTAAACGAGTTGTTTCAGGAGGGCGGCGATAGAAACTACATCTATACAACCAGCGAAGGCAACATCTTGCGGGCGAGCTACGCGATCGATGGACGCTATGATGCCACGCGCAAGAGCAACATCGTGGGCGTGTTGACGATGGATTTCGCTCTCTCGAACGTTGAACAGAACGTGAACACGGCTTTCATCCGAACAATGCAGGTCTTGGCTGGCTTTCTCTTCCTGTTCTGGCTTCTTCAGTATGTCTTCGTGCGGCGGGGTTTTCTGCGTTGGCTGCGGCTGCTGACCGCAACCGCGCGACGTTTCGGCCAGGGCGATTTCTCCGCCCGGGCCCACGTTCCAACCGGTGACGAACTCGGCCAACTTGGGACGGCTTTCAATCAAATGGCAACCGAGGTCGAACACTCTGATTCAGCTCTAAAGGTGGAAATTGTTGAGCGCTCGCAGGTCGAAACCAGGTTGCGGCGGGCCACGAACGCGCTCGACGCGATGCAGGACGCCGTCTTCATGTTCGATCCCGAAACACTGCGCTACGCTTACGTCAACGAGGGCGCGATCCGGCAGACAGGTTATAGCAAAGATGAGTTGCTCACGATGACGCCTATTGATATTAAGACGAGGTTCGACGAAAAAAGCTATCGCGACCTGATCGCGCCCGTTATTGCCGGGACCGTTGACGCTCTCCCATTTAAGACCGTCCACCGCAATAAGAACGGCCAGGACGTTCCGGTCGAAATTATCCTTCAATACGTCGCGGCGGAAAACGGCCAACATATGATCGTCTCGATGGTGCGCGACATTTCGGAGCGCATCAGAGCCGAAAAGCAACTGGTCGAGAGCGAGGAGCGATATCGCGAACTTGTCGAAAATGCCACCGACCTTGTCTACACCCTGGACTTAACGGGACGGTATACCTCGCTCAACAGAGCGGGCCTTGAACTCACCGGCTATACGCTGGCGGAAGCGCTGCGGATGAACATTGCCGACGTAATCGGCCCGAGCGACGCGGCCCGCGTGCGCGAGAGGATAGCGAAGAATCTCGCCGGCGAGCAACAGCCGGATTTCGAGTTGGAGATTCACTCTAAAGACAGGAGCCGGATCATCCTGGACATCAGCAGCCGTGTGATTTATCAAGACGGAGTGGCGGTGGGCATCCAGGGTATCGGGCGCGACATCACCCGGCGCAAGCTAGCCGAAGAAGAGCTGCGGAAGAGCCGGGAGCAGTATGAACTGGCGGTGGAAGGCTCTAACGACGGGCTGTGGGATTGGAACATGTTGACCAACGAGGTCTATTTTTCGCCTCGCTGGAAAAGCATGCTCGGTTATGAAGACCATGAATTCGATAACCGGTTCGCATTGTGGGAAGCCGCTCTTCATCCTGATGATCACGCGCGCGCCCTGGCCACGATTGACGACTATGTCGAGGGACGGACATCTCAGTACGCATTAGAGCACCGGCTGCGCCACAAAGATGGGACCTACCCCTGGATTTTGGCCCGTGCTTCCATGCTGCGCGACGCGAACGGTAAGCCCTATCGCATGTCCGGTTCACACACGGACATCACCGAGCGCAAACGCGCCGACAGTGAACGCGACGTGATCTCACAGGTCATTCAAAGCGTCAACCTGACTTCAAATCTCGATGAATTACTCAGACAGGTCCACCAATCGCTAAAGAAGGTTCTTTATGCCGAGAACTGCTGTGTTGCCCTTTTTGACAAGCAGACGGGTTTGTTCGAGGCGCCGCTCTTTGTCGATCTGGTCGAAGCGAACCCGTTTCCGATGGCCCTCAGTAAGAACTGCACCGCCAAAGTGTTTAGTAGCGGCCAGCCGCTGCTGATGGACGAAGCGGTTTTTGCCGGACTCCGGGACCGGGGTGAAGTCGAGCTAATCGGCAGGCCAGCTCCATCATTTCTCGCCGTGCCGCTGATGACGCCGGCTGAAACGATTGGGGTCATCGTGGTGCAGAACTACGACCAGGAAAATGCTTACAGCCAGCGCGATGTGGAGTTTCTGTCTGCCGTGGCGGCCCAACTGGCTTTGGCAATTGAACGCAAGCGAGCTGAGGAAGCTTTGATTGAGAGCGATCGCCGTTTTCGTGATCTCTTCTACGATGCCCCGGTCGGCTACCATGAAATAGATATCGAGGGACGAATCACCTGCGTCAACACAACTGAACTATCGATGCTCGGCTATTCTTCGGAAGAGATGATCGGACACCATGTCTGGGAGTTCATTGAAGAGGCAGAGATCGCGCGCCTGACCTTCGCGGAAAAGCTTGTGGGGCTAAAACCAGTGCCCAATGTTGAGCGGTCCTTCCGGCGTAAGGACGGAACGTTCATGAAGGTGCAGCTTGACGATCAGATACTCAATGACGCGAGCGGGCGATTTATTGGGATTCGCGCCACCATGCAAGACATCACCGAGCGCACCCAACTGGAGAACGCACTCCGGAAGGAGCGCGCCTTCCTGCGTACTCTCATCGATCATCTTCCTGATGCGGTCTATGTGAAGGACATGGCCTCCCGGAAGGTGATCGCGAACCTGGCCGAAGTGCATCTTTCAGGTCTGCAATCGGAGGCCGAGCTATTAGGTAAGAATGATTTTGAATTGTACCCGAAGGAATTAGCGGAACAATTTCTGGCTGACGATCAAGTAGTTCTTCAAACCGGTCAGCCCGTGATCAATCGGGAAGAGTATGTGTTCGGCAAGCAAGGTCAGAAAACCTGGTTACTTACCACTAAGATTCCATTGCGTGATGAGAATGACCAGATCGCCGGCCTGATCGGACTGGGTCGGGACATCACTGAGCGCAAGCGAATTGAGGAGCAGATGAAGACGAACGAGATGCAGATGTCTGACGCCCAGGGAATCGCGCATCTTGGAAGTTGGAATTACGACGCCGTGACCGGCGAGGTGAAGTGGTCGGACGAGCTGTGGCGCATCTTTGGTCTCGAACGGCGGGAGTTCGGATTACCTTTTGAAGAGTATCTGACGATGGTGCATCCAGACGACCGCCATCTGATGAAAACCATTAATGAAAGATCCCAACAAAGAAAAGAGAACTTCGCCTATGACTATCGCATCATTCGCGCTGATGGAATTATGCGCGTACTCCGCGCCAATGGCAGGGTTATCTGTGATGAACATGGTCAAATGATCAAGATCAGGGGCACCGATCAGGACATCACCGAACAGAAACGAATCGAAGACGATTTGGAACGGGCGCGCGATGCGGCGCAGCAATCAGCGCAAATGAAATCAGAGTTCCTGGCCAATATGTCGCACGAAATTCGCACCCCCATGAACGGCGTCATTGGCATGACCGGACTGCTACTGGACACCGACTTGACCGCCGAGCAGAGAGACTTTACTGAGACTATTAACTCCAGTGCCGATTCGTTGATGAGAGTCATTAACGACATCCTCGACTTCTCAAAAATAGAAGCCGGCAAGCTCGAGTTCGAGATGCTCGATTTCGATCTCAGCAATGCGGTCGAGGGGACGGTCGAACTCCTGGCCGAGCGGGCGCACAGCAAGCAAATCGAGTTGGCCTCGCTGATCTATAGCGACGTGACCGGATCCCTGCGCGGAGATCCGGGCCGGCTGCGCCAGGTGCTAAATAACCTGATTGGAAACGCCATCAAGTTTACCGAGCGTGGCGAGGTCATTGTCCGGGCCGAGAAAGACCGCGAAACCGACAATGACATAGTCATTCGCTTCACCGTTAGCGATACGGGAATAGGAATTAGTGCAGCCGCCCAAAAGAAATTGTTCCAGGCGTTTAGTCAGGCTGACGGCTCAACCACGCGTAAGTACGGCGGGACGGGTCTCGGGCTCGCGATTTCAAAGCAATTGGTCGAGTTGATGGGTGGCGAAATTGGTATCACGAGCAGCGAAGGGAAAGGCTCGACCTTCTGGTTCACCGCCAGATTCCCCAAGCAGGAAGTCCCGGTTGCCAGGACCCGAACGTCCCGCCTAAGTCTGGATCGAATGCGCGCTCTGATCGTCGATGACAATGCGACGAACCGGAAAATTCTCTCGCACCAGTTGGAGTCGTGGGGAATGGTTCGTGACGAAGCCGATTCGGGAGTTCGGGCTCTAGAGTTATTGCGATCTGCCGCCGCCCTGGGAACGCCTTATGATATCGCCATTCTTGATTTCATGATGCCGGGCATGGACGGTTTCGAGCTCGCGCGGACGATCAAGTCCGACCCCGCACTGGCGTCCCTGCGAATGGTGCTCTTGACCTCGTTGGGAACGCGCGGCGATGGCGCGACTGCGCGTGAGGCCGGGATCGCCGCATACCTGACCAAACCAGTCCGACAATCTCAGTTATTCGATTGCCTGGCCAACGTCGTCAATCAAACCACCTCTCCGGAAGAGACAACCTTTCCAGGGAGCGCGACCCCACTCGTTACTAAACATACCCTTGCTGAGGCAAAAACTATGTCAGATAAATTGATTCTCCTGGCCGAGGACAACATCGTGAACCAGAAAGTCGCGGTCCGGCAGTTACAAAAATTTGGCTATCGCGCGGACACCGTGGCCGATGGCCGCGAAGCGCTCGAAGCCCTGAGCCGGATCCAATACGATCTGGTTTTGATGGACTGCCAAATGCCCGAGATGGATGGCTATGAAGCGACCGCTGAGATTCGTCGTCGCGAAGGAACAAGAAGACACACGCCGATCGTGGCGATGACCGCCCACGCCCTTAAAGGAGATCGGGAAAAGTGTTTAGCCGCCGGAATGGACGAATACATCACCAAACCAGTCAAGCCAGAGGAACTCGCGCGGGTCATCCAACTCTTCCTCAACAAGGGTGGCGCCGATGCCTATGATCCGATCGTCGCCTCTGCCCCCGGGCCGCCCGTAGACATTGCCCGAATGCACGAAATGTTGGGAGATGACCCGGAAGAACGAGATGAGATCCTGAGTCTCTACCTCGAGCAAACTTCCATTAACTTGAATAAATTGGAGGCCGCGATAGTCGCGAGTGACGCTGTCGAAATCGAGGACATTGCTCACAACTGTGCCGGCACCAGCGCCAATTGCGGCATGAACGCGATCGCAGTTCCTTTCCGCGAACTCGAAAGTGCCGGCCGGGCCGGCTGCCTCGATAACGCGCCGGCGGCTTTGGCTCAAGCCCAAAAGATCTTCCGGGAGACGCGCGAATTTCTCGGTCAGTTCACCCCCCCAAACATGAGCTCAGTACCGCCTGCGTGAGCGGGCGGGCCGCACAGCCAACTGACTTGAGTGTTTGATCCACCCGCTCACTCAGGTGGTACTGACTTCATTCTTATCAAACCGAACCGAGGAATTATCTAATGGAAACTTTTCGCATGACTTTAAAACAACCTGCTCCGAAGCGAGTCCTGGTCGCGGATGATGATCCCGTCATGAGGCTCCTCATAACCACCATCCTCAAGCAGCAGGATTGCGAGGCCGTAGTGGCCAACGACGGCCGCGAGGCTTATCGCATTCTCCAGACTGATTCGAGGTTCAGCGCCGCGATTTTGGACATGACGATGCCTTTTCTGGAAGGCCTGGATCTGATTCGCTATATGCGGTCCGAAAGACGTCTGATGCGAATTCCGATAATGATGATCACCGCTGCGCAGGACATCAAACTCATGGCCAGCAGCTTCACGGCCGGCGCTACCGCGTTTCTGCCCAAGCCCTTTACGCCTGAGCAACTGCAAAGCGCGATTCGTATGCTACTCGGAAACCGGGACTCGACCAGAAGAGCCGCCTAAGCTTAATCAGAAGAAGGACACGACGAATGTTATTTGACCGGAGCACTACCGACGACAGCAGGGACATGCATTCCTTCACTATCAGCCCAATGAATGTGGTCAGGATCACCAATGACGCCGTCGATCTGGACGTGCTCAACGCGTTCCAGCAGTTACAGCCGGATGATGGATCTGACCTGATTGTCGAGCTCATCGATCTGTACCTTCAGGATGCGTCCCAGCGGATCGGCGAGATCACGGAGGCATCCGCCAAAGGAGAATGGGCGACGGTGAATCGAGCCGCTCATAATTTAAGGGGAAGCAGTAGCAACCTTGGAGTTCGCCACACGGCGGAGATTTGCGGCGAGCTGGAACGGGCGGACGGACGGCTTGCACGTGCCGCGGTTGCAGAACTGATTGAGAGGTTGAAGGCTGAACTAGTCAGGGCCAGCGAGCTGCTTATCGCGGAACGCCAAAGGAGACTTCAGTGAAGGTACTTATTGCCGAAGACGATCCCGTTTCGCGGCGCATTCTGGAAAGGCTTCTACCTAAATGGGGCCACGAGGTGACGACGACTACGGATGGCGAAGCTGCCTGGAGCGCCCTGCATGAACCCGGCGCGCCCTCACTGGCGATTCTGGATGTCAGGATGCCGGGCATCGACGGCCTGGAGCTTTGCCGCCGGTTGCGGCAGACGCCGACCAGCATGCGGCCTTACATTATTCTCCTCACTGCCAACAGCGGGGTGCGCGAGGTGGTTAAGGGAATTGAAGCCGGGGCGGACGACTATCTAACCAAGCCTTACGATCGTAATGAGTTGCGCGTGCGCCTCAATGTCGGCGTCCGCATCTTGGAGCTGCAAACGAAACTGGCCGAGCGGGTAGAGGAACTTGAAAACGCACTCAGTCTCGTCAAGCAAATGCAGGGGATTCTGCCCATCTGTTCCTACTGCAAAAAGATTCGTAACGATCGGGATTATTGGCAGAACGTCGAGACCTATATCACCGATCACTCTCACGCTGAATTCTCGCATGGGATTTGTCCCACCTGTTACGAAACCACGGTGATGCCTCAACTCAGATCGCTCGATCCGTCCTGGGCTGAGCAAGCAATTTAGTTAATTGGATCCAATTGCTGAGGTGGATTCAGCGGAAGGCCTGGACGGGTGAGGCCGAAGGGCCGTTCTGAAATAGCCACGACCCTCAGGTCGTGGATAGGGTCGTGAAAATGAATGCAGGTCCGAAGGACCGACATGAATGTATGTCGGCCCTTGGGGCCTTAATTGTCTTGTGGGCTACGCAACCCCGACCTAACGGTCGGGGCTATTGCATCGCGGCCCTGCTTTGCTCAAAAAGGCAGCGCGAACTGTATCAGGTACAGAACCGCGAGCGGTAGCGAGCGGGATCAAGACGCCACTTTCAGCAAGAATTCAGTATTGCCGAACCAATCGAGCGACATAGCCAAGCGTGATTCCTTATCCCGCTCGC